>NZ_NESK01000001.1 GCF_003063415.1 Limnohabitans sp. 2KL-17
GGTGGGCCACATGGCGCAGGTGATGGTGCGGGGGCTGGAGAAAGTCGATCAGATGTTTGTGCTGACGATGACCGCCTATAACCTCACGCGCATGCGCACCTTGGGGCAAATCCGTCAGCAGGGGGCGTGAGGGGCAGAAAAAGCCCCGAAATGGGCTTACAAGTGGGCCAAGGCGAACAAAAAACGAAGGGAATATCAGAATGCGAAAGGAAAATCAAAAAAATCAAAACCATGCGGGGCGAAATTGCGCTCGCGAATGGGGTATTTCAGCAGCCTGTTAGTGCGTGTGCCCAAGCGCGAGGCGCAAGACGACAAGCCCGAGCGGGCCGCTTTCACACTGTTTCCGCGCTACCACCAAAGCCGAACGGTGGGCCGGGTGGCCAGCGATATTTCAGACCGCTTTGCGAGTACCGGGGACATAGGCCGCAAGTACCTGATCAACCATTCAGCAGGCAGTGGCAAGACCTTGACCATCTGTTGGCTGGCGGACCGGCTGCACAGTCTGTTCAAACCGGGCACGGCTGAAAAACTGGTGGACATGGTGTTTATCTTGACCGACCGCAAGTCGCTGGACACCAATATTCGGGACGACCTAGAGAATCTCACCCACCTGGCCGCCGTGGTGGGGCTGGCGCGCAAGGCAGACGATTTGCCGCATTTTATGGCGCAGCGCAAGTCCATCATCGTCACCACGCAGCAGAAATTTGCCTGGGTGCTGGACGAGATCAAGAGTAACCCGGCGCTGAAAAAACTGCGCGTGGCCTTTTTGATTGATGAGGCGCATCGCTCACAAGAAGGCAAGATGGGTGCGGCCATTCGGCTGCCGTTTCGCAAAGCCGATGAACCTGATGCCGATGATGCGGCGGACGACGCATCCGACGGGCAAGACGAAATTGCCAAAATCATCCGTGAGCATGACCTGAATCAGATGATTGTGGCGTTTACCGCGACGCCTGCGCCGGTGACCGTTGACCTGTTTGGCGAGGCATTCGACACGTATTCCGAGGCTGAGGCCATTGCCGAGGGCTACATCGTGGATGTGGCGGCCAGCATCATTTCATACAAGACGCTGTACAACCTGCATTGCCCGGTGGTGCCCAAGGCCGACGAAGAAAAACTCTACCCGGCCGGTGTGGTGGCCAAGGCGTTGAAGAATGTGGCGTTTCAGGACGATGGGCTGATTCAGTACAAAGCAGAGGTGATGTTGCGCATCTTTGAGGCCGACGTGATGCCGCTGATTGCCGGGCGTGCTAAGGCAATGATCGTGACCAGTTCGCGCGTGGCGGGCTTGCGTTATTTCGAGATCATTCAGGAGAAGCTCAAAGAGCGTGGTGCGGCCTACCAGGCGCTGTATGCCTTCTCGGATTTCACCCACCCCAAAACCAACGCGGCGATCAGTGAACACGCGGTGAACGGGCTGGGTGACGGCGAGTTGATCGAGGATCGGTTTGAGGGGGACGGCTATCGGCTGATGATTGTGGCGAACAAGTTTCAGACCGGGTTTGACCAACCCTTGTTGGCGGGCATGTTTCTGGACAAGCCGGTGGTGGACCGCAATGCAGTGCAAACGCTGTCACGCCTAAACCGCTGCCATGACGAAAAAGAGAAAGTGGTGGTGGTGGACTTCACCAACAATGCCAAGGCGATTTTGAAAGCCTTTAACAAGTACCGAAAAGGCACGCCGTTTGAGCCGGAAGAGCCCGCCCCGGCGCAGTGCCTCAAGCTGCATGCGGAGGTTTTGGCAGCAGGGGTGTTCACACAAAAGGATGCCGCTGACATGGGTCAGTTGCTGGGTGTTGGTACTGATGCACAGGTGCAGTTTGCGGTCAATGCGCTGCGGATTCGGTTTCAGGCCAGTTTGGCTGATATGGAAGAGCGCAAGGCGTTTGTTTACCTGCTGGCCAAGTTTGCGAAGAGCGTTCACTTCCTCACTTGCTTTTTCACGTTTTCGACGGAGATCAAGGAGTTGGCCACGTTTGCCGACTATGTTGGCCCGCAGCTCATCAAAACGGGCAGCGTGTCGGAGTTGATGCAGTTGATTCGGCAGACCGAGGTCATCAAGGCCGCCGTGGACTATGTGGGGGTGACCACCAGCGGTGGGCCGGTGAAGCTCAAGCCAGGGGGCGGTAAAAAAGGGGAGGGGCCACCACCCACCAAGGTTTCGGTTCAAAAAATGATTGCCGACATTCAGGCCAAATTTCCCATCACCGATGCGGAGGCGCTTTTCATCAAGCAGGTGACCGAAGAGAAAGCGGCTGATCTGTCGATCCGCGACACGGTGACCTCGAACCGGGCTGACGACATATATCTCAATGGCGTGTATCGCGGTCAGGTGAATGGCGTAATTCAAACAGCCTACAACGATATAGGCCGCTACGAAGAATTGGCTGACATCAAATACACGGATGCGGGTGGTATTTTTGACATCATGGCGGTGACGGTGATTAAGCACCACTTGTCTTACCTGGCCTGAAGCCATGAGCAAGACCATCGCGCAAATTCCTGAAGCCGACCGACCGCGCGAGAAACTGCTGCGCAAGGGCGCATCTGCCTTGAGTGACCAAGAACTGTTGGCGGTGCTCTTGGGCAAGGGCACCGCCAGCATGGACGTGATGACTCTGGCCGCTAAGTTGGCACGGCTCATTGACGAGAAGGGTTTGCAAGTCAAGGCGGACGACCTGACGCAGTTTGACGGTGTGGGCGATGCCAAAGCCACCTTGATTCTGGCGGCCATCGAATTCGCCCGTCGCCGTATTAAGCCCGAGGGTTCAAAGATTGAAACACCGGCAAATTTGTTGCCGCATTTGCGGCACTACGCCGACCGAAAGCAAGAGCATTTCTTGTGCGCCAGCATCAATGGGGCCAATGAAATTTTGAATATTCGCGTGGTGTCAATTGGCCTGATTGACCGCAGCCCTGTGCATCCGCGTGAAGTGTTTGCCGATGCACTGGCGGACCGCGCTGCTGCGATCATCGTCGCTCACAACCACCCCAGTGGCGGTGTGGAGCCATCGCACAGCGACATCAGCATCACCGCGCAGCTCAAGGCAGCGGGTGGGATTTTGGGTATCGAGTTGCTGGACCACATCATTTTCAACCGCACAGAATATTTCAGTTTTTTGGAAGCTGGGCGGTTGTGAGCGGCCCAGGTGATGAGCGTCGGTTTCTACAAAGGGTTCTCTGTGAATATTGATGCACTTTTTTGCTCGTTGTCGCCGTTGCGCATTGCCGAGTTGATTCGCTCTGCCCAACGTGCGGTTTGCTATGCCGCGCCGGGCATCCAATTGGATTTGGCGCAGGCCATGGTGGAAACGGTGGGGCGGTTAGGCAAAGAAATGCTGACCGTGAGTCTGGATTTTGACGACCGCGTCATGCGCATGGGTTACGGCGATATTGGCGCGGTGACCTTGCTGCTTGGCGCTGGCATTTCAGTAAATAGTTCACCGGGTCTTCGCACCGCCTTGGTGGTGGTGGACAACGAGGGTTATGTCTTTACCCCCACCGCGCTGTACTTGGAGGCAGAGCCCTCCGATGGCGCTGCATCCAACGCAATGCGCATGTCGGGCGAACAGGTAGCGCAGGCGCTGGCCAGGCTTTCACCGGCAGCCAAAGCGATTGCCGTGGCCCAAGCCAAAACCCCTGAAGCCAAACAGCAGATCGAAGCCTTGACGGTCGATGTGTTGTCTGCGCCCATCACGGTATCGAGGCTGGCCGAGGTGAAAACCAGTTTGGAAGAGGTGCCGCCCGTGCGCTTTGATCTGGCGCGGCAGGTGCGGGTGTTCGAGCCCTATCTGCAGTATGTGGAACTGAGCCTGTCCGGCGCGGCCATCCAGCGCCACCGCATGGCGATTCCGACCAGCATTCAGAAACTTGGTGGCAGCAAAGACCTGGAAATCCGTTTGCGCACCACCTTTGAATTGATCGAGAAGGGCAGCAAGTTGTCGTCCAAACCGCTGGAAGACGCACTTAACGAGATTCGCAAGAATTTCACGCCCTCATTGGGTAAGGATCACGGGCGGGTGGTGTTGAAGGCAGCCAAGCCGTATTTGCTTGCCAGGCTGACAGAATTTCGTACGAAGCTGGAGGCGCATCAAAAGGCGGTGGAGGCAGACTTGCAAAAGCACCTTGATACTTCGCGGGAGCAGATCGTCGCCTACTACCAGGCTCGTGTCATAGAGGCAAAGCCCGATGCGCTGCTTGGCCAGTCACTCAACGGTGAGATTTCTGAGGTGGCCGCCAAGAAGTGGCTTAACGGTGAGTTGGACAAAGTTTTCCCCAGTGCCGAAACTTTAATTCAGGAAATGAAATTGGACGAGCGCTACAAAGACGTTACCTTTGAGACGTTGAATCGCAATGACTTTCTGGAGTCAGTCAAAGATGCATTCCCCAATGTGGATTGGGAGAAGGCCTATAGCGAATTCAGAGCTGCTGGGCAGAGTCAGTTGCAGGATCCAATAGCCAAGTAGTTGCCTTATCTATTAGGCTGTATGAGCGTGTTGTCGGCACCAGCATGTGTCACTCACCCGGGGTCAGTATTTGCCTGTATCCGGTGGAGGCCTTTTTTTGTTGGACAATCCTCTAGCCACCTGATAAACAATGGAACCCCCGCCATGGTCCAAAAATCACCCGTTCAAGACAACGCTTTGACAGAATCCGAGGAAGTCTTTGAAAAGGCTGCTGAGATTTTTCGCGTCATGTCCGCGCCCATGCGCCTTCGCATCATCAGTGCCTTGTGCAATGGCGAAAAAAACGTGGGTGAGTTACTGGCCGAGATCAACACCACGCAACCCAACATGTCCCAGCATCTGAACACGCTTTATCAAGCGGGTGTGCTGGGCAAGCGCCGAGACGGCGTTCAGATCTTTTACCGCATCGTCAATGAGCGCGTTGTGACGCTTTGTCGTGCGGTGTGCGTGCAGATTGCGAGCGATGAGGCGTGAAAGATTTGCATCAGTTTCGAGCCGGGTTTTCACGGGCATCGCATTGACTTGGGTCAGGCTAATATCCATTTATAAGGAGTCACGAATGAAAAAAAGTCTTTTTTTACTGACCGGTTTGCTTGCCTCTGCCCTTTCATGGGCTGAGATCAAGGTGGTTTACCACTTGAGCGAGGGCATTCCCCAGGCCTCTCGTGCGATAGGTAATATTCGCAACCATTTGTCAGCTGACCCTAGCGCCAAGATTGTGGTGGTCACTCACGGTTTGGGGATCGACTTTTTGCTGGAAGGTGCCACCAATCAAATGGACCAGCCTTTTTCGGGCAGCGTCAGCGATCTGGTCAGCAAAGGCGTGGAGTTTCGTGTGTGCAACAACACATTGGTGGCGCGTAAGATTTCAAAGGACAAACTGCTGATGGAAACCAAAGTGGTTCCTTCCGGCGTGGCCGAAGTGGCCAAGCTGCAAGCCAATGAAAAATTTGTGTATCTGCGCCCCTGATCGTAGTTGGTTGCTGAAAAGTCAAGTCTGTTTTTTTTCGAGGAAATCCCATGAAGATTCAACAAGTTTTGTCAGCGGCCGCTCTGGTCGCTGTGTCTGGCCTGGTGCAAGCCCAGGTTGATCCTTTGCATGTGCGCAGCTGGGCTGCATCGTGTGCAGCCTGCCATGGCACCGATGGCCGTGCCCAGCCGGGCATGATTTCTTTGGCAGGTGTGCCAAAAGAAGTAACGATTCAAAAAATGCTTGATTACAAAGCCGGTCGCGTACCCGCAGCAACCATCATGCATCAACTGTCCAAGGGCTATTCCGACGAGCAGATCGTCGCCATTGCAGGCTATTTTGCCGCTCAAAAGAAATAAGGAAAAACTGCCATGCAACGTCGTCAATTTTTGCAGAGCGGCTCCGCTTTGGGTGCTATGGGCCTTGTATCGGGTTGTGCCACCGTGGGTGGTGGCAGCGGCCCGAAAGTGGTGGTGATCGGCGGGGGCTACTCCGGTGCCACTGCGGCCAAATACCTTCGGATGTGGTCTGAGCAAAAGATCCAGGTCACCTTGGTCGAGCCAAACGATGCCTTCATTTCCTGCCCGATGTCCAACCTGGTGATTGGTGGCAGCAAAACCATCACTGAGATCACCACGCCGTATGACAACTTGACCAAACGCCATGGCGTCAAGGTCGTCAAGGACCGCGTCAACAGCATCGATGCTGACAAGCGCATCGTCAAGCTGGCGGGTGGCACCGAGCTGGCGTATGACCGCTTGATCGTTTCCCCTGGTGTCGACTTCATGTGGGAAACCCTGCCAGGCATGAACAAGGCGGGAGCCAAAGAAACGATCATGCACGCCTGGAAAGCGGGTGAGCAAACTGTCACGCTGCGCAAGCAACTCGAAGCCATGCCCGATGGCGGTGTGTTTGCCATGTCTATTCCCTTAGCACCTTACCGCTGCCCGCCTGGCCCTTATGAGCGTGCTTGTCAGGCAGCTGAGTATTTCAGCAAAGCCAAACCCAAGAGCAAGGTGCTGATTTTGGATGCCAACGACGACGTGACCTCCAAGGGCCCGTTGTTCAAAAAAGCATGGGCAGAGCGTTACAAAGGCATCGTCGAGTACCGTGGCAAGCACCGTGTGACCGATGTCGATGCATCCTCGAACACCTTGAAATTCGAGTTCAATGATGACCTCAAGGCCAATGTGCTTAACGTCATTCCCAGCATGCGTGCAGGAGACATCGCAGTCAATGCCGGATTGGCCACGGCCAACAACCGTTGGTGCGAGGTGGACTTCCTTACCTTTGAGTCTAAAGCGGCCAAAAACGTGCACGTGTTGGGCGACTCGATCCAGATCGCCCCAGGCATGCCCAAGTCGGGACACATGGCCAACCAGCACGGTAAAACCTGCGCTGCTGCAGTGATCGCCTTGCTGATGGGCAAAGAGGTCAACCCTATGCCCATCTACAACAACACTTGCTACAGCTATGTCAGCAGCAAAGATGTTGTGCATGTGGCCAGTGTCCACAAGTACGATGCCGAGAAGAAGACCATGTTGGCCGTTCCTGGTTCGGGTGGCGTGTCCAGTGCTGCCAATGAGCTGGAGGGCGTTTACGCTTGGTCTTGGGCTCAAAACATCTGGGCAGACACCTTGGCTTGATGCATCGGGCGCGTGGCCTGTGCCAGGTTGTCAATGAACGCCGCAGTCCCCAAGACTGGCGGCGTTTTTTTTACACCCAGTGGTTGTTTTAATTTGGATGTTTGAAAAAAATCAGATCGGCCAGCCCATGCTGCGGTTGATGCGCCAGGCCATGCCTGCACCCAACCAAATGGCGATCAGAGTCAGCCAAGCCGTGAGTGAGAAGACTGAGCCGCCAGTCATGCCCGCACCCACGGTGCATCCTCCGGCCAGCACGGCACCAAAGCCCATTAAAACCGCGCCAATCAGGTAATGGCCCAGCTTGTTTTCTGTTTTAAAGCCTTCCAGTTTGAAATCTCCCCCGACCAGCGCCCCCAGCAAAGAGCCCAGAAATGTCGCTGGCAGCAAACCCGCATCGAAACCGAGGCTGGGTGAGGTGGCAGTGGACAGCACCCGCATCAACATTTCGGCCGATGCGCTGCTGAAACTCAGGCTTTGGATCTGCACCGCTTCAAATGACTGCGAGGCAATCGCCTGCGTCAGGCCCCAGCCCAGCGCGATGCTCAAACCGGTAACGATGGCACCCACTGCCAAGCCCCAGCGGTGTTGGTGGGTTTTGAAGAAAAAGTAAAAGCCTGTGGTCAGGGCCAACAGCGCCAGCACCAGACCCCCTGAGGGGCCAAGACCCGCAAGGTGCAGCAAGTCACGTGAAGGCCCGCCGTCAATGGGCCACCAAGCGGCCAAGGTCTGACGGGCAGGTGCGAGCCAACCCGCAATGCTGGCTTGAACCGTGACGGCAAACACCAGACCCGCCAAAAGGGCGCGCAAATTGCCATTGGCCGACAAAATCAACAAACGGCTGGCGCAACCGCGCGTCAAAATCATGCCTGCTCCGAACAACAGGCCCCCCAGAACCGCCCCCGAAATGCTGCCGGGCTGGGCAATGTAGCGGGCTTCTGCGGGCTTGAGCCAGCCCGCCATCACCAGCGCCTGCACACCCACCATGGCTGCACCAAAAGCCAGCCACCACACACTGAAGCGGTCGCCGGCCTGGCCTTCACAACACTCGATCACTGCCGCACGGGCGCAAAATCGGCTGCGCTGGGCCGCCAAGCCGAAGATGAAGCCGGCCAAAGCACCCGCCATGGCCAGTACATTCGAGTCGCCCCAGCTTTCGAGCAAGCTTGCGATATTCATGGATTTCTCCAATAATTCATTGGTTTCTTATATTCAAACAGGGCAGTTGTGAAGGACGTCATCCACCACGCAAAACCCGCTATTGTCCACATTCTGCAACCCATGGCTTCTCACATAACCCTCTTACACACATCAGTTTGGCACCGCCGCGACTGGCTTTTACGGGTGGGGGTATCACTTTGCACCACCCCGGTACTGGCGCAATCTGGGGGCGCGGCCACTTTGCCGGTCGCTCAATCACTGCCTGATGAACTGGCCCGTGCCCTTCAAAAAAAGCAGCCCCTGATCGTGATGGTCAGCCTTGATGGGTGCGTGTTTTGCCTACAGGCACGTCAAAGCCACCTTTCACCCATGTACAAGGCAGGTGTTGCCATCGTGCAGGTGGACATGCGCAACAACCAGCCCGTGCTCGATTTTGCGGGCAAGCTCACCACCCACGACCAGCTGACCCGCCAATGGAAAGTTTCCATCACGCCCACATTGCTGTTTTTCGGCCCCGGCGGGAAAGAAGTGGCCGAGAGGATGGAAGGGGCCTATCTGCCTGACTTTTATGGCCCCTACCTGGAAGATCGCTTGGTCCAGGGGCGCAAGGCCCTTTGACGCGTCTTGGCAGCGGGCGGGGTGGTCGTGCTAAATTCAAATTGCTGGGTTGGAGTAGGGCAAGAAAAACCAGACAAACAGCCGCTACCTGATGTGTTCGACGTTCACGATTCGGCCCATCCAGGTCTCCGCAATGCCCTCTGATCGATGATTGGGACGAAAGTCTTCGGCCTGGTTTTTGAGACTGGCTTTGAATTTTGGGCTTTACGGTTTCAGTAAAATTTCTGACGTTGGGCTTTAACCTGCGAGCACAAAGCCATGTCAGTTTGGGTTAAATTAGCATCTGGTTATATTCACACGATCCTCATTCGGAGTTCTCATGAAATTGATTTTTACCGCTGTTGCCTTTTCTGCAGTGATGTCATTCCCCGCTTTTGCCAGCATGGACATGGCCAAGAAAAACGCTTGTATGGCGTGCCATGCGGTTGACAAGAAGCTCGTAGGGCCCTCCTACCAAGACGTCGTTAAAAAATATGGTGCTCAAAAAGACGCCGCTGCAAGCTTGGCTAAAAGTATCAAGGCGGGTGGTGCAGGCAAGTGGGGCCCTGTGCCAATGCCTGCACAAGCTGCTTTGAGCGAGGCCGATGCCTTGGTTTTGGCCAACTGGATTCTGGCTGGCGCGAAGTAAAGCCAAGCCTTCAAAGCTTGTCAAATCCGAAAAGTCTGACAAGCTTGACGGTTGCCAGTGGCTTTTGCTCACCGCTTAGGGGCTTGTCCTCAAGTGGCTTTTTATTTGGAGTCGAAAATGAAATTCCAAAAAACGCATGGCTTCGCATTGACCACTGTCCTGTTGTCTTTTGCAGCTTGCGCTCAGCCTGCCATCTTCAAGGAAGCCGACTACAAGTTGGGTGAAAAACTGATCGCAGAAAGCAAATGCGTGGCCTGCCACATCTCCAAGGTTGGCGGCGATGGCAGTGCCATTTACAAACCGCAAGGCCGCATCAATACCGCTGCTTTTTTGCGCGGTATGGTCGAACAGTGCAACACCGAGCTGAACTTGGGCATGTTTCCAGAAGACGTGAACTCGGTTGCTGCAGTGCTCAACAGGGACTTCTACAAGTTCAAGTGACGGATCACCCCCGTTGGTGTCGTCCTGCAAACTGGACGAATAAACGTCGAAGCCTTCTTGATCAGGGTTTGTGCTAACTAGCAATCGCCTTCGGTGTAATCCCTGATTCGGATACATCGTTTAACGTATATATTCGCACATTCGAATATACGAACCTAATGGCACAGATCGCATGAGCGATGAAACTGACGAGGTGTTTGGCAGGGCGGCTGAGTTGTTTGCCGTACTGTCCATGTCCATTCGATTGCACATCATCAGCGAGCTATGCAGGGTGAAAAATGGTGCTGCGAAGGTAGGCCAGACCATGTGCACGCGGGTGGCCGTTGACTCAGCCGTGAATTGACAACTCAAAACGAGGAGTGTGTGTGAAAGAAGACAACATTCATTCAGGAAGGGTGCAAAAAGCACCTGAAAACTTCTTGACCCATGGCGGCATCAAGGCTGTGTTTGCAGAAGGGAAAAAAGGGCGTCGTGATTTCATCCGCAGTGCATTCGCTGCCGCTGCTGCAGGGGTTGCAACTCCCATGGCCATGGCCCAGGGCAACCCGGTACCCGCCGAGGGCGGTGACCTCAACATTTTGAACCTTCCCGAGCATGCCACGGGTCTAGGCCAGGGCGTGGCCGTTGACGGTTACGGCAAACCCTCCAAGTTCGAGGCCAACTTGCAGCGTCGCCAGAGCCCGGGTCTGACACAGACCACCCAAGCTTCGGTCTCGTTCGCCCCGCTGCAGTCCTTGTTCGGCATCATCACGCCCAGTGGGCTGCATTTTGAGCGGCATCACCAGGGCTGGTGGGACATCGATCCGTCCAAGCACCGCTTCATGATCAACGGCATGGTCAAAAAGAACATGGTGTTCACCATGGACGAAATCATGCGCTTGCCATCGGTGTCGCGCTTTCACTTCATCGAGTGTGGCGCCAACACTGCGGTTGATTGGGGCAACGTGGCCGTGCCCACAGTCCAATACACCCACGGCATGCTGTCTTGCAGCGAGTTCACGGGCGTGCCCCTGATCACGCTGCTGGAGCTGGCTGGGGCCGACCTGAAAAACGGCAAGTTTGTGCTGGCCGAAGGGGGTGATGGTTCTTCCATGACCCGCACCATCCCGATGAGTCTGATCACCTCTGGTGAAGTCATCGTGGCCTATGGCCAAAATGGCGAAATGTTGCGCCCAGAAAATGGCTACCCTTTGCGTCTCGTGGTGCCGGGTGTGCAGGGTGTCAGTTGGGTCAAGTACCTTCGCCGCATCGAAGTGGGTGACAAACCTTATGCTGCCAAAGACGAGGCAATTCACTACATGGATTTGCAACCGGGTGGATTGCATCGCCAGTACACCAACATCCAGGAAGTCAAGAGCGTGGTGACCACGCCTTCGGGTGGGCAGGTTTTGTTGGACAAGGGTTTCTACAACATCACGGGCCTGGCCTGGTCGGGCAAGGGCAAGATCAAACGGGTAGACGTGTCCACCGATGGGGGGCGCAACTGGCGTCAGGCCAGGCTGGAGACGCCCGTGCTTTCGAAAGCCCTGTCACGCTTTAACCTCAACTGGGTGTGGGACGGCAAGCCGGCCATTATTCAAAGCCGTGCGCAAGACGATACCGAACACGTGCAACCCACATACCAGCAGTTGCGTGCAGTTCGCGGCACACGGTCCATCTATCACAACAACGCCATCCAGTCGTGGTTGGTGCAGGAAAACGGTGAGGTGAAAAATGTCCAGGTTTCGTAATGCACTGATGTCGTTGGCTTTGCTGGCCATGGCGGGTGTGGCTGCCGCGCAGTCCACTCAGTTTGTGGGTATCGGCCGAGCAGCCACCCCATCAGAAGTTGCTAAGTGGGACATCGACGTGCGCCCTGACTTCAAGGGCTTGCCGGCAGGTTCGGGTTCTGTGGCCAAGGGTCAGGATGTTTGGGAGGCCAAGTGCGCCCATTGCCATGGCGTTTTTGGGGAGTCCAACGAGGTGTTCAGCCCTTTGATTGGTGGCACAACCGCCGAGGACATCAAGACCGGGCGTGTGGCCAATTTGCAGCGCGCAGATTATCCTGGCCGCACCACCATCATGAAGGTGTCCACAGTTTCTACTTTGTGGGACTACATCAACCGGGCGATGCCTTGGACCAACCCCAAGACGCTGACGACGGAAGAGGTCTATGCGGTCACGGCCTTCATGCTGAACCTTGCCAATATCGTGCCAGACGACTATGTGTTGTCTGACAAAAATATGGCTGAGGTGCAAGCTCGTTTGCCAAACCGAAACGGCATGACCACGGCACACGCCATGTGGCCAGGCAATGAGTTTGGCGGCACGAAAAAACCCGATACGGCCAACAAAATTTGCATGAAGGACTGCACGCCCGAAATCAAAGTGGCGTCACTTTTGCCCGACTTTGCCCGCAATGCCCATGGCAACTTGCAAGAACAAAACCGCATCGTCGGGCAGCAACGTGGTGCTGACACCACGCGCCCCGAGCCCAAAGCAGGCATGTCTGTGGCCGCAGCAGCACCCGTGGCAACAGCCAAACCTGAAAACAACGAGGCCAAAGCCGCGATTGCACTGCTCAGCAAGCACAGTTGCACAGCCTGTCATGGCGTGGACAAGAAAATTGTGGGTCCGGGTTTCAATGAGATTGCCAAAAAGCAAGCCGGCAAAGTGGACTATCTTGTCGGCAAAATCAGGGCGGGTGGCGTCGGGGTATACGGGCAGATTCCAATGCCCGCGCAGTCGCTGCCAGAGTCAGATGCCAAGAAAATAGCCGAATGGATTTCCAAGGGGGCCAGCAAATAATACGGGATATAACCGTTGCATTTTCAAGCCTGTTTCAATAGCATCATTCAACCATCAAGGAGATATCAGATGCAAACCCGTCGCGAGACACTCAAACAAACCGCTGTCGTGGCTGGCCTTTTGGCCTCCGCTGGTTTCCCCCAGTTCGCCCACGCAGCCTTTAACAAAGCCGCATTCGACGCCAAGTCGGTGCAAGATGCCGCCAAAGCTGCCGGTTCGACCAGCATGGCCGAGAGCAAGGATGTGACCATCACCGGTCCGGACATCGCTGAAAACGGCGCCGTGGTGCCTTTGGGCGCAAGCACTTCGTTGCCAGGTGTCAAGCAATTGCTCATCATGGTCGAAAAGAACCCTGCAGCACTGGTTGCCTTGTTTCATGTGTCCGATGCCGTGGAAGCCAACTTCTCGACTCGCGCCAAGATGGGCCAATCCTCGGATGTCTACGCTGTGGCCATCATGAACGACGGCAAAGCCTTGTGGGCTAAAAAAGAAGTCAAAGTTACTTTGGGTGGTTGTGGCGGTTAAGCCCTGACACACAACCCTCACACATTGATTCATTGAAAGATTTAGGAGAAAAAAATGGCAGATCCAATGCGCATTCGTGCCCAAGCCTCTGGCGACAAAGCGACCGTTCGTGTGCTCATGAGCCACGAAATGGAGTCCGGTCAGCGCAAAGACGCTGCTGGCAAAACTGTGCCCGCCTGGTTCATCCAGGAGGTCACAGCCACCCACAACGGCAAGCCAGTGCTGGCTGCCGAATGGGGCCCTGCCGTGTCCAAAAACCCCTTCCTTCAGTTCGCGGTTAAAGGTGCCAAAGCAGGTGACAAAATTGCAGTGACCTGGAAAGACAACAAGGGCGACAGCCGCACCGACGAAGCCACGGTGTCATGACTTTCCGCTGAGCTTGCAAAAGGGTGGAGCCAAAGCTTCACCCTTTTTGCGTTCTATTAATTCAACGAGGTGACCATGATAAAAACTTCAACCCTGGCCTTTGCTGCGGCATTGGCCTTGAGCGCAATGCCTGTTCTGGCCCAAAAATCAGCCAGTCAGGGCATCGACGAATACCGTGCCATGTTGCAAGACGGTAACCCGGCCGACTTGTTTGAAGCCAAGGGTGAAGACCTCTGGAAAAAAAACCGCGGTCCCAAAAACGTGTCCCTTGAAAAATGCGATCTTGGCAAGGGCCCAGGCGTTGTCAAAGGCGTTTTTGTGGAGCTGCCCCGTTACTTTGCCGATACCCAGCGCATGCAAGACCTCGAGTCGCGTCTGGTCACCTGCATGGAAAACCTGCAAGGCTTCAATGCCGCCGAAATTTCAAAAACGCCTTTTGGCCGAGATGAAATGGCCAACGTCACCGCTTTGGCAACCTGGATCGCCGCCGAATCCAAGGGCCTGAAGTTCAACCTTTCGCAATCGCACCAGCAAGAGAAAAACTTTTATGAAGTGGGCAAGCGCCTGTTTTTTCAAAGAGGCGGGTCGCATGATTTTTCTTGCGCCTCTTGCCACGGTGAAGAAGGAAAACGCATTCGTCTGCAAGACCTGCCGATCCTGACCAAGAACCCTGGCGATGGTGTCGGCTTTGCCGCCTGGCCCGCCTACCGCGTATCGAATGGCCAGATGTGGAGCATGCAGTTGCGCCTGAACGATTGCTACCGCCAGCAGCGGTTTCCGTATCCTGGTTTTGCCAGTGACGCCACTGTGGCCTTGTCCACTTATTTGGGTGTGAATGCCAAGGGTGCCGCATCGATTGCACCGGCCATCAAGCGCTGATCCGACCAGGAGAAATTCATGAACAAAAAGACCCAACTTGTATTGGCCAGCTTGGTTGCCGCTTTGGTGGCTGCAGGCTGTGCATCCGGTCCTTCCGTGGCCGAGATCAACGCACTGACGGAGAAAATCGTCAAGGCCTCTTTCCGAGATCAAAGTCACGTCAAGGTGGAGCGCATCACCGCCACCGACGAAACAAACCGCCTTTGCAGCGAAGCCGATGTGGCTGGCAAGCCCTTGGACGAAAAAACCGCGAAAGCCATTGAGGAATCCAACCTCAAAGCCATCAGGTGGCCTTCGGACGGCAAGTTCATTGGTGACTGGAAGCAAGGCGAGGCTATTGCCCAAAGCGGCCGTGGCTTGACCTGGACCGATTCGGCGACTGCGGTCAATGGCGGCAATTGCTACAACTGCCACCAGATGGACAAGAAAGAAATTTCTTACGGCACCATCGGCCCCAGCCTTTACAACTACGGCAAGATCCGTGGCGTAAGCAATCCGGATGATCCGGCCAGCAAAGCCATCGTGGAATACACCTGGGGCAAGATCTGGAACGCCAAGGCTTACAACGCCTGCTCCAACATGCCACGCGCAGGACACATGGGCATCCTCAACGAAACCCAGGTCCGTCATATCGTTGGTTTGTTGCTCGACCCCAAATCCCCCGTTAACCAGTAAACCCTGAAAAACCCGGCTTGTCCAGGTTTTTTTTAAGCCGTTATATATCAGTGGATGCCAATATGAATCTTTCCAAACGCGAATTTATCCAGGTGATGGGTGCCGGCACAATGGCGGGCCTGAGCATGGGCGCTTATGCACAAGCTCCAGCATCCACTGCGGCCAACGGGCTTTATGACATCCCGAAGTTCGGCAATGTGTCCTTTCTGCACATGACCGATTGCCATGCGCAGCTCAAACCCATTTATTTTCGCGAGCCCAGCATCAACATGGGCATTGGCAACATGCAGGGCAATTTGCCGCATTTGGTCGGGGAGTATTTGCTTCAGGTGGCCAAGATCCGACCCGGCACGGCAGAGGCACACGCGTTGACGTTTCTGGATTTCGAAAAGGCGGCCAAACGATACGGCAAGGTGGGTGGTTTCGCGCACTTGGCCACTCTGGTCAAGCGCATGAAAGCCAGCCGCCCCGGTGCCTTGCTGCTCGATGGGGGTGACACCTGGCAAGGCTCTGGCACCAGTCTGTGGACCAACGGCCAGGACATGGTGGATGCCTGCAAACTGCTGGGCGTGGACGTGATGACAGGCCATTGGGAATTCACCCTCGGCATGGAACGCGTGAAAGAAATTGTTGAAAAAGACTTTGCGGGCAAAGTCGACTTTTTGGCCCAAAACATCAAGACCAGCGATTTTGGTGATCCGGTGTTCAAGCCCTACGTGATCCGCGAAATCAATGGTGTGCCTTGCGCCATCATTGGCCAGGCTTTTCCTTACACGCCGATTGCCAATCCGCGCTACATGGTGGCTGACTGGGAGTTCGGCATACAGGACGAGAACATGCAGAAGATGGTCAACGAAGCCCGTGGCAAGGGTGCGCAGGTGGTGGTGGTCAACAGCCACAACGGCATGGATGTGGACCTGAAGATGGCTGGCCGTGTGAGTGGCATTGATGCCATCATGGGTGGCCATACGCACGATGGCATGCCTGTGGCCTCCATCATCTCCAACAAGGGGGGCAAGACCCTGGTGACCAATGCGGGCTCCAATGGCAAGTTTCTGGGCGTGCTCGATTTCGAAGTCAAGGATAAAAAAGTCACTGACTTCCGCTACAAGTTGTTGCCCGTGTTTTCCAACATGCTGCCCGCTGACAAGGAGATGGATGCGCTGATCACCAGGGTTCGCGCGCCTTACGAATCCAAGTTGGCCGAGAAATTGGCGGTGACCGATGGCCTGCTTTACCGCCGTGGCAATTTCAATGGCACGGGTGACCAGTTGCTGATCGATGCCTTGTTGGAAGTGCAGGGCGCCGAAATCGCCTTTTCACCCGGCTTCCGTTGGGGGACCACGCTGCTGCCGGGCCAGGCCATCACGCGAGAGTGGTTGCTGGACATGACGGCCACCACTTACTCGTATGCCACGGTAACTGAGATGACGGGCGAGACCATCAAGACCGTGCTGGAGGATGTGGCCGATAACCTGTTCAACCCCGACCCTTATTACCAGCAAGGCGGTGACATGGTGCGCGTGGGCGGCTTGTCTTATAGCTGCAATCCGGTCGGTGCCGCAGGCAGCCGCATTGGTGACTTGCGCTTGAAGGGGCAACTGATCGAATCGGGCAAAAAGTACAAAGTGGCGGGCTGGGCCCCCGTGGCTGAAGAAGCCCGAAACCAGGGCAACAAGCAGGTCTGGGATGTGGTGGAGACCTGGCTCAAGGCTCAGGGCGGACGCGTCAAACCTCGCAAAATCAACGCCCCAAAAATCATGGGTGCATTGCCCAATAAGGGCTATGTGGTTTGATCGAAATTGGCTGCACTTCGTCGTGCCGCCTCTCGTTTCACAGTCACTCATAGCCGCCTGAAAGCGTTGTTCCTTCGCAGGAGTTCAGCATCATGAAAAGAAGACAATGGCTCTTGGGCGGCGCCGCAATGTGCGGTGCAGTCTTGTGGCCTGAGGCCCGCTCGCTGGCGCAGCAAGCGCAGGAGTTCATCGAAGGCCCACCCGTGGCCGACATCCCTGCCCAACAACTCTCGCCCCATGTTTGGATGGTCTATTCACCCGATGGCTTTCCCACCCCTGAAAACCGGGGCATGATGTCCAACGTGATTTTTGTGGTCACATCGGCGGGTGTGGTAGTGCTCGACTCGGGGGCTTCGCTGCAAATTGGCCAGATGGCCATCCGCATGATCCGCAAGGTGACCGACAAGCCGGTCGTGGCTGTGTTCAATAGCCACTACCACGGAGACCATTGGCTGGGCAACCATGCTTTCGTCAAGGCCTATGGTGACCAGCTTCCCATTTATGCATTGCCCAGCACGATCGAAAAACTCAAGGGCACAGAAGGCAACCTGTGGCGCAGCCTGATGGAGCGGTGGACCAACCAGTCCACGTTGGGCACCCAGGTGGTTTTGCCCAACACCGCGGTTCAGCATGGGCAGGTCTTGCAGTTTGGTGATGTGACTTTGTGCATGCACCACTACGGCACGGCGCACACACCCTCTGATTTGTGTGTCGAGGTGGTGCAAGACAAACTCACGGCCGTGGGCGACATCGCCATGACCAACCGCATCGCCAATATGGACGAGGGCTCTTATCCAGGCACCTTCAAATACTACAAAGCCCTGATGGCGGCTACGGGTGAGCAACTGTGGGTGCCAGGCCATGGCCAAGCCCGCAAAGACCTGCTCAAGACCTATGGTGACTTCATGGCGGGTATCTGGGAGCCTTGCCTGAAGATGGTGGAAGACGGCAAGTCGGAAGCCGAGGCGAAAGCCGCCGTGCTGAAAGACCCGCGTGTCGCCGCTCGCGCCAAGACCATGCAGGGTTTCGATGGGAACATTGGCAAGTACGTCAGCCTGGCGTACATCGAGGCCGAAAAAGTCGCCTTTTAAAGTGCCCCATTAAAGGGGTCTTTGTTGGCCCTGTCTCAGGCCTTCGCACCATGCGCCAAGGCCCGAGCCCGGCTGGCTGCAAATGCCTTTTCATCGGGTGCTGACAAATCCCAGCCCTGCATGTGGTCCAGGCTGATGGCGGCAAGGGCGTCTATCCAGACCGGGTTGTTGTTCAGGCAAGGGATGTAACTGAACTTTTCGCCGCCCGCATGCAAGAAAGCTTCTTGGGCTTCTTGTTGAATTTCTTCCAGCGTCTCCAGACAATCGCTGGTGAAGCCCGGACAGATCACATCCACCTTTTTCACCCCTTGTTCGGCCATGGCGATCAGCGTGGGTTCGGTGTAGGGCTCCAGCCATTTGGCTTTGCCAAAACGCGACTGGAAGGTGAGTTTGTATTGTTCTTTGCTCAGGCCCAGCGCCTCGGCCAGCAGACGGCCAGTTTTCATGCATTCGCAGTGGTAGGGGTCACCCAGTTGCAGGGTACGCTCAGGCACGCCGTGAAAGCTCATCACCAACTGCTCGGCTTGGCCGTTCGCAGCCCAATGATCGCGCACGGTCTGCGCCAAGGCAGCGATGTAGCGCGGGTCGTCGTGGTAGCGGTTGACAAAGCGCATTTCAGGGATCAATCGGGTTTTCAGGCCCCATCGGTAGACCGCATCAAACACACTGGCGGTGGTCGTGCCGCTGTATTGCGGGTAAGCGGTCACGATCAGCACGCGCTGCACGCCTTCGGCCTTGAGTGCATCGAGTTGTGCGGGAACGGAAGGCTGGCCGTAGCGCATGGCAAAACGCACAGACACACTGTGGCCGCTTTTTTGCATGGCTGCGCCCAAAGACAGCGCTTGTTGTTCGGTGTTGGCTTTGAGTGGGGAGCCTTGCTCGGTCCAGATGCTGGCGTATTTGGCCGCCGATTTGGCGGGTCGTACGCGCAAGATGATGCCGTGCAGGATCAGCCACCAAATGGGTTTGGGGATTTCGACCACACGGCTGTCACCCAAAAATTCGGCCAGGTATTTGCGCAGGGCCGGTGCCGTGGGCGCGCTGGGCGTGCCCAAGTTGCAATACAGGATCGCGGTGCGGGCGGACTGACCATGCTGGAAAGAGGGTTCTTGTTGAAATGCCATGCGGTATTCTCCCACCACCATGATTGCCATATCCCGAATCAAAGCCATTACCCTCGATCTGGACGACACTTTGTGGCCCGTCTGGCCCACGATTGGCCGGGCCGAAGCCGCTTTGCAGGCCTGGCTCAGCAAAAACGCACCTGCGACAGCCCTCTTGTCAGCCCAACCCGAGGTTAAAACGGCGGTTCGCGCCGAGATCAATGCCCGCCATGCCGACAGGGCGCATGACTTGTCATTTTTGCGGCTGGCCTCCATCCGCGCCTTGTTGCAGAAAGCTGGGGAGTCGCTGCATTTGGCAGAGCCTGCTTTTGAGGTATTTTTTGCCGAGCGCCAGCGGGTGGATTTGTTTGAAGACGCCTTGCCTGCGCTGGCCTTCTGGAGCCAGCGCTTGCCGGTGGTCGCCCTTTCGAACGGCAACGCCGATGTTCACCGTGTCGGCATTGGCCAGCACTTTCATGCATCAGTGAGTGCGCAGTCATTGGGTGTGGCCAAGCCTGACCTGCGGATTTTTGCCGCAGGGGCCCAGGCAGCGGGCGTGCAGCTGCATGAGGTGCTGCACATCGGAGACGACGCACACGCCGACTGCGTGGGGGCCTTGGCTGCAGGCATGCAGGTTGCCTGGCTCAACCGTGAAGGCCACGACTGGGCCCATGGGGACACCCGCCCGCACCTGGACGTGAAGGATTTGCATGCGCTGTGTGCTTTTTGGCCCGACTACAAACTGATCAGGAGACCGACTTGACATTGAAAATTTACGGCATCGGCACATCCCGAGCCGCTCGCCCGCTGTGGACTGCGCTGGAACTGGGCGTGCCCTTTGAGCACATTGCCATGCCTTACGCCGGTGGCGCGACGCGCACGCCCGAGTTTCTGGCCATCAACCCCAATGGCCACATCCCGGCGGTGGTGGACGAGCGCCCCGAGGGCCGCGTCACGGTGTGGGAAAGCATGGCCTGCGCCTTGTACATTGCCCGAGTGCACGGCCGTCCCGATGGCCAGTCCATCACGCCCGCCAATCCCCGCGAAGAAGCCGAGGCCCTGCGATGGAGCTTTTGGACGGTGACTGATCTCGAGAGCGATGCGCTCACCGTGCTCATGCACCGCATGGCCATGCCTCCTGACCAGCGCAAGCCCGAGTTGGCCGATCGCGCTGAAAGCCGCTTGAAAGTGCCACTGGCCGTGCTGGAAGCGCACCTTCAAGCGCAGCACGCGAAAGGGGAGGCTTTCCTGGCGGCCAATCGCTTCACCGTCGCTGATGTGTGTGTGGCCAGTGTCGCCAGCTGGATTCGCCCGGCAGCGGGCTTGCTTGCGCAATACCCGGTGGTGTCAGGGTGGCTGCATGCCTGTGTGGAACGCGCTGCGCACAAGCAGGCGAGGGCCATGAAGTGAAGTTTGAGCTGAATTGCTCCTAGACCGATTGAAGCGGTTTAAAACCGCCCCAGCGCCTGCATCTTCCACGCCAGCCACAGCTTGCGCAGGGGCGTCAGCGCGATGCGTTGGTGCAGCACCTGAAAACCCGATGCCTCGATTTCACGCAGCAAGGTGCGGTAGATGCTGGCCATCATGAGGCCGGGTTTTTGAGCGCGGCGGTCGGCAGCCGGCAGCATTGCCAGGGCTTCGTCATAGAGTGCGTGCGCGCGGTCGGTCTGGAACTTCATCAGGGCTTTGAAGCCGTCCGAGTAAGTGCGCTGGATCAGGTCATTGGCTTTGACGCCAAAGCGTTGTTGTTCATCCAGCGGCAGGTAGATGCGACCGCGCATCGCATCTTCGCCCACGTCGCGGGTGATGTTGGTCATCTGAAAAGCCAGGCCCAGTTTGTGGGCGTATGCGGTGGTGGCCTCATCGGTCTGGCCAAAGATGCGTGCGGCGACTTCGCCCACCACGCCAGCCACCAGATGGCAGTATTTTGTGAGGCCCGCAAAGTCCAGGTAGCGGGTCTGGTTCAGGTCCATCTGGCAGCCTTCGATCACGGCCAGCAGGTGGCGGCTTTCAATGCCAAAGGTCGGTGAGAGGGGCATGAGGGCGTGCATGACCGGGTGGCTGGGTTGGCCATCAAACGATTGCAGGACTTCTTTTTGCCACCAGGCCAGTTTGGTCGCGGCCACACCGGAGTCGCTGGTTTCGTCAACCACATCGTCGACTTCGCGGCAAAACGCATAAAACGCGGTGATGGCCGCACGCCGCTCTGGTGGAAGGAACAGGAAGGCGTAATAAAAGCTGCTGCCGGAGGCGGCGGCTTTTTGCTGAACGTAGTCTTGGGGGCTCATGGGCGCTGATTTTCTCACTCAAACGAGGGGTTCAAGCGAGGTCATGGCCGGACAATTTCTTGAAAAGCCTTTCGAGCGCACCGGCTGAACCCCGGCCAAGGGCCATTTGCCACAAAAGCCAGCGCACTTCATGGCGAGGCATTTTGATGTGCTGGGTCAAAGCCATCGGCCCCGCTTGCCGGAGCATCGCCAAGGTGCGTGCACCGATCAGTGCCGGCAAGGCGCTGGCCACTCTCAGTCGGAGCGGCTTCAGGGCAAGGGCATAGCGCATGCCATCTGCCAGTTGCGATTGGGTGTGCTCGATCCATTGTGCGTACAGCGGGGTCAGTGCCTGCAAGCTGCTGGCGTGGGCGGTTTTCGCTGCATTGGCCAATTGCTCAGCGTTCAGGCCGGCGGTTGAGAGTGTCTCAAGGGGCCAGTAGCAACGTCCGGCAGCCAGATCGGACCCGGCATCGCGCAGGATGTTGAGGCGTTGCAAACCCATACCGAAGCGACGTCCAAGACGAAGCATTTCATCTTGTGCCAACAGGGTGTAGCCGGGCAGATGACGACCGCAGAGCTCGGTCCAGAACTCGCCGACGCTTCCGGCCACTTGCCAGGTGTAGTGGTCCAGTTCGGTTTGCGTGTTGAGGGCGTGCAAGCCGGGGCCAAAGCGAGCCATGTCCTGATGTTGGCCTTGCGTGATGTGGCTGAGCACCAGGCGTACGCTGGCCTGATCGGCTTCGTCAAGGGTTTGTAACAGAGGCATACATTGCGGCAGGGCGTGCATCAGGGCACGTTCGTTCGAGTCGGTTTGTTGAGCTGCAAATGCCTGCGTCAGCTGCTTGATTTCACGCGCTTGCTCCGCTTCGATGTCTGGAGATGCGATCACCCGAGTCATCAGTTCGAGCAATTCTTGCCGTTCTGCCAAGGGCAGGGCAGTGGTGTCTGCCACCGTGTCTGTGGCGCGGGCCAGCAGGTAGCCGATGGCCACAGGGGCCTGTAGTTTCGCCGGTAGCAGGCGAATGGACAGGTCAAACGAGCGTGACACGCCGCGCAATAGTTGCCGGTGTTCCGGACTCAAGCCAGAGCGTGTGGATCGGTGAATGAATGGGGCAGATTGCATGGTCAAAGGCTATTGTCGCTTGACAAGGATCATGTCTTTGAATAGATTACTAACCAGTCAGTCATTATTATTTCCTGGATTTTCCATGCCTTATTCGACCCCACTCGCCCTTCGGCGAGTTTTCTGTTGGTGCGTACTTGGTGCGCTTTTGAACACTATGGTGGCATGTTCCAAGACCGAGGCACCTGTGGAACCCTTGCGTTCGGTCAAACTGTTCACGGTGTCACAAGGGGAGCTGAACTTATCAGGTCAGTATTCTGCAGAAGTGCGTGCCAGGGTGGAGTCGCGTCTGAGCTTTCAGGTCGCGGGCAAACTGGTGGAACGCTCAGTCGATCTGGGGCAGCGCGTAGCGGCTGGGCAATTGCTTGCCCGAATTGACGCACAAGATTACCAATTGGCCGCGCAAGCTGCCTTGGCGCAGGTGAGTGCGGCGCAGAGCCAGCGGGATCTGGCCGCCGCTGAGTTCAAGCGCTTTGAGGCCTTAAGGGGGCAAAATTTCATCAGTGCTGCCGAACTGGAACGGCGCGAGGCCACCCTCAAAGCGGCCGAGGCCACCTTGAATCAGGCCAAGGCCCAAGGGCAGGTGCAAAACAACCAAGCAGGCTATGCACGCTTGGTGGCCAGCCATTCGGGTGTGATCACGGCCGTTGAGGCCGAAGCGGGGCAAGTGGTTTCTGCCGGCCAGCCTGTGCTGAGGTTGGCGCACGATGGCCCCCGCGATGCGGTGTTTGCCGTGTCCGAGCAAATGGCCTTTAGCCTCAAAATAGGTCAGGCCATGCAAGTGACTTTGACCAGCACTGGACAGTCCTTCAAGGGCAAGGTCAGGGAATTGGCCGCCAGTGCCGACCCGGTGACGCGGACTTACGCGGTCAAGCTGGCACTTGATGGTTCTGATCGTTTGCCATTGGGCGCCACGCTCAATGTCCTGGCGCTGCATTTGCCGGGCAGTCAAGCTGCGGTGATCAAGGTTCCCACCAGCGCATTGCGCCAGGATGGCCAGGCCACGGTGGTGTGGTTGCTGGACGAAACGAGCATGACCGTGAACATTCAAGTGGTGGTGCTTGGGCCGATAGATGGCAACGAGGTGGTGATCACTTCGGGTTTGAAGCCAGGTCAAAAAGTGGTGAGTGCGGGTGTGCATGTTTTGGCGCCTGGCCAGAAAGTCACGGTCTACAGTGCTGCCCCGAATGCATTGGTTCCTGCGTTGGCCCCTGCAACCGCTTCAACAGAGCAACGGTGATCCCATGAGTGGAACCGACAACACCCGATTCAACCTCTCGCGCTGGGCGCTGGAGCACCCGGCCCTGACCCGCTACCTGATGGTGGTGTTGCTGGTTTTGGGCATGGCGTCCTATTTTCAGCTGGGGCAGGATGAAGACCCTCCCTTTACCTTCAGGGCCATGGTCGTGCGGGCTTATTGGCCAGGTGCTACCGCAGAACAAATGGCCGAGCAGGTGACTGACAAGCTGGAACGCACCCTTCAAGAGGTGCCTTTTGCGGACAAGATCCGCAGCTATTCCAAGCCGGGTGAAGCGCAGATCATTTTCCAGATCAAAGACAACTCCAAGCCAGGGGAGGTGCCGCAGGTTTGGTACGCGGTGCGTAAAAAAATCGGTGACATGCGTGGCAGCTTGCCGCAAGGTGTGGTGGGGCCGTTTTTCAATGACGAATTTGGCGATGTGTATGGCGTCATCTATGCCCTGGGTGGTCAGGGTTTCTCGGCTGCTGAAGTCAAAAAACAGGCAGACATCCTGCGCCAGACCTTGCTGCGCGTGCCTTATGTGGCAAAAGTCGACTTGTTTGGGGCGCAAGACGAAAAAGTCTTTGTCGAGGTGTCTCAAAAGAAGCTGGTGCAACTGGGTCTGGACATGGGGGCGGTGCTGGCGCAACTGGGCCAGCAAAACGCGGTGGAGTCGGCAGGCAGCATGCAGTCGCCCTTGGATGTGGTGCAGGTGCGCGTGGGTGGGCAGTTCCAGACGCTGGAAGACCTACAGGCCATGCCCATCCGCGGTACTTCTGGTGCACAGATTCGCTTGTCTGACATCGCGACAGTGACCCGCGCTTATGTGGATCCACCGACTGTCAAAGTTCGTCACGATGGCGAGGAGGTTGTCGCACTGGGCGTGTCCATGGCCAAAGGCGGGGACATCATTGCTTTGGGCCAAGCCTTGCACCAGACGGTCGCAGAAGTGACGGCTACTTTGCCAGTGGGCATGCACTTGAAGCAGGTGCAAGACCAACCGAGTGCCGTAGCCACTTCGGTCAACGAATTCGTCAAGGTCTTGATCGAGGCCGTGGTGATCGTTCTGGCCGTGAGTTTCCTGGCGTTGGGTTTGCACAAACGCCCTGGACACCATCCTTTGTGGCGCCGTTGGACGCTCGACATCCGGCCTGGTCTGGTGGTGGGCATCACAATTCCACTGGTGCTGGCGGTGACCTTTTTGGCGATGAATTACTTTGGCATTGGACTGCACAAAATTTCACTGGGCTCGCTGATCATTGCGCTGGGTTTGCTGGTGGACGATGCCATCATCGCTGTCGAGATGATGGTCCGAAAAATGGAAGAGGGCTATGACAAAGTGCGTGCTGCGACCTTTGCTTATGAACTCACAGCCATGCCCATGCTGACGGGCACCTTGATCACCGCGGCTGGTTTCCTGCCGATTGGCATGGCCAAATCCACGACGGGGGAATACACCTTTGCAATCTTTGCAGTCACCGTGGTGGCTTTGTTGGTCAGTTGGGTGGCATCGGTCTACTTTGTGCCTTACCTGGGCGCTTTGCTTTTGAAGCCACCTGCGCATGCCGTGTCGGCTGAGCACCTGGATTCGGCTGAAATGTTCGATACGCCGTTTTATCGGCACTTTCGCACCTGGGTGACCTGGTGCGTGACCCACCGATGGAAGACGATTGGCATCACGGTGTTTTTGTTCACCTTGGGGCTGGTTGGCATGGGCAAGGTGCAACAGCAGTTCTTTCCTGATTCCAGCCGACCTGAAATACTGGTCGATTTGTGGTTGCCCGAGGGCTCGCCTTTCAAGGCCAGCGAAGACATGGCCAAGCGGGTAGAACAACGGCTGGCCCAGCTGGAGGGCGTGAAATCGGTGACGGCCTGGGTGGGCTCTGGCGTACCCCGCTTTTATTTGCCGTTGGAGCAAGTGTTCCCCCAGACCAACGTATCCCAGTTGATTGTCTTGCCCAAAGACCTGAAAACCCGCGAAGTGTTGCGCGCCAAACTGCCCGCTTTGCTGGCCCAGGAATTCCCCGAAGCGCGCGGTCGCGTGAAATTGCTGCCCAATGGCCCGCCCGTGCCTTACCCGGTGCAGTTTCGTGTGGTGGGGCCAGACCCCAAGGTCTTGCGACTGAAGGCCGATGACATCAAGGCCGAGATGCGCCGAAACCCCAACACCCGGGGTGTGAATGACAACTGGAACGAGTCGGTCAAGTCGGTTCGGCTGGACGTTGACCAGGCCAAAGCCCGTGCTTTGGGTGTGACCAGCCAGTCCATAGCGCAAGCCACGCGCACCTTGCTCAGTGGTTCGACCGTGGGGCAGTACCGCGATGGCGACAAATTGATTGACATCGTGTTGCGCCAGCCCTTGGCCGAACGCGAAGCTTTGTCCGATCTGAATCAGTCGTATTTGCCCACCGCATCGGGTCGGTTGATTCCGCTGCTGCAAATTGTGACGCCGGTATTCGTTTGGGAGCCGGGTGTGATGTGGCGTGAAGGCCGGCAATACGCCATCACGGTGCAGTCTGACATTGCCGAAGGCTTGCAGGGTGCCACCGTCACCGCACAGTTGCTGCCTGCCTTGAAGAAAACCGAGGCCACTTGGCAAGGGCAGGGGCTTACTGGCTACCGGATTGAGGTGGCTGGTGCGGTGGAGGAAAGCGCCAAAGGCTCGGCTTCGATTGCCGCGGGTGTGCCGGTGATGCTGTTCATTACCTTCACCTTGTTGATGCTTCAACTGCAAAGCTTTAGCCGCGCCATGTTGGTGTTCTTAACCGGGCCGCTGGGAATGGCTGGTGTCGCGGGGGCCTTACTGGTGCTGAACAGGCCTTTCGGCTTTGTAGCTTTGCTGGGCGTGATCGCGCTCATGGGCATGATCCAGCGCAACTCGGTCATCCTGATCGACCAGATCGACCAGATCGAGAAAGACCGAGTTGCTGGCATGCCGCCGTGGCAAGCCATTGTGGAGTCGGCGGTGCGTCGGTTGCGGCCTATCGTGCTCACGGCCGCTGCAGCTGTTTTGGCCATGATTCCGCTTTCACGCAGCATCTTCTGGGGACCGATGGCCGTGGCGATCATGGGTGGCTTGATTGTGGCTACCGCCTTGACGCTGCTGGCCTTGCCGGCCATGTATGCGGCTTGGTTCAGGATTCCGCGCCCAAATGAAGCCCGTGCCTGAATTTGGCCACTTGAAGTGGCTAAAATAGAAAGTTGACCGATTTCAACCGGGCGGTCAGGTTTTTCAAGCAGCTTCGGGCTGATTGTCAAACCTGACGCCCTTTTTGTTTGGACCTGCGCGGGTGGCGAAATTGGTAGACGCACCAGGTTTAGGTCCTGACGGTGGCAACACTGTGCGGGTTCGAGTCCCGCCCCGCGCACCAACTGACTTTTGGCCATGGGGCAGCCCTGGACTAAAGAGACATTCAATTAACCGAGAACGACGATGACTGTGACTGTTGAAACCCTTGAAAAGCTGGAACGCAAGATCACTCTGACTGTGCCCGTGGCGGCCGTCCAGACCGAAGTGGATGCGCGTCTGAAAAAAATGGCCCGCACGGTCAAGATGGACGGTTTCCGTCCAGGCAAAGTGCCCATGAATGTGGTCGCCCAGCGCTATGGCTATTCGGTTCAGTATGAAGTCCTGAACGACAAAGTGGGCGAAGCCTTCTCGCTCGCCGCCAACCAAGCCAAAGTCCATGTGGCGGGACAACCGCGCATTTCTGAAAAAGAAGGCGCCCCTGAAGGTGAGTTGAACTTCGAGGCAATTTTTGAGGTTTACCCCGAAGTCAAGCTCGGCAATCTGTCCGACACCGAAGTTGAAAAACTCACAGCCGAAGTCAGCGATGCCGCTATCGACAAAACCGTCGACATTTTGCGCAAGCAGCGCCGTACCTTTGCCCAACGTGCGCAAGACGCTGCCGCGCAAGATGGGGACCGTGCCACCATCGACTTCGAAGGCAAGATCGATGGTGAAGTCTTCTCGGGTGGTAAAGCCGCTGATTTTCAGTTCATTCTGGGCGACGGCCAAATGCTCAAGGAATTTGAAGCTGCGGTGCTTGGCATGAAGTCAGGCGAAAGCAAGACTTTTCCAATGGCCTTCCCCGCTGACTACCATGGCCAGGATGTCGCTGGCAAAACGGCTGACTTCATGGTCACTGTCAAAAAAATCGAAGCAGCTAACTTGCCCGACGTGAATGAGGCCTTGGCCAAGTCACTGGGCATTGCCGATGCGACCGTGGAAGGTCTTCGCGCCGATATCCGCAAAAACCTCGAGCGCGAGGTCAAGTCCCGCCTGTTGGCGCGCAACAAGCAAGCCGCTATGGATGCGTTGGTCACCAAGGCCGAACTCGATCTGCCCCAGTCCATTGTTCAGTCCGAAATCGAACGCCTCAAAGAGGGCGCCCGTGCAGACCTGAAGCAACGTGGCATCAAGGACGCTGACAAGGCGCCGATTCCCGACGACATCTTCCGCCCCCAAGCCGAGCAGCGCGTTCGTCTGGGCTTGGTGGTGGCCGAAGTTGTGCGTGGCAACACCTTGCACGCCAAGCCTGAACAAATCAAAGCCCACATTGAAGAATTGGCGGCCAGCTACGAGCGTCCGGATGATGTGGTGCGTTGGTACAACAGCGACAACCAGCGTCTGGCTGAGGTTGAAGCGATGGTCATCGAAAGCAATGTGTCTGATTTCGTGCTGGCGCAGGCCAAAGTCGTTGAAAAGGCCATCACTTTTGAAGAGTTGATGGGTCAACAAGCTTGATCGTGCTTTGATACCCTTCAGAATGGGGCTTGTGCCGGGCTTGCAGTTCGGCTCACAAGCCCCATCTCTTTGGTAGGTTTGAAAACTTGTTTAAAGTCATTCTGAAATTCTTGGAGAAATGATGAGCACACTGGACATCACAAATTTGGGCATGGTTCCCATGGTCATCGAGCAGTCGGGTCGTGGTGAACGAGCCTATGACATCTATTCGCGTTTGCTCAAAGAACGCGTGATCTTCATGGTTGGGCCGGTCAACGACCAGATGGCCAACCTGATCGTCGCCCAGTTGCTGTTTCTCGAGAGCGAAAATCCTGAAAAGGACATTTCGTTGTACATCAACTCCCCTGGCGGTTCCGTCAGCGCCGGCATGGCGATTTACGACACAATGAACTTCATCAAGCCCGATGTATCGACCTTGTGCAATGGCATGGCCGCCAGCATGGGTGCCTTTTTGTTGTCTTCAGGGGCCAAAGGCAAGCGCTTCTCGTTGCCCAATTCCAAGATCATGATTCACCAGCCCTTGGGCGGTGCACAGGGGCAGGCCACTGAGATCGAAATCGCCGCGCGCGAGATTGTCAAGACCCGGGCCCATTTGAACCGCATCATGGCCGAAAATACCGGTCAGCCTTTGGACAAGATCGAACTCGACACGGAGCGCGATTATTATTTGTCTGCAGCCGAGTCGAAAGACTATGGCTTGATTGATGAAGTGATCTCCAAACGGGCTTGAGTTTGGCCGGTTAATTGGGCTTCCAGGCTGACGGCGTTTGCCCCTTAAGGGTGAGCGCCGTTTTTCTTTCGTTATCATTGTTCAATTCCGGATACCAAGGCGACTTTTATGGCCGACAAAAAAGGCTCAACTTCTGAGAAAAACCTGTTCTGCTCTTTTTGTGGAAAAAGCCAGCACGAGGTCAAAAAACTGATAGCGGGGCCATCGGTCTTTATCTGCGATGAATGCATTGATTTGTGCAACGACATCGTGCGCGATGAACTTTCCACCACCAACCTGGCAGAAGGCGCTAAAGAGGGCCTGCCGACCCCGTTGGACATCAAGACAAACCTTGATAACTATGTGATTGGCCAGGAAAAGGCCAAGCGCAGCCTGGCGGTGGCGGTGTACAACCATTACAAGCGCCTCAAGCACAAAGAGGGCGCCAAGAAAGACGACGTCGAGCTGGCGAAAAGCAATATCTTGCTGATTGGCCCCACAGGCTCTGGCAAGACCTTGCTGGCCCAGACCATGGCGCGCATGCTTGATGTCCCTTTTGTGATGGCTGACGCCACCACTCTGACCGAAGCCGGTTACGTGGGCGAAGATGTTGAAAACATCGTCGCCAAGTTGTTGCAAACCTGCAATTACGATGTCGAACGTGCTCAGCGCGGCATTGTCTATATTGACGAAATTGACAAGATCACCCGCAAGTCGGACAACCCGTCAATCACCCGTGATGTTTCGGGCGAAGGCGTGCAACAGGCTTTGCTCAAGTTGGTTGAAGGCACGATGGCCAGCGTTCCTCCTCAGGGTGGCCGCAAGCATCCCAACCAGGACTTTTTGCAGATCGACACGACCAACATACTTTTCATATGCGGTGGCGCCTTTGCCGGGCTTGAAAAAGTCATTGAAAACCGCACCGAATCCGGTGGTATCGGCTTTGGTGCCACGGTCAAAAGTAAAAAACAACGATCCTTGACCGAGGTTTTCACCGAAGTCGAACCGGAAGATTTGATCAAGTTCGGGCTCATTCCCGAACTTGTTGGCCGCTTGCCTGTTGTGGCGACCCTGGCCGAATTGACCGAAGACGCCTTGGTGCAAATCCTGACCGAGCCCAAAAATGCGGTGGTCAAGCAGTTCACCAAACTTTTGGCCATGGAAGGCGTAGAACTCGAGGTTCGCCCCAATGCACTGAGCGCTATCGCACGCAAGGCACTCGCCCGCAAGACGGGTGCCCGAGGTTTGCGATCTATCATGGAGCAAGCCTTGATCGACACGATGTTCGAATTACCCAATACGGTCAATGTTGAAAAAGTGGTGGTGGACGAGTCCGTCATCGACGACAACAAACCACCGCTGCTGGTCTACCGCGAGTCGGCCAAACAGGCCTGACAAACACAGGAGATGCTGTGGTCGATACCTTTTCTGTTGGATGGGTTGAAATCGTGGCACTTGCATCCATGTGAAGTTGAATTGAATTGAGGGATACACCATGTCTGGACACACACCTTTGCCACCCACCCCGATCGAACTGCCCATGTTGCCTTTGCGCGACGTGGTGGTGTTCCCTCACATGGTGATTCCCTTGTTTGTGGGTCGCCCCAAAAGCATCAAAGCGCTGGAGTCGGCCATGGCTGCCGAGCGCCGCATCATGTTGGTGGCCCAAAAAACCGCTGCCAAAGATGAGCCCGCCATTGACGACATGTTCGATGTGGGTTGCGTGTCGACCATATTGCAAATGCTGAAACTGCCTGACGGCACGGTCAAGGTGCTCGTAGAGGGGCAGCAACGTGCCCTGGTGAAGTCCATTGTGGACGGCGAGGTTCACTTTGTGGCCACGGTCATCCCGGTGGATCCAGTGGCCGAACAAGCCGAGCCCAGCAGCGAAATTGAAGCCCTGCGCCGTGCAGTGATGCAGCAGTTTGACCAATACGTCAAACTCAACAAAAAAATCCCTCCTGAGATCCTGACATCCATCTCCAGCATCGATGATGCGGGCCGTCTGGCCGACACCATTGCCGCTCACCTTCCCCTCAAACTCGAGAACAAACAGCAGGTGCTGGATCTGGCAAGCATCAAGTTGCGCCTTGAAAACCTGTTCTCCCAACTCGAACACGAAGTCGACATTCTGAATGTGGACAAACGCATCCGGGGGCGCGTCAAGCGTCAGATGGAGAAAAATCAGCGCGATTTTTACCTCAATGAGCAAGTCAAGGCCATCCAGAAAGAACTGGGAGAGGGTGAGGAAGGCGCCGACATTGAGGAAATAGAAAAGAAAATCAAAGCAGCCAAAATGTCCGTCGAAGCCCGCAAAAAGGCAGACGGTGAGTTGAAAAAGCTGAAACTGATGTCCCCCATGTCGGCCGAAGCTTCGGTGGTGCGCAACTATCTGGACGTGCTCGTGGGGCTGCCTTGGGGCAAAAAAACCAAGCTCAAGCACAACCTGACCAACGCCGAAGAGGTGTTGAACCAAGACCACTACGGCTTGGACAAAGTCAAAGACCGAATTCTTGAATACCTTGCAGTTCAGCAGCGCGTAGACAAGGTCAAGGCGCCTATCTTGTGCCTGGTGGGGCCGCCCGGTGTGGGCAAAACCTCGCTGGGTCAATCCATTGCCAAGGCAACGGGGCGCAAATACGTGCGGATGGCCTTGGGTGGTATGCGCGACGAGGCCGAAATTCGGGGGCACCGTCGTACTTACATTGGCGCATTGCCAGGAAAAGTGCTGCAAAACCTGAACAAGGTCGGAACCAAGAACCCCTTGTTCTTGCTCGATGAGATCGACAAGCTGGGTACAGACTTTCGAGGGGACCCCTCCAGTGCGCTGCTTGAGGTACTTGACCCTGAGCAAAACCATACGTTTGTCGACCATTACGTTGAGGTCGACTTTGACCTGAGCGATGTGATGTTTGTGGCAACCTCGAACTCGATGAACATCCCATCGGCCCTTTTGGACCGGATGGAGGTGATTCGTCTGTCGGGTTACACCGAAGACGAAAAGACAAACATCGCGATGAAGTATTTGTTGCCTAAACAGTTGGCCAACAACGGCGTCAAAGAATCCGAGTTGAAAGTGACCGAAGAGGCTGTACGCGATGTGGTGCGTTACTACACGCGTGAAGCCGGGGTCCGCTCACTCGAACGCGAACTCGGCAAGATTTGCCGAAAAGTCGTCAAGGCACTGCTGCTCAAGCAAATGAAGCCTCAGGTTCAGGTCACGGAGGACAACCTGAACGATTTTTTGGGTGTTCGCAAATACACCTATGGCCGAGCTGAGCAAAAGAACCAGGTCGGTCAGGTTGTCGGCTTGGCGTGGACTGAGGTGGGTGGAGATTTGCTGACCATCGAAGCAGCGCTGATGCCAGGAAAAGGGGTCATCACCCGCACAGGCTCATTGGGCGATGTGATGAAAGAATCCGTTGAAGCCGCACGCACTGTGGTGCGCAGCCGTTCCCGTCTTCTGGGGATCAAGGATGAGGTTTTTGAAAAGAAAGACCTGCACATCCACGTGCCCGATGGCGCGACGCCCAAAGACGGTCCCAGTGCGGGTGCCGCCATGACCACATCGATGGTGTCGGCCATGACGGGTATTCCAGTTCGAGCAGATGTCGCCATGACTGGCGAAATCACCTTGCGCGGTGAAGTGACTGCCATCGGTGGCTTGAAGGAAAAACTGCTGGCAGCTTTGCGCGGTGGCATCAAGACGGTGTTGATCCCTGAAGACAACGTGAAAGACCTTCAAGACATTCCCGAGAATGTCAAAAACGGTCTTGAGATCGTGCCCGTGAAGTGGATTGACCAAGTGCTCGACATCGCATTGGAAGCCAAGCCCGTTCCATTGAGTGACGAAGAGGTTGCCGCTGCGGCATTGTCCGCTGTACCTGCCACGGTCAAAGCCGAGGCGGTTAAGCATTGAAGCAAAATTTTTGGATCAGATCCAAAGTCGTCCCGAATTTGCTTTAGAATTCAGGCTCTCTGACAAGTTGGTCGTGATGATCGGCTTGTCTGAAATGCGGGAATAGCTCAGTTGGTAGAGCGCAACCTTGCCAAGGTTGAGGTCGCGAGTTCGAATCTCGTTTCCCGCTCCAAACAAAGAAAGAAGTGCCAACATCTTTCAAACAAAAAGGGAAGCTCATGCTTCCCTTTTTGCTTTCTGCGCATACCCGGTCCGGCGTGGCGCTCACCACTTGCAAACTTCACAATGCCGTTTCATGCCGTGAATGGAAATGGCTTGTGATCCATCGAGTTTTGATTTCGGTTCTTCGTGAAATACGCCCGCAGCCAATGTACAATGTTGACTTGTTTTTGCGGGAATAGCTCAGTTGGTAGAGCGCAACCTTGCCAAGGTTGAGGTCGCGAGTTCGAATCTCGTTTCCCGCTCCAGATTTTCAAAGGTGTGCCAACATCTTTTAGCAAAACGGGAAGTTTATATTTCCCGCTCTGATCTAATACACCTGATTTTGGCGCGATAGCAAAGCGGTTATGCAACGGATTGCAAATCCGTCTAGCCCAGTTCGACTCTGGGTCGCGCCTCCAAAGATTTCTCTGAGAAATCAACAACTTAGCCCACTTATAGTGGGCTTTTTTGTGTCTGCGTTTTCCTCAAGATACTCTACGCCCCCCAAACCCCTGCCATGCGGGCTTCAAGGGTGTTGTTGCCCCTTCAGAACGTTAGCTGCAGAGCCTTGAAGGTCGCCCACAAGATAGCCTGAACGGTCTGACAAAGGGTTTTCACCATCCCGACAAAACAGTTGGCCCCCTAAAGTGAAAAGCCAAGGAGCTTCACCATGTCACCACGTCACACCGCCCCATCTTCAATTCGCCGCAGCCTGAGCCTCATGTTGTTAGCCTGTGGCGCGTTCAGCGGCACAGGGGTTTTGGCCCAGGCTTTTCCAACCAAGCCCTTGCGCTTGGTGGTCACTTTTCCGTCGGGCGGTGCGCCTGACATCTTGGCCCGCCTCTTCAGTGAAAAGGCCCAACTGGGCTTTCCCGTTGTGGTCGACAACAAGCCCGGCGCAGGCGGCAACATCGGGGCTGACAACGTGGCCAAGTCGGTGGGTGACGGCCACACTGTCGTGATGGGCACTGTGGGCACTCATTCGATCAATGGGGCGCTGTACGAAAAAATGCCTTACGACATGGTCAAGGATTTCAGCCCGATTTCTTTGATTGCATCGGCCCCAAACCTGCTGGTGGTCAACAACGCACTGCCTGTCAAAAGCGTGCCGGAATTGATCAGTTACATGAAGGCCAACCCGAACAAGTTGTCGTTCGGCTCACCGGGCATCGGCACCTCGGTGCACGTGTCCGGCGAATTGTTCAAATCGCTCACGGGAACCAGCATGACGCATGTGCCCTACAAAGGCCGGCAATACGCGATTCCTGATTTGATGGGGGGCAGCATTCAGCTCATGTTTGACAACATGCCCTCGGCTTTGCCCATGGCCAAGGAAGGCAAAATCCGGGCTTTGGCACAGACCACCGCCACACGCTCGCCTGCCGCCCCGGATGTGCCTACCGTCGCCGAATCCGTTCCGGGATTTGAAGCTACCACCTGGTTTGCCATGTTTGCCCCGGCCAATGTGCCCCGTCCCATCATCGACAAACTCAACGCCGAAGTCGTGCGGGTGTTCAAGCTGCCCGAAGTTCAGGAACGCCTGAAAACACTGGGCCTGGACCCGGTGCTGTCCAGCCCGGATGAACTGGCTCGCTACCAGGCCACTGAAATTGCCAAATGGGCCAAGGTCGTCAAGGATTCTGGCGCGAAGGCCCAATAAATTCGTACATCAACGAAATACTTGGCCTTCGCAAAGGGCATCAAACGGTCGACTGACTCAGTGCTTGTGCAAGGCGAAAGCGCAACGCTACGTCGTTGGCCGATTTGAAAAATGCCAAGCTTCGGGGGATCACATTGGGGCAGCGTCCATAATCAATCCCCTTTGGTGTTCACATGCACGCGTTGAGTGAACCCGGATCCCCTCGAAATAGCCACAAGATGACCCACGAATTGAATCCCGAAAATGTATTGAATAAAACAGCGATGTGTGTGCCCTGCTCGGGCATTCAGCGCAACTGGCGCAGGGCGCCCGGACATGCAGAGTTGGTGCAAGGCGCCAACCGCAAAGAGCAGCGTGCATCAGGCCAGGTCAACATCACCCAGTACCGCTGTGACCGTTGCGGTACAGCCTGGGAATATGAGAACAACAAAACAGACCAGCGCGCTGGATGGACGGTCGTGGGCCCATAAACAGGGGTGTGCCAAGAACCGGGGCCTCATCAGCAGGCCCGGTTGGATTCAAGCCACAGGGCTCAGGCGGTGGCTTCGAGTTGTGAGCTCAGTTCAAGCCAGCGCTCTTCCAGCGTTGCCACTTCATCGGCCAAGGCTTTCAGGCGGCGACCTGCATCGGCCATTTCGGTCGGGAGCATGCTGGTGGTGAGCCGCTGCTCCAGCTGACTCTTTTCCAGGCCGATGCTGGCCATGCGTTGCTCGTTTTGTTCGAGTTCACGTTTCAAGGGCCGTGTTTGAGCGGTCTGCTGTTGGCGCTTTTGGGCATCCAGCTTGCGCTGCTCGGCGTTGCTGAGCATGGGGTTATCGGCCAATACGGGTGCCGCTGGCGTGGCAACGGCCATGGCCACCGCTGGCACTGCGATCGCGCTGGCCAACTCGCGGGCCGAGTTCTTGGCCGCTTCGCGCAGTCGCTTGGATTCATCCAGCAAATAGCGCTGGTAATCGTCCAGATCGCCGTCAAACGGATCCACTTTGCCGCGTCCGACCATCCAGAATTCATCACACACGGCACGCAGCAATGCGCGGTCATGGCTGACCAGCATGACGGTGCCTTCAAACTCGTTGAGGGCCATCGACAAGGCTTCGCGTGTGGCCAGGTCCAGGTGGTTGGTGGGTTCGTCCAGCAGCAGCAGGTTGGGGCGCTGCCACACGATCATGGCCAGCACCAGGCGTGCTTTTTCGCCACCGCTCATGGTGCCCACGGTCTGCTTGACCATGTCGCCACTGAAGTTGAACGTCCCCAGGTAGTTGCGAAGATCTTGTTCTCGGCTCGGCTCGCCGCTGTTGGGCCCGAGCTCTTTGGCCAGTCGGATCATGTGTTCCAGCGGGTTGTCTTGTGGGCGAAGCACGTCGAGTTCTTGCTGGGCAAAATAGCCGATGTTCAGTCCTTTGCCCTCGGTAAGCGTGCCCGCCAGCAGCGGCATGGTGCGCGCAACGGTTTTCACCAGGGTCGATTTGCCCTGGCCGTTGGCACCCAAAATACCGATCCGTTGCCCAGCCAGTACCGATTTGCTAACGCCTTGCAGGATGGCTTTGGGTTCATCGTCCACGGTGTAACCAAAATTGGCTTCGCTGATGGCCAGCATGGGGTTAGGCAGATTGTTGGGTTCCTTGAAGCCAAAGGTGAATTCGGCATCGGCCAACAAGGGGGCCACTTTTTCCATGCGTTCCAGCGCCTTGACCCGGCTTTGTGCCTGCTTGGCTTTGCTGGCTTGTGCCTTGAAGCGGTTGATGAACTTTTGCAGGTGGGCGATCTTGTCTTGCTGTTTGGAAAATGAAGCCTGTTGCAGCTCCATTTGTTGCGAGCGCAAGATCTCAAACGCGCTGTAGTTGCCGCCGTATCGCGTCAATTTGGCATGGTCGATGTGCAGGGTGACGTCGGTCACCGCGTCCAGAAACTCCCGGTCATGGCTGATCACGATCATGGTGCCTGCGTAGCGCTGCAACCAGGCTTCCAGCCAAACCAGGGCGTCCAGGTCCAAGTGGTTGGTGGGTTCGTCCAGCAGCAAGATATCAGAGGGGCACATCAGGGCGCGCGCCAGCTGCAAGCGCATTCGCCAGCCACCCGAGAAACTGTTCACGGGGTTGTTGAGTTCGTCGACCCGGAATCCCAGTCCCAAAATCAGGGCTTCGGCACGGGGCAAGGCATCATGGTCGCCTGCATCGGCTAGGTCGGTGTAGACGTGCGCCATTTCCATGCCGTCACCGCTGGCCTCGGCAGCCACCAGGCGTTGGCGCAGTTCAGCCAGGCGTGTATCGCCCTCCAATACAAACTCTGCTGCCGCCTGGTCGGTCTCGGGCATGTTTTGCGCCACTTGCCCCATCCTCCAGTTGCGCGGCATGTCAAAGTCGCCGCCATCTTCGTTCAAGGTGCCGTTGAACAGGGCAAACAAGGTGGACTTGCCCGCACCGTTGCGCCCGACCAGCCCGACCTTTTCTCCGGGGTTGAGGGTGACCGAGGCTTGGTCAAGCAGCACTTTGGCGCCGCGGCGAAGGGTAACGTTTTTAAGGTTGATCATGAAAAATGCGTTAGGGAGCGGTCTCCGACCGCGATGAAAATGCTGTTGAACTGTGTGCGGTCAGAGGCCGCTGCTACAGCGATAAAAGTGCTTCACGGGTGATCAGTAAAACCTGGTCATCGCCAGCGCTGGTTTCAAGCCAGACCACTTCCAGGTCGGGAAAAGCGGCTTCAAAGTGTTCACATTCGTGACCGATCTCGAGGATCAGTACCGCGTTTTCGCTCATGCGTGCTGGCGCGTCGCGCAGCAATTGACGGACAAAGTCCATGCCATCTGTGCCACCAGTCAAAGCCAGCGCGGGCTCGGCGCGGTATTCGGCGGGTAATTCGTCCATGCTGGCCTGGCACACATAGGGCGGGTTGCACAGTATCAGATCAAACCGGCCGGGCACGCTGGCCAGGCCATCACTGTGCACCAATTTGACGCGATCTTGCACGCCATGGCGCTCAATGTTGATGGCGGCCACTGCCAGTGCGTCGTCAGAAATATCGGCCCCAGTGACCATCACCTCGGGCCAGGCCAGTGCCGCCAGCACGGCCAGGCTGCCATTGCCGGTGCAAAGGTCCAACACGTGTTGGGTTTGCTCACTCAGCCAGGCGTCGATGGTGCCTTCGGCCAGTACCTCGGCAATCAGGCTGCGCGGCACGATGGCGCGCTCGTCGATGTAAAAAGACACACCCTGCAACCAGGCTTCTCGGGTCAGGTAGGCGGCGGGCTTGCGGGTGGCAATGCGTTCTTCGATCAAGGCCGTGCAGGCTTCAAGCTGTTCAGGTGTGATGGCTTGGTGGGGCAGGGTGTCCAGTTCGGTGTCGAGCGGCAGGCCCAACCGCCACAGCACCAGCCAGGCAGCTTCGTCAAAAGCATTGAGTGTGCCGTGGCCAAAAGCCACGCCTGCATCTTGCAGGCGTTTGGCCAATGGCTCGATCAACGCAAACAGGGTCAATGCGCTCATGCAGACAACCCTGCGTTGAGCTTTTCCAAAGTCCGGCGGTAGATGTTTTTCAGTGGCGCAATGTCGGCCAGTGCCACATGCTCGTTGATCTTATGAATGGTCGCATTAGGCGGCCCACACTCGACCACCTGGGGGCAAATCTGGGCAATGAAGCGGCCATCGCTGGTGCCGCCAGTCGTCGAAAGTTCGGTGGCCAAGCCGGTTTCGTCACGGATGGCCAACTGAACAGCGGCCACCAGCGTGCCTGGCGTGGTCAAAAACGGCAGACCACCGAGGGTCCAACTCAGCGCGTACTCGAGGCCATGCTGGTCCAAAACGGCGAGTAAGCGCTGCTGCAAGCTTTCGGGGGTGGACTCGGTGCAAAAGCGGAAATTGAAATCCACCACGCAGTCGCCCGGGATCACGTTGCCCGCGCCCGTGCCCGCATGGATGTTGCTCACCTGCCAGCTGGTGGGTTGAAAAAAGGCGTTGCCCTCGTCCCAGCGCGTCGACACCAATTCGGCCAGCGCCGGGGCCAGGCGGTGGATCGGGTTGTCGGCCAAGTGGGGGTAGGCGATGTGTCCCTGCACGCCCTTCACGGTGAGCTTACCGCTCAGGGTGCCACGACGTCCGTTTTTGATCATGTCACCGGTTTGCTGCACCGAGGTGGGCTCGCCCACAATGCAAAACTGCGGCGCTTGGCCACGACTGACCAGTTGTTTGCAAACCACCACGGTGCCATCCAGGGCCGGGCCTTCTTCGTCGCTGGTCAGTAAAAAAGCGATGCCCAGTTCAGGGTCGGGTGTGGTGGCGAGAAATTCCTGAACAGCCACCACCATGGCCGCCAGCGAGGTTTTCATGTCGCTCGCGCCCCGGCCAAAGAGCTTGCCATCGCGGTGGGTGGGGGTGAAGGGGTCGCTGTCCCATTGCGTGAGTGGACCGGTGGGCACCACATCGGTGTGTCCCGCAAAAGCCAAAGTCTGTCCTGAACGGCCTGAACGTTTGGCCCACAGGTTGCGGACCCGAAAGTTGTCAGGACCGGAATCTATGAATTCGCAAACAAAGCCAAGTGGCATGAGTGCATCGACGATCAGGTCCATGCACCCTGAGTCATCAGGTGTGACCGATGGCTTCGCGATCAATTGTTCGGCCAGCCGAAGGGTGTTGTGACAAGTGCTCATGCTGAGGCCTTGCTGGGGTTGGCACGCACAAAGCGGGCGATGCGGTGGGCGGCTTCAAGGCATTCGGCGGTGTCGGCCACTAGCGCCATGCGGATGCGGCCTTGCCCGGGATTTTTGCCATTGAATTCACGTGCCAGGTAGCTCCCGGGCAGCACCGTCACGCTTTCGGCCTTAAAAAGGGCTTGGGCGAACGCAGCGTCATCACCTTGCCAAGCTTCAGGCACACCTGCCCAAAGATAAAAGCTGGCATCAGGCAACTTCACATCCAGCACTTCGGCCAACACGGGCGTGACCTGGGCGAACTTGGTTCGGTACAGGTTGCGGTTGTCCACCACATGGCTCTCGTCGCCCCAGGCGGCGATGCTGGCAGCCTGGACCACTGGGCTCATGGCACTGCCGTGGTAGGTGCGGTAGAGCAAAAAGGCTTTGATGATGGCTGCGTCACCCGCCACAAATCCACTGCGCAGCCCGGGCACATTGCTGCGTTTGCTCAGGCTGGTGAAGGTGATCAGGCCTTTAAAGTCGGTTCGTCCCAGCTTGTGGGCCGCTTCCAGGCCGCCTAAGGGTGCTTCTTCGCGGAAATAAATCTCGCTGTAGCACTCGTCCGAGGCGATCACAAAACCGTACTGGTCTGACAGGTCAAACAGCTTTTGCCATTCAGGCAAGGGCATCACCGCGCCTGTGGGGTTGCCTGGTGAGCAAACAAACAGCAGTTGTGTGCGGGCCCAAACCTCGGCAGGCACGCTGTCCCAGTCGATGGCAAAGTTGCGCGCCGGGTCGCTGGGCACGTAATAAGGCGTGGCCCCGGAAAGCAAGGCTGCACCTTCATAAATTTGGTAAAAAGGATTGGGGCTGACCACAGTAGCACCCGTTTGGGTCGGGTCAATCACGGTTTGTGTCAGTGCAAACAACGCTTCGCGGGAGCCGTTGACCGGCAGGATCTGTGTGGCCGCATTCAACACCAGGTTGTGGCGGCTTTTGAGCCAGGCAGCACAAGCCTGGCGCAGGGCCGGTTCGCCCGCTGTGGCGGGGTAGGCCGACAGACCGGTGGTGACAGAAGCCTTGAGCGTTTCCTGAATGAACACCGGGGTGGCATGTTTGGGCTCACCGATGCCCAGACTGATGGGCTTGATGGTGGGGTTGGGCGTAACAGACGAAAACAGTTGTTTCAGCCGTTCAAAGGGATAGGGCTGAAGCTTGGCTAGAAGGGGATTCATACCTCGATTATCCGGGATCATCCGGGCATGCTTGCTGGGTTAATATTGAAGACTGTTCAGACAGCCTGGATTCAGGCTTTTTGCACCGGATGGCGATGTCAGTTTTTCGTCATTTTGTATTCACTTTTTAGATTGTTCTGGCCGCTGTGCGTCTCAATTCCATCAAGCTTTCAGGCTTTAAATCGTTCGCCGAACCGACCAACTTCTTGCTGCCCGGGCAATTGGTGGGCGTGGTCGGCCCCAATGGTTGTGGCAAGTCCAACATCATGGATGCGGTGCGCTGGGTCTTGGGCGAGTCCAAAGCGTCCGAATTGCGTGGTGAATCCATGCAGGACGTTATCTTCAACGGCACCAACACCCGCAAGCCAGCCAGTCGTGCCAGCGTGGAACTGGTCTTTGACAACGCCGATCACCGCGCAGGTGGTCAGTGGGGCCAGTTTGCCGAGATCGCTGTCAAGCGCGTGCTGACACGCGACGGCAACAGCAGTTACTACATCAACAACCAGACTGTGCGCCGCCGTGACGTTCAGGATGTGTTTCTCGGTACTGGCCTGGGGCCCCGCGCCTACGCCATCATCGGCCAGGGCACCATCAGCCGCATCATTGAGTCGCGCCCCGAAGAGCTGCGTCTGTTCCTCGAAGAGGCTGCGGGAGTCTCCAAATACAAAGAGCGCCGCCGCGAGACCGAAAACCGCTTATCCGATACCCGTGAGAACCTGACCCGGGTCGACGACATCCTGCGCGAGTTGAACGCCAACCTCGAAAAACTCGAAAAGCAAGCCGAAGTAGCCTTGCGTTACAACAACTTGCAAGCAGACAGCTCGCTCAAGCAGCATCAGCTGTGGTTTTTAAAACGTCGCGATGCAGAAACCGACCAGGGCCGCATGAAGGCCGATGTGGACAAAGCGGTGAACGACCTGGAGTCACGCATGGCCGATCTGCGCCATGTTGAAGCCGATCTGGAGGCCATCCGACAGGCGCATTACGCGGCGGGGGATCAGGTTAATCAGGCGCAGGGTGCTTTGTACGAGGCCAGCGCCGAAGTGGGGCGGCTTGAAGCCGAAATTCGTTTTGTGGTCGAAGGCCGCCAGCGTGCCGAGCAGCGATTGCAGCAGTTGGTCGCGCAAACGGCTGAATGGGGCACCCGCAGTCAGGATGCGCAAGCCGAGCTGGAAACACTCTCAGAGCAAGCGGCTTTGGCCGAAGACCAGAGCATGACGCTGGCCGCCCAGGTCGAAGACCAGGCCACGGCCTTGCCCGATCTGGAGGAAGCCCTGCGCAAAGCCCAAAACGATGCCAATGCCCAACGCGCCAGTGTGGTGCAGGTGCAGCAGCAAATTGGTGTTTTGGCAGCAGACCAGCGCAACATTGAAGAGCAATCACGCCAACTCGATCAGCGCCGCGAGCGCCTGTTGACCGACCGCAACGCGCTGGCTGCGCCCGATGAAGCCCGCCTGCAATCGCTTCAAGAACAATTGGCTGCGGTCGAAGCCCAGTCGGCGGAGTCCGAGGCCCGTTTGCACGATTTGCAAGAACAAGTTCCCGCTTTGGACGAAGACCGCCGCACGCGCCAAAAGGCCGTCAACGAAGAGTCTGCGCGTCTGGCTGATTTGAGCGCCCGCATCGAAGCACTCAGGGCCTTGCAGGAAAAAGTCCGCACAGACGGTAAGCTCAAACCTTGGCTGGTGAAACACGGCATGGATGGGCTGGAGGGCTTGTGGAGCCGCATTCACATTGAGTCGGGTTGGGAAAATGCCCTTGAATCGGCCCTGCGTGAACGCCTGTCAGCGCTGGAGGTGTCGCGCCTGGACATGGTGCGCGCTTTTGCAAACGATGCACCGCCTGCCAAACTGACATTCTTCAGCCCGCCCTTGGTGTCTTTGGCGGTCACTGACCCATCGCGTGGCTTGCCCGGCAGCTGCCGCCCCCTGGCAGATTACCTGCGCATTTCCGATGCCGGACTGCTGGCATTGCTGACCGACTGGCTGCAAGGGTGCTTCACCGCCCCCAGCATGGAAGACGCGCTGACTTGGCGCAGCCAGCTCAAGCCCGGCGAGACCCTGCTGGTGCAAGCGGGCCATGCTGTGGACCTGAACAGCGTGGTGTTTTACGCCCAGGATTCGGAGCAAGCGGGTTTGCTGGCGCGCGCTCAGGAGATTGAAAACCTCGACAAGCAGCAGCGCGCCCAAACCCTGATATCTGAAGAAAGCCGCAGCGCCCTGATTCGGGCTGAAGCGGCTTACGCTGATGCCTCGCAGCGGCTGATCATCGTGCGACGCGAAGCCAGCGAAAGCCTGTCTCGTGCGCACGAAGTGCAAGTTGAAACCCTGCGTTTGTCACAGTTGGTCGCGCAAACCCGTGCCCGCAGCGAACAAATCAGCAACGATCTGGCCGAAGTCGAGGCCTTGCTCGATGAGTTGCAAGAACGCCGGGTCACCGCAGAAGCCCGCTTTGAAGAGCTGGATATGCAGTTAGCTGACACCCAGGAACGCCATGCCCAACTGGATGAGCGCGTCATTCAGGCCGAGCGCAAGCTGGCCGAATGCCGTGAACAACAACGCAGCCTGGAGCGTCGCGCACAGGAAGCCCAGTACTCGCAGCGCAGCCTGGATGCCCGCCGCGCCGAGTTAAACCGGACCATCGAGACGGCGCACCAACAAGTCAGCAGCATCGACGCCGAAATGCAGCGTGCCCGCGATGAGTTGAGTCGCCTCACCGATGCCGCAGCGCAAGCCGGTTTGCAAAACGTCCTGGCTGTCAAGATGGAGCGAGAGCAAGCCCTGGCTGCCCGCCGCAGTGCCTACGATGACCTGACTGCCAAGTTGCGCGCAAGTGATGAGCGGCGTGTCGGCTTCGAACGCGAACTGGACCCCTTGCGCCAGCGCATCACTGATTTGCAACTCAAGGAACAAGCCGCGCGCCTTGGCCTGGAGCAGTACGCACAACTTTTGGCCGATGCCCAGGCTGACCTCGATGCCGTCGCCCTGTCCATTGAAGTGGGCCAGGTACGCGTGACTGGCTTGCAAGGTGAAATCGACCGCATCCACCGGGAAATCACGGCTCTGGGTCCAGTCAATTTGGCCGCATTGGAAGAGCTGACCACATCCCGCGAGCGCAAGACCTTCCTGGATGCCCAGTGCGCCGACCTGACCGATGCCATGAACACGCTGGAAGACGCGATCCGGAAGATCGATACCGAAACCCGCGAACTGTTAGGCGGCACCTTCAAGATTGTCAACGAGCACTTCAGCCGCATGTTCCCCGAGCTGTTTGGCGGTGGCAACGCCCGCCTGGTCATGACCGGGGACGAAATTCTGGATGCGGGTGTGCAAGTGCTGGCGCAGCCCCCGGGCAAGAAGAACCAGACAATTCATCTGCTGTCTGGCGGTGAAAAAGCCCTGACTGCGATCGCACTGGTGTTTGCGATTTTCCAGCTCAATCCCGCACCGTTTTGCTTGCTCGACGAAGTCGACGCGCCGCTGGACGATGCCAATACCGAGCGCTATACCAAGTTGGTCAAGAGCATGGGCAAAGAAACCCAGTTCCTGTTCATCAGCCACAACAAGATCGCCATGGAAATGGCCGAGCAATTGATTGGCGTGACCATGCAGGAGCAGGGCGTGTCACGCATTGTGGCTGTGGACATGGAATCCGCAGTGTCTATGGCCGACGAGGCCTGAGGTTTTTTTTATGTTCGATTCAATGAGTTCATTGCAGTTGAGTTTGGCCGCAGTCGGTGCCCTCACGCTGGGTGTTGTGGTGCTCTACAACTATTGGACATCCCAAAAGAATGTGCCGCGACAGGCTGACCCCCAAATTGAGCCAGTCGGGGCCGCGTCAGATGTTCAGGATCAGCAGGCCGTTGAGCCGACTGAACCTGTTTTGACCGATGATTTCGCCAGCTTGCCTCAGCCTGAGCGCAAACCCCAACTCGATGCCCTGATCGATGTCATTGCCACCATCGAGGTGGACCACCCCGTCTCCGGTGATGCGGCTTTGGCAGCTTTGCCTGTAACGCGCCGGGTGGGCACCAAGCCATTTCATGTCGAAGGTTGCAGCGATTTGACAGGGGAGTGGGAGGCCTTGGTGGCTGGGCGTCGTTACTCGGCTTTCCAGGCGGGTGTTCAGTTGGCCAACCGCGTGGGAGCCCTCAACAACATCGAGTTTTCCGAGTTTGTGGTGAAAACCCAGGCATTTGCAGATGCTGTGGGGGGCACGCCCAACTTCAGCGACATGCTGGAAGAAGTGGCGCGTGCACGCGAGCTTGACCAGTTCGCCAGTGCCCACGATGCCCAGTTGAGCTTTACCTTGTGCGCCAGAGCTTCAGCCTGGAGCCCTGGCTACATCCAGCAGCATGCGGCGCGATTGGGTTTTGTGGCGGGCGTGATCCCCGGCCGTATGGTCTTGCCTTCGGCCATGGTGGGTTTGCCCCCTATTTTGTCTTTGACTTTTGACACCCAGGCCGCCATGGCCGAGGACCCGGCCTTGTCGGCGATCCGAGAGTTTTCTCTCAGCCTGGATGTGCCGCAAATTGACCGTGAAGACCAGCCTTTTGAGCTCTTGCGCGAGGCGGCCCGCCTGCTAGCAGAGCACATGGATGGTGTGGTAACCGATGGCAACGGGCAGATTTTGGGCGAAGAGGTCTTGGACCAAATTGCCAACGATCTGCAGCAGTTGTACGACGCCCTGGGGGCGCGTGAATTGTCGGCAGGAACGCCACAAGCACGCCGCCTTTTTTCCTGATCTGGGCGCACATCACATGTCCCACCCGGACCTGTTTGGCGAACTGCCACCAGGCGATCCTGCCAATTCAAGCGCATTGATTTCGACAGTGTCACCTGTCCACAAAGCTGCCCAGTTGAGGGGTTTGCTGCACCACCATACGCACGCTTATTACACGCTCGACGCCCCTGAAATCCCGGATGCTGAATACGACCGATTGTTTCGTGAATTGCAGGCGATCGAATCGGCCCACCCCGAGCTTGTGACCCCCGACTCGCCTACCCAGCGTGTGGGTGGCAAGGTGCTGGATGCCTTTGCGGCAGTGCGCCACCGCGTGCCCATGCTCAGCATTCGCACTGAAACAGACACCGAAGCCTCTGGTGCCGAGGCCTTTGACGCCCGCATCCGCAAGGAACTCGGCTTGACCGATTCGGAACCGCCTGTTCGGTATGTGGCCGAGCTGAAGTTTGATGGGCTGGCCATGAGCCTGCGCTATGAAAACGGCGTATTGGTTCAGGCTGCTACTCGGGGCGATGGCGAAACCGGGGAAGAGGTCACTGCCAACATCCGCACCATTGGACAGATTCCTTTGCGACTGCCACCCGATGCCCCTGCCGTGCTGGAGGTGCGAGGTGAGGTGTACATGCGCCGTGATGATTTTGAAGCGCTGAACGAACGCCAACGCCAACGCATCGCAGCGGGCATCAAGGGTGAAAAAACCTTTGTCAACCCGCGAAACGCTGCCGCTGGCGCTGTGCGTCAGCTCGACTCGGGCATTGCCGCAGAGCGTCCTTTGAGCTTTTTTGCCTATGGCTTGGGTGACATCACTCCGGCTGAACAGGGTGGCCCGCAATGGACCACACACTTTGACATGTTGCAGCAACTCAAAGTCTGGGGCTTTCCGGTGGCCGAGCAAACGGCCTGCGTGCAAGGCGCAGCGGGCCTGGTGGCTTTTCACCAGCGCATGGCCGCTGAGCGCGATGCATTGCCATATGACATTGATGGCGTGGTTTACAAGGTCAATGACCTGGCCTTGCAAGCCCGCTTGGGCTTCGTAACCCGTGAGCCGCGCTGGGCTGTGGCCCACAAATACCCGGCGCAAGAAGAAATGACCACGGTGTTGGCCATTGATGTGCAAGTGGGCCGCACGGGCAAGCTCACGCCAGTGGCCAAACTCGCCCCTGTTTTTGTGGGAGGCGTGACGGTGACCAACGCCACGCTGCACAACGAGTTGGAGGCTCGTCGCAAGGATGTGCGGGTGGGCGACACGGTCATCGTGCGACGCGCCGGTGACGTGATTCCTGAAGTGGTGTCGGTGGTGTTGGATCGCCGACCAGCCCATGCAGCCCAGTTCACCATGATGACCCATTGCCCCGTGTGCGGTAGCTTGGCCGAACGGGAAGAAGGCGAAGCCGACCACCGCTGCACGGGCGGGCTTTTTTGCAGCGCCCAGCGCAAGCAGGCCATCTGGCATTTTGCGCACCGGCGTGCCATGGACATCGAAGGTCTGGGTGACAAACTGGTGGACCAATTGGTCGACTCGGGTCAGGTCAAAACGCTGGCGGACCTGTACCACCTGAAGCTGCACAACTTAGCCAACATGGAGCGTATGGCTGAAAAATCAGCAGTCAATCTCCTTGAAGCGCTAGAAAAATCAAAGCAAACCACACTGGGCCGCTTTTTGTTCAGTCTGGGCATTCGCCATGTGGGCGAGGCCACGGCCAAAGAACTGGCCCGACACTTTGGCCAGCTTGAAGCCATCATGTTGGCGAGCGAAGAAGCACTGCTGCAAGTGCCCGATGTCGGGCCCGTGGTGGCGCACAGTATCCGCACCTTTTTTGACCAGCCGCACAACCGCGAAGTGGTGCAAGCCCTGCGCGAAGCTGGCATTCAATGGCCTGAAGGCGAGGCCTTGGCCCCGACTGAAATGCCGTTGTCGGGCATCACGGTGGTGCTGACGGGAACGCTGCAAAGCATGGGCCGTGACGAAGCCAAAGAAAAACTCGAAGCTCTGGGGGCCAAAGTGGCCGGCTCGGTCAGCAAGAAAACCCACTATGTGGTGGCTGGCGCCGAGGCGGGCAGCAAGCTCGACAAGGCCAAAGAGTTGGGTGTGCCGGTGCTGGACGATGCAGGACTGGCTGTGCTTTTGACGGGAGAAAAACCATGACCGTGCGTGACATCCTCAAAATGGGCGATGCCCGCCTGCTGCGTGTGGCCCAGCGTGTGCAGGAATTCAACACGCCCGGGTTGCACGCCCTGATTGCCGACCTGCGCGAGACCATGGCGGCTGTGAATGGTGCCGGCTTGGCTGCGCCGCAAATTGGTGTCGATTTGCAGGTGGTCATCTTTGGCAGTGCAGCGGTAAATCCGCGCTACCCGGATCGTCCGGTGGTACCGCGTACCGTACTCATCAACCCGGTGATCACGCCTTTGGGCGTGAGTGAAGAAGAAGACTGGGAAGGCTGTTTGTCGGTGCCCGGTTTGCGCGGTGTCGTGCCGCGTTGGTCGTGCATCCGTTACACCGGCTTTGACGAATGGGGACAAACCATCGATCGCACGGTCGATGGTTTTCATGCCCGTGTGGTGCAACACGAGTGTGACCACCTGATCGGCAAGCTCTACCCGATGCGGGTGCGTGATTTCACAAGGTTTGGGTTCACTGAAGTGCTGTTTCCCGATATCAGTGCAGCCGAGGACGACTGACCAAGCTGAGCCATCGCCAAAGCACTCAAGCGGGGAGGGCATTGCTTTGTAAGAGTCAACGCGGCCCTTGTCCTTAAAGCCCCTTCAACTTCTCCAGTGCGGCCATCAGCGTTTCATCTTTTTTGGCAAAGCAGAACCGGATGACTTTTTGGTCAAAGCCATTGCCGTAAAAGGCCGACAGTGGGATGGCGGCAACGCCAATTTCGGTGGTGAGCCATTTGCAGAAGTCGGCATCGTTCAGGTTTTTCTCTGGCACTTTCAGGCCGGAGATGTCCACGCATTGAAAGTAAGTGCCCTCGCCGGGTAACAATTTGAATTGGGTTTGCGCCAGACCTTGGCGGAACAAATCGCGTTTGCGTTGGTAAAACGCAGGAAGCCCCAGGTAATGTGCAGGCTCTGCCATGTAGCGGGCCAGTGCATGTTGCATGGGGGTGTTCACGGTGAACACGTTGAACTGGTGCACTTTTCGGAACTCGGCCGTGTACGCTGCCGGGGCAGTCACTGTACCGACTTTCCAGCCTGTCACGTGGTAGGTCTTGCCAAAGCTGGACACGATGAAGGCACGGGCGGCCAGGCCGTCAAAGTGTGCTGCGCTCCAGTGCTGGTTGGGTTCATAGACCATGTGCTCGTAGACCTCGTCGCTGATGAGCACGATGTCGGTCGGGGCCAGAATGTCCTGCAAGGTCAGCATGTCTTGCTTTGACCAGATCATGCCGCTGGGATTGTGTGGCGAGTTGATGAGGATGGCCCGTGTTTTGGGCGAGATGGCGGAGCGGATTTTGTCAAAGTCAGGCCTGAAGGTGCCAGGTGTCAGGGGCACACGCACCAGGACACCGCCCGCCAGTTCAATGTTGGGGACATAGCTGTCATAGCAGGGCTCAAGCACGATCACTTCGTCACCCGGGTGAACAATCGCCAGCACGATGGTGAGAATGGCCTGGGTGGCGCCGGCGGTCACGGTGATTTCGCTGGCCGGGTCATAACGTCGGCCATAAAGCGTTTCGATTTTGCGTGCCACGGCTTCGCGCAAAGGGGCCACGCCGGTCATGGGCGGGTATTGGTTCAGGCCTTCACGCATGGCATCGTTGACCAGGTCCAGCAGTTTGGGGTCACACGGAAAATCAGGGAAGCCCTGGCCCAGGTTGACCGCGTTCTTTTCAGCGGCCAGGGCCGACATGACCGTGAAAATGGTGGTGCCCATGTGGGGCGCTTTGGAAACGAGAATGGGGCTTCGAGCGTTCATGATGAGATGGGGGGAGTTAAAACAGCAAAAATCGTGGGGGACTCAAAGTTCGTAGTCGTTCACATGCCCGTTCATGGCTTTGGTGATCAGCGGCGCGGTCAGGCGGTCGCTCAGTAATTCGGCGAAATGGTAAACAAACTGGCGCAAATAAGCACCACGTTTGAACGCGACACGCGCCACGTTCATGCCCAGCAGCGTGCCCAGGGGCCGGACCGCCAGGTCTTTGATCGGATCGTCTTTCACCGCCATCTCCGCCACGATGCCAATGCCCAAGCCCAGACGGACGTAAGTCTTGATCACGTCCGAGTCGATGGCCTCCAGTGCGATCCGGGGGTGCAGTTTTTTGGCGGCAAAGGCTTGGTCAATTCGTCCACGACCGGTAAATGACGGGTGGTAAGTGATGATCGGCTCACTGGCAATGTCCTCAAGTGACAGATGCTCTTTTTTCGCTAAAGGGTGGTCCAGCGGCAAGACCAGCACGTGTTGCCACTCGTAGCAAGGCAGGGTCACCAATTCCTCGTAAGCTGAAAGTGACTCTGTGGCGATGCCGATTTCGGCGGTGTCGTCCAGCAGCATTTTGGCCACTTGGTCTGGCGCACCTTGGTGCAGGCTGATGTTGACCTTGGGGTATTTTTCGCGCAGCTTGGCCACGGGCATGGGCAGCACATAGCGCGCCTGGGTGTGGGTGGTAGCGATCGACAAGGTGCCATTGTCTTGGGCGCTGTACTGGTCGCCAATCTTGCGCAGGTTGCTGACTTCGCGCAGGATGATCTGAATGCTTTCCAGCACATGTTGGCCGGGTTCGGTGATGCGTTTGAGCCGTTTGCCGTGACGGGCAAAGATTTCTATGCCCAGTTCTTCCTCCAGCTCAATGATGGCTTTGGACACGCCGGGCTGTGAGGTGTGCAGGGCCTTTGCTGTTTCAGTCAGATTCAGGTTTCGGCGTGCCGCTTCTTGGACAAAGCGAAATTGGTGCAGGTTCATACATTTAAAAGCATATAGATAGTCGTAATTATGCGTTAAATGTCTATGTGGAGGAGGGCAGCCCGGTGGCAATCTCAGCCATCAACCGGGTCATGGCCGGGTGTTCGCCAATGGCGGGCAGCAGCTCAAATTGGACCTGGGGGTAGGCCGCGATCAGACCGGTGACCAACTGTGGCAAGTCTTCGCGGGCATGTCTGCCAACCCCGAGAAACATGGGCACGATCCGGACATGCGTTTTGCCTTGCATCATCAAGGCTTCCACCGTGCTTGGCAGGTCGGGGGCTGTCAGCTCCAGAAAAGCGCATTCAACAGCCAAGCCGGGCCAGCGCTGGGTCATTTGCAGAGCCACAGCGTCAATGGGCAGCCGCCAGAGCGGGTCGCGAGAGCCGTGGGCGAACAAGATCACACCTGTTTGCGTTGAAAAGCTTGTCGTCATTGTCGTAACACCATCCACCAAAACCCCAGCAAGGAAATCGCGCTGTAAATCAGTGCTGGTGCCGCAGCGGTCAGCCAGGGCTGCCAGTTTTGCAAAACGCCCGCAAAGCTGAAGACATTGTTCAGCAGTGAAAAGCTGATGCCTGCCAAAACGCCGGCAAAGACATGCCCAGCAATCTGGCCTGAGCGAAAGTGCAAGTAGGCGAATGGCAAGGCCATGACCAGCATCACAAGGCAACTCAAGGGGTAGAAAACCTTGCGCCAGAACTCGATTTCGTAACGCTGGGCATTTTGATTGTTGCTTGACAAATGGCGTACGTACTTGAAAAGCTCCCAAGTTCCCATGTGGTCAGGACTGAGCACGGCTGCAGCCACCATGTCGCCACTGATCTCGGTGGGCCAAACCAAGGTGGCATACGTGACGGATCGGAATTGGAGGGTTTTTTGGCCGTCAATTGGAACGATTGACTTTTGTTCGGCTTGTTGCAGTTCCCACGCATCCTGGCCGATCTGTGCCTTTGGCGCCGTGGTGATGGCCAGCAACTGTCCGGCTTCGTTGAATTCATGAATCCTGACGTTTTGCATGTGGCTGATGCCGTCAAAGCTGCGGACGTTGACGGCAAAGTGGCGGCTTGCCTGGCGTTCTTTGAGCCAAGCCCCCGTCTGGCCCACGGTCAGGTTGCCTTGAAACTGGGCTTTGATCAGGACGCCTTGTCGATCGGCCCAAGGGGCTGCGTAATCGCCCATCAAAAAAGTCACGAGAACAAAAAAGACCCCCAGTTGAAGCAAGGTGCCCAAGGCCTTGAGCGGCTCAAGCCCGCCAGTGCGCAAGATGGTGAACTCCGAGCTTTGCGCCAGCCGAGCCATGACAAAAATACAGCCAATCAGCACCGAAATGGGCAGCAGCTCGTACAGGTGTGTCGGTGACTTGAGCGCCACATACAACAAGGCATGCTGAAGTTTGTAGCCCTGGCTGGCCAGCCGAGCCAAATTTTGCAATTCATCAACTAGGTCAAAAAAGAGGAACAAGGCTAAAAAGCCAAACGTCACAAAAGCCACGGCCCGGATGATTTCGCCATGCAATAAGCTGCGAACGGTTTTCATGCTGCACCCTTGCTGGATGCTGTGCGGGCAGGAATTAAAAAGCGCCAGGACACATTGAAGTGCCTCGCCGCAATCCAAAGCACGGCGAGCACGAACACGCCACCATGCAAAGTCAGCATGAATGACGCAACGCTCCAGCGCCCCGTGCTGATCCAGCTTTGGCCCACGTTGACCATGTTGTAGTAAGCGATGAAAACAAACAAAGCCAGGCCCAGGTGGTAACTTCGCCCGACCCGGGGGTTGACCGTCGAAACCGCCAGTGCAATCAACAACAAATTGATGCCTGCCAGACCCAGGCCCAGACGCCAGGAGAGTTCGGCCAAATTTTCACGGTTGGGTTTTTTGATCAGGTCCCAGGTCGGGGTGTGGCGACTGGTGAAAGCAAAATCAGACAGATTGACTTTGTCATCGATCAGCAGTTCGTAGTGTTCAAACTGGGTCAGGCGGGTTTCACCCGTCTCGCGGTTCGTCAGCCACTGCTGCCCTTTTTCGAGGATCAGGAATCTGTCATTGCCAGTCAGCTCAATGCGACCTTGTTGCGCCGTGGTGACGCTTTCCATGATGCCGTCCTGGCTGGAGATGAAAACATGGCGGCCAAAACGGTTGTTCGGGGTGTCCTTGTCGATGAAAAACACACGTTGGCCCCCGGAGGACTCCTGAAACTGGCCGGGTGCAACCCGTTCGATATCGTTTCTTTTTTCAAACCGCTGTTTGAGATCCTGAATTTGCTGGTTGCTCCAGGGCCATGCAAACAAGGCCAGCAAGGTCATAATCAACAACAGGGGCCAAGCAAAGCGAAAGAGGGGCCGGACAAAATGCCCCAAACCTTGTCCGCTGGAAAACCAGATCACCATTTCGCTGTCGCCGTACATGCGGGAAAGCGTGGCCACCACCGTGATGAAAAGACTCAAGGTGATGATTGTGGTGAGTTGGCTGAGCACACTGAAGCCCATGACCAGCAAAACCTCGGAGGGGTTGACACTCCCTCTGCTGGCTTGGCCCAAGGTCCGGATCAGGATGATGGTGATCACGATGGTGACCAACACCACCAGCGTGGCTCCGAAATTACGGGCAAGGTCTTTGCGTAAAGAAGAATGGAATAACATCGGTGGGAAGGAAAAACTGAATTATGAACTTCGAAATCCAAAAGCGTGCCTTGTCCAGTGTGATTCGTGACGAACTCGATGCCCTGATCGTCCTGTGGCCCTCAAAAGATGACGCGTTGGTCTCTGGGCAGGACCCGATTGCCGTTTTGTTACAGGCAGCTTTGCGACACGGAGATTTTGAGCACAAACCGGGTGCTGTTTTGTCTTTGTATGCCCATCCGGGCGTCAAGGCCCGACACCTGGTAATCGCTTGTGTGGCTGAGGGCACAGTGGTCCAGGTTCGCAGTGCTGTAAACGCCGCTTGGACTGCACTCAAGTCCTCCAGAATCAAGCGCATCGGGCTTCACTCGGCGGCTGATCTCTCCCCTCAGGTGTTGCAGACGCTTGTTGCGTCTTTGGCCGATGCCAGCTACAGCTACACCAGCACCTTGAGCAAGCCCAAACCCAGAACACTCAAGCAAGTCGTTGTCAGTGCTCACACTGTCACTGCCGGGCTTCGCGAGGCTTTGGCCCATGCACAAGCCTTGGTGGCTGGCGTGGAAGTGGCCAAAGAGTGGGCCAACAGGCCTGCCAACCATTCCACCCCCACCATGCTGGCCGATGCGGCCAAGTCGATCGCCAAAGCGGCCTCGTTCAAATGCGAGGTGATGGGCCCCAAAGAGGTGGCCAAATTGGGCATGGGCGCCTTTTTGGCCGTGGCAAAAGGCGCGGCAGAGCCTTTGCGCTTCATTGTGATGCGCTACAACGGCGCCGCAACAGGCCAGCCGCCTGTGGTGCTTGTGGGCAAAGGCATCACCTTCGATACGGGGGGGATTTCCATCAAGCCTGCGGCTGAAATGGACGAGATGAAATACGACATGTGCGGGGCAGCCAGCGTCCTGGGGGTTTTCAAAGCCCTGGGTGAACTCAAGCCTGCCATCAACGTGGTCGGGCTGATTCCAGCGACAGAGAACATGCCCGATGGCTTGGCCGTCAAGCCAGGAGATGTGGTGACCAGCATGAGCGGTCAGACCATAGAAATTTTGAACACCGATGCCGAAGGCCGCTTGGTGCTTTGCGATGCCCTGACTTATGCCGAGCGGTTCAAGCCAGAAGCCGTGATCGATATTGCAACCTTGACAGGTGCCTGTGTGATCGCCCTGGGCGGGGTGCGCTCGGGTCTTTTCTCGAGTGATGATTCTTTGGCGCAGGCCCTGCAATTGGCGGGTGATGCGTCTGGGGATGCCTGTTGGCGCATGCCTTTGGACGACGACTATGCCGATGGCCTCAAGTCTCGTTACGCCGATGTGGCCAACGTGGCGGGGCGTCAAGCAGGATCCGTCACGGCGGCCAAGTTTTTACAACGCTTTGCATCACGCTACCCCTGGGCGCATCTGGACATTGCTGGCACAGCTTGGAAAAGCGGCGCGGCCAAGGGTGCAACGGGCCGCCCTGTTGGCTTGTTGCTGCACTATCTGTTGGCTCGGGCCAACGAGAAAGCCGTCAAGACAACTTCACCCCGTTCCACTTCAACTCGCCGCTCTTGACGGAATGAAGATGACCCGGATTGAATTCCATTTCAATACCGCCGATCGCCTGCAATACACCTGCCGGCTATTAAGGAAAGCCCACAGCCAGTCTTTGCGCTTGGGTGTGGTCGGCTCCGAGGCCACCCTGCGCCAATTGGACAATCTGCTGTGGACATTTTCGGAACTTGACTTTTTACCGCACAGCCATGCGCAAGATGCTCAAGGTATTCAAGACGTTTCGCCCATTCGGCTTCATGCCGACCCAATGCAGTTGACCGATCTGGACATATTGGTGAATTTGGGGGACGAGGTGCCGCAAGGTTTTGAAAAATTTGAGCGCCTTATTGAAATGGTGGCCACCGACGACCATGGCCGCATGACTGCCCGTGAGCGCTGGCGACATTACACCAAGCAGGGATACGATTTGGCGCAACACGATTTGTCAAAGGGCGCTTTGTCATGACATCCCCAGCATCCGGGCTTTTTGCCGAACACATACCTTTGAATGCGCCTGTTCTGAATGCGGTTATTGCCGAGTCGGACATTCCTGCCGTTGTGCAGGCTGCCCTGGAGGCCCTGGCGCTTGAAAAGGCAGCTTTTCTGGCCTTGGCAGATGAGTTGATGGTCGAGCTGCGCCCTGAGGTGGCACGGTTGGCCACTGAATTGCTGCGCAACAGCATTCACCACGTCTGGCTCAACCGTTGCCGACTTGATCAGAAGTGTCCTTGAAGCTCTGAGACCAAAATATTTGTGAGGGTTTTGGTTTTCCCTATGTTCAAAATGCTTGTTTTTGAAGTATCTTTGCCGCTTGCTTAATTGAAGCAAATTTATTTCGGAGATTCCATGAAATTTTCTGGTGTACGTTCATTGACCGTGGTTGCTGTGGCTGTTGCCGCAGTCGTTTTGGCAGCTTGTGGCAAAAAAGAAGCCGCATCTGATGTTCAGGTGATCAAAATTGGTCATGTGGGCCCAGTCAGTGGCGCCATTGCCCACTTGGGTAAAGACAACGAGAACGGTGGCCGCATGGCCATTGAAGAGCTCAATGCTGCTGGTCTGAAAATCGGTGACAAGGCGGTTAAGTTTGAATTGTTGACTGAAGACGACGCAGCAGATCCAAAGCAAGGCACCGCGGCTGCCCAAAAGCTGGTAGATGCCAAAGTCAATGGCGTGATCGGTCACCTGAACTCAGGCACCACCATTCCTGCTTCACAAATTTACAACACCGCTGGCATTCCCCAGATTTCTCCATCGGCCACCAACCCCAAGTACACCCGCCAGGGTTACGCTGGTGCGTTCCGCGTGGTGGCTGACGATGTCCATTTGGGTGGCACCCTCGGCAAATACGCTGTCGAAACCCTCAAAGGTAAAAACATCGCTGTGATCGACGACCGCACGGCCTATGGCCAAGGTGTTGCCGAAGAGTTCAAGAAGGCCGCTACGGCTTCTGGCGGCACCATCGTCGGTCATGAGTTCACCACCGACAAAGCCTCTGACTTCAACACCATCCTGACCACATTGAAGGCCAAGAAGCCTGACGTCGTTTTCTTTGGTGGCATGGACGCTGTGGCCGGACCAATGTTGCGTCAAATGAAATCCTTGGGCATCAATGCCAAGTTCATGGGCGGCGATGGCATGTGCACTTCCGAGTTGGCCAAGCTGGCTGGTGACGCCATGAAAGACGATACTGTTTTCTGCGCTGAAGCAGGCGGTGTTGAGGGTGAACAAAAAGCCGGCATGGACAAGTTCCGCGCTGATTTCAAGGCCAAGTACAACGCCGATGTGCAGGTGTATGCCCCTTACGTTTATGACGCCGTCAAAGTCATGGCCACAGCCATGGTGACCGCAGGTTCGGCTGACCCAGCCAAATACCTGCCTGCTTTGAAGGCCATTAACTACAAAGGCGTGACCGGAAACATCGCTTTCGACGAAAAAGGTGATGTCAAGAACGGCGCTTTGACCATGTACACCTACAAAGGTGGCGAGCGTTCACAGTTGGCTGTGGTTCGCTGATCTGTCAGCCCCCGGCTTCGGGGGCTCACTTCATCCCGCTTTCGAGCCGTTGGTGAAGTGGACAGACAAAAAAAGCCTGCACTTGTGCAGGCTTTTTTGTTTTGGCGGAGCAGGCGGGATTCGAACCCGCGGTGGGCTATTAACCCACACACGCTTTCCAGGCGTGCGACTTAAACCACTCATCCACCGCTCCTAAGCCAGCTATTGTAGCAGTGGAAAATGGCAAGCAAAGCCCATCGAGTACAAATCCTAAGCGTGTTTATTGCTGGCTTATGAGGTGTGATTTTTGATGAATTCAGATCTGTATCGTCCGATCAGCCCTTTTTATCCTTAAACTTCCACTCTGTTTGAATTCCTTTGTCCCTTATTCGGCGCACTGCTCGACAAGCCCATGAAATTTCGCTTCCCGATCGTCATCATTGACGAAGACTACCGTTCCGAAAACACATCGGGATTGGGCATACGCGCTTTGGCCGATGCCATCATCGCTGAAGGTTTTGAGGTTTTGGGGGTCACAAGTTACGGCGATTTGTCGCAATTTGCGCAGCAACAAAGCCGAGCCAGCGCCTTCATCCTGTCGATTGACGATGAAGAGTTTTCGCCAGGCCCTGATCTGGACCCTGCTGTCATCAGTTTGCGCGCCTTCATTGACGAAGTGCGTCGCAAAAACGCCGATGTGCCCATCTACATTTATGGCGAAACCAAAACTTCGCGCCATTTGCCCAACGACATCCTGCGCGAGTTGCATGGCTTTATCCACATGTTCGAGGACACGCCAGAGTTCGTGGCGCGTCACATCATCCGCGAGGCCAAAAGCTATCTGGAAGGCGTGCAGCCACCTTTCTTCAAGGCCTTGCTCGATTACGCAGAAGACGGTTCTTACTCCTGGCACTGCCCGGGGCACTCCGGCGGCGTGGCTTTCCTGAAAAGTCCCGTGGGTCAGATGTACCACCAGTTTTATGGCGAGAACATGCTGCGCGCCGATGTGTGTAACGCCGTGGAAGAGTTGGGGCAGTTGTTGGATCACAACGGGGCCATTGGCGCAAGCGAGCGCAATGCAGCCCGGATTTTCAACGCCGACCATTGCTTTTTTGTGACCAACGGCACCAGCACTTCCAACAAAATCGTCTGGCACCACACCGTGGCACCAGGGGACGTGGTGGTCGTAGACCGCAACTGCCACAAGTCCATCCTGCATGCCATCATCATGACCGGCGCGATTCCCGTTTTCATGAAGCCCACCCGGAATCACTACGGCATCATTGGTCCGATTCCCAAAAGTGAGTTTGAGCCTGCAGCCATCATGGCCAAGATCAAGGCCAACCCCTTGCTCAAGGGCGTGGATCCGAAAAAGGTCAAACCCCGTGTCATGACCCTCACGCAGTCAACCTACGATGGCGTTCTGTACAACACCGAAACCATCAAGAGCATGCTGGATGGCTACGTTGAGAACCTTCACTTTGACGAGGCCTGGTTGCCCCACGCGGCTTTCCACCCGTTTTATGGTCCTTACCATTCAATGGGTAAAAAACGCGCCCGTCCCAAAGAGTCGATGGTGTACGCCACACAGTCCATTCACAAGTTGCTCGCTGGGATCAGCCAGGCCAGTCATGTGCTGGTGCAAGATGCACAAAACACCAAGCTCGACAGGCCGTTGTTCAACGAGGCCTATCTGATGCACACCTCGACATCACCCCAGTACAGCATCATTGCCAGCTGCGACGTTGCTGCAGCCATGATGGAGCCGCCAGGTGGCACTGCATTGGTGGAGGAAAGCATTGCCGAAGCGCTGGATTTTCGCCGTGCCATGCGCAAGGTGGATGCCGAGTACGGCAAAGACTGGTGGTTCAAGGTCTGGGGCCCGGAAAAATTTGCCGAAGAAGGCATTGGCCGCGCCGATGACTGGATATTGCGCAACGATCCCCGCAAGAAGACCAGCAAGTGGCATGGCTTTGGTCAGCAGTTGGCCGATGGCTTCAACATGCTGGACCCGATCAAGTCGACCATCGTGACACCGGGCCTCGACTTGGACGGCAAGTTTGACAAGACAGGCATCCCCGCCTCGATCGTCAGCAAGTTTCTGACCGAGCACGGCGTGGTGGTTGAAAAGACGGGTCTTTACAGCTTCTTCATCATGTTCACCATTGGCATCACCAAAGGCCGCTGGAACACGCTGTTGACGGCTTTGCAGCAGTTCAAGGATGAATACGCCAAGAACCAGCCCATGTGGAAAATCATGCCGGAGTTTTGCCAAAAGTACCCACGGTACGAGCGAATGGGCCTGCGTGATTTGTGCCAGCATGTGCACGAGATGTACGCCAAGTACGACATTGCCCGTTTGACCACCGACATGTATTTGTCGGATCTGGCCCCGGCCATGCGCCCCTCAGATGCCTACGCCCACATTGCCCACCGCAAGACCGAGCGAGTGGAAATCGACCACTTGGAAGGCCGCATTACGGTGGGTCTGGTCACGCCTTATCCGCCTGGTATTCCATTGCTGATCCCTGGCGAAGTCTTCAACAAAAAGATCGTTGATTACCTCAAGTTCGCCCGCGAGTTCAACGAGAAGTGCCCAGGTTTTGAAACCGACATCCATGGCCTGGTCGAGGTCAAGGACGAAGAGGGCAAGACGCGCTACTTTGCGGATTGCGTGAAGGCTTGAGTCTTGCGTTGGACCCTTGGGGGCAGCAAGGGTCCGTTAAAAACTCAACGGATCAGGCCGAAGCCGCTGGCTCGGCAATACCGCCGACCACTTGACTGAAACCACCATCCACATAGGTGATTTCGGCGGTCACGCCAGCTGCCAGATCGCTCAGCAAGAACGCAGCCACGTTGCCGACATCCTCAATGGTCACGTTGCGCCGGATGGGAGAAGCCTCGGCCACCACCGACAAAATCTTGCCAAAGCCTTTGATGCCGCTGGCCGCCAGGGTTTTGATGGGGCCCGCTGAAATGCCGTTGGCACGCAAGCCCCGTTTCTGGCTGCCCAGCGACTCGGCCAGGTAACGCACGGACGCTTCGAGGCTGGCTTTGGCCAGGCCCATGGTGTTGTAGTTGGGCACCGTACGGATAGCGCCCAGATACGTCAGCGTCAGCAGAGCCGATTTGTCGTTCAGGTAGGGCAGAGCCGCTTTGGCCATGGCGGGGAAGCTGTAGGCGCTGATGTCATGGGCAATCTTGAAGCCTTCGCGCGACAAGCCTTCCAGGAAATCACCAGCAATGGCCTCGCGCGGGGCATAGCCGATGGCGTGAACAAAACCATCAAGTTTGGGCCAGGTCGCCGACAGGTCGGTGAACAGCTTGTCAATCTGCTCGTCACTGCCCACATCGCAATCAAAAATCAGTTGGGAGTCAAAGTCGGCTGCAAACTCGGTGATGCGGTCCTTGAAGCGCTCTCCCACATAACTGAAAGCCAACTCGGCGCCTTGGGCATGGCAGGCCTTGGCGATGCCATAAGCGATCGAGCGGCTGGAAAGCACGCCGGTGATCAAGAGCTTTTTGCCCGAAAGAAATCCTGTTTTTGTGGTCATGTCTTCAACTTCTGGAAAATGTGGGCAGAATTGTCGCATGCGTAGACCCATGGCTCGATTTTTGACAAAGTGTTGGCTAGCCCTCGGGCTCTGGATAACTGGCAACGCATGGGCGGCCCATGCGTATGCCCAGTTTGGCGACGTTCGTTACCCTGCAGGTTTTTCCCATTTTTCGTATGTCAACCCTGCTGCGCCCAAAGGTGGCGAGATCGTTTTGGTGCCGCCCACTCGGCAGTCCAATTTTGACAAATACAACCCCTTCACACTCAAAGGCAGTGCACCACCGTCCATGCTGGGCATGATGTTTGACACTTTGCTGGTGGGTAACATGGAAGAGCCAACCACCGCTTATGGCTTGTTGGCCTCTGACACCCAGGTCGCACCCGACCGCATGTCTGTGACTTTTCAGATCCACCCGCAGGCGCGTTTTCACAATGGTGACCCGGTACTCGCCTCCGATGTCCGTCATTCCTTTGAACGGCTGACCAGCAAGCAGGCTGCGCCTCAGTACCGCACTTATTTTGGAGAAGTGAAAACGGCCACCGTTTTGGGCGAGCGCAGCATCCGCTTCGAATTTGTACGCCCCAACAGCGAGCTTCCCTTGATCGTGGGCGGCCTGCCCGTTTTCAGCCACAAATGGGGTTTGCAAGGCGACACACTCAAACCACTGGACCAAATGGTCATGGACATACCCATATCCTCGGGGCCATACCGCATCGGGCCAGTGCAATTTGGCAAGGACATTACCTACGTGCGCGACCCGGCCTATTGGGCCAAAGACCTGAATGCGCGCAAAGGACTTTTTAATTTTGACCGGATCACCTACAAAATTTACAAAGACAGCACAGCGCAGCTGGAAGCTTTCAAAGCGGGTGAGTTCGATTACATGCAGTCTTTTGTGGCGCGTGAATGGGCGCGTGCCTACACCGGCCGTGCATTTGAGCGTGGCGAGCTGGTCAAGGCCGAGTTGCCCCATGGCAATGCGGGGGATTTTCAGGGCTTTTTGTTCAATTTACGCCGTGACAAATTCAAGGACGTCAGGGTCCGCCAAGCCATCGCATTGGCGATGGATTTTGAATGGCTGAACCGGCAGTTGTTCTACAACGCGTACAGCCGGGTGCGCGGCTACTTTGTGGCCAGTGACTTTGAAGCCAAGGGGCGCCCTGGCCCCGAAGAGTTGGTTTTGCTGGCGCCCTTGCGGGGAAAGTTGTCGTCTGCCGTGTTCGAGCAAGAGGTGCCTCAGCCACCTAAAACCGAGCTTGCCACCGATTCGGGCCATACCCTGCGCGACCATCTGCGCCAAGCCCGAGACCTGCTCAAAGACGCCGGTTGGACTTACCGCGATGGCGCTTTGCGCAATGCCCAAGGCCTGCCCATGACCCTGGAATTTTTGGACAGCTCGGGTTCAATGGGGCGGGTGGTCACGCCCTTTGCCAAAAACCTCGAAAAGCTGGGGATTCAGGTGCAGTACAAAGTGATCGACTTTGCGCTCCTTCAAAAGCGCATGGATGTGTTCGATTTCGACATCATCAGCAACCGCACCGTGGGCAGCGAAGCACCCGGCACCGAATTACTGGAGAGATTTGGCTCGAAGTCGGCCGATGTGGAAGGCTCGGGCAATGTACTGGGCCTGAAAGACCCGGTGGTGGACGCCTTGCTGGACAAAGCGGTGAGCGCAAGCACCCGGCCTGAACTGGTGGCCAGCTTGCGGGCATTGGACCGGGTGTTGCGACATGGTCATTACGTGGTGCCACATTGGTATGGCGCGGTTCACCGGGTTTCCTGGCGGGCGGCGGCCTTCGATCGCCCGGCCAGTTTGCCTCGCTACTACCAGCCTGAGGCTTTGGTAACCACGGTCTGGTGGTCCAAGTCGACCAACGCCACGCCCGTCTCGTCGGGCAGTGCATCGACCACCCATGCTGTCGTCAAGAAAGGCCCTTGACCGATGTTGTCCTATATTTTCAAACGCTTGATGCTGATGATCCCGACATTGTTCGGGGTGTTGTTGATGACCTTTGTGGTCATTCAGTTTGTGCCGGGGGGGCCCGTCGAGCAAATGGTCGCGCAGTTGCAAGGACGAGACACCGGCGGTGAGGGGGCGGCTGCCGCGGGAAGCGGTTACCGGGGGCGACAGGGGGTGGATGCTGCTCGCATTGCCGAGATCAAAACCCTCTACGGGTTTGACAAGCCTCCCGTCGAGCGTTTCTGGATGATGCTCAAACAGTTTGTTCAATTCGACTTGGGTAAAAGTTTCTTCTACCCCAAAGACGTCTGGAGTCTCATCAAGGAAAAACTGCCCGTCTCGATCAGCCTTGGACTGTGGACATTTTTTCTCAGCTACCTGGTGTCGGTGCCTTTGGGCATTGCCAAGGCGGTGCGGGCAGGCAGCCGTTTTGACACGCTGACTAGTCTGCTGGTTTTGCTCGGTTATGCGATTCCAGGCTTCGTGCTGGGTGTGGCATTGCTGGTGATTTTTGGTGGGCAGCTGCAATGGTTTCCTCTGCGCGGACTGACCTCGTCCAACTGGGATCAGCTCAGCTGGAGTGCCAAAGTGCTTGATTATTTGTGGCACATTGCCTTGCCGGTCACGGCCAGCGTGCTGGGCTCCTTTGCGGTCATCACCATGCTGACCAAGAACGCGTTTCTGGAGGAAATCCGCAAGCAATACGTTTTGACGGCTCGCGCCAAAGGGCTGAGCGAAAACCGTGTGCTGTATCGCCATGTCATGCGCAATGCGCTGATTCCACTGGTGACCGGATTTCCTGCGGCTTTTATCGGTGCTTTTTTCACGGGCTCATTGCTTATAGAAACCCTGTTCTCGCTCGACGGTCTGGGTTTACTCAGTTACGAGTCGGTGATCCGGCGCGATTACCCCGTGGTCCTGGGCACCCTGTATTTGTTCACGCTGATGGGTCTGTTCACCAAACTTGTCAGCGATCTTTGTTATGTGTGGGTCGACCCCCGTGTGAAGTTCGACAAATGACACCCTTGCCATCTGCTGTTTTTCTGCCTCAGGTCTCGCCATCGACCCGAGCCTGGCTTCGCTTCAAGCGCAACCGACTCGGTTTTGTAAGCCTCGTCGTTTTTGTGATCTTGTTCGTGATGAGTCTTGGTGCCGAGTTTTTGTCCAACGACAAACCCCTGATCGTGCGCTTTCAGGGGCAATGGTATGCACCGGTGGTGCAGACGCTGCCTGAAAAAGTCTTTGGTGGTGATTTCGAAACCCCTGCCGACTACCTCGACCCCTTTATTCAGCAGCAATTGAACAAGGACGGCAACTGGGCATTGCAAGCCCCAAACCCCTACCACCACGGCACGCTCGATTACTTTGCCCCTTTGCCCAACCCGGCGCCACCCACTTCGCGCAATTTGCTGGGGACCGATGACCGGGGCCGGGATGTGCTGGCCCGATTGATCTACGGTTTCAGGGTGTCGGTGCTTTTTGCTTTGGCGCTGACGCTTTTTGGCGTGTTGTTAGGTGTTTTGACTGGCGCGATACAGGGGTTTTTTGCAGGCAAAACTGATTTGGTTTTGCAGCGTTTTATTGAAATTTGGGGTGCCATGCCCGAGTTGTACCTGCTGATCATCTTCTCTGCAGTGTTCGAGCCCAGTGTGGGATTGTTGCTTGTACTGCTGAGTCTGTTTGGCTGGATGGGCTTGTCCGACTATGTGCGGGCAGAGTTTTTGCGCAACCGCCAGCTCGATTACGTCAAGTCAGCCCGTGCCTTGGGTTTGGGACATTGGCAAATCATCTGGCGCCATGTCTTGCCCAACAGCATGACCCCGGTGGTGACTTTTTTGCCATTCCGAATGAGTGGCGCTATTTTGGCTCTGACCTCGCTCGATTTCCTGGGCCTGGGCGTGCCGCCCGGCACGCCATCTTTGGGTGAATTGCTGGCCCAGGGCAAGAACAACATCGACGCCTGGTGGATTTCCATCTCCACCTTTGGCGTGTTGGTGCTGACCCTTCTTCTGCTGACATTCATGGGCGATGCGCTGCGCGATGCGTTGGACCCCAGGAAGCTTGACTTATGAACAAGGTCACGGTTCAGCCGGCCTTGCTGGAATTGAAAGACCTGCGCGTTGCTTTCGCCGGGCAATCGGTGGTGCATGGCGTCAACCTGAGTATTCAGTCGGGCGAGCGTGTGGCCCTGGTCGGCGAGTCGGGTTCTGGCAAGTCGGTCACAGCTCTGTCGATCTTGCGTTTGCTGGAGTCGGCCCAACTCAGTGGTCAGGTGCTTTGGCAGGGGCGCGACCTCCTGCGGCAACCACTGGCCGAGATGCAGCGTATTCGTGGCGATGAGATCGCGATGATTTTTCAGGAGCCGATGACCGCGCTGAACCCTTTGATGACGGTGGGTCAGCAGATATCGGAAGTTCTTCAGCTCAAAAAAGGGCAGGCCAGGCGCGATGCAGATGAGCGATCGGTGCACTTGCTGTCCGAAACCGGCATCGATGACCCGCAGCGAAGGTTCGGCGCTTACCCCCATCAACTGTCGGGGGGGCAACGTCAGCGCGCCATGATGGCCGTGGCTTTGGCCTCAGAGCCCAAACTTTTGTTGGCCGACGAGCCCACCACGGCGCTGGATGCCACTTTGCGCCTGCAAATGCTGAGCTTGCTGTCAGAGTTGCAGCGGAAAACGGGCATGGCTGTGCTGTTGATCACCCACGATCTGGCCTTGGTTCGTCACTTTGCTGACCGGGTGGCCGTCATGGAAAAAGGGCACCTTGTGGAGCAGGGCGCCTTGACCGCTGTATTCACGCAGCCGCAGCACGCTTACACCCGAAAACTGCTTGACAGTCGACCAAGCCGGGACGGATTGGTGCCAGCCGATGGCACCTCAAAACCCCGCCCCTTGCTGGAAGCCAAAGGCCTTCAGGTTCGTTATCCTATGGCGACACCCGGATTTCGGGGCTGGTTTCGTCAACACCATTTCACGGCCCTGTATGGTGCAGATTTCAGCATCGCGCCGGGAACCACCTTGGGGGTCATGGGCGAGTCGGGTTCGGGTAAGTCCAGTTTGGCGCAAGCTGTATTGGGCCTGATCCCCTTTGAAGGGGTATTGTCTTTCGAGGGCCAAACCTGGCAAAACTCGCCTGCGCGTGACAAAGCCCTGCGCCAACGTGTTCAGGTGGTTTTTCAGGATCCCTATGGCAGTCTTTCGCCACGCATGACCGTGGGAGAAATCGTTTCTGAGGGACTTCGATTGCACCAGCCAGAGGCGACTGAGCCAGTCATTGAGGCGCGCATTCTGGATACTTTGGCCGAAGTGGGTTTGAACAGCGCCGATTTTCCCGATTTGCTCAACCGATACCCCCATGCCTTTTCGGGTGGACAGCGCCAACGCATCGCTTTGGCGCGTGCACTGGTTGTCAACCCGGATTTGTTGGTTTTGGACGAGCCCACCAGTGCGTTGGATGTGACTGTACAAAAACAAATTTTGAAATTACTTCAGGATTTACAAACGAAACATGGCGTGGCTTATTTGGTGATCACGCACGATATCGATGTTTTGAGGGCCATGGCCCACCAAGTGATGGTGCTGCAAGCGGGGCAAGTCGTTGAGGCAGGCTCAGCCGAGCAGGTGCTGTACCAACCAAGCCACGCCTACACCCGCAGCTTGCTTTCGGCCTTCCCGGATGAGTGAGCAGATTCACAGGAAGCCGGGCTTGGTTTTCCTTAGAAATCACACACTTAGAACGTTTTTCGGCTAGAATACCGGCTTCACGACCAAACGGGCGGGTTTTCACCGCCCGTTTTTTTTGGGTCTTACTTTTTTAACGTTGATATTTCGAAGCTCTGTGGCATTACAGCAAATTGTTCAAGAAACCGTGACTGGACTGGGTTATGACCTGGTCGAGATTGACCGCACAGCGGGCGGTTTGTTGCGCATCACCATCGACTGGCTCTGGCAACCGGGCTCCGAGCTCTTTATCAATGTGGAAGACTGCGAAAAAGTCAACCGACAGTTGCAGTTTGCCCTGGAAGTCGACGGGATCGAATACAACAGACTTGAGGTCTCATCCCCAGGCATTGACCGCCCATTGCGGCATGAAAAAGATTTTGAACGTTTTGTGGGTGAGTTGATTGACGTCACCCTCAAGGCGCCGATGGGTGACAGTGCTGGTGGTTTGGTGAGTGCCAGCCGCAAGAAATTTCGTGGCACCCTGGAGAGAACGGCCAATGAAGAAGGCTGGCAAATCGTCTGGAGCGATGCGCCTGCTGTCAAGCCGGGTCAAAGGATCAGTAAAAAAAGAGTCCCTGCGCCCTTGCATGCGCTGGGTTTCACATTAGATGAGTTGCGCGAGGCCCGTTTGGCGCCCGTGGTGGATTTCAAAGGGCGAAAGCCAAAGGTTGAAGCCTGACCTGGGTGTCGGGTTTTGAGCATTTTTATCGGGTCTGAACCGCAGACCCAGTGATACAGGAGAGTCAAGTCATGAATCGCGAAATGTTGATGTTGGTCGAAGCCATCTCACGTGAAAAGAACGTTGAGCGCGACGTGGTGTTTGGTGCCGTCGAGGCCGCTTTGGCCCAAGCCACCAAAAAGCTGTATTCCGGCGAAGTAGACATCCGGGTTGCTGTGGACCGCGACAGCGGCAGTTACGAAACTTTCCGCCGCTGGCACGTGGTTCCCGATGAGGCCGGCCTTCAGTTGCCTGAGCAGGAAATCCTGCTGTTTGAAGCCAAAGAGCAGATTCCCGACGTCGAAGTCGACGAGTACATCGAAGAGCCAATCGAGTCCTTGCCCATCGGCCGCATCGGGGCCATGGCCGCCAAGCAGGTCATCCTCCAAAAAATTCGCGATGCTGAACGCGAAATGTTGCTCAACGACTTCATGTCGCGTGGTGAGAAGATTTTTGTCGGCACTGTCAAACGCATGGACAAGGGCGACATCATCTGCGAGGCTGGGCGCATCGAAGGCCGTCTGCGTCGCAGCGAAATGATTCCGAAGGAAAACTTGCGCAGCGGAGACCGTGTGCGCGCCATGATCATGGAAGTCGATCTGACTTTGCGCGGCGCCCCCATCCTGCTGTCTCGTTCGGCACCCGAGTTCATGATCGAACTCTTCCGCCAGGAAGTGCCCGAAATTGAACAAGGCTTGCTGGAAATCAAAACCTGTGCCCGTGACCCAGGTTCGCGCGCCAAGATCGCTGTGTTGTCGCATGACAAGCGCGTGGACCCGATCGGCACCTGTGTCGGTGTGCGCGGAACCCGTGTCAATGCCGTGACCAACGAACTGGCTGGTGAGCGCGTGGACATCGTTTTGTGGAGCGAGGACCCAGCCCAGTTTGTGATCGGTGCCTTGGCCCCTGCCAATGTTCAATCCATCGTGGTGGACGAAGAAAAGCATGCCATGGATGTGGTGGTGGACGAAGAGAACCTTGCGATTGCGATTGGACGTGGCGGTCAAAATGTGCGCTTGGCTTCCGACCTGACCGGCTGGAAAATCAACATCATGGATGCTGCTGAGTCTGCCCAGAAGCAGGCCGAAGAATCCACGGGCATTCGTCAGTTGTTCATGGAAAAGCTGGATGTCGACCAGGAAATTGCCGATATTTTGATCGGTGAAGGCTTCACCAGCCTGGAAGAAGTGGCTTACGTGCCGATCCAGGAAATGCTGGAGATCGAAAGCTTCGACGAAGACACCGTCAACGAATTGCGCACGCGCGCTAAAGACGCGTTGTTGACCCTTGAAATCGCACGTGAAGAGAGCGTCGAAGACGTCTCTCAAGACCTGCGTGACCTGCCAGGCTTGACGCCTGAGCTTATTTCTAAGCTGGTCGAAGCGGGTATTCAAACCCGTGACGATTTGGCTGACTTGGCCACCGATGAACTGACTGACATCACTGCTCAATCAGCCGAAGAGGCGACCGTCTTGATCATGAAAGCCCGCGAACATTGGTTCGCTGGCCAGGCCTGAAGTCTGATGGAGACTTGAACAAAATTATGTCCAGTACCACTGTTGCAGAGTTCGCCAATGAACTCAAAAAATCTGCCGATGTCTTGCTCGATCAATTGCGATCAGCGGGCGTTGCCAAAACCTCGGACAGCGATACGCTGAACGATGCTGACAAGCAAAAATTGCTCAGCTACCTGCAAGCCAGCCACGGCACTGTCACAGCAGACAGAAAAAAAATAACCCTGGTGAAAAAATCCACCAGTGAGATCAAGCAAGCTGATGCGTCCGGCAAAGCCCGCACAATTCAGGTGGAGGTGCGTAAAAAGCGCACGCTGATCAAGCGCGACGATGAGCCTGTGGCCCAGGTCGAAGAACCCGTGATCGATCACGCCGATCTGGCGCGACGAGAAGAAGAAGCCCGCCGCCAAGCCGAATTGATCAGTCGCCAGGAAGAGGAGTTGGCCGAAAAACGACGCTTGCGCGAAGCACAAGAGGCTCAAGAGCGCTCCGATTTGGCCGCCCAGGAGTCCAAGGCCCGCGCTGAAGTCCAGGCACTGGCCGAAGCAGCCGCTTTGGCCGCCGGACAGGCTGCGCCTGCCAAGCCCCAGTTGAGCCGTGAAGACCGTGAGCAAATTGGCCGCGCTGAGGCAGCCAGCATCAATGCCGCATCGCAGACTAAAACTGCTGCAGTCGTGCCCGCTGAGAACCTTGTTGCCAATCAGATTGCACAGGCTGCAGAAGCTGCTGCTGCCAAAGCCAAAGACGAACAAGCCGTCCGAGAGGCGGCTGCACAAAAAGCGGCAGCCGCTTCAAAGGCCAAAGCCGACGAGGAAACCGCCCGCGCCTTGGATCTGGATTCGCGCCGCCGCAAGGCTTTGGCCGAGGCCGAAGCCATCCGCACCATGATGAATGCACCCAAGAAGGTGTTGGTGGCCAAGAAGGAAGAGCCCAAGATTGAAGCAAAAGCCGCTGTCAAAGGCACTTTGCACAAGCCTGCAGGAACACCTGCACCCGGCGCACGCGCAGCTGCGGCTCAAGCCGCCGCACCATCGGCGCCAGGTGGTAACAAAGAAGTCAAATCTGCCAAGCTGTCTTCCAGCTGGGCCGGTGATCCAGCCAAAAAGAAAGCCATTCCCACCCGTGGCGACACCAGTGGTGGCGTGGGTCGCAACAACTGGCGCACCGGACCACGTGGTCGCCGAGGCAATGAACGCGACCGCGATGACTCGCACGCTCAGCAAGCCCCGGCGGAAGTGCGTGTACTTGAAGTGCATGTCCCTGAAACCATCACAGTCGCTGAGTTGGCGCACAAGATGGCGATCAAGGCTTCTGAGGTCATCAAGCACTTGATGAAAATCGGCCTGATGGCCACCATGAACCAACCGTTGGACCAGGACACCGCCATGATCGTGGTGGAGGAAATGGGCCACAAGGCGGTGATTGCAGCATTGGATGATCCCGAAGCTTTCACCGACGACGAAGTGTCGGATCAACAGGCTGAATCGCTCCCGCGTGCGCCTGTGGTCACCGTCATGGGTCACGTTGACCATGGCAAGACATCTTTGCTCGACTACATCCGACGCGCCAAAGTCGCCTCGGGTGAGTCCGGTGGCATCACGCAGCATATTGGCGCTTATCACGTCGAAACACCTCGTGGCATGATTTCCTTTTTGGATACACCCGGACACGAGGCCTTCACGGCCATGCGTGCGCGTGGTGCACAAGCCACCGACATCGTCATCCTTGTGGTGGCGGGTGACGACGGTGTGATGCCCCAGACCAAAGAAGCCATCAAGCATGCCAAGGCAGCGGGTGTGCCCATCGTGGTCGCCATCAACAAGATGGACAAGCCCGACGCCAACATTGAGCGTGTGCGCAGCGAGCTGATTGCTGAAGAAGTCGTGCCCGAAGAATTTGGCGGCGATGCACCCTTCGTGTCTGTTTCGGCCAAAACCGGCATGGGCATCGACACTTTGCTGGAACAAGTGCTTCTGCAAGCTGAAGTGCTAGAGCTCAAAGCGCCAGTGAAAGCTGCTGCCAAGGGCCTGGTCATCGAGGCACGACTGGACAAGGGCCGTGGACCTGTAGCCACCATCCTGGTGCAGTCGGGCACTTTGAACACTGGGGATGTGGTGCTTGCGGGTCAGACTTTTGGCCGTGTGCGTGCCATGCTGGACGAAAACGGACAGGCGATCAAATCGGCTGGGCCTTCGATTCCGGTTGAAATCCAGGGTTTGACCGAGGTGCCACAAGCCGGTGACGAGTTCATGGTCATGAACGATGAGCGTCGTGCCCGTGAGATCGCCACTTACCGTGCAGGAAAGTTCCGCAACACCAAGCTGGCCAAGCAACAAGCGGCCAAGCTCGAAAATATGTTCACCGACATATCGGCGGGCGAAATCAAGATGTTGCCCATCATCGTCAAGGCCGATGTGCAGGGCTCGCAAGAAGCCCTGGGCGCTTCCTTGCTCAAGTTGTCAACCGAAGAAGTCAAAGTTCAACTGGTTTATTCCGGTGTCGGTGGCATCAGCGAGTCTGACATCAACCTGGCGATCGCCTCCAAAGCCATCGTGATCGGATTCAACGTGCGAGCCGATGCCGGTGCGCGCAAATTGGCCGAAGGCAATGGGGTTGATATTCATTACTACAACATCATTTATGACGCTGTGGATGAACTCAAGGCCGCTATGTCGGGCATGCTGGCTCCAGAGCAACGCGAAGAAATCATGGGTATGGCCGAAATCCGTACTGTGTTCGTGGCGTCGAAAATCGGCACTGTGGCGGGTTGTATGGTCACTTCGGGTCAAGTCACTCGAAGCGCCAAATTCCGCCTGCTGCGCGAAAACGTGGTCATCTACACGGGCGAACTCGATTCGCTCAAGCGCGGTAAGGACGATGTGCGCGAAGTCAAAGAAGGCTTTGAGTGCGGTATCAAGCTCAAGAACTACAACGACATCAAAGAAGGCGATCAACTCGAATTCTTCGACGTCAAGGAAATCGCGAGAACACTGTAAATGGCGCGCAAGAAGCCATCGTCCGTTCCCAACCGCGGGTTTCGCGTAGCCGACCAGATCCAGCGTGATCTGGCCGAGTTGATCGCACGCGAGTTGAAAGACCCGCGTGTGGGCATGGTCACGATCAATGCGATTGAGGTCACGCCCGATTACGCGCATGCCAAGGTCTATTTCAGTGTCTTGACGGGCAATCCCGAAGATGCGACTGAGGGATTGAATGCGGCAGCGGGCTTTTTGCGCAATGGTTTGTTCAAGCGTTTGCACATTCATACCGTGCCGACATTGCATTTTTTGTTCGATCGCACCACCGAGCGTGCGTCCGACATGAATGCATTGATCGCCAAGGCCGTGTCTTCTCGCGCACAGGAGGACTGAGCATGAACGCGCCTCGCACAAGGGTGCAGCGGCGCCCTGTGCATGGGGTGCTTCTGCTTGACAAACCGCTGGGTCTTTCCAGCAACCAGGCTTTGCAAAAAGCCAAGTGGTTGCTGCGCGCTGAGAAAGCAGGGCACACGGGCACATTGGATCCGTTGGCCACGGGTGTGTTGCCATTGTGTTTTGGAGCAGCCACCAAGTTCAGCCAACAACATCTGGATGCCGACAAAACCTATGAGACCACGGTTCGTTTGGGATTGAAAACGAGCACAGCGGATGCTGAAGGTGATGTCATTTCCAAGCGTGAAGTGTCATGTACGCCTGGTAGGGTGGTCGAAGTGCTGGACCGGTTCATGGGGCCGATCAGCCAGGTGCCGCCGATGTACAGCGCTTTGAAAAAAGACGGCAAGCCCTTGTACGAATATGCCCGTGAGGGTGAAACAGTTGAGCGTGAAGCGCGCAATTTGGTGATTCATGACCTGGAGTTGCTTGAGATGCAGTTGCAGGGCGATACGCCTTTCTTGCGTTTGCGCGTGCGATGTAGCAAAGGCACCTACATCCGGACACTGGGCGAGGACATCGCTGAGGCCCTGGGTTGTGGTGGCCACTTGAGCGCTTTGCGCCGTGTGGTCACCGGTCATTTTGATGCTTCACAGTGCGTGTCCCTGGAGCAACTGGAAGCCATGCATGAAGACAGGCGTTTGGACGCCTTGTTGCCAGTGGATGTGTTGCTGACCAGCTGTAGTGAGGTTAGCCTGGACAGTGACAACGCTGGCCGTTTTTTGAGTGGGGTGCGCAGACCTGGCCCCTGGGTTGATTGTGATCAAGTCGTTGTTTATGGAGAACATCCTCGTGCCTTGCTGGGAACAGCACATGTGCATGGCGGCGAATTGATTCCGGGTCGATTGTTGAGCCCGATTGAAATTCAACAGATTTTGAAAAAATCACCTGCACCCGAGCCATTACTGGCCGAGCAGGTTTAAAGGAAGAGAAAGCATGAGCAAGCAAATTCGAAACATCGCCATCATCGCCCACGTTGACCACGGCAAAACCACCATGGTGGACCAACTGCTGCGCCAATCTGGAACCTTTGCCGACCATGAAAAAATCGTCGACACCGTCATGGACAACAACGCCATCGAACGCGAGCGTGGTATCACCATCCTCGCCAAAAACTGTGCGGTAAGTTGGGAAGGCACCCACATCAACATCGTGGACACCCCTGGTCACGCGGACTTCGGTGGTGAAGTCGAGCGCGCCCTGTCCATGGTGGACGGCGTGGTCTTGCTGATCGATGCCCAGGAAGGCCCGATGCCGCAGACCCGATTTGTGACCAAGAAAGCCTTGGCCCTGGGTCTCAAGCCCATCGTCGTGGTGAACAAAGTGGACAAGCCCGGCGCCAACCCCGACAAAGTGGTCAATGCAGCATTTGACCTGTTTGACAAGCTGGGTGCGAACGATGAGCAGCTCGACTTTCCGGTCGTGTACGCCTCTGGTATCAATGGCTGGACATCCCTGGAAGAGGGCGCTCCTGGTGAACAGTGGGGCCCAGACATGTCTGCCCTGTTCAATACCGTGCTCAAGCACGTGCCGCCACAAAAGGGTGACCCCGCAGCGCCTTTGCAATTGCAAATTTCCGCCCTGGATTTTTCGACTTTCGTCGGCCGTATCGGTGTTGGCCGCATCAGCCAAGGCACTGTCAAGCCTCAAATGGACGTGGTCGTCATGGAAGGCCCAGATGGCAAGGCCATCAAAGGTCGCATCAATCAAGTGCTCAAGTTTCAAGGCTTGGACCGTGTTCAGGTGACCGAAGCCGGTCCTGGCGACATCGTCTTGATCAACGGTGTTGACGAGGTGAATATTGGCGTGACCGTCACCGATCCTGCCAACCCGGCACCGCTGCCCATGCTCAAGGTGGACGAGCCCACCTTGACCATGAACTTTTGCGTGAACACCTCGCCTCTGGCCGGTCGTGAAGGCAAGTTCGTCACCAGTCGCCAAATTTGGGACCGCCTGCAAAAAGAACTGCAACACAACGTGGCTTTGCGTGTCAAGGAAACCGACGAAGAGGGTATCTTCGAAGTCATGGGCCGTGGTGAATTGCACCTGACCATCCTGCTGGAAAACATGCGCCGCGAAGGCTTCGAAATGGCTGTATCCAAGCCGCGCGTGGTTTTTCGTGATGTGAATGGCGAGCGCCACGAACCTATTGAGTTGGTCACCGCTGACATCGAAGAAACGCACCAAGGCGGCGTGATGCAGGCTTTGGGTGAGCGCAAAGGCGAGTTGGTCAACATGGACCCTGATGGCCGTGGTCGCGTCCGACTTGAATACCGCATACCAGCACGTGGCCTGATCGGTTTCACCAACGAGTTCCTGAACCTGACCCGAGGGTCCGGCTTGATCTCCAACATCTTTGATGGCTATGAGCCACACAAAGGCGACATCGGTGGCCGTAAGAATGGTGTCTTGATTTCCATGGACGACGGTGAAATCTTCACCTATGCCTTGGGCAAACTGGACGATCGTGGCCGCATGTTCGTCAAGGCGAATGACCCCGTGTACGAAGGCATGATTGTGGGCATCCACAGCCGTGACAACGACCTGGTGGTCAATGCAACACGCACCAAGCAGTTGACCAACTTCCGTGTCTCGGGCAAGGAAGATGCCATCAAGATCACGCCACCCATTGACCTGACCCTGGAATATGGCGTCGAGTTCATTGAAGACGATGAGTTGGTTGAAATCACGCCCAAAAGCGTTCGTCTGCGCAAGCGCTTCCTGAAGGAAAGCGACCGCAAGCGCAACAAGTGATCGGCTGAAAATCATGCGTTTGACCCACGGCATGGCCGTTTGGACCATGCTGGGTGTCACGGCACTCTGGTCCATGGCCGGTGTCGTGACAAGGCATTTGGAGCAAGCGCGCAGCTTTGAAGTCACCTTCTGGCGCAGTTTCTTCACCGTGCTGTCCTTGTTGGTGATCCTGCCCTTGTGGCAGGGGCGCAGTGTCTGGTCGAGGTTGCCCTGGCGCAGCCCTTATTTTTGGTTTTCTGGCTTGTGCTGGAGCGTTATGTTCACGGCGTTCATGGTGGCGCTCACATTGACCGCAGTGGCGAATGTGCTGATCACCATGGCCGTAGGGCCATTGCTTACCGCCTTGATTACCCGGGTGTTTTTGGGCCATCGCTTGCCTGCACGAACCTGGCTGGCCATTGTTCTGGCCGGCATCGGCATCGGCTGGATGTATGGCTCCCAACTCAGCTTGGGTGACCCTAACTTTCTCATCGGCTCCTTGGTGGCACTGTGCGTTCCTGTCGCGGGTGCCGTGCAATGGACACTGACTCAAAAAAGCCAAAGCGAAGGCTTGAGCCTTGACCTGGTGCCTTCGGTCTTGCTTGGCGCCATCATGTCCTCGGCCTTTACCTTGCCAATGGCCATGCCTTTTCAGGCGTCGGCCCATGATGTCGGCTTGCTGGCCGTGCTGGGCTTGTTTCAGTTGGCCATTCCCTGTGCTTTGTCGGTGGTGTGCGCCCGGGTGCTCAAAGCGCCCGAGGTGGCCCTTCTTGCCTTGCTGGAAATTGTTTTCGGCATCGCCCTGGCTTGGTGGGGTGCGAACGAGGCCCCTCAAATAAGCATACTCTTGGGCGGTGCCCTGGTTTTGGGCGCCTTGCTTCTCAACGAATGTTTAGGCTGGAGGCAAAAAAATGTCTGATGTCATCGCACAAATTGAAGGCCGAATCGGCTGCTTGACTCTCAACCGACCGAAGGCGTTGAACGCTTTGTCGCTGGACATGGTTCGCAGCATCACCGCAGCTTTGTTGGCTTGGCAAACCGACCCGCAAGTGCTGGCTGTGGCGGTTCGCGGTAGCAACAAAGAAGGCCCTTTTGGGGCTTTTTGCGCGGGGGGGGACATCCGGTTTTTCCACCAGGCGGCCACGACAGGGGACCCACGGCTGGAAGATTTTTTCACCGAAGAGTACCAATTGAACCACCTGATTCACACCTACCCCAAGCCCTATGTGGCCTTGATGGACGGTATTGTCATGGGTGGTGGCATGGGCATCAGTCAGGGTGCCAGTGTGCGTGTGGTCACCGAACGCAGCAAGATGGCCATGCCGGAAACCAATATCGGACTTTTCCCCGATGTGGGGGGGGGCTATTTTCTTAGCCGCTGCCCCGGTCATCTGGGGGAGTACTTGGGTCTCACAGGCCATATGTTGAATGGTGAGGAGGCTGTTCACGCCGGTCTGGCCGATGGCTACATGACATCCGGCAAATTGGCGCACCTTTGGCAAACCCTGATCGACACCCCATTTGAAAACGGCGAAGCGGTTGAGCGCTGGGTCATCACCCAGTTCGATCGTCTTCAGAAAACTGGCCTTGAGAACCGTGCCCAGATGGACGCCGCATTTGCTCAAGGCAGTGTGGTGGAGATCCTTCATCAGTTGGAGTCTGCTGCAGACGACTGGTCAAAACTCACTGCCCAAACATTGCGTACCCGTTCCCCCTTGATGCTGCATGTGGTGTTGGCGCAAATTCGACGTGCACGTAAGTTGAGTCTGGCTGACGACTTGCGCATGGAGCGCGATCTGGTTCGGCATTGTTTTGCCCTGCGCCCTGTGGCCCAAAGCGAAACGGTAGAAGGCATTCGTGCATTGGCCATAGACAAAGACCACAAGCCGCGTTGGCACCCGGCGCGGGCTGAAGATGTCAACGTGGAAGAAGTTGCCGCCTTCTTTGACAGCCCATGGCCAGCGCATGCACATCCGCTGCGAGCGTTGAGCTGACCGTTAAGTGGACTCGCTGTTGCCGGTGTGAAAACAGCTGACCGCCCTGGCAAGATCAGCGGTCGCGGTGTCGGCTTTTCATGGCACGCTCAACCTCGCGCTTGCCTTCGCGGTCCTTGATGGTGTCACGCTTGTCGTGCTCGGCTTTGCCTTTGGCCAGTGCAATGTCGCATTTCACTTTGCCTGATTTCCAATGCAGGTTGATCGGCACCAAGGTGTAACCCTTTTGCTCGATTTTGCCGATCAGGCGCTTGATTTCTTCTTTGTTCAGCAGCAGCTTGCGTGTGCGTGCGGCTTCCGGGCTGATGTGGGTTGAGGCGGTATTGAGGGGGTTGATCAGGCAGCCGATGATGAACAGTTCACCATTTCGGATCACCACATACCCGTCTGTCAGTTGCACTTTGCCTTGTCGGATGGCCTTGACTTCCCAGCCTTCCAGCACCATGCCCGCCTCGAAGCGCTCTTCAAAAAAGTAGTCGAAGGCAGCCTTTTTGTTCTCGGCAATTTTGGCAAAAACTGGGGCAGCAGTAGACTTTTTGGTGGTGGCCATGGTAAGCAGATAAGGACGGCACGGCCGTTAGCAAGAGATCGCAGCCCGCCACAGCGCAAAGTGCCGAGTCAAAAAACTACAATCGGTGCATTGTATGAAGAATATCCACAAGTCCGTCCTCATCTGGTATGCCCCAGAGGAAATGTTTCGCCTCGTGACTGACGTGGCCCGTTACCCCGAATTTTTGCCTTGGTGCGATCAAGCCAGGGTGTTGGAAACCGATGCCCAAGGCATGGTGGCCGAAGTGGGGATCAGCCTCGGGGGCATCAAGCAAACCTTCACCACCCGCAATGAGCACGAAGAAGGCCGATCGGTCGACATGAGCCTCATCAAAGGGCCGTTTTCCAACTTGAGCGGTGTTTGGCGCTTTATTCCTGTGGGCGATGGCACCCAAAGGGCCTGCAAGGTCGAGCTGGATTTGCAATACGGTTTTTCCAGCAAGACCTTGGCTGCACTCGTGGGGCCGGTTTTTGACAAGATCGCTGCCAGCTTGGTTGATGCGTTTGTCAAACGCGCTGAAGCGGTCTATGGCTGAGTCCACCCTTCAAATTACTATTTGCTGGAGCCTGGCCCCCCGGCATGTGCAGGAACTCAGCCTGCTCGTGCCAGAGGGCACCACGGTGGATGCCGCATTGGATTTGGCCCTGCTGCATTTGTCGCAAAACGGCGCGCAAGCGGCTGCTTCAGTTGCAGCCAAGCTTAAATTCCAGCAACCTGGCATCTGGGGTCGCAAAGTGCCCTGGACGCAAGCTGTGCAGGCGGGTGATCGCATTGAGCTTTACCGCCCGCTGCAGGTCGACCCCAAGGTGGCGCGCCGCCAACGCTTCAAGCGCCAGGGCAAAGGCCGTGCGGGCCTGTTTGCCAACCGTAAGAGTGGTTCGGCTGCAGGCTATTGAGTCGATCAAGCTTTTCACAAGCAGAAATAAGCGCCGCCTCATGACCACGTCGGGCTTGGCCCAAAGATCTGAAAATTTCCATTCCCAGTACCAGCCGACCATGCAAGCCCTTTTGAATGCCATCGCCCAGATGCACAACACCACCGATGCGCACCGGGTGTTTCACGGCCGAGGTGGCATGTACCCCGGTGAAGAACACTGGACGCTGGACTGGTTTGCGCCCGTTTGGGTCTTGACCAGTTTCAAGACCGTGACCGAAGTTGAACTGTCCCAGTGCCAAAGCGCACTGCAAGCGCGCTGGCAAGCACTGGCGCCAGGCCAACCGCTGAACTGGGTTTTTCAATGCCGCAATGCGGGTCAAACCGAAACCCGCCTCATGGCTGGCAGCGTGCCAGAACCGCATAGGGTCATCGAGCAGGGCGCATGCTATTTGGTGCATGTGATGCGAGGGCAGAACCACGGCCTGTTTCTGGACATGGCCAACGGTCGCGAGTGGCTCAAACGTCATGCCCTGCACGAGAACGTGTTGAACTTGTTTGCTTACACCTGTGCATTTTCGGTGGTGGCCTTGCAAGGGGGGGCAGCTCAGGTGGTCAACCTCGACATGAGCCAGGCCGCCCTAGCGGTGGGACAACAAAACCATCGCCTGAACGAATTACCGCTCAAAGCGCGGTTTTTGGGGCACGACATCTTCAAAACCTGGGGCAAGATCAGCAAGATGGGTCCTTATGGCGTGATCGTGATCGATCCACCGAGCTACCAAAAAGGCAGTTTCATTGCGACCAAGGACTACATCAAGTTGATCCGGCGCCTGCCTGACCTGCTGGAGCCGCAAGGCCATGTGCTGCTGTGCCTGAATGCGCCGGAACTGGACACAGCGTTTTTGCATGCCCAGGTGGCCGAGGCCGCACCCGGTCTGCGCTTCGTCGAGCGCCTGGCCAACCCTGAGGCTTTTAACGACATAGACCCTGAAAAGTCACTCAAAGTGATGCATTACCAAAACGCCTGAAGTTTCATCAGTACTTTTTTTGCGAGCGAGATTATTAGGTCAATTTCAGGGAAATCCCTTGCTAGGCCCGGGTAAAATACTTCTTTTGGAGCCTTTCCTTATGCGCCTGATCGGTAAAGCCCTGACCTTTGACGATGTTCTGCTCGTCCCTGCTTACTCGCAAGTCCTGCCCAAGGACGCATCCCTCGCAACGCAATTTACCCGCAACATCCGCCTGAACCTGCCCTTGGTTTCTGCTGCCATGGACACGGTCACCGAATCACGCCTGGCCATCGCCATTGCGCAAGAAGGCGGCATCGGCATCGTGCACAAAAACCTCACGGCGCAAGAGCAGGCTGCTCAAGTGGCAAAAGTCAAACGTTATGAATCCGGTGTTTTGCGCGACCCGGTCGTGATCACACCCGACACCACCGTTCGCCAGGTCATGGCCTTGTCGGAAGAATTGGGCGTGTCTGGATTTCCGGTCTGTGATGGCCGCAAAGTGGTCGGTATTGTGACGGGCCGAGATCTGCGTTTTGAAACCCGCTACGACCAAAAGGTCAGTGAAATCATGACGCCGCGTGAACGGCTGATCACAGTGCCCGAAGGCACCACCCCCGAGCAAGCCAAGCACCTGCTCAACAAGCACAAACTCGAGCGGCTGTTGGTGGTCAACGACGCCTTTGAACTCAAGGGCCTGATCACGGTCAAGGACATCACCAAACAACTCAACTTTCCCAACGCCGCACGCGACGCTGCTGGCAAATTACGCGTGGGTGCCGCCGTGGGTGTGGGTGAGGGCACCGAAGAGCGTGTCGAGGCACTCTCTCGCGCAGGTGTGGACGCCATTGTGGTGGACACTGCGCACGGCCACAGCAAAGGTGTGATCGACCGTGTGCGCTGGGTCAAGCAGAACTATCCACACATCGAGGTCATTGGCGGCAATATCGCCACCGGTGCAGCTGCTTTGGCACTGGTAGAAGCGGGTGCGGACGGCGTGAAGGTTGGCATCGGCCCTGGCTCGATCTGTACCACCCGCATCGTGGCGGGCGTAGGCGTACCGCAAATCATGGCCATCGACAGCGTGGCCCTGGCACTCAAAGGAACAGGCGTTCCCCTGATCGCTGATGGCGGTATCCGTTACAGCGGTGACATCGCCAAGGCGATTGCCGCAGGCGCTGGCACCGTCATGATGGGCGGAATGTTCGCCGGGACCGAAGAAGCTCCGGGCGAAATTGTGTTGTTCCAGGGGCGCAGCTACAAGAGTTACCGTGGCATGGGCTCGATCGGTGCCATGCAGCAGGGCAGTGCTGACCGCTACTTTCAGGAGTCGAGTACCGGCAACCCCAACGCTGACAAGCTCGTACCCGAAGGCATCGAAGGCCGCGTACCTTACAAGGGCTCGGTGGTTGCCATCATTTACCAGATGGCCGGCGGCTTGCGAGCCAGCATGGGTTACTGCGGCTGCGCCACCATCGAGGCCATGCACAATGAATCCCAGTTTGTAGAGATCACCACTGCCGGTATCCGCGAGAGCCATGTGCACGATGTGCAGATCACCAAAGAAGCGCCAAATTACCGCGCCGATTAAAATCGGTCAATGACCTTCAAGGCGTCTGTACCCCAGACGCCTTTTCATTTCTTAAAGAACGATGCCTGCCATGCAGCACTCCAAAATCCTGATCCTTGATTTCGGCTCGCAAGTCACTCAGTTGATCGCACGCCGAGTGCGCGAAGCGCATGTATTTTGCGAAGTACACCCCTGTGATGTGACCAGTGACTGGGTCCGGGACTACGCCAAGGACGGCAACCTCAAGGGCGTGATCCTGTCGGGTTCGCACGCCAGTGTTTACGAAGTCGATGACCGTGCACCGGATGCCGTGTTTGAGCTGGGTATCCCGGTTTTGGGCATTTGCTATGGCATGCAGACCATGGCGGAGCAGTTGGGTGGCAAGGTCGAAGCGGGCCACACGCGCGAGTTTGGTTATGCCGAAGTTCGCGCCCACGGGCACACCGAACTGCTCAAAGGCATTGAAGACTTCGCTACGCCCGAAGGGCACGGCATGCTCAAGGTCTGGATGAGCCACGGCGACAAGGTGACCCAGTTGCCTGAAGGCTTCAAGGTCATGGCCTCTACCCCGGCTTGCCCGATTGCTGGCATGGCCGATGAAGCCCGCCGCTTTTATGCGGTGCAGTTCCACCCCGAAGTGACGCACACCGTGCAGGGCCAGGCGCTGCTTAACCGCTTCGTGATCGACATTTGTAAAGCCCGCCAAGACTGGATCATGGGCGATTACATCGAAGAAGCGGTGGCCAAAATTCGCGAACAAGTCGGTGACGAAGAAGTCATTCTCGGCTTGTCGGGCGGCGTTGATTCGTCGGTGGCTGCGGCCCTGATTCACCGTGCCATTGGCGACAAACTCACCTGTGTGTTTGTGGACCACGGCCTGCTTCGCCTGAATGAGGGCGACATGGTCATGGACATGTTTGTTGGAAAACTGCATGCACATGTCATTCGAGTGGATGCCAGTGATTTGTTCCTGGGCAAATTGGCGGGGGTGAGCGAACCCGAAGCCAAACGCAAGATCATTGGTGGTTTGTTTGTCGATGTGTTCAAAGAACAAGCCGCGAAACTCAAAGCCGGAAACGGCGGGCACAAGGGCGCGACGTTCCTGGCCCAAGGCACGATTTACCCCGACGTGATCGAGTCTGGCGGCGCCAAGAGCAAGAAAGCCGTGACCATCAAGAGCCACCACAATGTGGGGGGCTTGCCCGAGCAACTGGGCCTGAAACTTCTGGAGCCGTTGCGAGAATTGTTCAAGGACGAAGTGCGCGAACTCGGTGTGGCCCTTGGCTTGCCGCGCGAGATGGTTTACCGCCACCCATTCCCTGGTCCCGGCCTGGGTGTGCGAATTCTGGGCGAAGTGAAAAAAGAATACGCCGACTTGTTGCGCAGAGCAGATGCGATCTTCATTGATGAGCTGCGCAACTTCACCGACGACACCGGCAAAAGCTGGTATGACCTGACCAGCCAGGCCTTCGCCGTGTTCCTGCCCGTGAAAAGCGTGGGTGTGATGGGCGATGGCCGTACCTATGACTTTGTGGTGGCTTTGCGCGCGGTACAAACCAGTGACTTCATGACCGCCGACTGGGCCGAGCTGCCTTATGCGCTGCTCAAAAAAGTGTCGGGCCGCATCATCAACGAGGTGCGTGGCATCAACCGGGTCACCTACGACGTGAGCTCAAAACCACCCGCGACAATTGAGTGGGAGTGACTTTTTGAACGTAAGTAGTTGATTTATATAGGTTTTCTACTTACACAAAAGTTTCACAAACTCAAAAAGTCTGTTGATTTTATTGAGAAAAGACTTTACAGTTACACGTTAAGTAGCACAGCGTTGCGGCTACTCAAAAACGTAGTTACTCTAAAGTCCAATGGCACTCAAAAAAGCTGAATTTAATGACGACGAAGTTCCAATATTTGAGGAAGCGTTAGTCTACAAACGTGGCGAATATTGGCAAATGCGTATGTGGCTTGCTAAAGAACACAAGTACGCACGATTTAGCTTAAAGACACGTAATAGAGCCACAGCCATTGATAAAGCTAAGCTCCACTATCACGAGCTTATGGCGGGACAGCTACAAGGAAAAACGTACTTTTCAATCACAACACGTATGGGTGTTGAGATGTACTTAGAACACAGAAAGAAAGACGTAACTAACGGATTTATCGTTAGCGGTAGGTACAACACAATCTCTACACACCTTAACCACTGGCTAAAGTTTATTGGTAAAGATGTAAAGCTTAAGGAGCTTGAGCGTACAGATTGTGAAGATTATTTCGCCAGTCGTACAAAAACTAAGAAGAAAAAAACGATACGCATAAGTCAAACAACAGTTGAAAACGAACAAAGTTCAGTCAACGCAATGATGGCTTGGCTATACAAGCATAAGGAAACATACATTGATGGATTTGACTTTAAGAAGTTAAAAGCTGTTGACAAAGGTTCCGAAGAAAACAGACGAAGCACATTTACAGATGACGAAGTAGCACGATGGACTAAGTCATTAGCTGATTACATTAAGGATGCGGAAAAGGACTTAACAGAGCCAAATAACTTAGTCAAAGCTGTCTGTGGCTATTACTTGGGATTCAGTTTAATCACAGGCTTAAGGCGTGGCGAACAGCTTCAGCTTAAGTGGAGTGACATTGAGGATATGGAGCATTCAGAAGCAAGAGGCAATGACTTTGACTTGATTAAAGTTACTGTACGTGGCGAAACGAGTAAGGTAAGAAAGACACGTAAGTTTGTTGTTAAAGATTCTGTTTACTTAAAAGGCTTAATTGAACTAACAAGAAAAAGACACACAGGTAAAATATTAGAGGCTGACTTAGTCAATTTAGTACAAGACGAACTAATGTTTAGCACTAACGGAATGACTGCTGTTACAGCAAGAGCTATTGGAGTTCACTTTGATAATTTGATTGTTAAAGCTGAAATACCTAATCCAGATAAGCGTGGATTAGTTCCGTACAGTCTGCGTCACTACTTCATTACACAACGTGTCAACAGCAATCTTCCTCCAGCTATTGTTGCGGAGATGTGTGGCACAAGCATTACACAAATTGAGAAGACTTATTACCATACAACGGAAGATAAGATGGTGAGTAACGCACTTGCTGGCTACTACGTTAAGGATGGAATGCTGATTCCTAAGTAAGGGTAGGGTGGGGGTATAGGTAAAAAATCACCACCCCAAAAGCGTAAGTACTTGACTACAATTTTTCGTAGCCCATTTTTTTAAGAGCTACAGAACCAATTTGGGGTTAGATTAAATCACCAATGGTTAGGCTCTCCATACCTTAAAGAAATTGCGTAACTATTTTTTAAGGGTGGCAATACCATTTTTGCTATGCCTGTCATCCCCATCATCTTCTTTTTCTGTAGCACCTATATTCTTTCCAAAATACCCGTCTTTTACGCCGTAATGCGGTTTTAATGGGGTATTGGCTATAGGCTTAGGGTATGCGACAGACGCAAGCTTAGGGTTGATAGCTGTGTTTATAGGTAGCTGTTTAAGCTGAGGGTTGGTAGGGGGTACAGGCTTTACAGCGTTTAAGGCGTTAGGGTTGGACTTGTTAAGGGGTGAGGGTGGCTGTTTAGCTAAGGGGGCTTGTGGCTTTTTGGTAGGGGGTGGTGGAGGGGTGGGTATACGTATGCTTGTACCCTTACTTGATTTCTTACCACGTGGCTTAAGCTTAGCTTGTGCCTTACGTTCAGCCTCAGCTCGTTTCTCTTGTTCTGCCTGCTGTGCTATTGCTGTCCAAGTGTTGTCAATTACTGTGCGTAGTAACTCCAACTGTCCTTGTGCGTCTGTTATCTCGCTAATCCTCATAACTGTCTCCTATTCTTATATTTAGCGAGAATAGAAGACAAGGACTGACACTTGTGTGCCAGCCCTTAATCAATCATTTAGCAAATCCAGCTCGTAACTTATCGCTTGCGTTGTTGATAGCTTCGTCAAGTTCGCCGCCAATTACAACTTGCTGTAGCAATGCTAAGGTTTCAATTAGTTCGTCTTGTGTGCCAAGTTCAATAGCATTCTTGCCTTTAGCAAGTTCCAAAGTCTTGCTACCGTAACGCACACTAAGATTGATTTTATTGTTTGGTGTTTTCCAAAACCATTCTTTAACACGTTTGGTAGTCTCAACTACAACACGTTCGCCGCTTTCATTAGTTACAGTCTTAAGCCGCTTAGGTGCGTACAAAGTTCCACTCTTTTGGCAACGAGCAAGTTCAAGTTGTTCTTCAATCTTTGTAGCAAGTTTCTGCCTACGCAACATAATTGGGCTAAGGTTACGTTCACGCTTGCTTGTTACAAGCTTAAGTTTGGCAATAAAAGACATAAAAGCTCCTTTTGTTAAGTGAACTTTTACTGTAGCTTCAGACTTTATTTAGGACAACCTAAAGGAAAATATTTTCTTTCCTTTGGTTTTGTATAAATAATAGTATGAAATTACAAGACATTCGCACTCGTACAGCCTATAACCCACTTGCTTTGCCTACGCAGAAGGCGGCGACACGCACGTGGTTAAGCGGAATGAGTAAGGATTTCCCGTTAGCTTTGACGCTGACTTTGAAGCAGACTATTGTTGAGACTACAGATAGAGGCACATACAAGCGTAAGTTGACACGCATTGACTGCGAACGTATTGCCAAACGCTTTACGCAGAAATTGAACAGAGAAGTTTTTGGTAAGTATGCGGCAGAGAAGGGCGGTAAGTCACTTAAGTATCTGCCAGTGGTTGAAGGTGAACGTAGCAATAAGAATTTACATCTTCACTTTGCCATTGGTGGTTTGCCAAGTCACGTTAAGTTTAATCAGTTTGATACGTTAGTTAGTCAAGCTAAGTTACAAGTTGAAAGCATTGAAGCTGAATACAAAGTGTCACTTGCTGATAGCGGATGGATTGAGTACATCACAAAAGAGTTAGGGACTAAAGACACAGACAATGTGCTTTGGACTTTAGCTTAATAGCATTACTGCCCACGTTTGGCTCTTGCTACTTCCAATAAAGCTTGTTAGCTTTAATTGGCGAAGCTTTGCCTAAAATTAAGTAAACACTCAAACAAGCAAGAACTTAGACACAAGGTATTGAGTTAAAGCAAACAAGATAGCGGTAATGACACAACAGGCTAATAGTGAAAGATAGAAGTTGTATTCATTACGCAAAAAATAAGACATTAAAAGAAACATTGGGAGAGTAGGTAGGACATACCAGAAAGTTTCATAGGTAATGTCAGCTATCTTCAAAGTGTCTTCACTTTCATAGTAAATCCAACAGATAGCAATAATTGACACAATAGGTAGTGCCAAAATGAATGCGGCTAAGCTACTGCTACGTTTGCTAAGTTCTGTAGCAATCACAATAATTAAAGCACTTAAGAGCGTTTTGACAGCGTACAGCATAACTAATCCTTTTAGTCAATTCTATAGCAACGCACTAAAACAAGCTACAAACGCACAAAGCAAGCTGAGCTAAGCTTGGGTAGCTGGTACAGCTTAAAAAAGCGTACAGGGCTTATACGCAAGTCTGCTTAAAAAAGTCGCAATCAACTAAAAATTCCAATAAATATAAAACCAAAGCTAATTACTAAAAGCTTTGTTTTTAAGTTAAAGACACGTTAAGTCTTTGAAATCATTGGAGAAAATACATTGACGCACTTAGGTAAAAAATCGGTAGGAATTGAGAAACAAAGAAAATACACTTTACGCACTGAAAAGCTTACATTAAGGAGAACGCTAATGTCTAAACAGGCTAAAGTGCTAACAGCACAAGAAATCCGTAGAGTGCTGGACTACGTTGCTACACGTCCCCACGCTGAACGCAATAGGGCAATGTTTTTAACAATGCTGTACGCAATGCTACGTGTAAAAGAATGTGCGGCACTACGCTACGCAGACGTACTTGACGCAGAGGGTAAGATTAAAACTGAGATTTATCTGAGTGCTGAGCAAACAAAAGGACGTAAGGGCGGTACTGTTTTTGTCAGCGATAAGCTACGCAAAGAGCTACAGGTTTACGTTAAGGCTGTGCCGTACAAGGAATTAACAGACAAGCTTTTCTACTCACAAAAGCGTCCACAAGAGGGTTGGAACAGCAATACCTTATGTCAGCATTTTCACCACTTATTCCGTAACTGTGCCATTTCAGGTGGTAGTAGTCACAGTCCAAGACGCACAGGAATAACCAATTTAGCAGACAAAGGTGTGAGCGTTAGGGTGCTACAAAGCATCGCAAGGCACGCGAATTTATCTACTACGCAATGCTACATAGACGTGAATGATTCTATGAAGAGGAAGGCGATTGAGTTGGTTTAATTATTACTTTCGTAAGCTTCTCTAATGTAAGCGGTGTGAAAGTCAATAAACTCCAGTGTTTCATTTCTGAAACTTATTGGGTTCTTCTTAATTTCTATAAGAATTGACTGTACTTCATCTCTTATTAATTTCCAGTCCCAATCGTTTCCATCTTTAGCAATTTTGTATGCCACTAAAGCAGACAAGAAGTAGATAGCACCTTCTCTGTATTCATTACGTTTTGAATTCACGAAATTATCAAATTCAATTCTAAGCTTAAGAATTGCATTTGCTTCAACCATGGATTTGAATAAATCCATAGAATCCAGTTTTACTTGTTCTTCAAGATTGAGAACAGTTTTACCGAAATTATAATAAGGTAGAGATGTTTTAGCAGAATCAGTTGTCTGTTTTCCAATCAAAAAAACATCTGTAAAAAAACCCATAATAAGAATCTTAGTTAGTCAAATGCTCTTGGCTTGATGAAGATGTGCTCTTGAACGTATGGGCTAAATGAACTAAAGTAATTTTTTCCATCATCATCAGTGAAGTACATCTTCAACGCTAAGTCATAGATACGACGTTGCCACCATCCTCCGTTACGGGCTCGTTGCCAAACAACATCATTTACTTTACTTGAAATAGGCATTTCATACTTTGAAAGAACATGCCAATTTCTTTCGTATCCTTCATCCAAGAGTTCATAATACTTGTCAATTAAGACTGAATTGTAGCTGTTAGAAAGCCTTAGTCCCCTGTGAATTCCAGTTGAGTAGTTGTACACACACAAGTCTGGAAAACCAAAGTTAAGTAAACGTGATGCTATTGCTGGTTGATTGCCCGTTGAAACACCATTTACTTTAACGCAAAGTTCTTCACTAAGCTTCTTAACCATTTGCTTAGCTAATTCAGGATTTGGATTCTTGTAGTTATCTTTATTCCATTTTTTATACAGGACTACCAAATCATTTTTGAGAAAGTTTAGTCCGTTTGGAATATCAACTGAGGTTTTATTTGTATTGACTGCGGAATTCAACTGTGCCGCATCCAACAAGGCTCCAAAGTTGTTGTAGGTTATGGTATCTCCACCTTTGTATGTTTTGACTCCACTAACTCCAGCATTACGAAGTAGATGAGTAGCAAAGATGGTTAGAAAGTTTTCGTCTGATAGATATGTTGAAAAACTTTCCTTAGTAATCACACCATACTCATCAGTAATCTCTATATCAAGATGTTGACTTTTCTTTTTACCTGTTTCATAGGATTTTCCAAGCCAAGCCTCTCTCGCACACAAATCGGCAATGTAAATCGCCGCTTCACTAAAATTAGGAACTTTAGGAGTTCGTGCGAACGTAGCTGACGAAGGTTTGCTTTTAGTCTTTGTTGCCATTTATTTCTCCAACTTTGTCGCACGTAATCCTATAAGTTTTTACTTTGTGATTTTCTTAGCCACAGTCTTCTTAGCCGCAGTACCAGTACCACGCTTCTTACGTGTAGCAAGTACACCCTTAAAGTCACTTGTCTTAAAGCCGTAAAGCTTGATATCTTCCTTCATTTTGGCAAGCACGTTAGCTTTTTCTTTCAGCATTACGCTTTCACGCTGTGCTGTCAGTTGTGCGATTTGTTCGTTAATTTTGTCGACTTCATTCATTTGATAGCTCCATAGGTTAGTCATGTTGACATTTAACTCTACCAACGGCATAGTTACATGTCAACAGCTTGTAGAATGACAAGTGTCCATAGTGTAGCTAAAAGCTCACTCTTTATACTGAATTCCATCTAAAAACAAGGCAACGCATGTTTGAGACAACTTTCCGCAATTTGGACGACACACTACGCAAAGACGCAGGCTGTAGTAGTGAGTTGGACTACATTGAACAGACAAGTTGGGTGTTGTTTTTGAAGTACTTGGATGACTTTGAAGCAGACAGGGAAGCGTCAGCACAGCTTAATGGTGAACGCTACAAACGCATTCTTAGCAACGAATACGCATGGACAACTTGGGCTGTACCAAAGACAGCAGATGGCAAGTTGGACTACAACACAGCACTTACAGGAGAAGACTTAAAGGAATTTGTAGACGGTAAGCTGTTTCCATATCTCAAAAGCTTCAAAGTTAGTGCTGAAAACGCAGACACACTTGAGTACAAGATTGGCGAGATTTTCCACGAGCTTAAGAACAAGCTACAAAGTGGCTACAGCTTGCGTGAAGTAATCAATAAGGTGGACGAGCTTCGTTTTCGTAGCAACGAAGAAAAACACGAAATGTCCAGCTTGTATGAGGACAAGATTAAGAACATGGGTAATGCTGGACGTAACGGCGGTGAATATTACACACCACGTCCACTAATTAAGACAATTGTTAAGGTTGTTAATCCCAAAATTGGAAATAAAGTCTATGACGGTGCTGTTGGTAGTGCTGGATTTTTGTGCGAAGCATATGAGTACATGCGAACAAGCAAACAGCTAACAGCTAAGGAATTTGAACAGCTACAGCGTAAGACTTTTTACGGAAAAGAGAAAAAGTCACTTGCTTATATCATTGGCGTTATGAACATGATATTACATGGGATTGAAGCTCCCAATATCATTCACACAAACACCTTAGGTGAAAATAATGCGGACATACAAGAAAAAGATAGAGTAGATGTTGTTCTGGCTAATCCACCATTTGGTGGCAAAGAACGAGCAGAGGTTAGGCAAAACTTTGCTATTTCAACAGGTGAAACTGCCTATTTATTTTTACAACACTTTATTAAAATTCTTAAGAACAACGGACGTGGCGGTATTGTAATAAAAAGTACATTTCTTACTGCTAACGATAACGCAAGCATCGCACTTAGAAAGCAACTTCTTTCTGAAACATCATTAGACGCTGTACTAATATTGCCTAAAGGTGTTTTTACAAAAACACCAGCAACTACTGTAGTTCTGTTCTTTACTAAAGGTTTGTCAACTTCTACTACTTGGTTTTATAAGTTAAAAGCTAAAGAAAGTTTCGGTATCAATAATCCAATATCTGAGGTTCATTTGAAGGATTTTGTTGATAATTATCCAAATAAAATCAATACTGATAATTCGTGGACAGTCGATATTTCTAAATTGAATATTGATACTTTATCTTTACCCATTAGACATCCTGATGCTAATCCTTACGAAGATATATCTCCAAGTTCTGATATAAGAAATTCGCTTGTTGAGTTATCTAAGGAAACACAAAAACTTATGGAAAAAATTGGTGCCACAGAATGAAAATGGTAAAACTTAAAGATATCTGTGAATTTCAACCCAAAAAAGCTGAAGTTAGAGCATTGCTTTCTTCAAGTGAAGTGGTGAGTTTTTTGCCAATGGAGGATTTAGATGCTTACTCAAAGTACGTAAAACCAAAACATCAAAGAACTCTATCAGAGGTAATTAAGGGATACACTTACTTTCGTGAGAATGATATTCTACTGGCAAAGATAACGCCATGTTTTGAAAACGGTAAGATTGGCATTGCTAAAGATTTGGTTAATGGTATTGGATTTGGCTCAACTGAGTATATCGTCATTAGAGTTGGTAATGAAGTTCTTTCTGAATGGGTTTATCAATTTTTAACATTGCCATTTATTCGTGAGCAAGGTAAGGAGCTAATGACAGGTGCTGTTGGGCATAAACGTGTTCCTAAAGAGTTTATAGAGAATTTATCTATTCCATTGCCCCCAGTTAAAACTCAGATTGAGCTATTAAAAAAACTTGATGAAAAGCTTGATGACATCTCTCACTGTGAGTCAATGCTTGAACAACAAATCTTACTGCTTAGGGAGTTAGAGACTTCAACTGTTTCTGAAACTTTAGGATTGGCTAATGAACGAAGCTGATACACGAGCAGAACTAATTGATCTCCAGCTTAAGCTTGCTGGATGGGGTGATATAGCTGAATCACGTGTACAGCGTGAGTACAACATTAACGCTGGTGAGATTAGAGTTGGTGGCATACGTAGTAGCCAAATGAAGGCTGACTATGTGCTTATCTATAAAAATAGAAAGCTTGCGGTCATTGAAGCTAAGAGCAATGAACAGGAAGTAGGTGAAGGGGTAGCACAAGCAAAGCTATACGCTACCAAGCTTGAACTTGACTACACCTATGCGGCTAACGGTAAAGAAATCTACGAAATCAACTTAGGCACGGGTACAGAAGGACTTGTTAGCGGATTTCCAACACCTGATGAGCTTTGGAATAAGGTATTTGGAGATAGCAATGAGTGGCAAGCTAAGTTTAATGCTGTGCCATTTGAAGACGTTAACGGTACCAAGCAAGCTCGCTACTATCAAGAAATTGCTGTCAACAAAGTTATGGAGGCTGTTGCTAATAATAAGCAAAGAATCTTGCTTACGTTAGCAACGGGTACAGGTAAGACGTTTGTAGCGTTTCAAGTAGCTTGGAAGTTGTTTCAATCACGTTGGAACTTGCGTAAAGATGGAAAACGTACCCCCCGTATCTTGTTCTTAGCTGATAGAAATATTCTTGCTAATCAAGCTTACTTAGACTTTGGAGCATTCAAAGAAGACGCACTTGTTCGTATCAATCCAGCTCAGATTGCTAAACGTGGAGAAGTTCCCAAGAACGGTAGTGTGTTCTTCACTATCTTCCAAACGTTTATGAGCGGAGCTGAAGGTAAGCCGTACTTTGGAGACTATGAGCCTGACTTCTTTGACTTTGTAATCATTGACGAGTGTCATAGAGGTGGAGCTAATGACGAAAGTAACTGGCGTGAAATTCTCAACTACTTTAGTCCTGCTGTTCACTTAGGGCTAACAGCAACGCCTAAACGCATTGATAACGCTGACACATACAAATATTTTGGAGAGCCCGTTTATAAGTACAGCTTGAAAGAGGGTATACAAGACGGCTTCTTAACCCCATTCAAAGTTAAGCGTATCCAAACGACTATGGACGAATACGTTTACACACCTGACGACGAAGTATTAGAGGGTGAAGTAGAAGAAGGTTACGTCTACACAGAAAAAGACTTTAACAAAAAAATTGTTATACCTGAGCGTGAGCGTAAGCGTGTACAAGAGATGTTGGCTAACATTAACCAACAAGAAAAGACGCTTGTATTTTGTGCTAACCAAGCTCATGCCGCTATGGTTAGAGACATTATAAATCAAGAAGTTAAAGTCAAAAATACTGACTATTGTGTACGTGTTACATCTAATGATGGTCCTATTGGTGATACGTACTTAAAGCAATTTCAAGACAACGATAAGACTATTCCTACAATCATTACTACAAGTCAAAAACTAACTACTGGTGTTGACGCACGAAATGTAAGGAACGTTGTTCTTATGCGTCCAGTTAACTCAATGATTGAGTTTAAGCAAATCATTGGACGAGGTACACGTTTATTTGAAGGTAAACATTACTTCACTATTGTTGACTTTGTGAACGCATATCACTTGTTCAGTGACGCTGAGTGGGATGGAGAACCCATAGAGCCTGAACCTAAAGTTCCTAAGAAACCTAAAGAACCAGAAGGCGAAGAAGGTAGTGGTACTGGCGAAGGTGAGGGTGGTGACGAAGAGCCAACATTTAAGAAAATTAAGATTAAGCTGAGTGATGGTAAGGCACGTGAGATACAAAGTATGCGTAGCACTATGTTCTACGTAGACGGAAAACCTATCAGTGCTGAGGAGTTCTTACAACGCCTTTTCAATACTCTTAAGCTTCCTGAATTCTTTGGAACTGAAGATACTTTACGTAAGTTATGGGCTAATCCAATTACACGTAGCGAGTTGCTTAAGAAGTTAGAACAGCAAGGTTGCGGTAAATCTGACTTGCTTAAGCTACAAGAAATGATTGATGCAGACAACTGTGACTTGTTTGATGTGCTTGAGTACATTAGCTACGCACGTAAACCAATTACTCGTGCTGAACGTGTAGCTAACGCACAAGGCAACATTTATACGTTTCTTAACGAGAAACAACGTGACTTCATTGGATTTATCTTAAGGAACTACGTTCAAGATGGCGTAGACGAATTGGACATTTCTAAGCTCAGTGCTACGCTTACTTCTAAGTATGGAAGCGTCTATGAGGGGCAAAAAGCACTTGGTGAAGTTGAAGAAATAAAGCGTGTCTTTGTTGATTTTCAACAACACTTGTATAGCGTTAAGTTTGCTTAATTTGGCAATTGCTTTGACTAATAAAAAATACATTAAAGATACATTTATTAAACATCCAAAAGTTGATTGGGGTGTTGGTAGAGTTGTTTCTGATTCAACAACTGAGTCAGTTACTGCTGTATTTGAAAAAGTTGGATTAAAGACAATTCATTTGAGTTATGTAGAGCCTTTGATTGTTGATTATGATAGTGAAATAGGAAGAAGTAAATTCAATGATTTAATAAAGCTAAGAATTTATTTTAATGACTCTTTTGAGGATATTTACAGAGATATAAAGAGCAAGGCTCCTAATCATTTAATCATTATTGAGAATGGTACTTACTATGAGGTTATCAATGATGATGCTGAAAAGTGTAGGGAGATTTATGGATGGAAAGTTTACTCAAGAGCTAATAATCAAGCACTTACAGGATTTCCTATTGGTAGCAAAAATGTTTTTTACAATCTTGAAGAAAAGAGGATTTCATATGTCTTAGTTTCCCAAGTAAGTCATAAAACTAAGAATATTGAACGTCAAGTTGACAGAATTTTTACTGCTTCATAGTCTCATTTTTTCCAAAGTAAGTCTCTTATGACATCACCTGTTATCTGTAATGCTGATTATATTAAGGATTTTCTTAGAAGGCTTGAGACTAACTTTTCTTTTCCTTTTCGTTGGGTTGACAAGTACACATTAGAAGGTTTGGATGTTTACGAAGCGTGGTTGGATGAACAAAAAAAGGCTGTACAAATGAAGCGTCTTATCCGTAAAAATTATTTGGAAGTAAATAACTTTACTGAAGAAGACTATGAAGATGACTTTTGATTTGGAGTAAGCTTAAATTCCCGCACAGCGTGTAACAAACTTGCTCCTGAGTCTTTGAAAATATACACTTAAGAAAATCCTTAAGACACTTAAAAATGACACGCAAACTCACACAAAAGTTACACACACGCTTTCAGTCAATGCAAGTGCTTGATTTTATTCAGGTTTTTTCTTGTGTTAGTATTGAGTGGGAGTGACCAGAAAGGCACCTTCAGGTGCCTTTTTTTGTTACATTCTGCTCGATATGTATTTGCCTAAACAGTTTCACAACACCGACCCGGCCATTGCCCAACGCCTCATGCGCGAGCATGCTTTGGCGTCCATCGTGTCGGTGGGGGCGGACGGGTTCCCGGTGCTTAGCCACATTCCGATGCACTGGCAAGCCGATTCACTGTGGAGCGATGGCGCTGAGCATGCATACGGCGTATTGCTGGGGCACTGCGCCCGGTCCAACCCGCATGCGCAATTGCTGGCCTCTCAAGCCGATGCATTGGTGAGCTTCATGGGGCCGCAGGCCTACATGTCCCCTGGCGTGTACGCCGACAAGCAGAGAGTGCCCACCTGGAGTTATCTGGCGGTGCAGGCCAAGGTGCAAACGCGCATCATCGACCCGCACGAAGACCGCGACCGGTTGCTCAAATGCCTGATCGCCGACCACGAGCCTTCCTATGCACAGCAGTGGCGCGAGCTGCCTGCCAACTACACCGGCACCATGCTCAGCGGCATCGTGGCCTTCGAGATGCACATCACCGAATTGCAATGCGCTGTCAAACTGAACCAGCACCGACCTGAAGCCCATGCCGCCATGCACGCGGCCTATGCCGCAGGCCCATCCAATGCACAGGCCCTGGCCCGCTGGATGGAAGACCTCGGCTTGGTGCCATGAGTCAGGCTGAGGTTCTGACCGACGAGCAAGGCATGCGCCTGGCACTGGCACAAGCCCGTGCGGCGGTCGAAGCGGGCGAGGTGCCAGTGGGCGCGGTGGTGGTTAAAGATGGGCTGGTCATCGCCACGGGGCGCAACGCCCCGATCGCCAGCCATGACCCCACGGCACATGCCGAGGTGGTGGCACTGCGTGAAGCGGCTCGGGTGATGGGCAATTACCGGCTCGACGGCTGCACGCTGTATGTCACGCTGGAGCCTTGCGCCATGTGCAGTGGGGCCATGCTGCACGCACGGCTTGATCGCGTGGTCTTTGGTGCAAGCGACCCCCGCACCGGCGCTGCCGGATCCGTGCTCAACCTGTTTGCGCATGCCCAGTTGAACCACCAGACACAGGTCACAGCAGGCGTGCTGGCCGATGAATGCACCCAATTGCTGAAAGACTTTTTCAAGCCCCGTCGGCTGAACCCAGAGCCTTTGCGCGAAGACGCTTTGCGCACTCCCGAGGCAGCGTTTGAAGATTTGCCCGGCTACCCCTGGCCACCGCGCTACCTGAACGATCTGCCGAGCATTGCCGGGCTGCGCATGCATTGTCTGGATGAGGGGCCATCGGATGCGCCGCTGACTTGGTTGTGCCTGCACGGCAACCCGGCCTGGAGTTACCTTTACCGCAAGATGATCCCCATCTGGCTGGCGGCAGGACACCGTGTGGTGGCGCCAGACCTGATCGGCTTTGGCAAAAGTGACAAGCCCAAAAAAGACAGTTTTCACAGCTTTGAAGTCCATCGTCAGTCATTGCTGGATCTGATCGAGCGCCTGGATTTGCAGCGTGTCGTTTTGGTGGTGCAAGACTGGGGGGGGATTTTGGGTTTGACTTTGCCCATGGCCGCGCCCGAGCGTTACAAAGGCTTGTTGGTCATGAACACCACCCTGGCCACGGGTGATGTGCCTTTGAGTGCAGGTTTTCTGGCCTGGCGTGACTGGTGCAAGAGCCAGCCTCAATTTGATGTGGGCAAATTGTTCAAGCGCGGCAACCGCGATTTGAGCGAGACCGAGGTTGCCGCTTACAACGCGCCTTTTCCCGACAAAGGCTTTCGCGCTGCATTGCGGGCCTTTCCACCCATGGTGCCGGAGTTGGCTGATTCACCAGGGGCCGCCACGTCTCGGCAAGCCGAATTTTTTTGGCGCAACGATTGGCAAGGCCAAAGTTTCATGGCCGTTGGTTTGCAAGACCCGGTTTTGGGCGAGCCGGTGATGCGTCGATTGCAAAGTCAGATTCGTGCTTGTCCAGAACCCATGCTGCTGCCGCAAGCCGGGCATTTTGTGCAAGAGCAGGGCGATGCGATTGCACAGGCGGCTGTGCGACACTTTGTGCCCTGAAACAGAACACCCGCCATGGCCCATATTTATATTTTTTCTCCCTCCAGCGCGGTGCGCGACAAGGCGGCTTTTCGCCGTGGGCTCAAACGCTTGAAGTCGCAGGGTCATGAAGTTGAAGTGGATGAAGCCGCATTGACCAGTCACATGCGTTTTGCGGGCGATGACGCTGTGCGCATTGCAGCCATTGGCCGTGCGGCTGCCAGTGGCGCTGATGTGGCGCTGATCTCTCGCGGGGGCTACGGGCTCACCCGCATCCTGCCGGACTTGCCCTACAAAGCCATTGGCAAAGCCATCGATGGCGGCTTGCAGTTTGTCGGCCTGAGTGATTTCACAGCGTTTAATCAAGCGGTGTTCACCAAGACGGGCCGCATCACATGGCAAGGCCCGGCTTTGGGCGAGGATTTCGGTTCGGCTCAAGAGCCTGACGACATCATGCAAGCCTGTTTTGACGACCTGTTGCTTGAGCAAGGGGAGGGCACCGGCTGGCAATTGCCCAAGACTGAAACCGAGCGCCGCGTGCTGCTCAAGGATGCCCCGCTTTGGGGGGGCAACCTGTCGGTGCTGGTCTCCTTGCTGGGGACGCCTTATTTTCCACAAATCAAGGGCGGTGTGCTGTTCCTCGAGGATGTGGGCGAGCACCCCTACCGCGTCGAGCGCATGTTGACGCAACTGTTGCATGCCGGCGTGCTGGCTCGGCAAAAAGCCGTGTTGATGGGGCAATTCACCCATTACAAACTGGTGCCTGCCCACGACAAGGGCTTCAAGCTGGCCACGGTGGTGGATTGGCTGCGCAGCCAGATCAAGGCGCCGGTCTTGACGGGTCTGCCTTTTGGCCATGTCGAGACCAAGGTGCTGCTGCCTGTCGGCGCCAAGGTGGATCTTGTCACCGAGGGGCGTGACGCCTTGATGGTTTGGGGCCATATTTAAAAACTGAGACTTGCCGCGGGTTTTAGGGCACATGGGGCCTGAAGGCGGCTGTTGCTGTTGAAACAAAAAAACAAACAAGGGAGACGATCATGAAGTGGATCGCACGAGTTCTGCTGGCAGGCCTGACTGTTTTATTGCTTGCAGGAGGTGTGGTCAGCGTGCACCTTTTGCGCGGACTGCCCCAGCTGGATGGCGAGGTGCAACTCAAGGGCTTGTCGGCCTCGGTGCAAATCACCCGCGATGCTTCTGATGTGACCCATATCAGCGCCAGCACGGCCCCGGATGCCTGGCGAGCCTTGGGTTTCGTGCACGCCCAAGAGCGGGGCTGGCAAATGGAATTCAACCGACGGGTGATGCGCGGCGAACTGTCCGAGATTCTGGGCGCCGCCACGCTGGACACGGACAAACTGATGCGCACCCTGGGCATTATTGGCATGGCACAGCAGCAGCTCAAAGGCTTGTCGCCTGCCGCCCAAGCCGCTTTGCAGGCCTACAGTGAGGGCGTTCAGACCGCTTGGCAAAGTGGCTTGGTAAGGCCATCGCCAGAGTTCACGTTGCTCTCGGCCCAAGCCGGCGGCTTGACCGGCCAAGCCTGGACACCTGAAGACAGCGTGGGCTGGGCTTTGATGATGGCCTTGGACTTGGGGGGCAACTGGGGTCAGGAATTTGCACGTTTGTCAGCGTCCCAGGTGCTGAGCAGCGAACAGCTGTGGCAACTGCTGCCGGCTTATCCGGGTGAAAAACCCGCCACATCGGTTGATTTGCCAGCCCTCTACGCCAGCCTGGGTGTCTATTCGCCCCCTGCGGCAAAGGCCTCGGGGTTGCCCACAAACACATCCCCTTTGGCGCAATGGTCGGCAGACACTGTGCGCGACATGGGCGTTCTGGATGGCAAGGGCAGCAACAACTGGGTGGTGCCCGGTAGCCACACGGTATCGGGCAAGCCCTTGTTGGCCAATGACCCTCATTTGGCGCTGAGCTCTCCTGCGATTTGGTACTTTGCCCACCTGAAAGCCCCTGCTGGCGAATTACCCGGTGGGCAAAAGCACCCGGCACTGGACGTGATCGGTGCCACCTTGCCAGGCTTGCCTTTTGTGGTGTTGGGTCGCACATCGGGCGTGGCCTGGGGCTTCACCAACACAGGTCCCGATGTGCAGGATTTGTACCTGGAACAACTCGATACAGCCCAGCCTGGTCAATACCGCACGCCCGAGGGTTGGCGTGCTTTCACACAACGCAGCGAAACGATTCGCGTGAAGGGGCAAGCGGATGTCGCAATCAAGGTGCGCAGCACCCGCCACGGTCCGGTCATCAGTGATGTGCAGCCGCAGTACAAGGGGCTGATTGACACGAACCGTTACGCCGTCAGCCTGCGCTGGTCGGCGCTGACGCCGGACAACAAAACCATTGAGGCAGGCATGCAAGCCAATTGGGCCCAAAGCGTGCCGCAATTGCAGCAAGCCTTTGCCGACCACCATGCACCCATGCAAAGCGTGGTGATGGCCGACACTTCGGGTGAAGTGGCGTATCGCGCAGTGGGCAAAGTGCCCACACGTGCGCCCCAAAACGACATTCGCGGCGTTGCCCCGTCACCGGGTTGGTTGGCCCAATACGATTGGACAGGCTGGTTGCCCTACGCGCAAAACCCCGCAGTCGACGCTGCCCAGATCGAGAAAAAGGGCTGGCACGCGACCGCCAACCAGAACATCTTGCCGCCAGGCTATCCGCATTTTGTGGGAGGTGACTGGACCACGCCCGAGCGTTTTCAGCGCATCGAGCATTTGCTGGCAACTACGCCCAAGCACAGCCGTGAAAGCATGCAGGCCATCCAGAACGATGTCATGTCTTTGGGCGCCAAAGCCCTGCAGTCCAGGCTGGGCAAGGTGCAGTCACTGCACCCCTTGGCCCCGGTCGCATTGAAGTTGGTAGCCGAATTTGACGGCCAGATGCGAACCGACAGCGCAGCGGCATTGCTTATCAATGTCTGGGCCGATGAGCTGACGCGGGGCTTGTTGGTGCCACATCTGGGGGCTGAGCGCTTTCAGGGCTTGTATGGCAAGCGCCATTTCAGGGCTGCCGTGGAGGGCATTCTTGACCGGTCCGATGCATTTTGGTGTGGCCCTGGTGCGTGCCCTGCCCAGACCTCAGCGGCACTTGACAGGGCGCTTGATCGCATCTCTGCCAGTATGGGCAGCGATGCGAAGAAGTGGCGTTGGGGCGCTTGGCATCCGGCCATCAGCAGCCACAAGCCATTCGGCAAAGTGCCTTACTTGAATGCGCTGTTCGACGTGCGCGTTGAAAGTGCCGGTGACTTGTTCACCGTCAACGTGGGCCAGTACTGGGCCAACGAAAAGAAGACGCCTTTTGCCAATCGCCATGCGGCATCGATGCGCGCCGTCTACGACTTGGGGCAACCGGATCAGTCGGTGTTCATTTACCAGACAGGCCAGTCGGGCCATGTGCTGGATCCCCGAAGCCGCAACATGGCCAACCGCTGGGCTGAAGGCGGCTATCTGGACTTGCAACAAACGCCCCAAACGGTGCTGCACCGCATGAGTCTGCTGCCTTGAGCCTCGTGTCCAACGCCTTAAAGCCCTGGCAAGTGATTGTGGGGGGCATCTGCGGTCTGGTGCTGACCATCGGCTTGGCGCGTTTCGCCTTCACGCCCTTGTTGCCCCAGCTGCAGTTGCAAACAGGCCTGACCGATGCCGCCGCCGGAGGCTTGGCTGCGATCAATTACGCGGGTTATATCTCTGGCGCATTGGCTGCAGCCTGGATTGACGATGTGCGATGGCGTCACCGGCTCTACAGCATGGGCCTGTGGTTGTCGCTTTTGTCTGTGGCCGGCATGGCCCTGTCGACCTGGATGCCCAACTGGGCGCTGTGGCGTTTTTTGGGCGGGTTGTGCGGAGCCACCGGCATGCTGCTTGGGGCAGGACTTGTGTTGGGCTGGCTCATGCGGCAAGGTCGAAGGCCCGAGCTGGGCGTGCATTTCATCGGCCTGGGCTTGGGCATTGTGGTGTCTGCCCTCGGCGCCTGGGGGGTGTCGCAGCTGTGGACGCTGTGGTCGTCACAGTGGTTGGCCATGGCTGCCATGGGGCTGCTGTTTTTCATACCGGCATGGTTTTGGCGGCCTCCGGTGCCGCCCGTGCCACCCGCTGCATTGACACAGGACGCAAGCAAAGTGTCTCGGCGCTGGATGCTGACCATGGCGGGTAGCTACTTTGCGGCAGGCTGGGGCTTTGTGATCAGTGCCACCTTCACCGTGGCCATTGTCGAGCGCGAACCGGCTTTGGCCGGGCAGGGCGCATTGGCCTGGGCCCTGGTCGGATTGGCGGCCATGCCCGCCGTGTTTTTGTGGGACAAGGTGGCCCGGCGATTGGGTGACACGCGGGCTTTGCTGCTGGCCTTTGGCTTGCAAACGGTGTCGGTGATCTTGCCCGCTCTGTCCGGTTCTTTGGCGGCTGCACTGGGCGGTGCCCTGGGTTATGGGGCCACGTTCATTGGCATTGTGAGCTTGACGCTGGCCCTTGTTGGGCGGCGTGCACCGCACAACCCGGGCAAGGCCATGGCCCGCCTGACTTTGAGTTATGGCGCAGCGCAGGTCATCGCCCCCATCGTGGCCGGCGCCATGGCACAAGCCACTGGCACTTTCAAGGGGGCGCTTTGGCTGACGGCCGCTGTCATGCTGCTGGGCATGGCTTTGCTGGCCACTTTGCCGGACGAGGCTGAGCCTGGCTAGCCTTTACCCTTATCGATCAAACCTTGCGCCACATGCTCGCTCAAGAAGTCGTAGACCGAACGGATCAGCATGCTGGTGCGCAGCTCCCGATGCACTGTCAGCCACACCGGCAGCGCCGGCAGTGCCAGTGAGGGCAGTACGCTTGCGATGCCTGGCTCGTTGAGGGCAAGGTATTCACCCACAAACCCAACACCCAATCCGGCTTTTACGCCCGCCCATTGGGCATTGAGGTCATCGGTGCACAGGCCATACCGCAGGTTGTGGGCTGACAGGCCCAGGGCTTCAAAGCCAGCTTCAATCTCGGCGGTGCGGTTACCTGCAATCAGGTCATGGTGCATCAGGTCGTTGGCATGTTGCGGTGTGCCCATGCGCTGCAGATAGTCCAAGCTGGCACAGGCACGCAGCCTGACTTGGCCAATTTGCTTGGCCACCAGACTGCCTTGTTCGGGTCTGACCATGCGCAGCGCAATGTCCGCTTCACGCATCAGCAAGTTGCTAATTGAATTGCTAACGACCAACTCGACCACGACATCGGGCAAGGCCTGGCGCATTTGGACCAGGATGGGCGGCAATAAAAAGCAGGCCACGGGCTGGCTGGCAGTCAGCCTCACCTTGCCTTTTATCGCCTGGCCCGCCCCCGAAGCCAGACGCGAAACACTGGCCGCGCCTACTTGCATGGCGCTGGCAGCCTCGGCCAGGGTGATGGCCTGGCTGGTGGGTTGCAGGCCGCGCCCGGTGCGTTCAAACAAGACCATCTGAAGCTGTTGCTCCAACTCGGCAATGTGCCGTCCCAGCGTGGGTTGGCTGACGCCGGTAGCCCGCGCTGCGCCCATCAAGCTCCCTTGTTCCATGGCGGCCAAAAATGACGGGATCAAAGACCAGTTGAATTCTCTGGTATTCATAAGTGAATTTCTGTTATTTGAAAAGAAACCATTGTGCATTCACTGCTGACTTCAGACAATCGAGCGCACTCAAATCAAACTCAGGAGTAATTGAATGAACAGACGACAAATTTTGCGAATTGCGGGTGGCGGCTTTATCGCTGCTGCCACTGCAAGCACATTCACAGGTTGCAGTGCCGATATGCCGCCAGAGGCCATCGCGGCTTGGCTGCCGCCTGCAGACACTTTGGACATCCGTCGCTGGGTGATCTCGCATGCGCTGTTGGCGCCGCATGCTCACAACCTGCAGTCTTGGTTGGTTGATCTGGCGACGCCCGACACCATCGTGCTGCGCATGGACATGAAGCGCCTGCTGCCCGAGACCGATCCTTTGTCGCGCCAGTTGGTGATCAGCCAAGGAACCTTCATCGAATTGCTTGACCTTGCTGCCCGTCAGCGCGGTTACCGAACCGAGGTCAAAATATTCCCTGAAGGCGAGTTCGATGACAAAACTCCCGACGCACGCCCGACTGCAAGCGTCCGTTTGGTGCTGGATGCTCAGGTCAAACCGGATCCTTTATTTGCCCAGATTTTTCGGCGCCACACCAACCGGGCTGCTTACGAAACTCGGGCACCGGATGCGGCCGCTTTGCAGGCCTTGACCGAAAGCGTAGCGGGTTTGCCAGTGACATCGGGCTGGGTGACCCTTGCTGACGATGTGGCCATGAAACGCCATGCCCAGATCGCCATGGACGCTTGGCGCACTGAGCTCGTCACCCCCCGAACCTTGCTGGAGTCGTACAAAGTATTGCGCATCGGTCCGAAAGAAATTGTGCAGCACCGCGATGGGGTCTCGTTGAATTCGCCCATGTTGCGCGCCATTGCCGCATTGGGTTTGTTTGATCGCACCCAGGCCTCGGCCGCAGACAGCTCGGAAATCAAAGACCAGGTGGCCCAATTCAATGCCAAGATCGCCACCACTCCCGCATATTTTTGGCTGAACACGAAGCGCAACGACCGCACAACCCAGCTGCTGGCCGGGCGTGCCTATGTGCGGGCGCAGTTGGCTGCCACGGCCCATGGTTTGTCCATGCACCCTTTGTCGCAGGCATTGCAAGAATACACAGAGCAGGCACCGCATTACCAGGCCATCCACCAGTTGCTTGGGGCCACCGAGCCTGGTCACACGGTTCAGATGTGGACGCGGCTGGGTTATGGACCATCGTTATCGCCATCGCCGCGCAGGGGCTTGGATGCACATTTGCCTCGAACCTGAAATGCGTGTTCCAGCCTGGGTGTGGCAACAAGCTTTGGCCTCAAAATAGCCGCTCATTACAAACGCCTTCCAAGGCGTCAGGGAGAACATGAACACAACCACCGACCCACAGCCGGATCGCCGGCAACGCGACTTTGCCGCACAGCACATGCACACCGTGCTGGCGCGCCTGGCGGGGCCAGATGCCAAGCCAAGGGCTGACCAACTGTACGCCGTGCATGCCGTGTTGCAACCGGCTTCTCGTGTGCTTGTGGTGCAGGCCACGGGCTGGGGCAAATCGGCGGTGTATTGGGCGGCGACTCACGCGATGCGCAGTACGGGTTCTGGCCCCACGCTGGTGGTGTCGCCGCTGCTGGCACTGATGCGCGATCAGGTGGCGGCAGCCGAGCGCGCTGGGCTGAAGGCGGCCACGGTCAATTCGACCAACATCGACGATTGGGACGATGTGTTCCAACGACTGGACGATGACGCTGTGGATGTGCTGCTGGTCTCGCCCGAGCGGCTGGGCAATCCGCGTTTTGCGGCACGGCTGGTTCAATTGCTGTCCCGTGTGGGCCTGATCGTGATCGACGAGGCCCATTGCATCAGCGACTGGGGTTTTGATTTTCGCCCCGACTACCAGCGGCTGGCGCGGGCCCTGCTGTCTACGCCCACAGCCAGCGTACTGGCCACAACGGCGACTGCCAACGAACGGGTGACGCATGACATCGGTCAGCAGTTGGGCGCGGGCACGGTCACGTTTCGGGGCACGCTGGCCCGTACCTCGCTCACCTTGTCGGTGGTGCCGGGTTTGTCACCACTTGCGCGTTATGCCTGGATGGCCGATGCGCTGAAGCAGTTGCCGGGTTCGGGCATTGTGTATGTGCTGACCGTGGCCGAGGCCGATCGCCTGACAGCCTTTTTGCGCAGTTGTGGCCATGCGGTCGATGCCTACACCGGTCAGATCGACGCCGATACGCGGCTGCAGGTGGAAGACCGTTTGCGCCACAACCAGGTCAAGGCGGTGGTGGCTACATCGGCACTGGGCATGGGCTATGACAAACCCGATCTGGGGTTTTGTGTGCACGTGGGTTCGCCATCCACCCCGGTGGCTTACTACCAGCAAGTGGGCCGGGCAGGGCGCGCTGTGGTCCATGCCGAGGGCGTGTTGCTGCCATCAGATGCAGACGAACGCATTTGGGATTACTTTGCCACGGCTTCAATTCCAGACCCGCAAACGGCCGACAAGGTGCTGGCCTGTCTGGCTGCGGCAGGGCGGGGGCTGCTGGAGATCGAAGCCCAGACCGGTGTGCGCCGAGGCCGGCTTGAGGCTTTGCTGAAAATATTGGCAGTGGAGGGCGTGGTCATCAAAGACGGTTCGGCTTGGAAGGCCACTGGCCAGACTTATGTGCACGACACCGCCAAATGGGCGGCTTTGGCCCGGGTGCGTCAACAAGAGGCGAACATCATGCGCCAGTACGCCAACGGCCAGGGTTGTTTGATGGCGTATTTGCAAACCGCACTGGACGACTCGTCGCCAACGCCTTGTGGGCGCTGCTCGGTCTGCACCGGGCATCTGCCTTATCCGGGACTCACGCCATCCCAAGACAAAATGATTGCCGCCCGCGATTTTTTGCGTGGTATGGATGTGCCCATTGAGCCACGCAAACGCTGGCCTGCAGGCGTCAGCCGCAAGGGCAATATTCTGGGCTTTGAGGCCGGGCGCGCAGTGGCCTTTGCCGATGACCCTGCCTGGGTGAACGAGTTGCAGGCTTTGCTCGTGTCAGGCGCCCTTGTTTCTCCTGGCGGGGATGTGTCCGAGCCATGCTTGCCCGAAGCGTTGCTGGCAGGTGCCTTGGCGACTTTGGGGCGATGGTCCAAGGTATGGGGCCATCGCCCGGTGTGTGTGGTGCCTTTGCCAGCCCCCCGCATGTTTGCAAACCAGCAGATGGCTTTGCACATCTCCCAAAAAGGACGCCTGCCGCTGCACAAGGTGTTGAGCTGGACAGGCCATGCTGCGCCCGATGACGCGGCATCGACCCCTGTGGTGGCGCATCTTGAGTCGGTCATTCGGCTGTTGCCCGGTGCATCCTTGCCGGATGGGCCGGTCTTGCTGGTGGCGACCGAAGTCAGAACCCGCTGGGCAGCCACCGTGGCAGCAGCGCTTCTGCGTGAAAATGGGGCCAGCCAAGTGCTTTTGCTGGCTTTGCATCTGCAGCCCTGAGACCCTTTTTTATACATTTGTGCAAGCCACTTGCACGCAGCTTGCCCATGACCGAAGACACACAAGACACGCCCCTGATTCAAGAGCCCCGCCTGTGGCAAGGTGACGACTGGACCGCCAAGGTCATCAAAAATGACGACGACGATGGCTGGGCTGTGGCGATGTTCAAGGAGGGTGAAACCGAGGCGGCATTGATTGGCCCGTGGACCATGGGTCGCGATAAAAAGAACCCCAAACCGCTCGATGGCAACGCATTCATCACCTTGGTGAAAACCGCTAGCGAGTTTGTGCGCCGCCATGAACAGCAACTGCATGCTTCGTTGCACCAGTCGGTGATCGTCAATGGCCTGGCTGGCCGAATCACGGTGCTTTTGGACATCGTGCCTGACGATGACAACCCTTTTGCGGTGCTGACTGCGCAAGATGAGGGCGGCGACACCCTGGCCGAAGTCAAGCTTGAGGCTGGCTTCAAGCTCAACCGGCAGACTGCCCAAGCCTGGGTGGATGCCGGTTTTGCGAAGCCTGGCAGTGGACGGCGCTGATTCTCTCCGGTTCAGGCTACAAAGGGCCTGGCTGAATCAAACGGCCAGGCTTTGCAACTGAACCAAGCCCTTGGGGGTTTGGAGCGTTGCCACCAGGTTCGCCGGGCCTGTGTCTATGCGGATGCCGTCCAAGCCAATGGATTCATAAGCGGCTTGGAGTTTGTCACTGCTCGGGTGGCTGACGGCCAGGCTTTGCAGCGTCACGCCAGAGCGCGGCAAACTGTTGCGCGGATGAAGGCGTAAAGGGTCTGTGGCATCTGGCTTGCCCCATTGGATCAGGGTGGGCAGGGTGCCATCGAAGAGGCGTGCACCGTCTTCGCGCACCGTGATTTGCCAGTTCAGCGTGCCCTTGCCGGACTTGCGACTGGCATGCACCACTTGGCCGCGTTCGATGCCCTGGGTGCGTAAAACATGCCGGGCCGCCTTCACATCGTCGGTGCTGGCCACAAAGTGAATCAACCGTGGGCCTTGTGCCACGGCTTTTTGCAAGCTCACATCGTCCATGTCAAACCAACGCGGTACTTGCGATCGTTTCGGGATCACCGCTTGGGGATTGATCGCGATGATTTCAAAATAAGCCATTGGGAATTTGGGGGATGCGATTTTGAACAGCCGGTTGTGGGTCCCGTATTTTTCATGTTCGCCGCCAGGGGCTGGCGTGATGCCCAAGGTTTCTTCGCACCACTGCACACCTGCTTCGAGCGATGAGGCCATCACCACGAGGTGATCAATTTGAGTTTTCATGTTCTTTGAAGTTGGGTTTTGTTCAAGCATAACGGATGGCCTTCAAGACAAACGTGCCGCCTGTTCGTGCGTTGGTCCGCTGGTCAGCCCTGTGTGCGCTCCTGCCACAATGGCGGTCATTACAAATGGAACGCTTATGTTGATTGATGCAGATGAAAGCCAACTGGTTTTGGTCGATTTCCAGGCCCGCTTGAAACCCGTGATGCTGGACGCCGATGCCGTTTGGGCCAATGCGGCCAAACTGGCCACCTTGGCACAGGCGTTGGATGTGCCGACCTGGGGCACCGAGCAAAACCCTTCTCGCCTGGGTGAGATGCCAGCTGAAATCCGCAGCCATTGCCGCAAGGTTCTGGCCAAGATGCAGTTCAGCGCGGTGGAAGAGGGTTTGGGTGAATGGTTGCAACCCGAGCCTGAACAAGCCCCACGCGGCAATGCCCGCAGCTTGCCTCGCCACCTGCAAAAGCCCCAGCCGGGTGCCCAAGAGCGCAAGACCATCGTGTTGGCGGGGTGTGAGGCCCACATTTGCCTGATGCAAACAGCACTTGATTTGCTCGAAGACGAATTTGAGGTGTGGGTCGTGACCGATGCTTGCAGCTCGCGCACCGAGCGTAACCGGGATGCTGCTTATGACCGTTTGGCCGGCGCAGGGGCCGAACTGGTGACGGCTGAAATGGTGGCTTTCGAGTGGATCCGCAGCGCTGAGCATCCTGACTTCAAATTGTTGCAAAGCCTGTTCAAATGATTTTTTAGGCGCTTTGAGCGTTTCCATCTTGGGAAACTGTCCAGTGCGCGACAAAGTCAGCTTGTAGCAAGTCCTCTGCCCATAATTATGAATTCAGAAGTGGGGCGCTTGCTTGGTTTGTGTGCCCTCATAAAACTCATTTGGCTGGTAATCAGGAGACTTTCATGGGCAGCTTTGCTGACTTTCACGCACGTTCAATCAACGACCGCAATGCCTTTTGGGCCGAGCAGGCCAAGCTGGTGGACTGGAAAGTCCCGCCACAGCAAATTTGCGATTACAGCAACCCGCCTTTTGCCAAGTGGTTTGTGGGCGGCCAGACCAACCTGTGCCACAACGCAGTAGACCGCCACTTGGCCGCGAGGGCAGACCAGCCCGCCTTGATTTTTGTCTCGACCGAGACCGACCAGGAAAAAACCTACACCTACCACGAATTGCACGCCGAAGTGCAGCGCATGGCCGCCATCTTGAAAGATCTGGGCGTGGTCAAAGGCGACCGCGTGTTGATTTACATGCCCATGATTGCCGAAGCCGCTTTTGCCATGTTGGCTTGCGTCCGCTTGGGGGCCATCCATTCGGTGGTGTTTGGTGGTTTCGCCTCGCATTCGCTGGCCACCCGCATCGAAGACGCTTCGCCAAAGGTCATCGTCAGCGCCGACGCCGGCTCCCGTGGTGGCAAAGGCGTGCCCTACAAGCCCCTGCTGGACGAGGCCATCCAACTGTCTGCCCACAAGCCTGCCCATGTGATCATGGTGGACCGAAAGCTGGCCGCCTACACGCCCGTGGCGGGTCGCGATGTGGATTACGCCACCGAACGTGCCAAGCACATGGATGCCGTGGTGCCTTGCGAGTGGGTGGATGCCACACATCCCAGCTACACCTTGTACACCTCCGGCACGACCGGCAAACCCAAGGGCGTTCAACGCGACACCGGTGGCTACACCGTGGCCTTGGCTGCCAGCATGCCCAATGTCTTTGAGGGCAAACCTGGCGGCACTTTTTTTTGCACCAGCGACATCGGCTGGGTGGTCGGCCACAGTTACATCATTTACGGCCCGCTGATCGGCGGCATGGCGACCATTCTTTACGAAGGTTTGCCGATTCGGCCCGATGGCGGCATCTGGTGGAGCCTGGTCGAGAAGTACAAAGTCAACGTGATGTTCAGCGCCCCCACGGCCATTCGGGTGCTTAAAAAGCAAGATCCTGCCTTGCTTTCCAAGTATGACTTGTCCAGCTTGCAGGCGCTGTTTTTGGCCGGTGAACCCCTGGACGAGCCCACCGCCAAGTGGATTTCTGAAGGCCTCAACGGCAAACCGATCATCGACAACTACTGGCAGACCGAGACAGGCTGGCCGATTCTGAGCATCTGCAATGGCGTGGAAAAAGCCCCCAGCAAGTTCGGCTCACCCGGCAAAGCCATTTATGGCTACAACGTCAAACTGGTCGATGATCAGACTGGCGAGGAGCTGACCGGCGCCAACCAGAAGGGCGTGTTGACCATTGAAGGCCCGCTGCCTCCGGGTAACCTGCAAACCATCTGGGGCGATGACGACCGTTTCGTCAAGACCTACTGGAAAACCGTCCCAAACAAGCTGGTCTACAGCACCTTTGACTGGGCGGTGCGCGACGAAGATGGTTACTTCTTCATTTTGGGCCGCACCGACGACGTGATCAACGTCGCCGGTCACCGCCTGGGCACCCGCGAGATCGAAGAAAGCATCTCCAGCCACCCCAACATCGCCGAAGTCGCTGTGGTGGGTGTGGCCGATCAGCTCAAAGGGCAGGTGGCCATGGCTTTTGCCATTGCCAAAGACACCTCGGGACTCACCGATGCCGCTGCGCGCCAAAAGCTGGAAAGCGAAGTCATGAAGGTTGTGGATTCGCAACTCGGCGCTGTGGCCCGTCCATCCCGGGTGCTTTTTGTCTCGGCATTGCCCAAGACACGCAGTGGCAAGTTGCTGCGCCGCGCCATACAGGCTGTGGCGGAAGGCCGCGACCCAGGCGACTTGACCACCATGGACGATCCCGCTGCCCTGCAGCAGATCGTTGATCTGATCAAGGCGTGACAAGCGCAGACCCTGCTTTGCGGGGTCTTTTTTTGTCCATGCTCTTGTCACCCTGTAAGTAACATGTGGGGCAGGCCATGGCACAATGCTCTCTGAACTCAGGCCCTTCCCCTGCCACAGTCGCATCCGCCAATCGGTTTAGCCGTGTCGCGGAAGGTAAATCTCAACCAACTAATGTTTCCCTGAGGGGAACGGAGGTCAGCGAAATATGAGCGAGACTAATTCCGTCTACGCTGCCTATTCAGGCAACACCCACCTTTTCGGAGGTAACGTTCCTTACGTCGAAGAGATGTACGAGAACTACCTTGCCAATCCAGGCAGCGTACCCGACTCCTGGCGCGAATATTTCGACGCCCTCCAACATGTTCCCGCAGTCGATGGCTCCAACGCCAAAGATGTGCCCCACCTGCCGGTGATCAACGCCTTTGCCGAACGCGCCAAAGCCGGTGGCACCAAGGTCGTCATGGCCAGCGAAAACGTCGAGATGGGCCGCAAGCGCACTGCCGTTCAGCAGCTGATCGCCGCGTACCGCAACGTGGGCCAACGCTGGGCCGACCTGGACCCGCTCAAGCGAACCGAGCGCCCCAATATTCCTGACCTTGATCCCGCTTTCTTTGGCTTCACCGATGCCGACCAGGAAACCGTGTTCGATACCAGCAACACTTTCTTCGGCAAGAACAACATGTCCTTGCGCGAGCTGCTCAATGCGCTGCGCGAGACCTATTGCGGCACGCTGGGCGCCGAGTACATGTACACCACCGAGCAGGCAGAAAAGCGCTGGTGGCAACAAAAACTCGAAAGTATCCGCAGCAAGCCGAATTTCGGCGCTGAAAAGAAAAAGCAAATCCTTGACCGCCTGACTGCTGCCGAAGGCCTTGAGCGTTATTTGCACACCAAATACGTGGGCCAAAAGCGGTTTTCACTCGAGGGCGGCGAAAGCTTCATTGCGGCCATGGACGAGTTGGTTCAGTCCGCAGGTGCCCAGGGCGTCCAGGAAGTCGTGATAGGTATGGCCCACCGTGGTCGCTTGAACGTCTTGGTCAATACCATGGGCAAGCTGCCCGCAGACCTGTTTGCCGAGTTCGACCACACTGCCCCAGAAGAGCTGCCTGCCGGTGACGTGAAATACCACCAGGGCTTCAGCTCGGACGTGAACACCACCGGTGGGCCGGTTCACTTGTCGCTGGCGTTTAACCCATCTCACCTGGAAATCGTGAACCCCGTGGTCGAAGGCTCGGTGCGTGCCCGCATGGACCGCCGTGATGACCCTCTGGGCAAGCAAGTTCTGCCCGTTTTGGTGCATGGTGACTCGGCTTTTGGCGGTCAGGGTGTCAACCAGGAAACCCTGGCCCTGGCCCAGACCCGTGGTTACTCCACCGGCGGCACTGTCCACATCATCATCAACAACCAGATCGGCTTCACCACCTCTGACCCTCGCGACATGCGTTCCAGCGTGTTTTGCACCGACATCGTCAAGATGGTCGAAGCCCCTGTGTTGCACGTCAATGCAGACGATCCTGAGACCGTTGTGCTGGCCACTCAGTTGGCCCTTGAATACCGCATGACTTTCCAAAAGGATGTGGTGCTCGACGTGGTTTGCTTCCGCAAACTCGGCCACAACGAGCAGGACACGCCTGCGCTGACGCAGCCCCTGATGTACAAAAAGATTGCCACCCATCCGGGCACCCGCAAGCTGTTTGCCGACAAGCTGACCGCACAAGGTATGGGCGACACATTGGGCGACGACATGGCCAAGGCCTATCGTGCTGCGCTGGATGCGGGCAAGAACACCACCGAACCTGTGTTGACCAACTTCAAGACCAAGTTCACGGTGGACTGGGCCCCGTTCATGGGCAAGAAGTGGACCGACGCTGGCGATACATCCATTCCGCTGGCCGACTGGAAGCGACTGGCCCAGAAAATCACGACCATTCCCGAGTCTGTCACCCCACACCAATTGGTCAAGAAGGTCTACGACGACCGAGCATCCATGGGCCGAGGTGACACGCCTGTGGATTGGGGCATGGGCGAACACATGGCGTTCGCCTCGCTGGTGGCCAGCGGTTACCCCGTTCGTCTGTCGGGCGAAGATTCCGGCCGCGGCACGTTCACACACCGGCATGCAGTGATTCACGACCAGAAGCGGGAAAAGTGGGACACCGGAACTTATGTGGCTTTGCAGAACGTGTCAGACAAGCAGGCACCTTTCGTGGTCATTGACTCGATCCTGTCTGAAGAGGCCGTGCTGGGTTTTGAATACGGCTATGCCTCTAACGACCCCAACACCCTGGTGGTTTGGGAAGCCCAGTTTGGTGACTTTGCCAACGGTGCGCAGGTCGTGATCGATCAGTTCATTGCATCGGGTGAAGTCAAGTGGGGGCGTGTCAACGGCCTGACACTGATGTTGCCTCACGGCTACGAAGGACAGGGCCCAGAGCACAGTTCGGCCCGTGTCGAGCGTTTCATGCAGCTGGCAGCCGACACCAACATGCAGCTGGTTCAGCCAACCACGGCCAGCCAGATTTTCCATGTGTTGCGTCGCCAGATGGTGCGTGATCTGCGCAAGCCCTTGGTCATTTTCACGCCCAAGTCCTTGTTGCGTAACAAAGATGCCACATCGCCGATATCCGAGTTCACCAAGGGCAGCTTCCAGACAGTGATCCCCGAGAACAAGGTGCTCAAGGCAGAGAAGGTCAAGCGTGTCATTGCTTGTTCGGGCAAGGTTTATTACGACCTGGTGAAGTTCCGCGAAGCCAAGGGTGCTGACGATGTGGCCATCATCCGTGTGGAGCAGCTCTATCCGTTCCCGCACAAGGCCTTCGCTGCCGAAATCAAGAAATACCCGAACGCCACCGACACCGTCTGGTGCCAGGACGAGCCTCAAAACCAGGGCGCCTGGTTCTTTATTCAGCACAACATCCACGAAAACATGCTCGAAGGTCAAAAGCTGGGTTATGCCGGTCGTGCGGCCTCCGCATCGCCTGCAGTGGGTTACTCACACCTGCACCAAGACCAGCAAAAAGCACTGATCGAAGCCGCGTTTGCCAAGCTCAAGGGCTTTGTGCTGACCAAGTGATCGACCAGAACAAGCTTGCCTTCAACCTTTATTAAGAGAATCTAAAAATGGCTATCGTAGAAGTCAAAGTCCCCCAATTGTCAGAGTCTGTGGCAGAAGCCACCATGCTGCAGTGGAAAAAGAAAGTCGGTGATTTGGTCGCCGCGGACGAAATCCTCATTGAAATCGAGACCGACAAAGTCGTGCTGGAAGTGCCTGCTCCGGCTGCTGGCGTGATCGCCGAAATCCTTGTCGCTGATGGCGGCACCGTGAATGCCGAGCAACTGATTGCCCGCATTGACACCGAAGGCAAGGCTGGAACTGCAGCCGCAGCACCTAGCGCTGTGGCGGCTGTTGCGACAGCGCCAGTCGCTGCAGCCACTGCGACCAGCGCAAGCATGGCTGGTGTGGCCATGCCTGCTGCTGCCAAATTGATGGCAGACAACAACCTGGCTACTGGCACGGTTGCTGGTTCTGGCAAAGACGGCCGTGTGACCAAGGGCGATGTGCTGTCAGCCGTGGCCGGTGGCGTCAAGTCAACCGCTGCTGTGATCCCCACAGGCGTGCCGACCAAGGCTTTGGTTCAAGTGGCGGCTCCTACTGTCAACATGGGCGACCGCCCTGAGCAGCGCGTGCCCATGACGCGTTTGCGGGCCCGTGTGGCAGAGCGTCTGTTGCAGTCACAGTCGACCAATGCCATCCTCACCACCTTCAACGAAATCAACATGGCCCCGGTCATGGACATGCGCAAACGCATGCAAGATCGTTTCGAAAAAGAACACGGTTGCAAGCTCGGCTTCATGAGCTTCTTCGTCAAAGCTGCTGTGCACGCCTTGAAGAAGTTCCCTGTGCTGAACGCATCTGTGGATGGCAATGACATCGTGTACCACGGTTACTTTGACATCGGTATCGCTGTGGGCTCGCCTCGTGGTTTGGTGGTGCCCATCTTGCGCAATGCCGACCAGATGAGTTTTGCTGACATCGAGAAAAAGATCGCCGAGTATGGCGTGAAGGCCCGTGACGGCAAGCTGGGTATGGAAGAAATGACCGGCGGCACATTCTCCATCTCCAATGGCGGCACGTTCGGCTCCATGATGTCCACCCCCATCATCAACCCGCCCCAGTCGGCCATTTTGGGCGTGCACGCGACCAAGGACCGCGCCATGGTGGAAAACGGCCAGGTCGTGGTTCGCCCCATGAACTATTTCGCCATGTCGTACGACCACCGCATCATCGACGGCCGCGAAGCCGTGCTGGGTTTGGTGGCCATGAAGGAAGCGCTGGAAGATCCAGCCCGCTTGCTGTTCGACATCTGATTTCCCCCTATTGAATGCCCCCTGCCAAGGGGGCGTTTTTCATCCAGAAGGCATTTAGCATGAGCAAACAATTTGACGTCGTCGTCATTGGTGGTGGCCCAGGTGGCTATATTGCGGCCATTCGTGCTGCACAACTCGGTTTTCAGGTTGCCTGTATCGACGAATGGAAAAACGCTGCGGGCGGCCCTGCTCCCGGCGGCACTTGTACCAACGTGGGTTGCATTCCTTCCAAGGCTTTGCTGCAATCCAGCGAGCACTTTGACCACGCCAACCACCACTTTGCAGAGCACGGCATCAGCGCCAAAGATGTGAAGATGGATGTGGCCCAGATGTTGGCCCGCAAGGACAACGTTGTAAAGCAAAACAACGATGGCATTTTGTATCTGCTGAAGAAAAACAAGGTCACGTTCTTTCACGGCCGTGGCAGCTTTGCCGGCAAAGCCGATGGCGGCTACGAGATCAAAGTTGCTGGCAAGACCGAAGAGTCCATCACCGGCAAACAGGTCATCATCGCTACCGGCTCCAACGCACGGGCTTTGCCTGGTACCCCGTTCGACGAGGTGAACGTGTTGAGCAACGATGGCGCATTGCGCTTGGGCGGCGTACCCCAGAAGCTGGCATTGATCGGCTCCGGCGTGATCGGCCTCGAAATGGGGTCAGTCTGGCGTCGTTTGGGCTCGGACGTCACCATCCTCGAGGGTCTGCCGACCTTCCTGGGTGCTGTCGATGAGCAAATTGCCAAAGAAGCCAAAAAAGCATTCGACAAGCAAGGCCTAAAGATCGAACTTGGCGTGAAAGTGGGCGAGATCGTCAACGGCAAGAAGGGCGTGACCGTCAACTACACCAACGCCAAGGGCGAGTCGGTGGTGCTCAACGCAGACAAATTGATCATCTCGATTGGCCGCGTGCCCAACACCATCGGGCTGAATACCGAAGCCGTTGGCCTGCAGCTTGATGAGCGCGGTGCCATCGTGGTCGATGCTGACTGCAAAACCAATTTGCCTGGCGTTTGGGCAGTCGGTGACGTGGTGCGTGGCCCGATGCTGGCGCACAAAGCTGAAGAAGAGGGCGTTGCCGTGGCCGAGCGCATCGCTGGCCAGCATGGACACGTCAACTTCAACACCATCCCTTGGGTTATTTACACCAGCCCTGAGATCGCTTGGGTGGGCCGCACAGAGCAGCAACTCAAGGCCGACGGTGTCGCGTACAAGGCGGGTTCGTTCCCGTTCTTGGCCAATGGCCGTGCACGCGCTTTGGGCGATACGACTGGCATGGTGAAAATGCTGGCCGACGCCACAACCGACGAGATTTTGGGGGTGCACATTGTGGGCCCGATGGCGTCTGAGTTGATTGCCGAAGCCGTGGTGGCCATGGAATTCCGCGCCAGCGCAGAAGACATTGCCCGCATCTGCCACGCACACCCATCCTTGAGCGAGTCGACCAAAGAAGCGGCTTTGGCGGTCGATAAGCGCACACTCAACTTCTAAGCCCATGGCTTGCCCGGAACTGACGTTTCTGGTGAGTTGGGTTAAAGTTCTGCATCCCTGAAAACCCGGGCCTGGTCCCGGGTTTTGTTTTGAATTGAAGAGCAATCAACCCATGTCTGTTCGTGCAGTTTACGAAGAAGAGCTCCAAAAGCGCGGTTACCAAAGCGACCCTGCCCAGTTGCGGGCCATCGAGGCATTGGAGCGTTGCGCCAGCGAATGGGCGGCGTACAAATCCAAACGCTCGAATGTCCTGAAGAAATTCCTCAGCCGCCCGCCAATACCCAAAGGGGTTTACATGTTTGGCGGGGTCGGGCGCGGCAAGAGTTTCCTGATGGATTGCTTTTTTGCGGCGGTGCCGATTGAGCGCAAGACCCGTTTGCATTTTCATGAGTTCATGCGCGAAGTGCACCGCGAATTGGCCGCCATGCAGGGAACCGTGAACCCGCTGGACGAACTGGGTCGGCGCATGGCCAAGCGATATCGGCTCATTTGCTTTGACGAATTTCATGTGGCGGACATCACCGATGCCATGATCCTGCACCGTTTGCTGGTATCGCTTTTTGATAACGGTGTGGGATTTGTCACCACCTCCAACTTTGCACCTGACGGCCTTTACCCTGACGGTTTGCACCGCGACCGAATTCTGCCTGCCATTTCCTTGCTCAACGAGCGCATGCAGGTGCTCAACGTCGACAACGGCACAGACTACCGCCGCCGCACGCTGGAAATGCTCAATCTTTACAACACCCCGCTGGGTGAGCAAGCCGATGCAGCGATGAGCGATGCGTTCAACCGCCTTGCCACGGGGCCGGATGAAGACACGGTTTTGCACATCGAGGCGCGTGAAATCATGGCAAGGCGCCGTTCTGGAGATGTGGTTTGGTTTGATTTTCGGGCCATTTGCGGTGGCCCGCGTTCACAAAATGATTACCTGGAAATTGCGGCCCAGTTCCACACCGTCTTGCTGAGCAATGTGCCCCACATGCCGGTGAGCATGGCTTCTGAGGCCCGACGTTTCACCTGGCTGATTGATGTCTTGTACGACCGCCGTGTCAAATTGATCATGTCAGCGGCGGTACCGCCTGAAGGCCTGTACACCGCGGGGCCCATGTCGCACGAGTTTCCGCGAACAGTCTCACGCTTGCACGAAATGCAGTCCAGCGAATTCCTGGCTCTGGAACACCGCATGGTGGACACAAACCTCACATGAAGCGACTTGCATTGGCTGGCCTTGCCGCATTGACCACATCCTGGCTTGGTGCACAGTCCTTGCTGGGGGAGCCCGAGTTCATCCGCGCTGAGCGTCAAGAGATCACCGTGCAGCGTGAATCGGTCATGGCGGTTTACCAACAAGAAGCTAAAGCCTGTTGGCAAAAATTCGCAGTCAATGCCTGCCTCAGTGAAGCCCGCAGCAAGCGCCGGATTGCGCTGGAGTTGTTGCGACCGCAAGACCTGATTTTGAACGAACAAGAGCGTCATTGGCGAACCGAGCAGCGCAATTTGAGACTAGAAGGCAAGCAGCCAGAAAATCGAAGCACACCATGACGGACATCACTTCCGAGGATCTTCGTTCTCCGCGTCGCCAGTTGATTGAATGGCAGATGGCGCATGCCGACCTGGATGCCCTGATCGACCAGGCCGTGCTGGCGCCGCAACCGCTGGATGAGTTGCTTTTGCGGCGTCTGAAAAAACGCCGTTTGGCTTTGCGCGATCAAATTAACCAATTGCAATGGATGCTCGACCCTAAGGAGCCTGCTTGAGTTTGCTGCTCCAAAGGGTTGCAGAGACCTTGTCAAACCACGGGGCCTTGGCCCATGCGGTTCCGGGGTTTCAACCCCGCGAGGGCCAGACCGATATGGCCATGGCGGTCAGCCAGACGTTGGAGCAGGGTGGCCAGTTGGTGGTCGAGGCCGGCACTGGGGTCGGTAAAACCTATGCCTACCTTGTGCCCGTTTTGCTCAGCGGTCAGCGGGCGCTGGTTTCAACGGCCACCAAGGCGTTGCAAGACCAATTGTTTTCGAGAGACATTCCGCGCCTGGTGGAGGTTTTGGGTTTGCCCATCAGGGTGGCCTTGCTCAAGGGGCGTTCCAATTACCTTTGCTTGCACCGCATGGAGCAAGCACGACACAGCTCAGAAGCAGCTCAACCGGGTGCACAGCGTGCGCTTGCCAAAATTGAAACCTGGTCACAGGCCACCCGCACTGGTGACATGGCCGAGCTGACAGGCCTGGACGAGCGATCTTCCTTGTGGCCGTTGGTGACTTCAACAAGGGACAACTGCCTGGGCTCAAGTTGTCCACGGTATCGCGCGTGTCATGTGAACCTGGCCAGAAAAGAGGCCATGGCCTCCGACGTGGTGGTCATCAACCACCATCTTTTCTTTGCCGACATGGCAGTGCGCGAATCGGGTGTGGCCGAATTGCTGCCCACCGTGCGCGTCACGGTGTTTGACGAGGCGCACCAGCTCAATGAGATCGGTGTGAATTTTTTGGGCAAGCAATTGTCGATGACCCATTTGCTGGAGTTGTCGCGTGATGTTCTGGCCACAGGTTTGCAGTTGGCCCGTGGCTTGGTGGAATGGCATGCGTTGACAGACCTTCTTGAAAAATCTGCCCGTGACTTGCGCCTGGCTGCGGGCATGCACCGTGGCTCTGTGCGATTGCGCTGGACGGAGACCGTGCCCGAAGGTGTGGACGCCTCTGATTGGAGCCTTGCTTTGCAAAATTTGGTTCATTCACTGGCACAGTTGCAAACCGGTTTGGAAGCTGTGGTTGAGTTAGCCCCCGATTTTCAGCGCCTCTTTGAACGCGGCCGCGAGCTGAGCGAAAAGGCTGTTTTGTTCTCCAGTGCGCCGGACAGCGAGGGCGTTCGCTGGGCCGAAGTCAGCGCGCAACTGCGCTTGGTGGAGTCACCCTTGGACATCGCGCAGGCTTTTTCGGCCTGGGTCAAACCGGCGCAAGAGCCCTTGGCCCCCGACACCGAAGACGCATCTGATGCTGATTCCGTGCAGGCCTTGATGGCGGGAGACCCTCGGCATGTTGTGGAAAATCCATTACTCACGGGTGGTGGTGTCGGCCAAAGGGCCTGGATTTTCACATCGGCCACTTTGGGCGACGAACCCAGTTTGCGTTGGTTCACCGAGCCTTGCGGCTTGACCTCAGCGCAAGTGATGCAAGTCAGCAGCCCGTTTGACTATGCGCAGCAAGCCGCCTTGTATGTGCCTGAACATTTGCCCAAGCCCGGCGATCCTGGGCATGCTGCCCATGTTGCGCAATTGGTGGCCGAGGCTGTGGTGCTGCTGGGTGGGCGAACATTGGTTCTCACGACCACCCTGAACGCCATGCGCGCAATCGGTGAGTATTTGCAGACCCGATTGGACGCCAGTGCAAATGTTGAAGTTCTGGTTCAAGGACAAAGCCCCAAGCGGCGACTGATGGAGCGCTTCAGGGAGGGGGCAGGTGATCAGCGGCCTGGCTGCGTTCTGGTCGCTTCGGCATCGTTTTGGGAAGGTTTTGACGTTCCCGGTGAGGCCTTGCAGTTGGTGGTCATCGACAAACTGCCGTTTCCGCCACCGGGCGATCCACTGTTTGAAGCAAGAAGTCAGCGCATGACGCGCAAGGGGCGCAGCGCCTTTGCAGATCATGCCTTGCCTGAGGCCGCTGTGGCCCTTAAACAAGGCGCTGGGCGATTGATACGCAGCGAGACTGACCGCGGCGTTCTGGTCGTTTGTGACACGCGGTTGGCCACCATGTCATATGGCCGAAGGCTGGTGAGGGGCTTGCCGGAAATGCGGCGTCTGAACGGGCACCCGGAATTTTTGTCGACCTTGCGTCAATTCACCACAGACGCCACCAGCTCGTAGGCTTTTTGAATCCTTCTGCCTTGAGGTAGTCGGACTGTGGAAAGTTCTTGGCGAGTACCCGCTTGGCGTCATCGCGCAAAGCAGTCATGCCCAAGGCATCGTAGGAGCTCACCAAAATGGACAAAGCTTCCTCCACTGCGGGCACACCTTGGTAGTCGGCGATGGCTTGCTGAGCGCGGTTGACTGCTGCAACATGCGCGCCGCGAGTTGCGTAAAAGCGGGCAACATGCACTTCGTAAGAGGCCAATGCATTCACGATGTGAAGCATGCGCTGGCGTGCTTCGGGCGTGTATTTGGAATCAGGAAAGCGTGTGGTCAGCTCTTTGAAGGCTTCATAAGAATCTTTGGCCGCCTTCTGGTCGCGCTCGGACAAGTCTTGCTTGGTGAGGAAGGAAAACATGCCCAGGTTGTCATTGAAATTGACCAAGCCCTTTAAATAGATGGCGTAGTCCAGGGCCGGACTTGCGGGGTGCAATCGGATGAACCGGTCCAAAGTTGCTGTGGCCTGAATTTTGTCACCTGTCTTGTACTGGGCATAAGCCTTGTCGATCTGGGCCTGCTGAGCCAAAACGGTGCCCGCAGCACGGCCCTCGAGCTTCTCGTAAAAACCAATGGCCTTTTCCCAGGCTCCTGAATTGGCCTCGTCGCGTGCTTCTTTGTAAATTTTCTCCGGGGTCCAACCAGCAGTCACATCCTTGGTGGTGTTGGCGCAGCCGGAAAGAAACAGCAGCACTGAAACAACCAGGCCGACCGGAACCATCGATAATCTGAAGCTACGCATCTGTGACACCCTAGAACTGTTGAACATTTTGATTATATCGGCCGACCCTGCAATGCAAGACAACGTCACCTTGATGGAAGACGGTGAACGCCCACTGGAAGCGTCTGAAGAAGAGGTTCGCACGATCCAGGTGCCCATGGCGCTTCATGGCCAGCGGCTGGACCGCGCTTTGGCACAGCTGGTGCCCGAGTTCTCACGCAGTTATTTGCAGCAATTGATCGAACAAGGCGATGCCCTGATCGATGGAAAGACTGTGACCAAGGTGTCGTCCAAGGTGCGTCTGGGGCACCGCATCGAAGTGACCCTGCGGGCCACACCACAGTCACAGGCTTTTGTACCTGAAGAGATGCCAATCGATGTGGTCTATGAGGATGCGCACCTGCGCGTGATCAACAAGCCTGCGGGTCTGGTGGTCCATCCGGCCCCTGGCAACTGGCGCGGCACCTTGCTCAATGGTCTGCTGGCCCTGGATCCTCTGGCGTCTGAGGTGCCCAGAGCAGGCATTGTTCACCGCTTGGACAAAGACACCAGTGGCTTGATGGTGGTGGCGCGAACACGCCAGGCCATGGATGCTCTGGTTCAGCAAATTGCGGCCAGAGAAGTGCATCGCCAATATTTGGCCATTGCCCACAAGTCATGGATGTCGACTTCCCCCACAACCTTAGAGGCTGCAGTTGGCCGGGACCCGGCGAACCGTTTGCGCATGGCGGTGGTCGATTTGACTTACCAATCGGGAAAGACGGCAGCGACGACGGTCGAAGTGCTTGATAAAAACACCCTGGCGAGCCTGGTGAAATGCACTCTGCACACAGGCCGCACCCACCAAATTAGGGTTCACATGGCCCACGTCGGGCACCCGCTGCTAGCGGACGTTGTTTACGGGGGCGCCAAGGCCGCCGACATGACGCGCCAAGCCTTGCACGCATGGCATTTGGCCTTCATTCACCCCATCACAGGACAATCGGTCGATTTGACCTCCGCCTTGCCTGCAGACATGGCGCAAGCCCTTTCAATTTTGGGGCTCAGCTACAATTCAGAGCTCCTGGGAGCTTGAGTCAGATTTTTCTGGCTCGGACAATCCCGGTGATTGGCAGCTTGCCAAGCCTCCAGAACGGGGTTTTTCTTGTCTGAAAAACCATGTTCTCTGCACCTTCGACGCCGTGAGGCGTCTTTTTCCCGAAAGATAGACACATGAATACGGCGCAAGCCAAGCGTGTCCTGGAAACCGCCTTGCTCACGGCAGGTCAGCCATTGTCAATTCGCGACATGCGCGTTTTGTTTGACGACGCACTCGGGGCCGACACCTTGCGGCAGATGCTGCAGGATCTGAAGCTCGAGTGGACCCCAAAAGGCCTTGAGCTGACCCGTGTAGCCAGCGGTTGGCGCTTTCAAAGTCGCCCGGAGTTGCGCCAGTTTCTGGACCGTTTGCACCCTGAAAAGCCTCCCAAATACACCCGCGCTGTGCTCGAGACGCTGGCGATCATCGCCTACCGTCAACCGGTTACCCGGGGGGACATGGAAGACATCCGTGGGGTCACCATCGGCTCCCAGATCCTCAAACAACTGGAGGATCGCGGTTGGGTGGAGGTCATTGGCCACCGAGAGACCGTGGGCCGTCCTGGCTTGTACGCCACGACACGACAATTCCTCGATGATCTGGGTCTTTCTGCACTTGACCAGTTGCCGATGCTGTCCCAGAGCAATGGCCAAACAACTGCTTTGTCCAGCCTCGTCGAGCAGATGCCTGTCCAGCCATCCTTGTCGCTTGAAGAAGACAACAGCGTCAAGCCTTTCGACATGCCCGTCGCGGCTGACGCAGCGCAACAAGTTCAAGATCAGGCCGCAGCCAAGGCCCTGCATGAATCTGAGGACTTTTTGCAAGAGGCGCACGATGAAGCGCACATATTGCCCGTAGCTGCAAGCCCGTCCGAGCCACGCGATGACATCGGCATGCCTCACGACCGCAGCGATGGCCCCCCCCTTTCTGCGAACCCAGATAACCACCCTGACCACCCTCTGCATGGCGAAAAGTCCACCCCTGAATGAACCAAGAACCTCACGACGACACCTCGTCCTTTCTCCCGGATACAGATGTCCGCCAGCCCCAAGCGGGCCCGTCGGGCGAGTCGGCCTATAAGCCGATTGCGTTGGCCGATGTGGTGTCTGGCCAATTCGACGATGAAGAAGCCACCCAAGACCTCACCGTCGACTTGGGAAAACGCGTATTGGCGCCCCAGACCGACTCTCCCAAACTGCACAAAGTCCTTGCGCAAGCGGGCATGGGCTCACGTCTGGAGATGGAAAAGCTGATTGTGGAAGGCCGCATTTCGGTCAACAATGAACCTGCCCACGTCGGTCAGCGGGTGCAATACGGCGACCAGATCAAGGTCAATGGCAAACCCATTCACATCCGGATTGACCCGCCACCGGCCCGGGTGCTCGCGTACCACAAGCCTGCAGGCGAGATCGTTAGCCATGACGATCCGCAAAACCGCCCATCCGTGTTTCGTAAATTACCCCGTTTGCAAAATGGCAAATGGCAATCTGTGGGGCGTCTTGACCTGAACACCGAGGGCTTGCTGCTTTTCACCAGTTCGGGTGAGTTGGCCAATCAGTTGATGCATCCCCGGTTCGGGCTTGAACGTGAATATGCTGTTCGCGTGCTGGGCGCTTTGAGCAAAGACGAAAAGCAGCGCTTGCTGGATGGCGTGATGCTGGACGACGGCGCCGCCCAGTTTGGCTCCATCGAAGACGGCGGGGGCGAGGGCTCCAATTGTTGGTACCGTGTCACGATTTCCGAGGGGCGCAACCGGGAGGTTCGTCGCATGATGGAATCGGTGGGCCATGCGGTGAGCCGCCTGATCCGCATCCGATACGGTGCCATGGTTTTGCCGCACGGCTTGCGTCGCGGTGCCTGGCTTGAACTGGATGAAGCCGATATTCGGGCACTCATGCGTGCTGCTGGCACAACAGAGCGTCCTCGGTCTACCGAGGCGCGGCCAGTGTCGCGAACGAACCGCAATGATCGACGTCCACGCACAGGCGGTCAGGGCCGCACAGGAACAGCTGTGCCGCGCGCCAAACCAGTCGCCAAGCCCAACAGGGCGCCAGGCGCCTCGGGGACCGGTTTGCCGGATCCAGTGAAGACAAATACGTCTTTCATTGGTGCAGAGAGTTTCAACCGGCTGAAGAAAACGCCTGGCAGCCCAGGCCGGGGCGGACGTGGCAGCGGCGGTGGAACCCGCAGTCGCTGATTTCTGTTTCAACTGTGGGGGAATATGCTGCCATGGTGCCTTTTTGCAGGGCTCCTCAGGTTAGAATGACGGGCTTTGCTGTAGGGCAAAAATGCTTATAAATCACTCTGTTACAGGAAAAACAATGGCCATCGAACGCACACTCTCCATCATCAAGCCCGACGCAGTCGCCAAAAACGTCATTGGGCAGATTTATGCCCGTTTCGAAGCTGCAGGCCTGAAAGTGGTCGCATCCAGGATGGCGCATCTGTCGCGCGGCGAAGCCGAAGCTTTTTATGCTGTGCACAAAGCACGTCCTTTCTTCAAGGATTTGGTCGATTTCATGATTTCCGGTCCCGTGATGATTCAGGCCTTGGAAGGCGAAAACGCCATCTCCAAGAACCGTGACCTGATGGGCGCGACAGATCCCAAGAAAGCAGATGCCGGCACCATCCGTGCTGATTTTGCGGACAGCATCGATGCCAACGCCGTGCATGGCTCTGATGCGCCTGAAACTGCTGCCGCTGAAGTCGCATTCTTCTTCGCTGGCATGAACGTTTACACCCGCTGACAGCGTCGCGGCAACAACGCGACCTCAAACATCATGACGGCCAACCTTCTCGAATTTGATCTGGATGGTTTGGCCGTTTTTTGTGAGAGCCTTGGCGAAAAGCGTTTCAGGGCGACCCAATTGTTTCGTTGGATACACCAACGGGGTGCCAGTGATTTTGACCAGATGACCGATCTGGCGAAGTCATTGCGCCAAAAACTCCAGTCTCGCGCACATGTTTCTTCGCTGCCCTTGATCAGTCAGCACATTTCGACAGACGGCACCATCAAATGGCTGTTCGATGTCGGCGATGGCAACGCCATAGAGTCGGTGTTCATTCCCGAAGACGACCGGGGCACCTTGTGCATCTCATCCCAGGCCGGTTGCGCTGTAGGGTGCCGTTTTTGCTCTACGGGTCACCAGGGCTTCAGCCGCAATCTGACAACGGGTGAAATTCTCGCCCAGTTGTGGTTTGCCGAGCATTTTTTGCGCAAGCACCTGCAGACCGATGAACGCGTCATCTCCAACGTGGTGATGATGGGCATGGGCGAGTCCCTGCAAAATTACACCGCATTGGTACCGGCACTGCGTGCCATGCTGGACGATCACGGTTACGGCTTGTCGCGCCGCCGTGTCACCGTGTCCACCTCAGGTGTGGTGCCCATGATCGAGCGACTGTCGACCGATTGTCCCGTCGCTTTGGCCGTGTCTCTTCACGCACCTCATGACACCTTGCGTGACCATTTGGTGCCACTCAACCGCAAATATCCGCTGGATGAATTGATGCAAGCTTGCATCGCTTATCTGGCCCATGCGCCGCGAGACTTCATCACGTTTGAATATTGCATGCTGGACGGCGTCAACGACCAGGCTGAGCACGCCAACCAGCTCATTGATCTGGTTCAAAAGCATGCTCGTCAGGGCCTTCGATGCAAATTCAACCTGATTCCCTTCAACCCGTTTCCTGCTTCTGGGTTGCTGCGCTCGCCCAACGCCCGCGTACAGGCCTTTGCCAAACAACTTCAGGATGCGGGTTTGGTCACCACGGTTCGCAAAACCCGAGGGGACGACATTGACGCCGCTTGTGGTCAACTGGCGGGAGATGTAAAGGACCGCACACAAGTGCAAAATCGCATGGCTCAGCAGCGAACCATCATGCTGGTGCCCGCTTATTCTGTTCAAACACAGGAGTCTGGTGATGCCTGAAAACGATCGTTTGGACAATACCTCGGGGCCAACCGACGGCACTCCTGCCCCGCCCCTGACGGCAGGCAAGTTGTTGAAAACCGAACGGGAGCGGGCGGGTGTGCATCTGGGGGTTTTGGCTGTCAACATGAAGGTTTCGGTCCGTCAACTGGAGGCCCTAGAGGCTGACCAGTACCCAGCAGACCAAAGCCCTGTTTTTGCCCGTGGACTGGCAGCCAGTTTTTGCCGTCAATTGCGTATCGACCCTGCGCCAATTTTGGCTTTGATGCCACGCACCGCCAATTATCTTGAGCCACATGGTGCGGTACGCCAAGCGCTTGTTGCACCTGCTGATTTTCGGCGAGTGACCCGGTCGCCGAGAGGCTTGCAGGTTCAGGCCTGGTGGACTGCGGGCGGGATGCTTCTCCTGATCGCCGCACTCATCTGGCTACCAGGCCCGTCGCAATGGTCCTGGCTGGAAAGCGTGACGGCTTACATGAACCCACCGGATGCCGATGTGCGTACGCTCAGCCTGCCTCCTCAAGCCATGCCGATGCCAGTCCCCTCTACCTCAGACTCTGCATCAATGGGGGCTGTTGCGGGTGTCCCTGCCCTGACAGAGGCATCACCCGCAACCCCTGCAGTCGAGCCACCCGCTGTCATTGAAAACCCGCAAACTGCTGTCACGGGGAAAAATATCCAGGCAATCCCATCTGTCGGATCACCGGCTTCAGCGCTTTTGGTTGTCGCAACACAGACCAGTTGGGTTGAAGTTCGGGATGCCAAAAACCAGGTGATCTGGAGTGGTGTATTGAGCCCGGGCGACACCCAACGCCTGCCAACAGCGGATCTGATGTCCGTCGTTGTGGGCCGCGCAGACGCCGTTCAAGTGACTTTCAAGGGGCAATCTTTTGATCTTAAACCGCACACCAAAGCCAATGTGGCACGTTTCGAGGTGAAACCATGATCACGCCATCACCCATTGCCATCGCTTTGCCCGCACAACGCAAGAGCCGCCAGTCCCGAGTTGTCTGGGGGTCCCGTGTGGTGACCGTCGGCGGGGGCGCCCCCGTTCGCGTGCAGTCCATGACCAACACCGACACCGTGGATGTGATTGGCACGGCCATCCAGGTCAAGGAACTGGCCATAGCCGGTTCCGAAATGGTGCGGATCACGGTCAACACCCCCGAGGCAGCGCAAGCTGTGCCGCATATTCGTGACCAACTCGACAAAATGGGCATCGACGTGCCTCTGATTGGCGATTTTCATTACAACGGCCACCGTTTGCTGACCGATTACCCTGCATGCGCCGAGGCACTGTCCAAGTACCGCGTCAACCCCGGCAACGTGGGCAAGGGTGATAAACGCGATGTGCAGTTCGGCCAGATGATCGAAGCGGCTGTGCGCTGGAACAAAGCCATACGCATTGGCGTGAATTGGGGCAGCCTAGACCAGGAGTTGCTCGCAGAGTTGATGGACCAGAACAGCCTGCGAGCTGAACCCTGGGAGGCTCGGCAGGTGATGTACGAAGCCCTTATTTCGTCGGCTATTTCCTCTGCACAGCGTGCTGAAAGCATGGGTCTTGATGGGGCCCAAATCGCTTTGTCCTGCAAGGTATCGGGTGTTCAGGACCTGATCTCTGTCTACCGTGAGTTGGGTCGCCGCACCGATTACGCCTTGCATTTGGGCCTGACCGAGGCAGGCATGGCCACCAAGGGCACCGTGGCCTCGGCCACAGCTTTGGCCATCTTGCTGCAAGAGGGGATTGGCGACACGATCCGTGTTTCGTTGACCCCACAACCGGGTGAAGCGCGTACGCAAGAAGTGGTGATTGCCTCTGAAATTTTGCAGTCACTGGGTCTGCGCATTTTTGTGCCCAGCGTGACCGCATGCCCAGGCTGCGGGCGCACGACCAGCAGCACCTTTCAGGAACTGGCCAAGCAGATTGATGACTTTTTACGCGCCCAGATGCCCGTTTGGCGTGTCCGTTACCCTGGGGTCGAAAACCTCAAGGTGGCGGTCATGGGCTGCATTGTGAACGGCCCTGGCGAAAGCAAGCATGCCGACATCGGCATCAGCCTGCCCGGTACGGGCGAGGCGCCAGCGGCTCCTGTTTTCATCGACGGGGAAAAGCGCCTGACATTGCGCGGCGAAGGCATTGCACAAGAGTTTCAGGTCCTGGTCGAAAACTACATAGAGAACCGTTTTGGTTCAGGATCTACCGAGAAAAAATGAGCGAGTTTCTTCCAGATATCAGCCCCAAGCCTGCCAAAGCCCAGAAGCTGGTGGGTGTCAAGGGCATGAACGATGTGCTGCCACCTGACTCCGCGCGCTGGGAGTGGCTGGAGGCCAAAGTGCGCACGCTCATGTCGCGTTACGCCTACCGCAACATCCGTACGCCCATCGTCGAGCCCACCGCCTTGTTTGTGCGCGGCTTGGGTGAGGTCACAGACATCGTCGAGAAGGAAATGTATTCCTTCGAGGACCGCCTGAATGGCGAGCAGCTCACTTTGCGGCCCGAATGCACGGCCGGTGTGGTGCGCGCGGTGGTCGAGCACAACATGCTTTATGAAGGTGGCAAACGCCTGTATTACATGGGGCCAATGTTTCGCCACGAGCGCCCGCAACGTGGCCGTTACAGGCAGTTTCACCAAATTGGCGCCGAGGTGCTGGGTTTTGCAGGTGCCGAGGTGGATGCTGAATTGATCCTCCTGGCCGATGCGCTTTGGAAGGAGTTGGGCCTCAATGATGTGCGACTTGAGCTCAACAGCCTGGGCCAGCCCACCGAGCGGTTGGCTCACCGCGCCGCCCTGATTGCACATCTAACACAGCACGCTGACTTGCTGGACGATGAGGCCAAACGCCGGCTGCACAGCAACCCGTTGAGAATTCTGGACACCAAGAACCCGGCCATGTTGAGCGTGGTCGAGTCGGCACCGCGTCTGCTCGATTTTCTGGGCGAGGCTTCCCTCGCCCACTTCCATGCGGTCCAGGCGATTTTGGACGCCAACGGCGTCTTGTACAGCATCAACCCTCGTTTGGTGCGGGGCATGGACTATTACAACCTCACGGTGTTCGAGTTCATCACCACCAGCCTGGGTTCGCAAGGCACCATCTGCGGTGGTGGCCGCTACGACTACCTGATCGAGCAGGTGGGCGGCAAACCGGCGCCGGCAGTGGGTTGGGCGCTGGGTGTCGAGCGCGTGCTCGAACTGATCAAGGATCAGGGAGAGGCCTTGCCAGAACCCGCCCCCGATGTGTACGCGATCGTGCCCGAAACGACAGCATTGCCTGTTGCCATGCAGGTGCTTCAAGTTTTGCGAGCCCAGGGCGTATCGGCCCAAATGCACGCTGGCAGCGGCGACAGCATGGGCAGCATGAAGTCCCAATTCAAGAAGGCCGATGCTTCTGGCGCCCGTTTTGCATTGGTTTTCGGGGCTGAAGAAATGGCCCAAGGTCTCGTCGCCGTCAAATCGCTGCGAGACGGAGCGGGTGCCCAGCGCACCGAGTCCCTGACCAGTGCAGCCGCTTGGGCCTACAGCCTACAATCGCCGCTTCAAAGCGCAACCAGCAGTTAAATCACCATGGCCAAAGCACTCGACCTTGAAGAACAAGAACAACTCGACCAGATCAAACATTTCTGGAAGACTTGGGGCAACCTGATTTCCTGGCTGTTGATTGCGGTTTTGGGCAGCTTTGCCGCCTGGAACGCTTACCAATATTGGGACCGAACCCAAGCTGAAAAAGCGGCTGCGCTTTATGACGAAGTTGAGCGGGCAACGGCCTCAGGTGACATCGCCCGTGTAGAGCGCAGTTTGGCCGACATGAAGGACAAATTCGGCTCAACTCAATTTGCCTTGCAATCTGCTTTGCTGGCGGCCAAAACCCTGCAAGCCCAAGGCAAGACCGATGCGGCGCGTGAAGCGTTGCTCTGGGTGACTGCCAACGCAAGCGACAAAGCATACCGAGACATCGCACGTTTGCGACTGGCCTCTTTGCAGCTCGATGCCAAGGCTTATGACGATGCTTTGAAGCAATTGGGCATGGAATTCACCCCCACCATGGCCGGTTTGGCGGCAGACCTGCGTGGCGATGTGTTGCAGGCCAAGGGCCAAGCGAGCGAAGCCATTGGGGCTTACCAGCAAGCCTGGCAAAAAATGGCAGATTTCCCTGATTACCGGCGCTTGGTGCAAGCCAAACTCAATGCCCTGGGCGTTGATCCTGAGTCGACTGCTGTTGCGGAGACCCCGAAGTGATGACTTTTTTCAACCATTTCTGGACCCGGTCGACCTTGACCGTGGCCTTGACAGTCGCCATTGCTGCTTGTTCCAGCGCACCCGAGAAGCCCCAGCCTGCCGCATTGCCTGCCGTGACTGGTCAATTGGCGGTTCAAAAAGTCTGGAACCACACGGTGGGAGCCGTGACGACGCCGTTGTTGGCCTCCGTCCATGGCGACCAGGTGGCCGTGGCCTCAACGCTGGGGCAAGTGGTTTTGATCAATGCCAGCACGGGTCAGGAAGTTTGGCGCCTCAAGCTCGATAGCCTTGTTCAAGCGGGCGTTGGTGGTGACGGTCAGCGTTTTGCTGTGATCACGCAAAACAACGAAGTTGTGGCCATTGAAGCCGGGCAAGTAATCTGGCGTCACCGTTTGTCTGCCATTTCCCACACACCGCCCCTGGTGGCGGGGGGGCGGGTTTTTGTGCTGACCGCTGACCGTGCTGTCACGGCGCTTGATGGCGCTTCAGGTCAAAAGCTCTGGACCCAGCAGCGAACTGGCGACCCACTGGTCTTGCAACAAGCCGGTTTATTGATTCCTTTTGGCGATAATTTGTTGGCAGGTTGGGGGGGGCGCTTGGCCTCCTTGAATCCGAATACAGGCGCCGTTCGCTGGGAAACACTGGTGGGCTCTTCACGCGGAACCAATGAAGTTGAGCGCTTGGTTGACCTGGTGGCCGGTGTCAGCCGTCCAGGCAATACCGTGTGTGTTCGCGCTTTCCAGTCTGCTGTGTCCTGTGTGGATGCGAGCCGTGGCAACACTTTGTGGACACGTCCAGCGCAGGGCCACACTGGCCTGGACGGTGACGAAACCCTTGTTTTTGGTGCCGAGTCCGACAGCAAAGTGGTGGCTTGGCAGCGTCAAAGTGGTCAGCCAGCCTGGACACAAGAGGCCTTGCGCTTTCGGGGTTTGACCGCACCTTTGGTGCTGGGTCGCTCTGTTGTGTTGGGCGATGACAAGGGCAGTGTCCATTTCCTGTCAAGACAGGACGGACAAGCCTTGCAGCGTTTGAGTACGGACGGCAGTGCCATTGTGGGCAAGCCCGTCGCCGCTGGCCAGACTTTGGTGGTGGTGACACGCACTGGGGGCATCTTCGGATTTCGCCCTGAATGATGGATTGGAAAATTTTTAAGTGAAACCTGTACTGGCCCTGGTGGGCCGCCCCAATGTGGGTAAATCTACGCTGTTCAACCGACTCACCAAAAGCCGCGATGCCATCGTGGCCGATTTTGCGGGTTTGACCCGTGACCGACACTACGGCAACGGCAAGCAAGGCCGTCAGGAGTTCATCGTCATTGACACCGGAGGCTTTGAGCCCGACGCCAACAGCGGCATCTACAAGGAAATGGCCAAGCAAACACGGCAGGCCGTGGCAGAGGCCGATATCGTGATATTTGTCGTGGATGCGCGTGGCGGTTTGTCAGCGCAGGATCACGATATTGCCAAATATTTGCGCAAAATCGGCAAGCCCTGTCTGCTGGTTGCCAACAAGTCCGAGGGCATGCTCGAAGGCATTCAACTGACCGAGTTTTACGAGCTGGGTTTGGGTGAAGTGATCGCCATTTCGGCTGCCCACGGCCAAGGAACGCGTGGCTTGGTAGAACTGGCGCTCGAGTCTCTCAATTTGCCTGAAGACCCGGAAGAAACCGAAGAAGACCCGACAGTCATCAAGCTGGCTGTTGCAGGACGCCCCAACGTGGGCAAATCCACACTGATCAATACCTGGTTGGGCGAGGAGCGACTGGTCGCTTTTGACATGCCTGGCACCACGCGCGACGCGATTTCGGTACCTTTTGAACGCCAGGGTCAGAAATTCGAGTTGATCGACACTGCCGGTTTGCGCCGCAAAGGCAAGGTGTTTGAAGCCATCGAAAAATTCTCAGTCGTCAAAACACTCCAAGCCATTGAGTCTGCCAACGTGGTTTTGCTGCTGCTCGATGCCGAGCAGGGCGTCACAGACCAGGATGCACACATTGCAGGGTACGCCCTTGAAAGCGGTCGCGCCATGGCAGTTGCCATCAACAAATGGGATGCGATCGACGAATACCAGCGGCAGTTGGTGCAGCGTTCAATCGAAACGCGTTTGCCTTTCTTGAGCTTTGCCAATATGCACTTCATTTCGGCCAAAAAGCGCCAAGGATTGGGTCCCGTCTGGGCCTCCATCGTCCAGGCGCATAAATCGGCCATGTGCAAAATGAGCACGCCCATTTTGACCCGCCTCCTGCTGGAGGCTGTGCAGTTCCAGAGCCCGCAACGGGGAGGCATGTTTCGTCCCAAGCTGCGTTATGCGCACCAGGGGGGCATGAACCCGCCCGTGATCGTGGTCCACGGCAACTCTCTGGAACATGTGACCGATACCTACAAACGCTTTCTGGAAGGGCGTTTTCGCAAGGCCTTCAATTTGTCGGGCACGCCCCTCAGGATCGAGATGAAAACTTCGACCAATCCTTATGCGGACAAAGAATCCAGTTGATATTTGAGGAAATCGGTTTTTCTCAAAACCCGCTTCTTACCCTGTGGTAAGGTCTCGACTTCAAAACTTCTGAACACGGAGAATATCGTGAGCAACAAAGGTCAACTTTTGCAAGACCCTTTCCTGAATGCACTGCGCCGTGAGCATGTGCCAGTGTCCATTTATCTCGTGAATGGCATCAAACTGCAAGGCCAGATCGAATCTTTCGACCAGTACGTCGTTTTGCTTCGCAACACAGTGACCCAGATGGTTTATAAGCATGCCATTTCGACGATTGTTCCTGGTCGTTCGGTGACTTTCAATACACCCGAATTGGGTGAAATCACCGCTTGATGTGGGTGTTGATTGCCCGATGGTTTGATTCCACCATCGGAGGTTGCTGACATTGTCTGAAATACTTTCCAACAAGCCTGCGCCGACCTTACTGGTCGGCGTTGACTTTGGGCTGCCGCATTTCGACGCGGATCTCCATGAATTGGGTTTGCTGGCCGAGTCGGGGGGCCTCCAACCCGTGGCCCGACTGACATGTAAGCGCAAGGCCCCCGATCCCGCATTGTTTGTCGGCAGCGGCAAGGCCGACGAGATCAAGGCGCTGGCCATGATGCACGGCGCGGTCGAGGTGGTGTTTGACCAGTCTCTGAGCCCGGCACAACAACGAAATCTTGAGCGCCATATTGGCTTGCCAGTGAACGACCGCACCTTGCTGATTCTTGAAATCTTTGGGCAGCGTGCGCGCAGTCACGAGGGCAAATTACAGGTTGAATTGGCTCGCCAGCAGTATCTGAGCACACGCCTGGTCCGCCGCTGGTCGCATCTGGAACGTCAAAGTGGCGGCATCGGCATGCGAGGCGGACCGGGTGAGACCCAAATCGAACTCGACCGCCGCATGATCAACGACTCGATCAAGCGCATCAAGGATCGCCTGGTCAAGGTCAAACGCCAGCGCAACACCCAACGCCGACAGCGTGAGCGGCGTGACACTTTCAATATATCGCTGGTGGGTTACACCAATGCCGGCAAGTCCACCTTGTTCAACGCACTGGTCAAAGCGCGGGCTTTTGCTGCTGACCAGTTGTTCGCCACGCTTGACACGACCACGCGCCAGTTGTATCTGGGCGAGGCGGGGCGATCGGTGTCCTTGTCAGACACTGTGGGTTTCATACGTGATTTGCCGCACGGTCTGGTCGAGGCCTTTCAGGCTACCTTGCAAGAAGCCACTGACGCAGATCTGCTGCTGCACGTGGTGGATGCTGCCAACCCGAATTTTCCTGAGCAAATGGCCGAAGTTCAAAAAGTGTTGACCGAGATCGGGGCCGATGCTGTCCCCCAATTGCTGGTTTTCAACAAGTTGGATGCTTTGGACGCAGAGCGCTACCCCCTGCAATTGCAAGACCAATACGAGGTAGATGGCGTGTCCGTTCCTAGGGTGTTTTTAAGTGCCAAATCCGGCAAAGGCCTCGACCTGCTGCGTTCGGCTTTGTCTGGCATCGTCATGGCCGCCTTGCCCTCGGTCGAGGCAAAGATTGCAGATCCCCGTGACTTGACCCGGGAATATCCGGGGGGTTTGAATTGAAGTCCTACCGAATTCGGCACAATGCGGGTTCGTCATCCTGTCAAAGACACTTCACCATGAATTTTCATCTGCCAGCCCTTCGATGGTCCTTGCTCCCAGCAAAGATCCGCGGCATTTTCAATCTCAACGACCCACGCTGGGGTCGAGACGACGACAAATCAAACCCCGATGCAGGCAACAAGCCCAGCAACGATGTGCCGCCACCTTCAGGCCCCAAGCCAGATGCTTGGCAGCAACCGCCAGGACGTGGCTCGCAACAACAAAGTGGCCCCCCAGACCTGGACGAACTCTGGCGCGATTTCAACCGCAAGCTTGGCAACTTGTTTGGCGGCAAGGGCGGTCCTCAAGGACCTCAAGGTTCGGGTGGATCCGGTGGCGGCTCTGGTGGCCCCGGCATTCCTGTTTTCTTTAAAAATCTCGGCTTGGGCGTGATCCTGGCTGCGGCCTTGTTGGTCTGGCTGGGCACTGGGTTTTTCATCGTGCAAGAAGGTCAGCAGGCCGTGATCACCCAATTTGGCAAGTACCACAGCACGGTGGGTGCCGGTTTCAACTGGCGCATGCCTTACCCCATTCAGCGCCAGGAGTTGGTGTTTGTGACCCAGATCCGTTCTGTTGATATTGGGCGCGACAACATCATCAAGGCCACGGGCCTGCGTGAATCGGCGATGCTGACCGAAGACGAGAACATCGTCGAGATCAAATTCGCCGTGCAGTACCGTTTGAACGATGCCCGTGCCTACCTGTTTGAAAGCCGCAACCCGACCGAAGCCGTGGTTCAGTCCGCTGAGACCGCCGTGCGCGAGGTTGTCGGCAAGATGAAGATGGACTCGGCTCTTGCAGAAGAGCGGGACCAGATTGCGCCCCGAGTGCGCGAAAAAATGCAGACCATTCTGGACCGCTACAAAGTGGGCATCGAAGTGGTGGGCATCAACTTGCAGCAAGGTGGTGTTCGCCCCCCTGAGCAGGTTCAGTCGGCATTTGATGACGTGCTGAAAGCCGGTCAAGAGCGTGAACGTGCCAAGAACGAAGCCCAGGCTTATGCCAATGATGTGGTACCCCGTGCTGTGGGTGCGGCTTCCCGACTCAAGGAAGAGGCCGACGCTTACCGTGAACGCATCGTGGCACAAGCCGAAGGTGATGCTCAGCGGTTCAAGACCATCCTTCCTGAATACCAGAAGTCGCCTCAAGTCATGCGTGACCGCATGTACACCGACACCATGCAGCAAATTTACAGCAACGTGACCAAGGTCTTGGTGGACAGCAAGCAGGGTTCGAATCTTTTGTATTTGCCACTCGACAAAATCATGCAGCAAGTCACAGCAGTGGCGCCTCCCGCCGCCCTGGATACCCCGGCCGCATCGGCCAGCGCCAATGGGGCCAACAGCGGTGCAGTGGACACTCGTTCACGTGACCTCCAGCGTTCGCGTGACCGCGATCCACGATAAGGACTAATAAAATGAATCGCATCGGATTGTGGATTTCAACGCTGTTGGTGGCCTTTGTGCTCTTCAGCTCAACCGTTTTTGTGGTCGACCAGCGCCAGTTCGGCGTGGTCTATGCTTTGGGCCAAATCAAGGAAGTCATCACCGAGCCGGGCTTGCACTTCAAGCTGCCGCCTCCATTGCAAAACGTCAACTACATCGACAAGCGCTTGCTGACCCTGGACAGCCCGGACAACGAGCCCATGCTGACGGCTGAAAAGCAACGTGTGGTGATCGACTGGTATGTGCGTTGGCGCATAACCGATCCACAGGCTTATATCCGCAACGTGGGTCTGGATGAAAAAGCCGGTACCAGCCAGCTCAACCGGGTGGTTCGCAACGCCTTCCAGGAAGAGATCAACAAGCGCACGGTCAAGGAGTTGCTGTCACTCAAGCGTGAAGAGCTGATGGATGATGTAAAAGCCGCGGTTCTTGTTGTGGTCAAGGGCGCTAAACCCTGGGGCGTTGATGTCGTGGATGTGCGTATCACACGTGCTGACTACGTGGACACCATCACCGAGTCGGTCTATCGCCGAATGGAAGCTGAGCGCAAACGCGTGGCCAACGAGTTGCGCTCAACCGGTGGTGCCGAAGGTGAAAAAATTCGTGCCGATGCCGATCGTCAGCGCGAAGTGACGGTGGCCAATGCTTACCGTGATGCCCAGAAAATCAAAGGGCAGGGCGATGCCCAGGCTGCGCGTCTGTATGCCGAATCGTTTGGCCGTGACCCCCAGTTTGCGCAGTTTTACCGCAGCCTAGAGGCCTACAAATCCAGCTTCAGCAGCAAAAGCGACGTGATGGTGCTTGATCCGGGCAGCTCTGAGTTTTTCAAAGGCATGCGCGGCTCGTCTGGCGTGGCGGCTCCCCGGAAGTAAGCTTTGCTCGACACCCTCCTGCTGGCGTTGGGCCTGATGCTCATCCTGGAGGGCTTGATGCCCATGATCTCGCCCTTCAAGTGGAGGCGCCTTTTTGAGCAGCTTTTGCAGCTCGATGATGGGCAAATCCGTTTTTTCGGCATGCTGATGGTCATTGCGGGATTGTTGATCTTCTGGATTGTTTCCTGAATCCAATCCCGGAAACCGGCATTCAAGCCGGTAAAATCCCTTTTTTAACAGTCCCCCTAAAACCCCATGTCTGCTTGGGTCCTCCCGGATCACATTGCCGATGTCTTGCCCTCTGAGGCACGCCACATCGAAGAACTCCGTCGCGAACTGCTGGACACTGCCCGTGGATATGGCTACGAGTTGGTCATGCCGCCGCTGCTGGAGCATTTGGAATCCTTGCTCACCGGCACGGGTGAAGCGCTTGATTTGCAGACCTTCAAACTGGTGGACCAGCTGTCTGGCCGCACACTGGGTTTGCGGGCCGACACCACCCCCCAGGTGGCCCGGATTGATGCCCACTTGCTCGGCCGTTCCGGGTTAACCCGTCTTTGCTATTGCGGCCCGGTTCTGCACACGCGCCCAGCACGTCCTCATGCCACCCGCGAACCCTTGCAGTTGGGGGCCGAAATTTACGGTCATGCGGGTCCAGAGGCTGATCTGGAGATCCTGCAATTGGCCCTCGACTGCCTGCGTGCAGCCCGCCTGGACAATTTGCAAGTCGACTTGGCAGATGCCCGCATCGTCAACAGTCTGCTCCATGCCGAGGCCACTTCTGATGTGATGCGCCACGACATCCATGCTGCGCTGGCCATTAAGGACGGGAGCGCCATTGCGCGCCTGACCTCCGGTTTTTCGCCTGCCAACCGCGATGGTTTGCGAGCCCTTGTCGACCTGTACGGTGATGCCCACGTGCTTGACGAAGCGGTCAAATGCCTGCCCCAAACACCCGCCATCCTTGATGCGCTGTCACAACTGCGTTGGTTGGCTGGACAAATTTTGGGGGCTGCCATTAGTTTTGACCTGGGTGACTCCCGAGGCTATGCCTATTACAGCGGCATGCGTTTTGCCATTTATGCCAAAGGCGCATCCGATGCCTTGGCCCGTGGTGGACGGTACGACGGCGTCGGCGCCGTTTTTGGCCACCGCATTGACCGCGATCGCCCGGCAGTAGGCTTCAGCCTGGATCTGAAAGAATTGGTGTCGGCTGTGACACCCTTGGCATTGCGCGCAGCCATCCGTGCGCCCTGGAGCAACTCGGGTAATTTGCACTCGGCCATTGCTGCTTTGCGCGGCCGTGGCGAAACGGTGGTGTGCATATTGCCAGGGCACGAAAGCGAAGTTGACGAATTCCATTGCGACCGCGAACTGGTTGAAGCAGCAGGGCAATGGGTTGTACAGGCTCTTTGAGAAAGAACATTTCAAGCATGAACATGAAGCAAGGCCGTAATGTGGTCGTCGTCGGGACCCAGTGGGGTGACGAGGGCAAAGGCAAACTGGTGGACTGGCTGACCGAAAGCGCCCAGGGCGTGGTGCGTTTCCAGGGAGGGCACAACGCGGGCCATACGCTGGTGATCAATGGCGTTAAAACCGCCTTGCACCTGATCCCCAGCGGCATCATGCGTGCACGTATCAAGTGCTACATCGGCAACGGCGTGGTTTTGTCGGTGCCCAAATTGCTCGAAGAAATCGCAGGCCTTGAAAAAGCCGGTGTCGAGGTTCGTTCGCGCCTGCGCGTGAGTGAAGCTTGCCCCTTGATCTTGCCATACCACGTCGCGCTGGATGTAGGTCGCGAGGCCGCCAAAGAAAAAGCGGGCACTGCCAAGATCGGCACCACCGGCCGCGGCATTGGACCTGCCTATGAAGACAAAGTGGCCCGTCGTGCCTTGCGTGTGCAAGACCTCAAATACCCTGAGCGGTTTGCCACCAAGCTGCGTGAAAATTTGGCACTGCACAACGAGGTGCTGGTCAATATTCTGGGTGCATCCCCCGTTGATTTCGACGCCACTTTCAACGAAGCCATGGCCTACGCCAAAGAGCTGCTGCCCATGGTGGCCGATGTTTCGCGCGAACTGAACGAGGCCCACAAAGCCGGCGCCAACCTGCTGTTTGAAGGTGCCCAAGGCACCTTGCTCGATGTGGACCACGGCACCTACCCATTTGTGACCTCCAGCAATTGCGTGGCGGGCAATGCGGCCGCTGGTTCGGGTGTGGGCCCTGGCATGCTGCACTACATCTTGGGCATCACCAAAGCCTATTGCACCCGCGTGGGCGGTGGCCCTTTCCCGACCGAGCTCGATTGGGAAACCCCTGGCACTCCTGGCTACCACATGTCAACTGTGGGCGCTGAAAAGGGCGTGACCACCGGGCGTTCACGCCGCTGTGGCTGGTTTGATGCCGCCTTGCTCAAGCGCAGCGCCCAGGTCAACGGCCTGTCCGGTTTGTGCATCACCAAGCTGGATGTGCTGGATGGCCTCAAAGAGTTGCTGCTGTGCACCGGCTACGAGCTGGACGGTGAAACCATCGATATTTTGCCCATGGGCGCTGACGAAATCGCCCGTTGCAAGCCCATTTACGAAGTGATTCCTGGCTGGACCGAAACCACTGTGGGCGTGACAGAGCTGGACAAACTGCCCGCCACCGCCCGCCGATATCTGGCGCGCATTGCCGAAGTGACGGGCGTGCCCGTTCATGTGGTGTCTACCAGCCCCGACCGCAACCACACCATTTTATTGCACGACCCTTTTGCGTCCTGAATCCCTGGTTTCAAAAGCAGACACCGACCTCAACCCCCTCATTTTTGGAGTATTCCCATGTTGACCGAAGACGGCAAGCACCTGTATGTGAGTTATGACGAGTACCACAACCTGATTGAAAAACTCGCCATCAAAATCCACCAATCGGGTTGGGAATTTGACAATATTTTGTGCCTGGCCCGGGGTGGCATGCGCCCTGGTGACATCTTGTCCCGCGTTTTTGACAAACCATTGGCCATCATGTCCACCAGCTCTTACCGAGCCGATGCGGGCACAGTTCAAGGTCACCTTGACATCGCCCGTTACATCACCACGCCCAAGGGCGAAATCGCCGGCAAAGTGTTGCTGGTCGACGATTTGGCTGACACCGGCCACACCCTGCGTGCGGTGGTGGACCAGTTGAAAAACAACTACAAGCCTGTGACCGAATTGCGCACTGCCGTGATCTGGACCAAAGGCGTGTCCAGTTTCAAACCTGACTATTCTGTGGAAGATTTGCCCACCAACCCCTGGATCCACCAGCCTTTTGAGCCATACGACAACATGCGCCCCGAAAAACTGCTGGAAAAATGGAGCGTCTAACCGCTTGGGTGCCTGGCGCGCATTGTGTTTTTTGCAGCCTCCTACGGGAGGCTGTTTGCTTGAGGATGACAAGATGACCGATTCGAATTTCTCCAAGGGCATGACCGGGCTGATTCACCACCCTTACACCCCTCCCGCAGGTTTTGATGCCCCCCAGCCGGGCGTGTTCAAAGCGTCTACGGTGTACTTTCCAAGCGTGGCCGACATGCGCCAACGGGAGTGGAAAGACAAATCGGCCTACACCTATGGGCTGCATGGCACACCCACTACATACATGCTTGAAGAGCGCCTTTGCACCCTCGAAGGTGGCGCGCAGTGCGTGCTGGTGCCCAGTGGTCTGGCTTCTCTGGCGACTGTGGCCTTGGCCTTGCTGAAGAGCGGTGATGAGTTGTTGTTGCCAGACAATGCCTATGGTCCCAACAAGGCTCTGGCCGAAGGTGAGTTGCGCCATTACGGCATCACGCACCAGTTGTATGACCCGATGGACCCTGACGATCTGACGCGAAAGATCAATGCCCGCACACGCTTGGTGTGGCTGGAAGCACCGGGCTCGGTCAGCATGGAGTTTCCAGATTTGCCCGAGTTGGTGCGCCGCTGCAAGGCCCAATCCGTTTTGTCTGCCCTTGACAATACCTGGGGTTCGGGCCTGGCCTTCAAGCCCTTTGACTTGCTGGGTGACGGGTCTGGCGAACAGGGCAGTTTGGCGGTGGAAATCAGCGCCCATGCACTCACCAAATACCCCAGCGGCGGTGGCGATGTACTGATGGGCAGCATCATCACGCAAGACCCGTCTTTGCACCTGAAAATCAAGTTGTGTCACATGCGTTTGGGCTTGGGTGTCGGGGCAAACGATGCGGAGACCGTGTTGCGATCTTTGCCCAGCATCGCTTTGCGTTATGCCGCGCACGACCAGACGGCGCGCTCGCTGGCCGCTTGGTGGCAAAAGCAAGCGCAGTGCGCTCAACTGCTTCACCCTGCCTTTGAAGGGGCGCCTGGTCATGCCCATTGGCAAGCGCTGTGCGACCGCTCGCCTGGCACAGGATTGGCTGCAGGTTTGTTCAGCGTGATGATTGCCCCCCGGTACACCCAAGCCCAAGTCGACGCTTTTTGCGACGGCCTGAAGCTTTTTAAAATTGGTTACAGCTGGGGCGGACCAGTGAGTCTGGTGGTGCCTTATGGCCTGGCTTCGATGCGACAAAGCTGGCCGGCTCATTTGAAGCCCGGCACATTGGTGCGCTTTTCCGCAGGCCTTGAGTCGGTGCAAGACCTGCTGCTAGACTTGCATCAATCTGCGCACGCCCATTTGCCCTTGGTGTGAAGTGCGCTGCAATAAGGTGGGCTCTACCCGTTTTGTGTTCGCACACTCAGTAGTTACATGGCTGTTCAGTGGTGCATCTGTCGGCTAATCTGGTCAGCATGAAAGCACCTCTGTATGGTCATGATCTTTGAACCCCGGCACCCTGAGGGGGCCACTGGGCAGTCAGACTCAGCACGCCCCGACAGGTTGCCCAATATGGCATCCCCCTATGTCCCCCCACCGCCCGAGGGTCCGCAATCTCACATTCGTGAATTGGGCTTTACTGACCCCTTTCGCTGGCTGGCCCGGGGCTGGCATGACGTGCGGCAACACCCTGGCATCGCCTTGTTTTATGGGTTGTGCTTTTGGGGTATGGCCCAAGTGCTGGCCCTGGTTTTCAAACACCAGCCCGAATACACCATGTCACTGGTGTCGGGTTGTTTGCTGGTTGGGCCCTTTCTGGCCATGGGCTTGTACGAGGTCAGTCGCAAAAGAGAGCAGGGCGAAGTGCCCGACATGGCCTCGTCCTTGATGTGCTGGGACCGGCGTATCCGCAGCATGGGCATGCTGGTTTTGGTAATCATGCTGATGGCCTTGCTTTGGGGCCGTGCATCGCTGGTGGTTTTTGCCGTTTTTTTTAACACCGGCATGCCTTCAACCACGGGCGTAATTGAGGCAGTCTTCAATCCGCAAAATATCGAATTCCTGATGGTATATCTGGCCGTGGGGGGTGTCTTTGCCGTGCTGGTGTTTGGCCTGTCGGTGGTCTCCATCCCCATGATTCTTGACCGCGACACAGATGCCATTTCGGCAGGGCTGACCAGCATGCGCGTGGTTTTATCCAACCCTGGCGTGATGCTTTTGTGGGGCCTTTTGTTGAGTGCTTTGGTGCTGACGGCCTTGTGGCCATGGGCCTTGGGCATCGTCGTGGTGGGGCCGTGGCTGGGGCATGCCAGTTGGCACGCTTACCGTTGCAGTGTCGAGTGGCAAGAAATCCCGGAAGAAGCTGTTACATTGGGCAGCACAAATTAAAGGAGCCATCTTGGCCACACCCAACTACGGATTCGAAAAACGCCAGAAAGAACTGGCCAAGAAACGCAAAAAAGAAGACAAGCTCAAAGCCAAGTCCGACCGCAAGTCGGGTCATTTTTCTGAAGATGGCACCGAGTTAGACGATGCACAAGTCACCCCTGAGGAGCCATTGGCGACAGACTCGCCAGTCACGCAAAGCCCCAGCCCCTGACAGTCCATGAGCGCCGACTTTACTGTGGCGCCTGCACCAGATTTTGGGCCAGTGTCAGCATGTGTTCCATGCTGTGACTGGCAGGGGTAATCAAGGGGGCTTTGGCGTAATTCACAAAATTATTCCCTGTTGAGTTTTCATAACCCGGGTCGTAGTGAACTGTCAGCAGTTCGGTGACGACCTCACGCATTTCACCCCGCTCGATTCTTTCTTGCCAGCCTTCCACCACGACTTTGCCGCGCAGCGCTGTCAGGCGCTCCAGACGGTCGGCAAACAAGGCCCGGTCTTGCGTGAAAAACGCATAGTCTTCCATCAGCAAATTCACCCGGTTTTCCAGCGACAAATCCACCCGCAAGCAAGCACTGGCTCGCATGGCCACCATCAAATCGGCGGGCACCGTCAGGTTGCCCACCTTCTTGCTTTCTGCTTCAACAAAAACCGGACGGTCGGCGCTGAAAGCGCGCAGAGCGTCCCACACCTGTGTGTCAAAGGCTTTTTGCGTGGGTTGCGGGGTGCCCGGAATCAAGCCCAGCACCGAGCTGCGGTGGCAGGCGATGGCCTCCAGGTCCAGCACCTGGGCGCCTGCTTGCGCCAAAGCCTGCAGCAAGCGGGTTTTACCTGAGCCGGTTGGGCCGCACAGCACTTGAAAATGCAGACGCTGCGCCTGACGGGGTGTGTCTTCCACCACTGCCTTGCGAAAGGCCTTGTAGCCTCCTTCGATCAGGTGCACCTTGAAGCCGATTTGCCCAAGGATCAGGGCCAGCGAATTGCTGCGCTTGCCGCCACGCCAGCAATACACCAGCGGTTGCCAGTTCCTGGGCTTGTCCATCACATGCGTTTCAATGTGGTGGGCGATATTTCTGGCCACCAGGGCGGCGCCGATTTTTTGTGCCTCAAACGGGTTGACTTGCTTGTACAGCGTGCCCACCTTGATGCGCTCTTCGTTGTTCAGGGACGGCCAGCTCAGGGCGCCGGGCAGGTGATCTTCGGCATGCTCACCTTCAGAACGGGCGTCCAAAATGGCATCAAACTGGTTCAAGTTGGCCATGGCCTCTGTGGCCGGGATCAGGTGAAGGCTCATTTCAATTGTTTTTTCAAAGTGGGCCAGACATTGGCCAGCATGCGCGGCTGCGCAGCTTCATTGGGGTGAATGCGGTCGGCTTGAAACCATTTCAGGGGTTCTGGGTCGTCGCCAATGCCTTGCAAAAAGAAGGGCACCAGGGCCGCCTTATGGCTTTTGGCCACCTGGGCGTAAGCCGCTTCAAACTGGCGCGCCATGTCGGGTCCGTAATTGGGTGGCATTTGCATGCCGAGCAGTAACACCTGGGCACCTGCCGATTTGGCCTGACGTGTCATTGTGAGCAAGTTGTCTTGCGTCATGTTCAAGGGCAAACCGCGCAGGGCATCGTTGCCCCCCAGTTCGATCACCACATGGCTGGGTTGGTGTTTTTGGAGCAGGGCGGCCATGCGTGAGCGGCCGCCAGATGTGGTTTCACCGCTGATGCTGGCGTTGATCACCTCCACACCGGGCTTTTCCTGGGCCAGTTTTTTTTGCAGCAAGGCGACCCAGCCCGTGCCGCGTGTGAGGCCGTATTCGGCGCTCAGCGAATCGCCCACCACCAAAACGCGCTGAGCCGGCGCAGCGCAAAGGGGCGCCACAAAGCCCCAGCAGGCAAGGGCCAGCAGGCTCCAGTTAAAGTGGCGTCGTCTCAACAAAGGTTTGTGCATGCCTGAATCCATTATTGCCGTGCGTGGCGTCTCGAAAAGTGTGCAGGATGCCAGCGGCAAGCTGGACATTTTGCGCGATATCGAGTTTTCTTTGAACGCCGGCGAAACAGCCGCTATTGTCGGTGCTTCCGGCTCCGGCAAAAGCACCTTGCTGGCCATTTTGGCGGGCTTGGACACGCCCAGCTCCGGCCAGGTGCTGTTGGCTGGGCAATCGCTGTTCGATTTGTCCGAAGACGAGCGCGCAGCGGTTCGGGCCCGGCATGTGGGTTTTGTGTTTCAGAGCTTTCAGCTCATGCCCAACCTGACCGCCCTCGAAAACGTCATGCTCCCGCTGGAGCTGGCCGATCGGCAAGATGCCCGCAGCACCGCCACGGCCATGCTGCAGCGCGTCGGCCTCGGTGAGCGCCTCAAACATTTGCCCAAAGTGCTCTCTGGCGGCGAACAGCAGCGCGTCGCTCTGGCTCGCGCCTTTGTGGTTCAACCCGATTTGCTGTTGGCCGACGAGCCCACAGGCAGTCTGGACCATGCCACTGGAGAAGCCATCATGGACCTGATGTTCGCGCTCAACCGCGAGCAAGGCACCACCCTGGTACTTGTCACGCACGACCGCCAACTGGCGGCGCGCTGTGAGCGCATGCTGGTGATTCAGGCCGGTCGCCTGTCGGAATCCGTGGCTTCTCAGGCTTGAAAGCAGACACCGTTTGCCAGACTTGGCGCTGATAGAAGCTTGGACCAACGATAATCCAGGGTATGTCATCCCACAAAGTGCTGTTCGGCTTTCATGCCGTGGGCGTTCGCCTCAAGATCGCGCCCCAATCCGTTGTTGAAATCCATTACGAGGTCACCCGCCGTGACGCCCGCATGCGGACGTTCATCGACAAGGCCCGTGATTCGGGCATGCGCCTGATCGAATCCGATGGCGAGCGACTGGCCAAGCTGGCCGGCAGCCATGGCCACCAGGGCGTGGTAGCCATGGTCGCGCCCATTCCCCAGAACCATTCGCTGGACGATCTTCTTGACACCGTCGAAGGCCCGCCCTTGCTTTTGGTGCTCGACGGTGTGACCGATCCGCACAACCTGGGCGCTTGTCTGCGCGTGGCCGATGGCGCAGGTGCGCATGCGGTCATCGCCCCCAAAGACCATGCGGCCGGCATCAATGCCACCGTCGCCAAGGTCGCCAGCGGGGCAGCCGAAACCATGCCGTACTTCATGGTCACCAACCTGGCCCGCACATTGGGTGAACTCAAGGAACGCAGCATCTGGGTGGTGGGCACCAGCGACGATGCCCCCCGCACCATCTACCAAGCCGACCTGAAAGTGCCCACCGCACTGGTTTTGGGTGCTGAAGGCGCTGGCATGCGCCAGCTGACCCGCAAAAATTGCGATGAACTGGTCAGTATCCCGATGCGCGGGGCGGTGGAAAGCCTGAATGTTTCCGTAGCCAGTGGTGTCTGTCTCTACGAAGCTTTGCGACAGAGAACCTGAGCTGCCATACCCCTTTTGCCCTGAATCAAGCCATGAAAAAAACCTTCACTCGCCTCACGGTGTTTGCCGCTTCGCTGGCGGTCGTCCTGTTGACGGCCTGCACGCAAGAGCAGCAAAACAAGATCAGCCGTGACATCCAGAACTGGACCGGTACCAATGGTGTGCTGGAGGTCTATGCCGGGGACAAGCTGGTGCGTCGATTTTTGAAAGTCGACAAGATCAGCACTGCTTTGGGCACCGACGACAAGTCGCCCCGTGCCTACCGCTACGGCTATGGCGTGCTGGATGAAAACCTGAACATGCTGGCCGATCCTGACGAAAAGAAGGTGTATTTCGAGGTCAGCGATTATTCGAACACGGTGTTCTTCGAGAACCCGCGCTGAGCCGTTTCAGACCCAGCCCAAGACACCCAGCAGGGCGCCGAAACCAATCAACCACAGCATGTGCACTTTCGTGCGCCAGACCACCACGGTGGTCAAAGCTGTCAGCCCATACACAGGCCAGTCGCGTGCAGGCTGTGTGTGGTTCATCGTCAGCAGCCAAGCCGTGGCCAGTAGCAGGGCGATCACGATGCGGGCCATGCCTGACTTGAAAGCCCGAATGCCCAGCTTTTCGCGGTGCTGGTGCGCCCAGCGCGTGGCTGTATAGGTCAGCACCGATGAGGGCAGCATGATGCCCACCATGGTCACCACCACCCCCAGGCTGGCCAGGCCCACGCTGACCCAGCCGCCCCCCAAACCAGCGCCGGCGTTCAGCCCCACGTTGAAGCCCATCAAAGCCACAAACAAAATATTGGGACCTGGTGCTGCTTGCGCCAAGGCAATGGACGAGGTGAACTGTGCCTCGCTCAGCCAACGGGTTTCGTCCACCAGAAAGCGGTGCATGTCGGGCGCTGTGGTGATGGCGCCCCCCACGGCCAGCAGCGACAAAGAGGCAAAGTGGTTGAACAGGCTCAGCCAATCCTGGCTCGACAGTTGCAGCACAGGGTTCATGGCGTGTCTGAAGCTTGGGCGGCCTGGCGGGCCAGTTGAAGATAAGCCCAGCTGCACGCCACCAAGCCAGTGGCCAAAAGCACATAGGCCAAAGGCCAGCGCAACAAGCCCACCCCCACAAAACTGGCGGTGGCCAACACCACGCACACCGGCATGCCCATGGGGTTGCTGCGCAGGGCGCTCATCAACTTGAGGCCGACGGCTGCGATCAAACCTGCAGACACAGCCCCCATGCCGCGCAAAGCGCCTTGCGCCCATGTCTGGTCAGACACGCCACCAAAGGCCACGGCCACCAGCAAGACCACCACCATGGGGGCGGCCAGCATGCCCGCCATCCCTGCCATAGCCCCGGGTAATCCAAAGTAGCGGCCACCGATCATCAGCGACAGGTTGATCACGTTCGGGCCTGGCATGATCTGCGCGACTGCCCAGTCTTCGACAAATTGCTCGTTGGTCATCCAGCGTTTTTTCTCGACCATCTCGCGCTGAACCACTGCCAACACACCGCCAAAACCCTGCAGCGCCAACAGGGTGAAAGACACAAAAATATCGGTTTTGGAGTGGGGGCGGTTGAGGGGGGGGAGTTCATGCATGGTGGGCATTATCCTTGTGTGTTTCTGCAAATTCCTTGGCGTCCAGCCACAGCAACTGGCCGCGACCGCCTTCACTCAGACGCTCGGTCAAGGCCGGAGCCCCGGTTTCAGGCAGCGCAAAAAGCATGCTCACCTCGCTGCCGTGTATGACAGCCTGCAACTCCACCTGGGCCAGATCCAACTCGCGCCGCACCCAGCCTTCAAGGGCATAGGGAACGCTGCAGGCCAGTCGAGCTTGTTGAATCAGTGCTATTTTTTCGGCCGTCAGCAGGGCCTGTGCCACCGCTTCGGTGTAGGCCCTCACCAGCCCTCCTGCGCCAAGCTTGACGCCCCCAAAGTAACGCACCACCGAGGCCATCACGCCTTGCAGGTCGTGGTGCCGCAACACCTCCAACATGGGTCGGCCTGCCGTGCCCCCGGGTTCGCCATCGTCGTTAGCGGCCGATTGTCCTCCCGCCAAAAGCGCCCAGCACACATGGGCCGCATCCGGGTGCTCAGCCTTGAGTTGGGCCACCCGTGTCTGCGCTGCTTCTCGCCCGGCAACGGGTTCCACGCAGGCGATAAACCGACTCTTTTTGATGACCAGTTCGTGGTGAGCGGGGTGCGCAAGGGAGAAAGACATGGGGTGATTGTCCTGGATGTCCCGAAGTGAGCATGTGCTGCCGAATACCCGCTGGCTTCTTAAGCCCAAGCCCAAGCCCATACACTAGCGGGTTATCCCGATATCCAGTCCATGAACGCCTTTGTCGACGTCTCCTTTTTTCCGCGCGATGCCAAGCCCCTGACCAGTTACCGCAAGTTCTGGGCGCAGCGCTTTGGCACGGCCCCCATGCTGCCCATGAGCCGAGAGGAAATGACGCAATTGGGTTGGGACAGCTGCGACATCGTGCTGGTCACGGGCGACGCCTACGTGGACCACCCGAGTTTCGGCATGGCCGTGATTGGCCGCATGCTGGAAAACCAGGGTTTTCGGGTCGGCATCATTGCACAGCCCGACTGGACCAGTGCCGAAGCCTTCAAGGCGCTGGGCAAGCCCAACCTGTTTTGGGGCGTGACCAGCGGCAACATGGATTCCATGATCAACCGCTACACCGCAGACCGCAAAATCCGCACGGACGACGCTTACACCGCCGGTGATGTAGGAGGTAAGCGGCCCGATCGCGCCGCGATCGTTTACAGCCAGCGCTGCCGCGAGGCATTCCCGGACACGCCCATTGTTCTCGGCGGCATCGAGGGCAGCTTGCGCCGCATCGCGCATTACGACTACTGGTCCGACAAGGTGCGCCGCTCAGTGGTGGTGGACAGCAAGTGCGACTTGCTTCTGTACGGCAACGCCGAACGGGCCATTGTGGAGATCGCCCACCGCCTGGCCAACCGTGAACCCGTGCAACAGATCACCGATGTTCGTGGCACCGCCTTTGTGCGCCGCCAGGGCGACGAATCGGCCCAAGGCTGGTTCGAGATCAATTCCACCAGTGTGGATTCGCCTGGCCATGTCGAGGCGCACATCAACCCGTATTTGATGATTTCCGACCAGGCACGGGAGCAGGGCGCCACTTGTGCCCGCGAAGAAGAAGCCAAGGAAGTGGCCAATACCCACAACGCCCAAAACGTCGAGACCGATTTGTCGGCGGCAGTGGCTCAGGCACGCGCCGTTCAATCGGTCATTCAGCCCCTGACATTTGTGCCCAACCCTGCGCTGCGGGGCAAAGGCACCCACAAAGTCGCGCCGCGCGACAAGAGCGTGATTCGCCTGCCCAGCTACGAGCAAGTGAAGTCTGACCCGGTGCTTTACGCACATGCCAACCGCGTGCTGCACCTCGAGACCAACCCCGGCAACGCCCGCTGCCTGGTGCAAGCGCATGGCGAAGGCCACACCGCCCGTGACGTGTGGATCACACCGCCCCCCATCCCGCTCACCACCGCAGAGATGGACCATGTGTTTGACCTGCCCTACGCGCGCAGCCCGCACCCGCGTTATGCCGATGAACAAGGCGGTCACGACGGCACCACCAAAATTCCCGCGTGGGAGATGATCCGGTTCAGCGTCAACATCATGCGCGGCTGCTTTGGTGGCTGCACTTTTTGCTCGATCACCGAGCACGAAGGGCGCATCATCCAAAGCCGTTCCGAAGAATCCGTCATTCGCGAAGTGGAGGAAATCCGCGACAAGGTCAAGGGTTTCACAGGCGTGATTTCAGACCTGGGTGGCCCCACGGCCAACATGTACCGTCTGGGCTGCAAAAGCCCCGAAATTGAATCGGCTTGCCGCAAACCCAGTTGCGTCTTCCCTGGCATTTGCCAGAACCTGACCACCGACCACGGCCCGCTGATCAACATGTACCGCCGGGCCCGAAACCTCCAGGGCATCAAGAAAATCCTGATTGGCTCGGGCCTGCGTTACGACCTGGCCGTGCAGTCGCCCGAATACGTCAAAGAACTGGTGCAGCACCATGTCGGCGGCTATCTGAAGATCGCGCCTGAGCACACCGAGGGTGGCCCGCTGTCCAAGATGATGAAGCCGGGCATCGGCACCTACGACCGCTTCAAGTCGATGTTCGACAAATACAGCGAAGAAGTGGGCAAAAAACAGTTTCTGATTCCGTATTTCATTGCCGCCCATCCTGGCACCAGTGACGACGACATGATGAACCTGGCCATCTGGCTCAAGAAAAACGGCTTCAGAGCCGACCAGGTGCAGACCTTCTACCCCAGCCCGATGGCCACAGCCACGGCCATGTACCACTCCACCCGCAACCCGCTGCGCAAAATCACCCGCGACAGTGAAAAAGTGGACGTGGTCAAAGGCGACAAACGACGCCGCCTGCACAAAGCATTTTTGCGCTACCACGACTCGAGCAATTGGCCTTTGCTGCGCGAAGCGCTCAAGGCCATGGGCCGCGCCGACCTGATCGGCAACGGCAAACACCACCTGATCCCAAGCTGGCAACCGCTGGCTGAAGACGGCTACCAAAGCGCGCGCCGCAAAAACAGCACGGGAGCAGGGGCCAAGTCGTCGGTGTCTTTGTCCACCGCACCCAAGCGCATGGGCCAACCCCAAAAAGGCCAGTTGCTGACGCAACACACGGGTCTGCCACCGCGTAAAAAGGGCTGAGGCGAAAGCGGTTTCTGTCCGTTCTCAAGCGGGCTGCAGTGCGTGCAGCAGTTCTGTCTCGATCTCGATCTGCGCCTTGTTTTGCTGCAACTCGGCGCCGCTGATCAAGAAACTGTCTTCCACCCGTTCACCCAGGGTGCTGATTTTGGCCAGTTGCAGGTTGATGCCGTGCTTGGCCAGAACGCGGGCAATGCTGTAGAGCAGGCCGTTACGGTCACTGGCCGAGATGCTCAGCAGCCAGTTCTGGGCTTTTTCATCGGGTTTGAGCGTGACCCTTGGGGTGACGGGAAAGCTTTTCACCCGGCGTGATACCCGACCTTTGGTTGGCGTGGGCAGGGGGCCCTGGCGCTCCAGGGTCTGGGTCAGGCCCGACTCGACCATGGTCATCAACTCCCGGTAATGCTCGGGCAGCAGGCTGGTCACGATCTGAAAAGTGTCCAGCGCCCAACCGGTTCGGGTGGTGTGGATTTTGGCATCCAGCACGCTGAAACCCGATTGGTCAAAGTGCCCACATATACGGGCAAACAGGTCGGGCTGATCGGGTGTGAACACCATCACCTGCAGACCTTCACCCACGGGCGAGGGGCGGGCCCGCACGATGGTACGAGCTTGCTCCTGGTTGGGCAGCGCCACATGGCGTGACAGTTGCCGTGTGTGCCAGGCGATGTCAGACGCATCGTGTCGCATGAAATAGCCCACATCCAGCGTGTCCCAAAAAGCCTTGTGACCTTCGTGGGGTTGTGCCAAGCGGGCCAACTCAATCAGGGCTTCGCGTTTGCGGGCTTCCACTTCTGCGTTGGCATCGGGTGCGCGGCCACCGAGCACGCGCAGAGTGGATTTGTACAAATCTTCCAGCAGTTTGCCTTTCCAAGCGTTCCATACCTTAGGACTGGTGCCTCGGATGTCGGCCACCGTGAGCAAGTACAGCGCAGTCAGGCGCCGCTCATTGCCCACGCGTTGTGCAAAGCGGCCAATAACTTCTGGTTCGCTCAGGTCTTCTTTCTGGGCCACATGGCTCATGGTCAGGTGTTCACCCACCAGGAACTCGATCAACTGTGCATCGGCCTTGTCAATCTGGTGCTGTCGGCAAAAGGTGCGCACTTCGGTGATGCCCAATTTGGAGTGGTCGCCGTCACGGCCCTTGGCAATGTCGTGAAACAGCGCGGCGGTGTACAAAATCCATGGCTTGTCCCAGCCGCCGGCCAATTGAGAGCAAAACGGGTATTCGTGTGAGTGCTCGGCCATGAAAAAGCGCCGCACATTGCGCAGCACCATCAGGATGTGCTGGTCCACCGTATAGGCATGAAACAGATCGTGCTGCATCTGGCCCACAATGCGCCTAAAGACCCACAGGTAACGCCCCAGCACCGAGGTCTCGTTCATCAAGCGCATCGCGTGCGTGATGCCCTGGGGCTGCTGCAAGATCTGCAAAAAGACCTGGCGGTTGACCGGGTCGCTGCGAAACCGCCCGTTCATGATGGCGCGCACGTTGTACAGCGCACGCAGCGTCCTGGCCGACAAACCCTTCACGCCCGGCGTGGCCTGGTAAAGCAAAAAGGTTTCGAGGATGGCGTGCGGGTGCTTTTGGTACAGGTCATCGCTGACCACTTCAATCAGGCCCGCTTTTTCAGAAAAGCGCGCGTTCAAAGGTCTGAAATCGTTGACGTCTTCGCCCCGGTCCGATTTCAAACGGTCCTCGATGTTGAGCAACAAAATCTGGTTGAGCTGCGTCACCGCCTTGGCGGCCCAATAGTATTGGCGCATCAGCTTTTCGCTGGCACGCAAAGCCAGGCGTCCCTCGGGCGTCACATCCGAGGTGTAACCAAACGACTCGGCCACATTGGTTTGCAGGTCAAACACCAGTCGGTCTTCACGGCGTTTAGCCTGCAGATGCAGCCGGGCGCGGATCAACCCGATCAGGGCTTCGTTGCGTTTGATTTGGCGAGCCTCCAGGGGCGTGGCCAGGCCTTTGCGGGCGAGCTCGTCCCAGCTGTGCCCCAGACCCGCTGCACGGGCCACCCACAAAATCACCTGCAAATCACGCAGGCCACCCGGTGACTCTTTGCAATTGGGCTCCAGGGCGTAGGGCGTGTCTTCAAACTTGGTGTGGCGCTGGCGCATTTCCAGCGTTTTCGCGACCAAAAAAGCCTGCGGGTCCATGGCGGCCTGAAAGTGCTTTTGGAACGCGGTGAACAAGCGGGTGTTGCCGGTCACCCGGCGTGACTCGAGCAGGGAAGTTTGTACCGTGATGTCTTTGGCGGATTCGGCCAGACATTCACCCAGGGTGCGCACGCTGGAGCCGATCTCGAGGCCCGTGTCCCAGCAACTGCCAATGAAGCGTTCCAGCTGGCCTTGGAGTTCTGGGGTGTTTTCGGGCGACTGGCCGTCAGGCAGCAGGACCAGCACGTCCACATCGGAATACGGGAACAATTCGGCACGGCCAAAACCACCCACAGCGACCAGGCTCAATTCTGAAGAAAAGCCTGCGTTTTGCCACAACTGGATCAGCAAGCCATCGGCCAAGATGGACAGTTGCTTCAGGGTCTGTTTGAGGCCCCGCACCGCCGAGCCGCTGTTGGCCAGGCTGAGCAGCACAGCCGCTTTGTCGTGCTTGTAAGTATCGCGCAACAGGGCCAGCTTGGCCAACGGATCCTGGGGGTTCATCTCAGGCTGTGGCTTGGGCGGTAATAAAGGCTGGAATCGGGGGGCTGCCTGCCGACAAGGTCAGCACTTCGTAGCCGGTATCTGTCACCACCACGGTGTGTTCCCACTGGGCTGACAGCGAATGGTCTTTGGTCACGATGGTCCAGCCGTCGCCCATTTCCTTGATGTCACGTTTGCCGGCGTTGATCATCGGCTCAATGGTGAAAACCATGCCGGCGACCAGCTCCACCAGCGTGCCGGGCTTGCCGTAATGCAGCACTTGCGGTTCTTCGTGAAAGCCCCGGCCAATGCCGTGACCGCAAAACTCACGCACCACCGAAAAGCCATGGCCTTCCGCAAATTTCTGGATCGCATGGCCAATGTCGCCCAGATGGGCGCCGGGCTTGACTTGCTCAATGCCTTTCCACATGGCTTCATAAGTCAGTGTGGCCAGCCGTTTGGCCGCAATGGGTGCTTCGCCCACATGAAACATACGGCTCGTGTCGCCATGCCAGCCCTCTTTGATGGTGGTGATGTCGATGTTGAGCGAATCGCCTTTTTTAAGGGGTTTGTCATTGGGTATGCCGTGGCAGACCTGGTGGTTGATCGACGTGCAGATGGACTTTGGGTATGGCTTGTAGCCACCCGGTGCATAGTTCAGCGGCGCAGGGATGCATTGCTGCACATTGACCATGTAGTCGTGACACAACTTGTCGATTTCGTTGGTGGTGATGCCCGGTTTGATGAAGGGTTCGATGAAGTCGAGGACTTCAGAAGCCAGGCGGCATGCCAGGCGCATGCCTTCAATGTCAGCAGCGGTTTTGAGGGTAATCGTCATAGGAGGGTGATTATCCCATCGACTTAACCGGGGCGCTTGCGGGCAGGTCTTCTTGGTTTTTGCCCATGGTCATGGGCTCGCGGGTTATCACGGATTGGCGTGCTACCGCCTGAACTGTATTCTGTATACAGACATGAAGCCACATTTGATTCAGCTGACCACGACCCCTGATTTGGTCGAACAGGTTTATGCCCGTTTGCTCGACGCCATCAGCGAAGGCGCACTGCAGCCGGGCGAACGCCTGACCCAGGAAGACCTGGCACAAAGATTTGCAGTTTCTCGCCAACCCGTTTTGCAGGCATTGCGGCTGCTCAAAAAAGACGGTTTTGTGGAAGACGCACCTGGTCGAGGTGTCCAAGTGACCCAGTTGGATGTGGCTTGGATTGCCAAGGTTTACCAGGTACGCGGCAGTCTGGACGCTCTGGCGGTTCGTCTGGCTGCCGAACGCAGCGCGCAACTTGCCCCTGGTATTTTTGAGCAAGGCCGTCAAGCCGAATCGAGCCAAGACGTCAAAGCCATGGTCGATGCCGATCTGGCCTTTCACCGGGCCATTTACCAAGCCTCGGGAAACCCTCTGATTGCGCAGAGCATCGATCTGCATTGGCACCATCTGAAACGTGTCATGGGCGCTGTCTTGCAGTCTTCTCATCAACGACAAACCGTTTGGCATGAACACGAAGCGATTGCGCAAGCCATTGCCAAAGGTGATGCCGACTTGGCCGTTCGCCTGGTGCAAGAGCATGCCTACGAGGCCAGTTTGCAACTCACAGCCCGACTGTCCGAGCAACTTTTACACAAACCAAAAACCGGAGCACATCCATGAAACTGACACCTGAACAATTGGCGCAATTTGACCGCGATGGCTACCTTTTTTTCCCGGGATTGTTCACGCCCGAAGAAACCAAAAATCTGAACGATGCTGTGCCTGAGTTGTACAGCCGTCGAGAGGCTTTTAACGTGCGTGAAAAAGGCAGCGAAGCCGTACGCACCAACTTTGCTGCCCACCTGTATAGCGAGCCTTTTGCCAAACTGGCCCGCCACCCCCGCATGATCGAGCCCGTGCAAGACCTGTTTGGCGAAGCGCTGTACATGCACCAGTTCAAGATCAACGGCAAGATGGCCTTTGAGGGCGATGTGTGGCAGTGGCATCAAGACTACGGTACTTGGCTGAACGACGACCTCATGCCCACCGAGCGGGCCATGAACGTGGCCATTTTTCTGGACGACGTGAACGCCTTTAACGGCCCGTTGATGTTCATTCCAGGCAGCCACAAAAAAGGGGTGGTCGAAGCCAAACACGACCTGTCGACCACCAGCTATCCGCTGTGGACGGTGGACAACAACCTGATTTGCCAGCTGGTGCAACGCGCCGGTGACAAGGATGGCGGCATCGTCAGCCCTACTGGCACCGCAGGCTCGATGATCCTTTTCCACAGCTGCCTGGTTCACGCCTCCACCAGCAACCTGTCTCCCTGGAATCGCGTGAGTGTTTACCTGAGCTTGTGCGCTGTGTCCAACCACATCCGCCGTCACAAGCGCCCCGAATACATCGCCCACCGCGACTTCACGCCCATCAGCTGCTTGCCTGACGACTGCCTGCTGAACAGCTATCCGGTCGATCTGCCCTGGAAAAACGGCATGCCCGACAGCGCCCTTGAAACCTCGCTCGAAGAACTGAAAGCCGCCTGATGAACCTGCACGCCAAACTCCTGCAACGCGCTGCAGAAAACCGCCCGATCCGCATCGGTCTCATTGGTGCGGGCAAATTCGGCTCGATGTACCTGGCCCAAATTCCGCGCACGCCGGGTGTGCACCTGGTGGGTATTGCCGATTTGTCGCCAACTGCTGCCCGCGCTAACCTGGCCCGCGTAGGCTGGGCGGCTGAGCGCTTGACCGCAAAAAGTCTGGACGAAGCGGTCAAACTGGGCACCACCCACGTGGGTGAGGACTGGCAAAGCTTGGTGCGCCACCCGGCGGTCGATGTGATCGTCGAGTGCACCGGGTCTCCCCTCCATGCGGTAGACCACATCCTGGAGGCTTTTGCGCATCGCAAACATGTGGTCAACGTGACGGTGGAGGCCGACGCCTTTTGTGGCCCCTTGTTGGCCACCCGGGCGAAAACGGCGGGGGTGGTGTATTCGCTGGCCTTTGGCGATCAGCCCGCCCTGATTTGTGATCTGGTGGACTGGGCGCGCACCTGTGGTTTTCCGGTGGTGGCGGCTGGCCGTGGCCACAAATGGCTGCCGCACTTTTGCGAGTCCACCCCCGAAACGGTTTGGGGCTATTACGGTCTCACGCCCGAGCAGGCCGAGCGCGGCGGGCTCAATCCCAAAATGTTCAACAGCTTTCTGGACGGATCAAAGCCCTCGATTGAAAGCACAGCCGTCTCCAATGCCACCGGCTTGGGTGTGCCCAGCAATGGCTTGCTCTACCCGCCGGCCAGCGTAGAGGACATTCCTTATGTCACCCGACCCATCTCGGAAGGTGGGGTGCTGGAGCGCAAAGGCATGGTCGAGGTGATCTCCAGCCTTGAAAAAGACGGCCGAAAAATCCCGTACGACATCCGCATGGGCGTCTGGGTCACCGTGGAGGCCGAGACCGACTACATCAAGAACTGTTTTGAAGAATACAACGCCCACACCGATCCGTCTGGCCGTTACTTCACCCTCTACAAACGCTGGCACCTGATCGGGCTGGAGGTGGGTGTGAGCGTGGCGAGCGTGGCCTTGCGCAACGAGCCGACCGGCGTGGCCATTGGCTGGAATGCCGACGTGGTGGCCACCGCCAAGCGCGACCTTCAACCTGGCGACATGCTGGACGGCGAGGGCGGTTACACCGTCTGGGGCAAATTGCTGCCTGCGGCCACGTCCAAGCGCATGGGTGGCGTGCCGCTGGGCTTGGCGCACGGCGTCAAAGTCATTCGCCCCGTGGCCAAAGGCCAAAGCCTGACTTGGGACGATGTCGCCATGGACACCAGCACGCACGCTTACAAAATCCGGCGTGAGATGGAGGCCAGCGCGGTTTTGGGCTGATTTGCACGGGGGCCATGAGGGTCATGCCGCATAGGACTGCCGTGCTTTGGGCCATCTGAGTCAGGGTTTCCCCGGCTAAAATAGCCCTTTCGCCGGCAAGTCCCAGTCAGCGGCCCCGGCGCTGCGCTTATCCGTCCCTTTACAAGGCCACCCCGTGTCCCTGCACATCACGATTTTCGAAGGCGCAAGCGCTCTCAGCGGCTTTCGCATGAACCAGCTTTTGGCGCGTTTGGCTGCCATATCACCTCAAATTCAAGGGTTTTCAGCCCGTTTCGTGCATTTGGTGGCCACCTCCGCACCCTTGGCCGACGCCCAAAAACAGACCCTTTCTGCCTTGTTGAACTATGGCGAGCCCTGCGAGGGTGTGACTGGGGTGACTGGCAGCCCGGTCATCGTGGTCAGTCCACGTTTGGGAACGGTGTCGCCCTGGGCTTCCAAGGCCACGGACATTGCCCACAACTGTGGTTTTGACGTCCGCCGTGTCGAACGTCTGACCGAATACCACCTGAGCATGAAATCGGGTTTGTTGGGCACCGCCAAATTGAGCGCCGAGCAACTGGGCCAAGTGGCCGATGTGTTGCACGACCGCATGACCGAATCGGCCATGACCAGTCGGGATGAGGCCGCGGCCTTGTTCACCGCGCTCGAACCGGCGCCCATGGCCCATGTGGATGTGCTGGGCGGTGGCCCCGAAACGGGAAGAAAGGCTTTGGAAGAAGCCAACAGGTCCTGGGGCTTGGCGCTGGCCGAAGACGAGATCGACTATTTGGTCAATGCCTTCACGGCCCTCAAGCGCAACCCCACCGATGTGGAGTTGATGATGTTCGCCCAGGCCAACAGCGAGCACTGCCGGCATAAGATTTTCAATGCCGAGTTCACCATCGATGGCGTGGACCAGCCCCTCAGCTTGTTCGGCATGATCCGCAACACCCACCAGTTGAGCCCGCAGCACACGGTGGTGGCCTATTCAGACAACGCGTCGGTGATGGAAGGCCACACGGTTGAGCGGTTTGTCGCCAGGACCGGGCAGCAGGGCGCGTCTTATCAAGCCGAAACGGCCTTGCACCACGTGCTGATGAAGGTCGAAACACACAACCACCCGACGGCGATTTCGCCATTTCCCGGGGCATCCACTGGTGCAGGTGGCGAAATTCGCGACGAAGGCGCTACAGGGCGTGGCTCCAAACCCAAAGCGGGTTTGTCGGGGTTTACGGTGTCCAAACTTTGGGGCGGCCTGAGCGATCAGCTGGGCGGCAAGCCCGGGCACATTGCCAGCCCTTTGCAGATCATGACCGAAGGCCCATTGGGCGGCGCGGCATTCAACAACGAGTTTGGCCGGCCCAATTTGCTTGGCTATTTCCGTGAATACGAACAGACCGTGGACGGTGTACAGCGTGGCTACCACAAGCCCATCATGATCGCGGGCGGTCTGGGGCAGATCGACGCCAGCCAGACGAAAAAAATTCAATTTCCTGCCGGCAGCTTTCTGGTTCAACTGGGCGGCCCCGGCATGCGCATTGGCATGGGTGGCAGTGCCGCCAGCTCCATGGCCACAGGCACCAACGCGGCCGAACTGGACTTTGACTCGGTACAGCGCGGCAACCCGGAAATCGAGCGCCGGGCGCAAGAAGTCATCAACCACTGCTGGGCACAAGGCGAGGCCAACCCGATTCTGGCCATCCACGATGTGGGTGCAGGGGGCTTGTCCAATGCGTTTCCCGAGCTGACCAACGACGCTGGCCGAGGCGCACGCTTTGACCTGCGTGCCGTGCCACTGGAAGAGTCGGGCTTGTCGCCCAAAGAGATCTGGTCCAACGAGAGTCAGGAACGCTACGTGATGGCCATCGCGCCCGAATCGCTGGCACAGTTCAAAGCCTTTTCCGAACGTGAGCGTTGCCCGTTTGCCGTGGTGGGGGTGGCCACCGAAGCGCGCCAACTGGAGCTGATCGACGCGGGCCAAGAGAGCCCGGTCAACATGCCGATGGATGTGCTGCTGGGCAAACCACCCAAGATGCACCGTGATGTACAAACCGTGGTGCGCCAATCGCCGGCCATTGAGCTGACCGGCGTGAGCTTGCAGCAAGCCGTGCTGGATGTGCTGAGTCACCCGACCGTGGCGTCCAAGCGCTTTCTCATCACCATCGGTGACCGTGCCGTGGGCGGCCTCACGCACCGCGACCAGATGGTGGGCCCCTGGCAGGTGCCTGTGGCCGACGTGGCAGTGACTCTGGCCGATTACGCCGGTTTTGCAGGTGAAGCCATGAGCATGGGCGAGCGCACCCCGTTGGCCAGCCTCAACGCCGCCGCTTCAGGCCGAATGGCCGTGGCCGAAGCCATCACCAATTTGTTGGCCGCGCCCATCGAATTGCCCCGCGTCAAGTTGTCTGCCAATTGGATGGCCGCTTGCGGTGAGCCCGGTGAAGACGCCGCCCTCTATGAAACCGTCAAGGCTGTGGGCATGGCGCTGTGCCCGGCGCTCGACATCTCGATTCCGGTGGGCAAAGACAGCCTCTCGATGCGCACGCAGTGGACCGTCCCGGGCGCATCTGGGTCTGAGGTCGATACCCGCAAGGTGACCTCGCCTGTCAGCTTGGTCATCACCGCTTTTGCCACTCTGCCAGATGTGCGCGGCACTCTGACCCCGCAGTTGGACGCTCAAGCAGACGACACCAGCTTGCTGCTGATCGATCTGGGCACGGGCCAAAAGCGCATGGGCGGCAGTGTGCTCGGCCAGGTGCTGGGCCAGTTTGGTGACCAGGTGCCCGATCTGGATGATCCGCAACACCTGATCCATCTGGTGAACGCCATCAACGCCCTGCGCGCACAAGGCCAAATTCTGGCCTACCATGACCGCAGCGATGGCGGCTTGCTGGCTGCCGTGGCCGAGATGGCTTTTGCAGGTCATGTGGGCGTGGCGCTCAATGTGGACATGCTGGTGACCGAAGGCGATGGCATCACAGACAGCCGTGCCGACCATGGCGACGCCAAAAACTGGGCCGGGCAGGTCAGCGCCCGACGTGAAGAACTCACGCTCAAGGCCTTGTTCAACGAAGAGTTGGGCGTGGTGATCCAGGTTCGCACCGCCGACCGAACGGCCGTGTTTCAAATCCTGCGCGAGCATAGCTTGTCAAAGCACACGCATGTGATTGGCAAGACCCGACCCAGCCAGTCCAACATCACCAAAGGCGTGGGCGAGTTGAGCGTCTGGCGCGACACCAAAGAGGTTTTTTCTGCCAAGCTGGAGGACCTGCACCAAGTCTGGGACAGCGTCAGCTGGAAGATCTGCCAGCAGCGCGATAACCCGGCTTGTGCCGATGCCGAACACAGCGCTGCCGGGCGGGCCGACGACCCCGGCATGCATGTGACGCTGAGCTTTGACCCGGCCGACAATGTCGCCGCACCGTTCCTGAACCTGTCCCGTCCCAAAGTGGCGATCCTGCGCGAGCAGGGTGTCAACTCGCATGTGGAAATGGCCTATGCCTTTCACAAAGCCGGTTTCGAGTCGCACGACGTGCACATGACCGACCTGCAATCGGGCCGGGCCCATTTGGCCGACTTCAAGGGCTTGGTGGCTTGCGGTGGTTTCAGTTATGGCGACACGCTGGGCGCAGGCATTGGCTGGGCACGCAGTATCACCTTCAACCCGCTGCTTTCTGATCAGTTCAAGGGGTTTTTTGGCCGCAGCGACACCTTCGGTTTGGGTGTTTGCAACGGTTGCCAGATGTTTGCAGAACTCGCCGACATCATTCCCGGGGCTGACGCTTGGCCACGCTTTACCACCAACCAGAGCGAGCGATTTGAAGCCCGCCTGTCGATGGTCGAGGTCATCGAATCACCCAGCTTGTTTCTGCAAGGCATGGCCGGAAGCCGCCTGCCCATTGCAGTCGCACACGGCGAGGGCTTTGCCAACTTCAAGCACCGTGGCAATCCCGCGCAAGCCATTGGCGCGATGCGGTTTGTTGACAACCTGGGCGCAGCCACCGAGCAGTACCCGTCCAACCCCAATGGCAGCGCGGGAGGCCTCACGGCCGTGACCACTGCCGACGGACGTTTCACGGCCATGATGCCGCACCCCGAGCGGGTGTTTCGCAACGTGCAGATGAGCTGGACCGACCTCGGAAAATCAGGCGGCATCAACGCCACCAGCCCTTGGCTGCGTGTCTGGCAAAACGCCCGCAAGTGGGTGGCTTGACCCATTGATCGCATGAAGCCCACCACACCGGCCCAGTGGTTTCCACCTTCGCAACTGGCGTTTTACTTTGACCAAGGCGCGTGGGCCAAAGGCACCACGCTGTACCTGCAAAACAAGGTACTGTCCTCGCAGCTGACACCCGATGGTGATGGCTGGCGGTTGCAAGGCCTGGTTCAGGGCAGTGATGTCGCGCCTTATTCGGTCAGCGCCGAGTTGCGGGTGAGTGGCGGGGGCAATTTGAGCGACTGGCGCAGTGGCTGCACGTGTCCCGTGGGTCGGTATTGCAAGCACGGGGCCGCTTTGGGCATCCTGGCATCGATGCAAGGGCTGGCCCTGCTGGACGAATGGGGCGCCGATGGCCCCTCGCCCGACGTGCTGGAGCGCAGGGTCCGGATGGAAAAAGAGCGGGCCTTGAGCCATTCTGAATACCAGGTTCGCGAATGGCTGACGCGCCTTGAAAACGCCAACAGACCTGCTGTGTTTGCACTGCCGGGCGCCACGCAAGACCAGTTCATCTACGTGCTGTCCCGGGCGCATATCGGCCGCAAGCCGGTGTTCCACCTGACCGTTAGCCGGGCCACGCAAAAGCGCAATGGCGAATGGGGCAAGCCTAAAAAACTGAGCAGCGAACCCTCAGCGCACGACCCCATCTGGCAAACCTCGGGTCCTGTGGACCGTGACATTCTCGACCTGATGAAAGCTTGCCCCTCCATCAACAGCTTCAGCTATTACGGCTTCCAAAGCGCGGTCAAGTTGCATGGCATGCCCGGCAATTTGCTGCTGCAACTGTGCAGTCAGACCGGTCGGCTGTTGTCCAAAGATGGCGCGGTGCCGCTGCGCTGGTGTGATCAAAGCGAGGTGCTGGTCGGTTCCTGGCACGAAGTCAAAGGCCAGGACCACTTGCCCGATGGCTGGCAGCTGCAAATGCACCCCTTGCGGTCGGGTGTGGTGTACAGCTTGAACGAGCCACCTTATTACATGGACACGGTGCAAGGCACGTGTGGCCCGCTTGAAACCCAGGGCTTGAGCGCCAATGAATTGCAGGTGTTGTCGAGTTCCCCCGTTTTGCCGAACAGCGTGGCCTTGAAGTTCCAGCCCCAGTTGATGGCTCGGCTGGGGCCGGTCCCCTTGCCACCCGTGATCGGGAAAATGCCCGAAATCCAAGGTGTCAAACCGCGGGCCGTACTGGCTATTGGCGCTGTGCTTCTCAGTGAGCGCAAAGAAATGGGGCTGTTTCAAGCCGAGTTGAGTTTTGATTACTCCGGGCATCGCGGGTTTTGGCCTGGCACCCAAAACCGCGTGATGGTCGGGCAGGGCGATCAGGCCCGCATGCTCGTGCGTGACCTAGGGGTCGAGTCGCTGGCCTGGCAAGCCTTGGAAAATCTTGGCTTTTTGATCCGGGCGCCGAACTTGCTGGGTTTGCCACCGCACCTGTCCCAGCAACACTGGCTGGTATGGCTTGAGTGCGACTTTGCGCCCTTGCGCGAAGCAGGGTTTGATGTGCGGTTTGAGCCCGAAGGGCGCCAGTGGTTGCGCCAGGCCGATGATGTGCACATCCAGTTGTCAGGTGACGAAGACGCTCCCGAAACTTCACCCTGGTTTGATCTTTCTTTGGGCATGGACATCGATGGCCAGCGCATCAACATCCTGCCCTGGGTGCCCACCATTTTGTCGGCTCTGGCCGAGATCAGTGCTGCGGTCACTGATGGCGAAACGGCCAAACTGCCGGCTTTTTTGTATTTACCCGACCTGCAAGGTGAAGGCTTTGTCAAACTGCCCACGGCCAAAATCCAACCCTGGCTGAGCACGCTGATGGAGTTGGTGTCGGAGCGCGACCGTGACTGGAAAGGTGACGAGCTGCGCCTGTCGCGCCTGGATGCCTTGCGTGCAGCAGCTTCGCTAGGTGATGGTGTGGCGTGGGCGGGAGCGCAGCATTTGCTGGCTTTGGTCCAGCAAATGCGGGGCCTCGAAAGCCTGCCCGAAGTGCCTGTCCCCCCTAGTCTGCAAGCCACCTTGCGGCCTTACCAGCAACAAGGCCTGAACTGGCTGCAATTTTTGAGGCAGCACCAGTTGGCGGGTATTTTGGCCGACGACATGGGCTTGGGCAAAACCCTGCAAACACTCGCCCATATCCAGACCGAAAAAGACGCAGGGCGCCTGACGCAACCCGCACTGATCGTGGCCCCCGTCAGCCTGCTGGGCAACTGGCAGCGCGAAACAGCTCGCTTTTGTCCGGGGCTTCGCACGCATATTCACCATGGCCTGAGCCGGCATGGCGCTACGCAAGCCCTGAGCGAAACCGACATCGTGTTCACGCCATATTCCCTGTTGCACCGCGACCGCGACTTGTGGCTGGCCAACGAGTGGCACATCCTGGTGTTGGACGAGGCCCAAAACATCAAAAATGCCAATACCCATGCCGCGCAGGTTGTAGGCGACATTCCGGCCACACACCGTCTGTGTCTGTCAGGCACCCCCATGGAGAACCATTTGGGCGAACTGTGGAGCCTGTTTCACTTTTTGATGCCCGGTTTCCTGGGCAGCCAAAAACGTTTTGGCGAACTCTTTCGCAACCCCATTGAGCGCCAGGGCAACAGCGAAAAAATGGACCAACTGCGCAAGCGCATCACGCCCTTCATGCTGCGCCGAACCAAGAACGTGGTGGCCAGCGAACTGCCGCCCAAGGTCGAGACCCTGCTGCCTGTGCCGCTGGAAGGCAAGCAGGCCGATCTGTACGAAACCATTCGCCTGGGCATGGAAAAAACCGTGCGCGACGCACTGAACGCACAGGGTTTGGCCAAATCGCAAATCACCATTCTGGATGCCCTGCTCAAGCTGCGCCAAGTCTGCTGCGACCCGCGCCTGCTCAAATTGGGTGCGGCCAGCCAGGTGCAGCAATCGGCCAAGTTGGCGCAGTTGATGGACATGTTGCCTGGGATGGTGGCCGAGGGCCGCAAGATCTTGCTGTTTTCGCAATTCACACAAATGCTCAGCCTGATCGAGCAAGAGTTGCCCCGTCTGGGCATTCCCTGGGTCAAGCTCACGGGCCAGAGCAAGAACCGTGATGCCCTGATTGAACAGTTCACCAGCGGTCAGGTGCCGCTCTTCCTCATCAGTCTGAAGGCGGGCGGTGTGGGCCTGAACCTGCCGCAGGCCGACACCGTCATCCACTACGACCCCTGGTGGAACCCGGCCGTGGAAAACCAGGCCACAGATCGCGCCCACCGCATCGGGCAAACCCAGAGCGTCTGGGTCGTCAAGCTGGTGGCGCAAGGCACCATTGAGGAACGCATGCTGGCCTTGCAAGCGCGCAAAGCCCAACTTGCCCAAGACATGTATTCAGGTGCTGTGCAGCGCAAAGAACCCTTGTTTGGTGAGTCCGACCTGACCGAGTTGTTCAAGCCGCTGGGCTGACTTCCGTCGATGTCAATGCACCCTCGGTGCTTTATGAACCAAAAAAAACGCGACCGAAGTCGCGTTGGGGCTTGGGCGCAAGGCTCAGATCACTGGATCTTGGCTTTGCCGCGCAGGCCTTCTTGGTAGGTGCTGAGCTTTTGCTGCTGCAGTTGCTGTGAAATCTGGGGTTTGACTTCTTCCAACTTGGGCAACTGGGCGTCACGCACATCGTCCACACGGATGATGTGAAAGCCGAACTGGCTCTTGACCGGTGTTTCGGTCATCTGGCCTTTTTCAAGTTTGACCATGGCGCCAGAGAACTCGGGCACGTAGCTGCCAGCAGCCGCCCAGTCCAGGTCGCCACCATTGGCGCCGGAGCCTGGGTCTTTGGAGGCTTTCTTGGCCAGGTCTTCAAACTTGGCGCCTTTCTTGATGTCGGCGATCAGAGATTTGGCCTCGTCTTCTTTTTCAACCAGGATATGGCGGGCGCGGTATTCCTTGCCACCATTGGCGGCCACAAACTTGTCGTACTCGGCCTTGATGTCAGCGTCGGTCACCGGGTTCTTCTTTTGGAAATCGGCAAACAGCTGACGGATCAGGATGGTTTGACGGGCCAGTTCAATTTGTGCTTTGTACTCGTCGCTGGCGTCCAGGCCTCGTTTTCTGGCTTCTTGCATGAAGACTTCGCGGGCAATCAGTTCTTCTTTGATCTGGGCCAACACTTCAGGTGTCACGGGGCGGCCAGAGGCTTCGATTTGCTGCTGCAGCGCTTTCACGCGCGATGAGGGGACCGGCTTGCCATTGACCACGGCCAGGTTTTGCGCCAAGGCGGGCATGGCGAACAAGGCCACCAGGGCGGCGCTGAGCATTTGCTTTTTCATTGTGTTTTTCTCCATGACGTTCAGTCAGGTGTGAATCAAGGGTTCAAAAAAATGGGGCTGCCACCAATGGGTGACGGCCCGGGTTCAGATCAGCTCGATGGCCAAAGCGTGCAGGCCTTGGTCAATGAAATCTTGCAATGCATCATACACAAGGCGATGGCGCTGAACGCGGCTCAGTTGTGCAAACAAAGGTGAGGCAATGCACACACGCATGTGCGTGCCTTGGCCTGTGTCGTCGGCCCCAACGTGGCCGGCATGGGCCGCGCTTTCATCGGTCACCCGCAACTCGGTCGGCTGCAGGCGCTCCGTCAAGCGGGCGTGGATTCGGGCACTCAGTGGGCTTGTCACGGGCTGGGTTGCGGTGTTCATTCTTTATCCGGGCCTTCTTTAGGCAAATAGCGCGAAACGTACAAGCCTTGGGCAAGGATGAACACCACCGGGAAGACATAGCCCCACAGCTTGAAATTGACCCAGTCCTCGGTGCTGAAATAGGTGGCCACATAGGCGTTGATGGCCGCCATGAAGACGCAGTACAGCATCCAGGACAGGTTCAGGCGGTGCCATACGGCATGCGGCAGTTGCAACTGCTGGCCCAGCAGCATGTGCAAAAAGTTCTTTTTCAAGAACCCAAGTGACACGGCCAGTGCAATGGCCAGCCCCGAATACAGCAAGGTGGGTTTCCACTTGATGAAGCGCTCATCGTGCAGGCCCAGCGTGAGTGCGCCAAAGCCCAGCACCAGCACCAGGGTGATCTTGTGCATGGTTTGCAACTTGCCGTCCATTTTGTAAATGATCGCGGTCTGCAGCACGGTTGCGCCCATCAGCACCGCGGTGGCGGTGTAGATGTCGGCCATTTTGTAAGCGCCAAAAAACAGCAGGATGGGGAAAAAGTCGAGGATGAATTTCATGAAGTGTGTTGAAAGGCTGAACCCCCTGAGGCGCAGCCGTTGTCGGTCAGGAAGCCTCGAAGTCTAACGAAGCCGAGTTCATGCAGTAGCGCAAGCCTGTGGGGGCGGGTCCGTCTTCGAACACGTGGCCCAGATGGGCGCCGCATTGTGCACACACGGTTTCAACGCGCCGCATGCCGAGACTCACGTCTACGTGCTCTTTGATGGCACCGTCGGTTGATGCCTGGTAAAAGCTGGGCCAGCCACAGCCTGCGTCAAATTTGGTGTCCGACTTGAAAAGTTCGGCGCTGCAGCAGATGCACCGGTAAGTACCGCTGGCCCAATGGCCTTCGTATTTGCCGGTGAACGGGCGCTCTGTGGCCGCTTGCCGGGTGACTGCATAGGCCACAGGCTCAGCGCCTTTGCTGGCCAGCAGCTCGCGCCACTCTTTTTCGGTTTTTTGGATGGAGGTCATGATGAACAGCTGATTTCCAGTTGGCCCGCCCAATCGGGCGGCAAGTCGGCATAGGTTTCAAAGCCTGGATGCTCGTCGAAGGGTGACTTTAACAAGTTGTGCAGGGTCTCGATTTCTGTGAAGTCGCCCGCCTTGGCCTGGCGAATGGCGGTTTCGGCCAAGTGGTTGCGCAGCACAAATTTGGGGTTGCTGCGCATCATTTGTTGGCCCATGGCCGCCAGGTTTTGCTTGCCCGCGCGGGCGGTGTACCGCGCCAGCCAAGCCAGCAGGCGAGGGCGGTCAAGCACCAGGTCGGTCACGGGGCTCCAGCCGTCCGGCTGCAAAGCCAAGCCTGCAGGTGACTCCGAAGTCAAGGTTTGCGATTGCTGCACTACGGCCAGGCTCAGTTGGCGCCAAAACCGGGTGAAATCCACTTTTTCCGAGGCCATGAATTGCATCAGGTCTTCCACCAATGTCCAGTCCGCTTCGCGCTCGGACTCGGGCGCCAGTGCACCCACCAGGCCGAGCTTGGCGCGCATGGCGTCGCCCAGAAAGACGGGAAACAAGGACTTGTAGCCCTCCAGGACTTGCAGCGTCATGTCCTGGTCGTCGATCAGGGGCGCGATGGCCTGGGCCAGACAAAACAGGTTCCAGTAGGCCACGTTGGGCTGCTTGCCATAGGCGTAGCGGCCCTGGTGGTCCGAGTGGTTGCAGATGTGGCCCGGGTCAAACCCGTCCATGAACTGGAACGGGCCGTAGTCGATCGTCAGGCCGAGCAGGCTCATGTTGTCGGTGTTCATCACGCCGTGGCAAAAACCCACCGCCTGCCACTGGGCCAGCAAGCTGGCCGTGCGCTCCTGAACCTCGTCCAGCAAGGCTGCGTACACATTGCCTTGCCAAACCGCTGCACGCGCTTGGCATTCGGGCAGGTGGTGGGCGATGGCGTGGTCGGCCAGCGCCCGCAGGCTGTCGGTGTCGCCTTGTGCCGAAAAATGCTCGAAGTGACCAAAACGCAAAAAGCTTGGGGCCACACGCGCTACCACGGCGGCCGTTTCCAACTCTTCACGAAGCACCCGTTCAGTGGAAGCCACCAGGCTCAAGGCCCGGGTGGTCGCAATGCCCAGGCCGTGCATGGCTTCGCTGCACAAATACTCGCGAATGCTGGAGCGCAGCACCGCACGGCCATCGCCACCCCTTGAATAAGGGGTGCGGCCAGCGCCTTTGAGCTGGATTTCCTGCGGGCCTTGTCTGGAAGCCGCCTCGCCCAGCCAAATGGCGCGGCCATCGCCCAATTGCCCAGCCCATTGCCCAAACTGGTGGCCGCTGTAGACCGTTGCCAAGGGCTCGGACCCGACCAGGGTGGCGTTGCCCGCAAGGGCTTGCAGGTGGTCGCTGTCAAAGATGTCTGAAGGCCAGCCCAGTTCGGTTCGCAAGCCCTCGTTGCAGGCTGCCCATCGGGGTGCCGCCAGGGGTGTGGGTTTCAGGGGCGTGAAAAACTGGGGGCCCAGTTGCTTCAGACGGTGTGTCCAGACCAGCGCTGGCGGCACATCGACTTCGGGTCCAGAAGTGTTCAAGGGTGAAAAATCCATGCGCCGATTGTCACGCCCTTGACAAGTACCCGGGGTTTGGCGGGTTTTAAGGCCATGAGCAGTAAGACTCCAGTGCACAATGAAATGCTTGAATTTCACCCACCTGACAGGAGACCCCCCATGCTGGGACTGATGCAACAGCAATCACTGCTGATTTCTTCCTTGATCGAATTTGCCGAAAAGCACCACGGTGACGGTGAAGTTGTTTCGCGCAGGGTGGAGGGGGACATCCACCGCTACGCCTGGGCCGATGTGGCGCGTCGGGCGCGGCAAGTGGCCAACGCGCTGGATGCGCAAAACCTGCCCCGGGGTGCCCGCATCGCCACCCTGGCCTGGAACGGCTACCGACACTTGGAGCTCTACTTTGGCGTGAGTGGTTCGGGTCGGGTGCTGCACACCATGAACCCGCGTCTGCACCCCGACCAACTGGCCTGGATCGCCAACCATGCCGAAGACCAAGTGCTGTGTTTCGACATGACCTTTCTGCCCTTGGTGCAAGCGGTTCATGCCAAGTGCACCACCATCACCCACTATGTGGCTTTGTGCGATGCCGACAAATTGCCGGCCGACACCGGCATCCCGAACCTGGTCAGCTACGAGGCTTGGATGGGCCAGCAGCCAGAGGCATACAACTGGCCCGAACTGGACGAAAACACGGCCTGTAGCCTCTGCTACACCAGCGGCACCACAGGCAACCCCAAGGGCGCTTTGTACAGCCACCGCTCGACGGTGTTGCATGCCTATGCAGCGGCTTTGCCCGACTCGATGTGCATTTCAGCGCGCGATGCGATCTTGCCGGTGGTGCCCATGTTCCACGTCAACGCCTGGGGCATTCCCTACAGCGCAGCCATGGCTGGGGCCAAACTGGTGTTTCCCGGTCCGGCCCTCGATGGCAAATCGGTTTATGAACTGATTGAGTCCGAAGGCGTGACCTTTGCTGCAGGCGTGCCCACCGTCTGGCAAATGCTGCTGGGCCACATGAAGCCCGCAGGCCTGAAGTTCAGCCGACTCAACCGCACCGTGATCGGCGGCTCGGCTTGCCCACCGGCCATGATCGACGCCTTCCGGCAGGACTACAGCGTCGATGTGCTGCATGCCTGGGGCATGACCGAGTTGAGCCCGTTGGGCACGGTTTGCACCCTGAAAAACAAACACCTGAGCCTGCCTGCCGAGGCGCAGATGAAACTGCGCATGAAGCAAGGCCGCTGTATTTTTGGCATTGACATGAAAATCGTCGATGAAAACGGCAAGTCCTTGCCCCACGATGGCAAGTCCGCTGGCGATCTGCTGGTCAAGGGCCCTTGGGTGATTGCCGCTTATTTCAAGCAGGAAGGCGGCAACCCGCTGGTCGACGGTTGGTTCCCCACGGGTGATGTGGCCTCTATCGATGCCGATGGGTTCATGCAGATCACCGACCGCAGCAAGGATGTGATCAAGTCTGGTGGCGAATGGATCAGCTCCATCGATGTCGAAAACATCGCCATGGCACACCCGGCAGTGGCCATGGCCGCCTGCATTGGCATGCGTCACCCCAAGTGGGATGAGCGGCCGATCGTCTGTGTGGTCAAAAAGCCCGGGGCAGAGGTCAGCCGAGATGAGTTGATCGCTTTTTACGAAGGCAAGACTGCCAAATGGCAAATTCCGGACGACGTGGTCTTTGTCGAAGCCATCCCTTTGGGGGGCACCGGCAAGATGCTCAAAACGCGTTTGCGGGAGCAGTTGGCAGACTACGTGTTGCCAGGTCTTTGACCTTTCTCAAAGCCGCACGATTTCAAGTCGCGCGGGTGATATGGCTTAGGGGCAAACCCCAAGCCCTTTCCTGCGTTCAGCGGTTACGCTGAGATCATTCTGAATCGCATAACTTCAACACTGGAGACTTTGAATGAAAACCACCACCCATTTGATCGCCGCTGCCGCTTTGGCAGCATGTGCCATGACCGCGCATGCGCAAAAAGGCGAAACTGTCAAAATCGCGCACATTGATCCTCTTTCCGGCCTCATGGGCCCCGTGGGCACCAACCAGCTCAAGAGCTTTCAGTTTTTCGCAGAGAAATTCAGCAAGACCAACCCGGCTGGCGTCAAGTTCGAGATGGTCTCCTTTGACAACAAGCTCAGCCCTGCTGAAAGTCTGAATGCCTTGAAGGCGGCGATGGACCAAGGCGTGCGCTACATCGCACAAGGCAACGGCTCGTCTGTTGCTGGCGCCCTGATCGAAGCGGTTAACAAACACAACGAACGCAACCCCGGCAAAGAAATCATTTTCCTCAATTACGCAGCGGTTGATCCTGACTTCACCAACAGCAAATGCAGCTATTGGCACTTCCGTTTTGATGCAGATACATCGATGAAGATCGAGGCGATGACCACCTTCATGAAAGACGACAAGGACGTCAAGAAGGTCTATTTGTTCAATCAGAACTATTCGCACGGTCAACAGGTCGCCAAGTTCGCCAAAGAAAACCTGGCCCGTAAGCGTGCTGATGTACAAATTGTGGGCGAAGACCTTCACCCACTGGCTCAGGTGCGTGATTTCTCACCCTACATCGCCAAGATCAAGGCCTCAGGTGCCGACACCGTGATCACCGGTAACTGGGGTTCTGACCTGGCCTTGTTGGTCAAGGCGGCCAACGAAGGCGGTTACACCGGCAAGTTCTACACCTATTACACCGGTGTGACGGGCACGCCCACAGCACTGGGTCAAAGCGGCGCAGGCCGGGTTTACCAGATTGCATACAACCACTACAACATGGGAGGCGACATGGGCAAGTGGATGGGCGAGTTCAAGCAGAAGTTCAATGACGACTTCTACACCGGCTCTGTCGTCACCATCTTCAACGCCCTGGGTGCAGCCATGGCCAAAGCCAAGTCCACCGACCCTGTGAAAGTGGCGGCGGCTCTGGAAGGTATCAAGTACCAAAACTACAACGGCGAAGTCGAGATGCGTAAAACAGACCATCAGTTGCAGCAACCGCTGTACATGACCGTTTGGCAAAAAGCCGACAAGAAGTACCCTTACAGCCCCGAAAACACGGGCATGACATTGGCGCCAGTCAAGGAATTTCCTTCTTATGTGTCCAGCACGCCCACCAGCTGCCAGATGAAGCGTCCTGGTTAATTCCGGTACGTTTGTCGCACATCCCGTCTTGCACCGCACAGGCCCTGGGCCTGTTGCCGTGAAGCCGGTGGGGTCAAGGCCCGATCAACTGTTCGTTCATCGGGCTTTTTTTTGGGCTTCGATTCCAACTTGTTGTGGGTATGCGGCTTAAGGCCTGCTTTCAATATCGCCGTTAGACCCTGAAGGGTCTGGAAAGTATTTATGGAGTTTTTCATCATCTCCATGCTCAACGGTTTGAGTTATGGACTGTTGCTCTTCATGCTCAGCTCCGGGCTGACCTTGATTTTCAGCATGATGGGTGTGCTCAACTTCGCGCATGCCAGTTTTTACATGATCGGCGCCTATTTCGGCTACACCCTGACAGGCTGGATCGGATTTTGGCCTGCACTGGTGATGGCGCCGCTCTTGGTAGGGGCCTGTGGTGCTTTGTTCGAGCGCGTTACGTTGCGCAAGGTTCACCCATTTGGGCACGTCCCTGAATTGCTAGTGACTTTTGGCCTGTCTTATGTGGCGCTGGAACTGGTGCAACTGGTCTGGGGCCGCACGGCGGTGGAATTTGCGCCGCCTGAAATTTTGCGCAGCTCAGCCTTTACCCTGATCAACCATTCGGTCAACGGTCTGAGTTTTGTTTGGGGTTCGGCACCTGCAGAGGCTTGCACGGCGGCAGACGCCGCCATTCGTTTGGTGTGTTCGCCCTTTCCTGCGACACGAGGCTTCATGATGCTGGTGGCCTTGTTGATGCTGTTGTCTTTGTGGTTGCTGCTGACGCGCACACGTATTGGCTTGGTCATTCAGGCCGCCTTGACCCACCCCGAAATGGTGGAATCACTGGGCCACAACGTGCCGCGTGTCTTCATGCTGGTGTTTGGTGCGGGCACGGGCCTGGCTGGTTTGGCCGGCGTGATCGGGGGCAGCACCTTTGTGACTGAACCCGCCATGGCCGCCACCGTTGGATCGGTCATTTTTGTGGTGGTGGTGGTGGGCGGCATGGGCTCGTTGTCGGGGGCTTTTTTGGCCTCGGTGCTGATCGGCGTGATCCAGACCTTTGCCGTGGCCGTCGACTATTCGTTTCTCACTTTGGCCAAGGACATGGGTTGGGCCTTGTCGGCTGCAACGCAAGAGAACTCGTTTGCCAAACTCACGCTGTCTCAAGTGGCACCCATCTTGCCTTACCTGTTTCTGGTGCTGATCCTGATCTTCCGGCCCAAGGGTCTTTTGGGCACACGCGAGGGTTAAGACATGGCTGCTGTTTACAAATTCAAACCTTACAACGTGGGCCGCTGGGTCATATGGAGCCTGTTCGGGCTGTTGCTGTTGCTGGCACCGCTGGTTTTCACCAGCAACCTGTCGACCACCATGCTGGCCCAAATGGGCATTGCCATCATCGCCTGCCTGTCCTACAACATCTTGCTGGGGCAGGGCGGCATGCTCAGCTTTGGCCATGCGGTCTACACGGGTCTGGGCTCTTACATGGCCATCCATGCGCTCAATGCCGTCAGTGGCGGTACGCTGAACATTCCGGTCAGCCTGCTGCCCATCGTGGGCGGCGTGGCGGGCATGGGCTTTGCCATCCTGCTGGGCTGGGTCACGACCCGCAAGTCGGGCACACCCTTTGCCATGATCACGCTGGGTGTGGCCGAGTTGGTGTTCGCCATGTCGCTCATGTTTTCTGAGTTTTTCGGGGGTGAGGCAGGTGTGTCGGGCAACCGGGTTGCTGGCCAGCCATTCTTTGGCATCAGCTACGGGCCTCAAATTGAGGTTTATTACCTGATTGCCGCCTACACCTTTGTGTGTGTGGCCCTGATGTATGCCTTCACCCAAACGCCGCTGGGGCGTATTCTGAATGCGGTGCGCGACAACCCGGAGCGCGTCGAGTTCATTGGCTACAACACCCAGCGCGTGCGCTACTTTGCCTTTGTGATTGCAGGCTTTTTTGCAGGCATCGCTGGCGGCTTGGGCGCGCTGAACTTTGAAATCGTGACCGCTGAAGTGGTGGGTGCAGGGCGCTCGGGTGCTTACTTGTTGTTCACCTTTTTGGGGGGGGCCACTTTCTTCTTTGGTCCCATCATTGGCGCGATCTTGATGATCATTGCCTTTGTGCTGTTGTCTGAGCTGACCAAGGCCTGGCTTTTGTACATGGGACTGGTTTTCTTGTTCATGGTCATGTATGCACCGGGCGGCATTGCCAGCTTGATCATGATGAACCTGCGGGTGGCCAAGTTCGGCAAACTGCGCCAAATCTGGACCAGCTACCTGGGCTTGGGCCTGACAGCCATCGTGATGCTGGCCGGCGCGGGGGCCATGATCGAGATGGTGTATCACCTGCAACTTAACTCGGCCCTGGGTGACAGTGTTCAATTCATGGGTGCCACACTCAACGCCAAAGGCATTGACAGCTGGTTTGGATCGGCCTTTGTGATGCTCACCGGCCTGGGCTTGTTTGAGCTGGCCAGGCGCCAATTTGTGCACGACTGGGGTGACATCCAGACCGAGATCGAAAAAGAAATCAAGCGAAGGGAGACTGCTTTATGAGTTACGCCCTTGAACTCAAAGATGTGCGCAAGAATTTCGGCAAGACCGAAATCATCCGGGGTGTGAGTCTTTCGGTGCAGTCCGGAGAGCGCGTGGCCGTGATTGGCCCCAACGGGGCGGGCAAGTCCACCTTGTTCAATCTGATCAGCGGCCGTTTTGGTCCGACCAGTGGCGATATTTTGCTCAATGGGCAACGCATCCAGAACAAGACGCCCTATGAAATCAACCGCATGGGTTTGTCGCGCAGCTTCCAGATCACCAACATCTTTCCCAAGCTCAGCGTGTTTGAAAATCTGCGCTGTGCAGTGCTTTGGAGCCTTGGCTACAAATACACTTTTTTCAAGTTTCTCTCGGGTTTGAAAGACGCCAACGAGCGCACCGACCAGTTGCTTCAGATGATTCGACTGGACAAAAAACGCGATGTGCTTGCAGTGAACCTGACCTACGCCGAGCAGCGCGCACTCGAGATTGGGGTCACGATTGCGGGCGGGGCCGATGTGATTTTGCTTGATGAACCCACGGCGGGCATGAGCAAAAGCGAGACTTCGCGTTTCATTCAGCTCATCAAGGAGGTCACTGTGGGCAAAACCCTGCTCACGGTCGAGCACGACATGGGCGTGGTGTTCGGTCTGGCGGACAAAATCGCAGTGGTGGTTTACGGCGAAGTGATTGCCTTCGACACGCCAGAGGCTGTGCGCGCCAATGCCCAGGTGCAAGAAGCCTACCTGGGCTCATCCGTTGCAGACAGCCAAGCAGGAGGCCACTGATGTTGCGAGTCGAAAATCTGCACGCCTATTACGGCAAAAGCCATGTGCTGCATGGTGTGAATTTTGAAGTGGGTCAAGGCCAGATTGTGGCCCTGCTGGGGCGCAACGGCTCGGGCCGATCCACCACGGCCAAAGCCATCATGGGCCTGGTGGAATGCCAAGGTCGAATCGACTGGAAAGGCCAACCGATTCAAGGTAAAAAAGCGTACGAGATCGCGCACTTGGGCATCGGCTATGTGCCGGAAAATCGCGACATTTTTCCCAAGCTCACGGTCCACCAAAACCTGCAACTGGGGCAAAAGCAAAAGGGCCAAAATGGCCGTTGGTCTTTTGATGACATGTACGCCATGTTTCCGCGCCTCAAGGAGCGCGAACACACCGAAGCCGGGGTTTTGTCCGGCGGTGAGCAGCAAATGCTCACACTGTGCCGCACCCTGATGGGTGACCCTGACCTGATCATCATTGATGAGCCGACAGAAGGTCTGGCGCCCAAAATTGTTGAATTAGTGGGGCAGTACCTGCAAAACCTCAAGTCGCGTGGGATTTCTGTCTTGTTGATCGAGCAAAAATTGACCATTGCCATGCGCATTTCGGACCGTGCCCTCGTCATGGGCCACGGCAGCATCGTCTTTCAGGGCACCCCCGATGAGTTACGCGACAACACCTACATCCGCAAGGAGTGGCTGGAGGTCTGATGGCCGTCTCTGTTGCGACAACCGGGGTTGGGTTGAGTTCGTTTTTTATGACTACAATGCAAAAAACGAACGGTCGTTCTTTTTTAATTTTTCACGCAAAGGAAGTCCAGCATGACAGCTGAATACAAAGTCCACGGTGATGTCGCGGTCATCACATTGATGAACCCGCCGGTCAACGGCTTGGGCCTGTCCACCCGCATCGGCATCACCGATGGTCTGGAAAAAGCCAACAACGACGCCAGCGTCAACGCCATCGTCATCACTGGCGCTGGCAAGGCCTTTTCGGGCGGTGCAGACATCCGTGAGTTCGGCTCGCCCAAGGCGATTCAGGAACCCAATTTGCTCAGCGTGATCAGCGCTTGCGAAAATTCAGCCAAGCCTGTTGTGGCGGCCATCCACTCTGTGGTCATGGGCGGTGGTCTGGAACTCGCACTGGGCTGCCACTACCGCATTGCCGCACCTGGCACCAGCGTGGCATTGCCCGAAGTCAAGCTGGGCTTGATCCCCGGCGCAGGTGGCACCCAGCGGCTCCCACGCGTGATCGGTGTCGAGCCCGCCTTGAACATGATCGTCAGCGGCGAGGCCATCAAAAGTGAAATGCTTGCCATGCTGCCCGGCCAAAAGCTGTTTGACGCCATGGCGAAATCGGCCGAAAGCCTGCCTGAAGAAGCGCTGGCTCTGGCCCGCAAAGTGGCTGCAGCCCACGCCGATGGTTCGTCATTGCCCATGGTGCGCAAGCTGCCTTGCAAGCACCCACAAGGCGACGCGTACTTTCAATTCGCGCGCAACATGGTCAAGGGCATGGCCAAAAACATGCCTGCGCCTGCCAAGTGTGTGGACGCGGTAGAAGCAGCCACCAAGAAGAAATTTGAAGACGGCATGGTCCTTGAGCGCGAGGTCTTCATGAACCTCATGCTCACGCCCGAGTCGCGTGCGCTGCGCCACATCTTCATGGCTGATCGTGCTGCGTCCAAGATCCCTGATGTGCCTGAAGACACCCCCAAACGTGAGATCAAGTCAGTGGCCGTGATTGGTGCAGGCACCATGGGTGGCGGCATTTCGATGAACTTCCTGAACGCGGGCCTGCCAGTCAAGATCCTGGAAATGAAGCAGGATGCCCTGGACCGTGGTGTGGCCATCATTCGTAAAAATTACGAATCGCAGGTTAAAAAAGGCAAGCTCAAACCAGAAAAATACGAAGAGCGCATGGCGCTGTTGAGCACCACGCTCAGCTACGACGACATTGGTCAGGCCGATCTGGTGATCGAGGCGGTTTTTGAAGAAATGGGTGTGAAAGAAGCCGTCTTCAAGAAACTCGATGAAGTCATGAAACCCGGCGCCATATTGGCATCCAACACTTCAACCTTGGACGTGAACAAAATCGCGTCGTTCACCAAGCGCCCACAAGATGTGATCGGCATGCACTTCTTCAGTCCGGCCAACGTGATGAAACTGCTCGAAGTGGTGCGTGGCGCCCAGACCGGGAAAGACGTGTTGGCCACCGTGATGGCTCTGGGCAAAAAAATCAAGAAGACCTCGGTGGTGTCCGGCGTTTGCGATGGTTTTATTGGCAACCGCATGATCGAGCAGTACAGCCGCCAGGCGGGCTTTCTGATCGAAGAGGGTTGCACCCCCGCACAGGTGGATAAAGCCGTTGAGAAATTCGGCTTTGCCATGGGCCCGTTCCGCATGGGTGATCTGGCGGGCAACGACATTGGCTGGGCGATTCGCAAGCGCCGCTACCAGGAAAAGCCGGGACTCAAGTACAGCAAAACCGCTGATTTGCTTTGTGAGATGGGCCGTTATGGTCAGAAAACCGGTGCTGGCTGGTACGACTACCAAGCGGGTAAGCGCGACGCGATCCCGAGCCCTGTGGTGGTCGAGATGATCGAGAAGCACCGTGCCGCTCTGGGCATCACGCCGCGCAAAATTTCCGATGAAGAAATTGTGCAGCGCCTAGTGTTCTCCTTGGTCAATGAAGCCGCGCACATTTTGGAAGAAGGCATTGCCAGCAAAGCCAGCGACATCGACATGGTCTACCTGACGGGTTATGGCTTCCCGCTGTGGCGCGGTGGCCCCATGATTTATGCCGACACCATGGGTCTGTTCAACGTGGCTGAAGCCATGAAGCGTTTTGCCAAGAATCCGCATGACGACGCCCAGTTCTGGCAACCCGCGCCTTTGTTGGCGCGCTTGGTGGCCGAAGGCAAGACGTTTAACTGATTTATTTTTTCGGAGACAGGCTCTGTTGCCATCTCCAACATGAAAGGTTTCCATCATGACGAATGCTGTCATCGTATCTACCGCTCGCACCCCTTTGGCCAAGAGCTGGAAGGGTGCCTTCAACATGACCCACGGTGCCACGCTGGGTGGCCATGCCGTGCAACACGCTGTGGCCCGTGCGGGCATCGACGGCGCTGAAGTCGAAGACGTGATCATGGGTTGCGCCACACCCGAGGGCGCCACCGGCGCCAACATCGCCCGGCAAATCGCTCTCAAGGCGGGTCTGCCGATCTCGGTGTCGGGCATGACCGTCAACCGGTTTTGTTCATCCGGCCTTCAGACCATTGCGATGGCCGCGCAACGCATCATTGCCGGCGAAGGCCGAGTGTTTGTGGCTGGTGGCGTCGAAAGCATCTCTTGCGTTCAGCAGGAAATGAACACCCACATGTTGCAAGACTTGTCTCTGGCCAAAATGAAACCAGAGATTTACTGGAACATGCTGCAAACCGCCGAACAAGTGGCCAAGCGTTACAAGATCGACCGTGACCGCATGGACGAGTATGGCGCTGCCAGTCAGCAAAAAGCCTGCGCCGCGCAAGCAGCCGGTTTGTTTGACGCCGAAATGGCAGCCATCACCGTGACCGCCGGCGTGGTCGACAAAGTCATGGGCCTGACCACCAAGCAAGTGACTGTGAGCAAGGACGAAGGTCTTCGTGAAGGCACCACACTGGAAGCTATCCAGGGCCTGCGCTCTGCGCTGCCAGGCGGTCTGGTCACGGCAGGCAACGCCAGCCAGTTCTCGGACGGTGCCGGTGCCTGTGTGCTGATGGACGAAAAACTCGCTGAACAAAAGGGTCTGAAGCCCCTGGGCCGTTTCCTGGGCTTTGCAGTGGCCGGCTGCGAACCCGATGAAATGGGCATTGGCCCCGTCTACGCTGTGCCCAAAGCGCTGGCGCGTTTGGGCTTGACCGTCAATGACATTGACCTGTGGGAGCTGAACGAGGCGTTTGCGGTGCAGGTGCTTTATTGCCGTGACAAGCTGGGCATCCCGGCTGACCGTTTGAACGTCAACGGGGGCGCGATTGCGGTGGGGCATCCCTACGGCGTGAGCGGCCAGCGCCTGACGGGCCATGCCCTGATCGAAGGCAAGCGCCGAGGCGCCAAGCGCGTGGCGGTGACCATGTGCATTGGTGGTGGCATGGGTGCTTGTGGCATTTTTGAAGTGCTGTGATGCCTGTGTGTGTTGATGCTTAAGCAACACCAAGGCGGTCTGCTCCAAGCTGACCGCCTTTTTCTTTGTCTGAATTTGCCGAATCGGGATGATGCGACATGAGCTTGCGCCCAACCGTTGATTTTTTGCTGCACGACTGGCTGAAGGTTGAAAGCCTGCAGTCCCGAGAACGTTTTGCCGACCACAGCCGTGAAACCTTTGATGCAGTGCTCGATACCTGCGAACGGATTGCGCGTGAAAAATATGCGCCGTTCAACCGTTTGGTGGACACACAAGAACCGCATTTTGATGGCGAAAAAGTCATCTTGCCGCAGGCCACGCATGACGCTTACAAGGCCTATGTCGAATCGGGGATGTTGAGTGCAGCGCAAGACTATGAAATGGGCGGTATGCAATTGCCCTACACGGTTGAAGCGGCGGCCAACGCCTTTTTTGCCATGGCATCGGTCAGCATTGGCTCGGGCATGCTCACCAGCGGCAATGCCAATTTGTTGATGGTGCATGGCACCGACATGCAAAAGCAGGTGTTTGCTGCCCACGAATTTTCGGGGCGTTTCTCGGGCACCATGTGCCTGAGCGAACCTCAGGCGGGTTCGTCGCTCAGCGATGTGACGACACGTGCCATGCCGGATGGCACAGACTTTGAAGCCGAACCTCTGGGCGCCCGTTACCGGCTGCGCGGCAACAAGATGTGGATCTCTTCGGGTGAGCACGAGCTTTCCGAAAACATCATCCATCTGGTGTTGGCCAAGATTCCGGATGCGAATGGCCAACTGGTGCCGGGCGTGCGGGGAATTTCGCTGTTCATCGTGCCCAAGAAAATGGTGGGCATCGACGGTCAGCTGACCGGTGAACGCAACGATGTGGCGCTGGCAGGTCTCAACCACAAATGCGGCTGGCGCGGCACAACCAACACCTTGCTCAACTTTGGCGAGGGCAAATACCCGGTGCGCGGCGAAGCCGGCGCAGGCTTGGACGGCGCCGGAAGTGGCGCAGTGGGGTATTTGGTCGGAAAGCCCGGCGAAGGCCTCAAATGCATGTTCCACATGATGAATGAGGCCCGCATCGGTGTGGGCATGGCCGCCACCATGCTCGGCATGGCGGGTTACCACGCCAGCCTCGACTACGCCAAAAACCGTCCGCAGGGCCGACCGACAGGTGCCGGGGGCAAAAATGCCAGCCAGCCCCAGGTTCGCATCATTGAACACGCCGACATCAAGCGCATGCTGTTGGCGCAAAAAGCTTACAGCGAAGGTGCTTTGGCCTTGGCCTTGTACAGCGCCCGTCTGGTGGACGAACAACACACCGGCAGTGCGGAAGACGCCGATGTGGCGCGCTTGCTGCTCGAAGTGCTGACGCCGATCGCCAAAAGTTTCCCCAGCGAATGGTGCTTGGAGGCCAACAGCCTGGCCATTCAGATCCATGGTGGCTACGGCTACACCCGCGATTTTCCGGTCGAGCAATATTGGCGCGATAACCGCCTGAACATGATTCACGAGGGCACACACGGCATCCAGGCCATGGACCTGCTGGGCCGCAAGGTCCTGATGGAAAACGGCCGTGGCCTGAAACTGCTGGGCGAGCGCGTGCTGGCCACGGCGGCCAAGTCACCCACTGTTTGGGCGCCTGAGGCTGCAAGCTTGCGCGATGCGCTGAAACAAATCGGACAAGCCACCCAACAAGCCTGGGACGGTGCAGAACCCGCACAGGCCCTGGCCAACGCTGTGCCGTATTTGCAGGCCTTTGGGCACACGGTGATTGCCTGGATCTGGCTGGATGTGGCCGTCAGCCTGGGCGATGACAACAGCCCGGCCGCCCAGGGGCGCCGAGCGGCTTGCCGCTATTTCTTCCGATACGAATTGCCCAAAATCGGCGCTTGGCTCAACGTGGTCAGCAGCCGCGATTTGACGTGCGCTGACTTGCCTGAGGAGGCCTTCTGATGATCCGTCACATCGTCATCTGGAATTTGAAGGACCATGCCGAAGGGGCCGACAAGGCCGCCAATCTGCAAAAAGCCCAAACCCTGTTGCTGTCATGTGCCCAGGTGGTGCCGGGTATTCGTGCGTTTGAAGTGGCCACCGCGACGCCTGGCATGGACTGCACCAACGATCTGGTGCTGCACATGCTGCTTGATGACGCACAGGTGCTAGCGGCCTACCAGAATCACCCTCAACATCTGGCCATCAAGCCTTTCATGAAAGCGGTTGTCAACGAACGCCACTGCATGGATTTCACTGTCTAATAAAGGAGCACCCCCATGGCACGCACTGTTCAACAACTGTTTGACTTGACTGGGCAAGTCGCCTTGGTCACGGGCGGTTCGCGCGGATTGGGTCTGCAAATGGCCCATGCGCTGGGAGAAGCCGGGGCCAAGATCATGCTCAGTTCGCGCAAGGCTGCCGACCTGGAAGTCGCTGCGGCCGAGTTGCAGGCCGCGGGCATCGATGCACGCTGGATCGCTGCCGACTGCGGCAAGGAAGAAGACATCCGTCGCCTGGCCATTGAAACCGCCGAGCGCATGGGCCCGATCGACATTCTGGTCAACAACGCTGGTGCCACTTGGGGCGCTCCTGCCGAGGACCACCCTGTGGAAGCCTGGGACAAGGTGATGAACCTGAACGTGCGAGGTTATTTCATCTTGTCGCAAGAAGTGGCCAAGCGCTGCTTCATTCCGCGTGGCAAGGGGCGCATCTTGAATGTGGCCTCGATCGCAGGCCTTGCTGGCAACCCTTCCGAGATGAAAACCATCGCCTACAACACCTCCAAGGGTGCTGTCATCAACTTCACCCGAGCGTTGGCCGGGGAGTGGGGTGAGCATGGGATCACCGTCAATGCCATTTGTCCGGGGTTTTTTCCCAGCAAAATGACCTACGGACTGCTTGAAAAAATAGGGGTTGAAAAGATGATTCAGGGCGTTCCTCTTCGCCGCTTGGGCGATGATGAAGACCTCAAGGGGCTGGCCGTGTTGTTGGCCTCCGATGCGGGCAAGCACATCACCGGTCAGTGGCTGGCGGTAGACGGCGGCGTCAGCGCCATCATTGGGGGGTGACAGGCCCATGAGCATCCCCTTTGGCGCGGTCATTCCCTTTGTGGACATCTTGGGTTTCACGCTTGAAAAGTTCGAGGGCGGTCAGTCCGAATTGCATTACGCGCCCGCCCCGGAACACCTCAATTCGTTTGCCGTGACGCATGGTGGCGCGGTCATGACGCTGCTGGATGTTGTCATGGCCACAGCCGCCCGCAGCATCGAGCCCGACATGGGCGTTGTCACCATCGAGATGAAAACCACCTTCATGCGCCCAGCCAAGGCAACGGGCGCTGAAAAACTGGTGGCCAAGGGCCACCTGATGCACCGCACCCGCAGCATGGCCTTCACCGAAGGCCATGTGTTCGATGCCGATGGCCAGCTCTGCGCGCATGCCACCGGCACTTTTAAATATGTGAGCCGTCGCCCTGCGGCAGCACTCTCAACCGACTGATTTTTTTACAAACTGAGTATTGGAGACAAATATGACCGTCAACCACCAAATCGTTCTGGACAGCCGCCCTCAGGGCGAGGCCACCGTGGCCAACTTCAAAATGGTTGAAGCGACCATCCCCGACCTGCAAGACGGCCAGGTGCTGGTCAAGCACCATTTCATGAGCCTTGACCCCTACATGCGCGGTCGCATGAACGAGAGCAAAAGCTACGCTGTGCCCCAGCCCTTGGGCCAGGTCATGATTGGTGGCACCGTGGGTGAGGTGGTGGACAGCCGCCACCCTAAGTTCAAAGTCGGTGACCAGGTGGTGGGCATGGGCGGCTGGCAAGAATACAGTGTGGTCGATGCCAATGTGCTGGGGGCTTTGCGCAAGGTGGACACCGCCCATGTGCCGCTGTCGCACTACCTGGGTGCCGTGGGCATGCCGGGCGTGACCGCCTGGTATGGCCTGGTCAAGATCATTGCCCCCAAAGCAGGCGAAACCGTGACCGTGAGCGCAGCCAGCGGCGCCGTGGGCAGCGCTTATGGCGCTTTGGCCAAGGCCCGTGGCTGCCGAGTCGTGGGCATTGCCGGCGGCAAGGACAAGTGCGATTACGTGGTCAAAGAGCTGGGCTTTGACGCCTGCATCGACTACAAGGAACACAAGGATTACCTGTCGTTGTCCAAAGCGCTGCGCGAAGTCTGCCCGAACGGCATCGATGGCCACTTTGAAAACGTGGGTGGCATGGTGCTGGACGCCGTGATGCTGCGCACCAACGCCTTTGCACGCATTGCAGTGTGCGGCATGATCGCCGGCTACGACGGTGCGCCGCTGCCCATGGCCAACCCGGACCTGATTTTGGTCAACCGCATGAAGATCGAAGGCTTCATCGTGAGCGAACACATGGAAGTCTGGCCCGAAGCGCTGCAGGAACTGGGCACCTTAGTCGGCACAGGCAAACTGCGTCCCCGCGAATCGGTCGCGCAAGGCTTGGCCGCTGCGCCTGAAGCCTTTTTGGGGCTGCTCAAAGGCAAGAACTTTGGCAAGCAGCTGGTCAAACTGGTCTGAGCAGGAGCCGCAGCATGTCTGATCTGATCCTGCACCATTACCCGACATCGCCTTTTGCCGAAAAGATTCGCCTGATTTTTGGCTTCAAGCAACTGGCTTGGCACAGCGTGATCATTCCCATGATCATGCCAAAGCCCGACTTGACGGCGCTCACGGGTGGCTACCGCCGAACACCGGTGTTGCAGATCGGCGCAGACATATATTGCGACACGGCACTGATTTGTGACGTGCTGGAGCACATCGCCCCCCAACCAAACACAACGCTTTACCCGGAAGCTGTCAAAGGCGTGGCCCGCATCGTGGCGCAATGGGCCGACAGCGCCTTGTTCACGGCAGCCATGGCCTACAACTTTCAGCCGGCCGGGGTGGCCCAAGTGTTTGCGGGTGCACCCGCCGAAGCGGTGCAAGCCTTTGTGGCTGACCGGGGGGCCATGCGTGGCGGCGCTCCTCGCATGGCCGCCGCTGATGCTGCTGCTACCTACAAAAGTTATTTGCGCCGGCTGGCCAACATGCTGCATGGGCAAGATTTTTTGTTGGGTGCTCAGCCATGCGTGGCCGATTTTGCGGCTTACCACCCGCTGTGGTTCACACAGGACCGCACGCCGGCTTTGGCCGGCATTCTGGACGCTACCCCCGAAGTGTTGGGCTGGATGGCGCGCATGAAAGCCTTCGGGCACGGTACGTCCGGAAAACTGAGTGCCACCGATGCCTTGCACGTGGTCAGCCGTTCGACACCAGCTCCCCTGCAAGCCGATGTGTTTCAAGACGAGCACGGCATACCGTTGGGTACGCGGGTGGTGATTGCTGCTGACCACTTTGGCCAAGAGCCGATCGAGGGCGAGTTGCTGGCCGCCACCCGCACCCGTTACACCTTGCGCCGCACAGACGAGCGGGCCGGCACGGTGCATGTTCATTTCCCACGTGTTGGATTCACACTGAAAAAGGCTGCGCCATGATCAACAACTTCAAAGGTAAAACCGCTGTACTGACGGGTGCGGGTTCAGGCTTTGGCCTGGAATGCGCCCGTATTGGTGCCAAATTGGGCATGAATCTGGTGCTGGTCGACGTACAGCAAGACGCACTGAACAAAGCTGAAATTGAAATGAAGGCCCAAGGCGTCCAGGTGCTGGCACGGCAGCTGGATGTGGCCAATGCCCAGGCCATGGAACAACTGGCTGGCGATGTGAAGGCCCGTTTTGGTGCGCCGCATCTTGTCTTCAACAACGCTGGCGTGGGTGCAGGCGGACTGGTTTGGGAAAACTCGGTGGCCGATTGGGAGTGGGTGCTCGGCGTCAACCTGTGGGGTGTCGTGCACGGTGTGCGCTTGTTCACGCCCATGATGCTGGAGGCCGCCAAAGCCGATCCGTCTTTTCAAGGTCACATCGTCAACACCGCCAGCATGGCGGGTTTGTTGACACCCCCCAACATGGGCATCTACAACGTCAGCAAACACGCTGTGGTGGCGCTGACTGAGACCCTATACCAAGACTTGCAATTGGTCAGCGACCAGGTCAGTGCCAGCGTACTGTGCCCTTACTTTGTGCCCACCGGCATCAGCCAAAGCCATCGCAACCGGCCTGCAGGCCTTGCCGCAGAAAAGCCCACAGCCAGCCAACTGATTGGTCAGGCACAGAGTGACAAAGCCGTTGGCAGTGGCAAGGTGTCTGCGGCGGATGTGGCGCAAAAAGTGTTTGACGCCGTGTCCAGCGAACAGTTCTACATCTACAGCCACCCGCAAGCGCTGGGCAATGTGCAAAGCCGGATGGAGGCGATCGTGCAAGGCCATAACCCGCCCGACCCGTTTGCTGCCAAGCCTGAAGTGGGTGAGGGCCTGCGCAAAGCCTTGCGCGAGGCTTGATAGAAAGCCCTGCCTGAGCGCACACGCAAGTTGCGCTTGGTGAAGAAGGGCTTATTTGTGGAAATGGCCCTCAAAGCAATGGCGGACTTCGTGACCCAAAGCCACATGCGATGTTTGGCTGCCCGTCACGATGACGCATTCTTTGCGCGCCACATGCCAGACAGCGCAGGCCACGGGTGGGGTGATGTAAGCCTGTTCACGCCCCATGCCGATGGACTTTGCGCAATATTGCGCCACATCGTCGCGAATCTCCCACCGAAGGGTGACCTCTTTGATGACACGCTTTTCTGGCGACTTCGGCGTGAAAGTTTCATATTCAGCGGCAGGGATGGTGCCTCCCCCCATGGTTTGGCAGCCTGTCAAAAAAAGCATGACAAGGCCTGCCAAGGCCATGCAAGCCCATCGTTTGCTGAGACCCATTGGCCTTTGAAGTGACAAATTCATCATCCGCCCCTTTTGCTGATTATTTTATTGATTTAATTTAACTTTACATTTTTGATGGTTTGGAGTCAATAAATTTATTAATTTGTTGTTTTATTTTTTGTTTATATGATTTTTGAAACCTTCAAATGAGAATTAGCAGTGGTTTAGAGGCTTGGGTTTCCGGGGGATGGCTTGTGGCAAACTCGCCCGCTTCCTCTCTAGAGATCTGATCGACACATGCTGAAAATACTGGCCCAACTGGCTGCAGAAATCCGTATTCGCCCGGAGCAGGTCATAACTGCGGTCGAACTTCTCGATGGCGGCGCCACCGTTCCCTTCATTGCCCGCTACCGCAAGGAGGTGACCGATGGCCTGGACGACATCCAGTTGCGCGAACTTGCATCGCGTCTGGGCTACTTGAGGGAATTGGAGGAGCGCCGTGCTGCTGTGATCAAAAGCATCGAAGAGCAGGGCAAACTGACGCCAGAACTGCGAGCGGCCATCGAAGCGGCCCCCACCAAACAAGAGCTGGAAGACCTTTACCTTCCCTACAAGCCCAAGCGCCGGACCAAGGGCATGATTGCCCGTGAAGCCGGGCTGGAACCGCTGGCCGACAAGCTGTTTGCCGACCCTTCGCTAGATCCGCATGCCGAAGCACAAGCCTTTGTGCTGGCTGCTGGTGCCATTGAGGGCGCAGATTTCAGCACCACAGCCGCCGTGCTCGATGGCGTGCGCGATTTGTTGAGTGAACGCTGGGCCGAAGACGCCAGCCTGGTGCAAGCCCTGCGCGAATGGCTTTGGCAAGAGGGCCTGTTCAAAAGCAAGCTGGCCGAAGGCAAGGACGAGAACAACGTAGATGTGTCCAAGTTCCGCGATTACTTTGACTATGACGAACCCATCGGCCGCGTGCCCAGCCACCGTGCTTTGGCTGTATTTCGTGGCCGAGCACTCGAAATGCTCGATGCCAAACTGGTGGTTCCCGAACCAGAGCCAAGCGTCGGCGCCAAGCCCGAGTTGGGCAAACCCAGCATCGCAGAGGGCAAGATCGCCTTGCATCTAGGCTGGCGCCACTCAGCGCGCCCCTCAGACGACTTGATCCGCAAATGCGTGGCCTGGACCTGGCGCGTCAAGCTCAGCCTGTCGACCGAACGCGACCTGTTCACGCGCCTGCGCGAAGACGCTGAAAAAGTCGCCATCAAGGTGTTCAGTGACAACCTGCGCGACTTGTTGCTGGCAGCACCTGCTGGCCCTCGCGTGGTGATGGGGTTGGACCCAGGTATCCGCACGGGTGTAAAAGTGGCCGTAGTCGATGCGACCGGCAAGCTGGTGGACACCGCCACCGTATACCCGCACGAACCTCGCAAGGACTGGGAAGGCTCTCTCTTTACCCTCGCCAAGCTGTGCGAAAAGCACCACGTCAACCTGATCGCGATTGGCAATGGCACCGCCAGCCGAGAAACCGACAAATTGGCTGGAGACCTGATCAAACAATTGGCCAAATTGCGCGAAGGCGTGGAGATCCAGAAAGTCGTGGTCAGCGAGGCGGGTGCTTCGGTGTACTCGGCCAGTGAATTCGCCAGCCAGGAAATGCCCGATGTCGATGTGAGCCTGCGCGGCGCGGCCAGCATTGCCCGGCGCCTGCAAGACCCCTTGTCCGAGCTCGTCAAGATCGACCCCAAGGCCATTGGCGTGGGCCAATACCAGCACGATGTGAACCAGAGCGAGCTGGCACGCACACTCGATGCGGTGGTCGAAGATTGTGTGAACTCGGTCGGTGTGGACCTGAACACCGCCAGCGTGCCTTTGTTGTCCCGCGTGTCCGGCTTGTCAGGCAGCGTGGCCAAATCGGTCGTGCGCTGGCGCGATGCCAACGGCGTGTTCAAGAACCGACAGGATCTGCTCAAAGTGACCGGACTGGGTGCCAAAACGTTCGAGCAAAGTGCCGGGTTCTTGCGCATTCGAGGCGGCGACAACCCTCTCGACATGACGGGTGTTCACCCGGAAACTTACCCGCTGGTCGAGCAGATCATCGTCCAGACCGCCAAACCCATCCAGGAGATCATGGGCCGCTCGGATGTCCTGAAAACGCTCAAGCCCGAGCTGTTTGTCAGCGACAAGTTCGGTGCAATCACCATCAGGGATATTTTGGGTGAGCTGGAAAAACCCGGGCGTGACCCTCGGCCAGACTTCAAGGTGGCGCGCCTGACCGATGGTGTGGAAGACATCAAAGACTTGAAAGAGGGCATGACGCTCGAAGGCACAGTGAGCAACGTGGCCCAGTTCGGCGCCTTTGTCGATCTGGGTGTGCACCAGGACGGTTTGGTTCATGTGAGCCAGTTGGCCAACAAGTTTGTGACCGATGCCCGTGAAGTGGTCAAGACCGGGGACATCGTCAAAGTGAAGGTGCTGGAAGTGGACGTTGCCCGAAAACGCATCAGCCTGACCATGAAACTTGACGCTGCACCCGCCAGGCAAGATGGCCCCCGCGACAACCGGTTTGAAGGGATCGGCCGTGGGCAGCGCTCGCCCCAGCGCCATCACGAGCCTGCCCCACAAGGTGCCATGGCCTCCGCGCTTGCCAAGCTGCAGGGCATCAAGCGCTGAAGAGGCGGCATCGTCTGCATCCGCTTTCAAGGAGCGCCTTCAAGGCTGCGCCTCCAGGCCCTTGGGCCGTTCTGATCACAGACCCCGCCAGCAAACATGGCACAGGCATACCGCTACGACGATGAACAATGGGTTTCTGCATGGAACCAAGATGCTGTTAATTTTCCCATCTACATGCTGATAATCGCCATTAAAATAGAATACTTTAAAATTCAAAAATGAGGCTTGCAAGTCATGGGTTTCGATCGCAAATACCTCTTTTTTCTCGCCAGCACCCGTGAACCGGGCACCTCAGGCAACTCGGAGTGGCTCGCACGAAAGACCGCACAGGCCCTGCGGCCCAACACCCCTCAAACTTGGATGCATCTGGCGCGCATGCAGCTGCCGCCTTTCGTCGATCAGCATCTCACCACTGGCACTTACACCACGCCCCAAGGTGATTCACACCAATTGCCTCAGGCGCCCATGCAGGCCACCGATCTGATGCTGTTGGCGCATTGCGCTTCTGATCATAAGAATTGGCCATGAAAGCACTCACCTTCAGCCGTTTTGGCGACGCTTCGGTTTTGGACTACAGCGAAGTCCCGATGCCCGCTTTGCAAGCCGGCGAGGTACTGGTCCAGATGCGGGCCATCGGCTTGAACTATGCCGACATCTACCGCCGAAAAGGGGACTATCACCTCAAGGGGCAGCCGCCCTACATCGCCGGCTACGAAGGCAGCGGGGTGGTGGTCGAAAGCAACGGGGTCGAGGGTCTGTCGAATGGCGACCGGATCGCTTTTGCCGATGTGCCATTCGCCCAGGCACAGTTTGTGGCGGTGCCTTTGGCCAATGCCATCGCCTTGCCTGATGACATTGGCTTCGAGCTCGCTGCGGCCCTGTTGTTACAAGGCATGACAGCACATTACCTGTGCAACGACAGCCACAGCGTGCAGTCTGGCGAGTTTGTCGTTGTTCATGCCGCCTCGGGAGGGGTCGGCCAGGTGCTGACCCAGTTGTGCCGGGCCAAGGGGGCGCGGGTCATTGGATTGACCTCTTCGCGGGCCAAGGAAGACGCGATTCGCAAGATCGGCGCTGAGGCCGTGTTCAATCTTCGGGACGACTGGCAACGCCAGGTGCGCAGCTTCACAGGGCAGGGGGCCGATGTGGTCTATGACAGCATCGGCTCGACACTGATGGACAGCATCGACGTGGCCCGGGAATGCGGCCACATTGTGTTTTATGGCATGAGCGGCGGCAATCCGCCGCTGGTCAATCCCCGCACGCTCATGGACAGCAGCAAGACCCTTACCGGAGGTGATCTCTGGAGTTACCTCAACACCCGTGATCAACGGACACAGCGCGCGAATGCCCTGTTTGCGCTGATCCGGCAGGGTCAGCTCATCCTGGCTGAACCCAAACGCTTCGGGCTTGAGCAAGGTCGGCAGGCCCACGAACACCTTGAAAGTGGCAAGAGCATGGGCAAAGTCCTGCTCATGCCTTGACGATCCGTCTGCACCTGAACCTGCCACCTGCCCATTCAACCCGATCTACCCAAGGAGACACCATGACCGATGACACCCAAACCCAGCGGCAACTTGATCTGCTCGATCGTTTCGCGCAAGCCTGGAACGCCCACAATGTGGATGCACTGCTGTCGATGGTGACGCAAGACTGTGTCTACGATGCCTCCACTGGCTCCGAGCTCCATGGCACACGTTACCAGGGGCATGACCAGTTGCGGCGTGCCTTCGCGGGCGTCTGGGAGGCCATACCGGACGCGCGCTGGGAGCAAGCCCGCCACGTGGCGTATGGGGCAGAGCGGGGGTTCACCGAATGGGTATTTCGGGGCACACGCTTGGCAGACGGCGTCCAAGTGGACTCCTGGGGCATTGACGTCTTCGAGTTCCGCGACGGACTGATCGCCTACAAGAACACCTTCCGCAAAATGGTCACCATTTGATTTGGTCATTCGCTGCAGGCGGGACAAGACGCAGCCCCCAGGTGATCGCACCAGCCAGGACAAATGGGACAGGGAAGGGCATGACTCAGCCAGGAGCCGCTAATGCATTTCTCGACTGCTTGCGCGTGACGGTTGCTGATAAACCTCTGGACGTGGCGTTGCCGGGTGCAATGAAAACGCGCGATGGCTGATGACTGTCGCAGGCCGCTCTTGAAACACAATACGGAGATGCAAGCCCTCCACATCCACGCAGGCCCCAAAGCCTTGGTCCACATCCGTGAGCACGGCATTCAACCCGAACATATAGGCGTGATCCCGGGTGCAGCCGGTGGCCCCAAGGGGCTGATCCTCGGGGCACTGGACCGTTTCATTTTTGGCCACTGGTTGACCCAAAGCCTTCAGCCGGTCGACCTGGTGGGTGCATCTATTGGCGCTTGGCGGATGGCCACCGCCTGTCTGAACAACCCGGTGGCCGCCTTCGAGCGGCTGGAACGCGACTACATCCACCAGCACTATGAACCGCTGCCTGGCCAAAAGCGCGTGAGCGCCGAGCAGGTGAGCGAGGCCTTTGGCCAAAGCCTGCAAGCCTTTTACGGGGGTCGCATTGGTGAGGTGTTAAGCCATCCGCGTTACCGACTTCACATCGTCACCTCTCATGGGCGAAACGTGTTGCACCGCGAGCATTCGGTGGCCATGCCATTGGGCTACGCCGGGGCATTCTTGAGCAATGCGGTGCACCGCCGTGCTCTTGGCGCTTGGCTGGAGCGGGTGGTTTTTTCGGGCCAGGGTGCGCCATTGCCCTTTGATGCGACAGATTTTCGCACCCGCATGGTGAACCTGAACGAAGACAACTTCATGCCCGCGCTTCAAGCGAGTTGCTCGATCCCGTTTGCCCTAAAAGCTGTGCACGACATTCCCGGCGCCCCCAAAGGCGCGTATTGGGACGGCGGTATCACCGACTACCACCTGCACCTGAACTGGACCGCTCGCTCGCAAGGCGCAGACCGCGCGCTGGTGCTGTATCCGCACTTTCAGCAAGCGGTCGTCCCTGGCTGGCTCGACAAAGCCCTCAAGTGGCGACATGGCGCGACATCTTTCCTGGACAGTACCATCGTGCTCGCACCCAACCCCGAGTGGGTCAAGACCCTGCCCAACGGCAAACTGCCCGACCGCCAGGACTTCATGACCTACGACCGCGATCTGGCGTGGCGTGTGAAGGTTTGGAATGCGGCGGCGCGGGCCAGTCAGCAGCTGGCCGATGAGTTTGCCCAGTGGCTGAACCGGCCAGATCCTGCGCGGATTCAACCGCTGTGATCAGGCTGGGATAATCACCCCATGCAAACCGAAATTCAGTTTCTTAGCGCCGCTCTCTACAAGTTTGTTGACTTGCCCGATTTCGCCGATCTGCAGGCCCCTTTGCAAGCCTGTTGTGAAGCCAACGATGTCAAAGGCACCCTGCTTTTGGCGCACGAAGGCATCAACGGCACGATTGCCGGGCCAGAATCCGGGGTGAGGGTGGTGCTGGCGTTTTTGCACGCCGACCCGCGCCTAGCATCGCTGCAGCACAAAGAGTCCTGGAGCCCCAAGCCGCCGTTCACCCGCATGAAGGTCAGACTTAAAAAAGAGATCGTCACTTTGCGGGTGCCCGAACTTGACCCGAACAAAACAGTGGGCCAGTACGTCAAGCCCGCAGACTGGAACGCTTTGTTGGCCGATCCCGATGTGGTGGTGATCGACACCCGCAACGACTACGAGGTGGCGATTGGCACGTTCAAAGGTGCGGTCAATCCTGACATAAAAAACTTCGTGCAGTTGCCCGCCTGGCTGGATGCACAGCCGTATTTTCAGGGTGAAGCCGCCAAAAAGACCAAGGTGGCGATGTTCTGCACAGGCGGCATCCGCTGCGAGAAATCCACAGCCCTCATGAAAATGCGCGGCTTTGCCGAGGTCTACCACCTCGAAGGCGGCATCCTCAAATACTTGGAAGAAGTGGCACCCGAGCAAAGCATGTGGGAAGGGGAGTGTTTTGTGTTTGACGAACGCGTGAGCGTCGGCCACGGCCTGGGCGTGGGCAGCCACGACTTGTGCCGCTCTTGCCGCTGGCCCTTGAGCGTGCAAGACAAGTTGTCGCCGCACTATGTGTTGGGCGTGAGTTGCGCCCATTGCCACGACCAGCGCACACCCGAGCAAAAGGAAAAAATGGCCGAGCGCCAGCGTCAGGTGGAGCTGGCCGAGGCGCGGGGCGAGGTGCACGTGGGTGCCAAAATGCCTGTGCACGGCGCCCACTGAGCATCGCCTCGCATAGCAAGGCCATGGTTGAGCCGACAGGCTCAATCTTGTGATTGACTCACAAACTTGTCAGCAGCATGTCCCGGTATTCGTCGGCCGAGGCAATGCGCGGGTTGGTTTTGTGGCAATGGTCCGCCAGCGCGCCAGCAATGACCGCATCAAACTGCGTTTCGGCCACGCCCATGGCTTTCAGACCGGTGGGCAGGCCCAGACGGGCGTTCATGTCGCGAATGGCGTCGGGAATGTCCGAGCCGCTTTGCAGGCCCATGGCCTGGGCCATGCGGTTCAGGCGGTTTTCTTTTTGCACCGATTCGGCCACAGCGTTAAAGCGCACCACGGCTGGCAAAAACATGGCGTTCAATGTGCCATGGTGCAGGCGGGGATTGACACCGCCCAGGCTGTGGCTGAGCGAATGCACGCAACCGAGGCCTTTCTGGAAAGCCATTGCGCCTTGCATACTGGCGCTCATCATGTTCAGGCGGGCATCGCGGTCTTGCCCGTTCACGGTGGCGCGTTCGATGTTGGCCCAACCGCGTGCCAAACCGTCCAGCGCGATGCCGTCTGCGGGCGGGTTGAAGGGGGCCGCCATGAAGGTTTCCATGCAATGGGCCACGGCGTCCATGCCGGTGGCCGCCGTGAGCATAGGGGGCAGACCAAAGGTCAGTTCAGGGTCACAAATGGCGGCTTTGGGCACGATGAACCAAGAATGAAAGCCCAGTTTGCGCCCATCATCAAGTATCAAAATTGCCCCTCGGGCCACTTCGCTGCCAGTGCCGCTGGTGGTGGGCACGGCAATGATCGGGGCCACTCTGTCGGTGATCTTGAGCGAGCCGCCCTCGATGGTGGCGTAGGTTTTGAGTGGGCCTTCGTGGCTGACGGCAATGCTCACGCCCTTGGCGCAGTCGATCGCTGATCCGCCGCCCACCGCGATCAAGCCGTCACAGCCGTGCTCTTTGTACATGGCCGCTGCAGCGCGAACTGCAGCCTCGGTCGGGTTGGAAGGGGTCTGGTCAAACACTGTGACGGGCAAGCCGGGCAGGGCGTCCAGTGCTTTTTGCAACACACCAGCGGCCTTGACGCCCGCATCGGTAACGATCAGGGGTTTGCGGATGCCCACGCGCTCACATTCGGCCTGCAGAAGTTTGACCGCGCCAAAGTCGATCTGTATCTGGGTGACGTAATTGATGAAAGACATTCTGAAAAACTCCAATCAGGTGGGCGCAACGGGGATCAGGTGACAGACCCGAGCAGCAGAGCGTTGTACGATTCAAGGTCTATTTTGAGGTAAGAATCGCCTTTGGCCTTGTCACCCTTGTTTGGTTTCAGGGTGTGCAACAGCGGATCCATACCGACCACCCCAACAGCCTCCTCATGAGCAGCCACCACACCAACCCCCGGTCCTTGCTGAATGCCGCCACACGCAGTTTGATCGAGCGCGTGCACCGCGCAGGCCGCCCGCCCATGGCGGTCATGACCCCTGAACAAGCCCGCGAGTTTTACGACATCGGTGGCCCCATGCTCGACCTGCAACCCCCGCCACATGTGGACCGGGTGGAAAACCTGTTCATTCCTGCCCGCGATGGTCACCCCATGCCCGCCCGCCTGTATGCCCCCCAGCAAAGCCCGGATGATCCTGCCTTTCCCGTGCTGCTTTACCTCCATGGCGGTGGTTTCACCGTGGGCAGCCTGACCACGCACGATGTGCTGTGCCGCCAACTGAGCCGCCTGGGACATTGCGCCGTGGTGTCGCTGGACTACCGCCTGGCACCGGAGCACCGGTTTCCAACGGCCGTTCACGATGCCTGGGACGCGCTGAACTGGCTTCACCAGCACGCGCAAAGTCTGGGGCTGGACGGCACCCGGCTGGCGGTGGGGGGCGACAGCGCAGGGGGAACGCTGAGCGCCGTTTGCGCCCTGATGGCACGCGATGCGGGCTTGAAACTGCGCCTTCAATTGCTGTTCTACCCGGGCACCATCGCCCACCAGGACACCGCTTCGCACCACACATTTGCCGAGGGCTTCATGCTGGACCAGGCGACAGTGGACTGGTTTTTTGCCCAATACATTGACCCGACTGACCGCGAGGACTGGCGTTTTGCCCCCTTGAATGCCCCGGATCATTCGGGTCTGCCACCGGCCTGGATCGGTCTGGCCGAATGCGACCCCCTGGTGGACGAGGGCGTGCAATATGCCGACACCCTGCGCTTGGCCAGTGTGCCCGTGGATCTGGAAATTTACAAAGGCGTTGTCCACGGGTTCATCACCATGGGCCGGGCCATCCCCGATGCCCTGAAAGCGCATGCCGATGCGGGCAGGGCCTTGAAAACCGCTTTTGAAAGTTGAACCATGAAACCCCAGGACTTCCGTTTTTCTCACCGCATGCGCGTTCGCTGGGTTGAGGTCGACATGCAGAAAATCGTCTTCAATGGCCATTACCTCATGTACTTCGACACCGCCGTGACCGAGTATTGGCGCAAGCTGGCCATGCCTTATGCCGACACCATGCACCAGCTGGGTGGCGATCTGTTTGTCAAAAAGGCCAGCATCGAGTACCACGCCAGCGCTGAAATGGACGACTTTCTGACGGTGTGCATGCGCTGTGACCGCATTGGCAACTCGTCCATGACCTTTGTGGGGGCCATTTTTCGGGGGGATGAACTGCTGATCACCAGCGAGCTGGTTTATGTGTATGCCGATCCGGTGGCCAAAAAGAGCCAGCCCATAGCGGCCCCCTTGCGCGACATGATGGAAGGTTTTGAACGCGGCGAAGACATGGTGCAGGTTCACGTCGGTTCATGGCACGACTTCAAACACCTGGCCAGCCCACTGCGCACCGAGGTGTTTGTGCATGAGCAAAAAGTGCCCGCCGAGATGGAGTGGGACCACGAGGACGACACGGCCTTGCACGCTGTGGCTCTTAACCGCATGGGCATGCCCCTGGCCACGGGTCGCCTGCTGCAACAAGCGCCCGGTGTGGCTCGGATTGGCCGCATGGCTGTGAAAAAGCCAATGCGCGGCAGTGATCTGGGCCATCGGGTGCTGCATGCGCTGATGGACGCTGCCAAAAATCGGGGCGATACCCAGGTGGTTTTGCATGCCCAATGCAGCGCCGAAGGCTTTTACAAACGCGCTGGCTTCATCCCACACGGGGCGATTTTTGAAGAGGCAGGCATTGCGCACATCGAGATGGTGCGCGCGCTGGAACACTGAAACCCGCCAAGGCCTGCTCGGCCCAGCAACCACAGCCGCCTGCATGCGGCGAGTGAATGCTTTCAGTCGGTCTGGTGTGCCGGCGGGTGGGGGTCAGACCGTATCGGCCATCACAGCTTCGGGCGCTGAAGGCTTGGCCAGCTTGCGGATGGACTCCATCAGGGCATCGGTGTCAAAAGGCTTGGGAATCATGCCCGAGAAGCCGACAGCAAAACATTCATCGGCCAGGTCAGCGGCCAGGTTGGCGGTGAAGGCCAGCACGGGGACATTGCAGAAAGGCGCCGCGAAGTGCGAGCGCACCCGGCGCATCACCTCCACGCCGTTAATGTCCGGCATGATGATGTCCAGAAGCACCAAATCAAAGTGCTCGGTACCCATTTTGCGCAGGGCTTCCTCACCGTTCGGGGCTTCATCGATGATGCAGTCGGGCGCTTCATGCAAAATGGTTGCGCGAGCCACCATGCGGTTCATGGTGTGGTCGTCCACCAGCAAAATGCGCAGTTTTCTGCCCAGCACCGGGTTGTTGGCGACCGGGGCAGGGGCAGTGGCTTTTTCTAGCACGGGTTCAACCAGTTGGACTGGTAGCTCAACTCGAAAAGTCGAGCCTTTGTTGGGTGTGCTGTCCAGTGAAATCTGGCCACCCCAGGCCCGCAGCAGCGCCAGCGTGATGGACAGGCCCAGCCCGTTGCCACGCAGGGCCATCCCCTCGGTGGGCGCCTGGATGTGCACTTGCACAAAGGGCTCGAAGATGTGCTCGCGTTTGGCCGGGTCTATGCCATAACCCGTGTCATGCACGCTGAGCATCAGGGTGCCTTTTGAATCGCCCTGTCCTCGCCACTGGGCCTGCAACAGAACAGTGCCGCGTTCGGTGAACTTGATGGCATTGCCCAGCAGATTGAGCAAAATCTGGGTCAGCCGTTGGGGATCAACCATGGCCCAGGCCGGCAGGTGGTCAATGCCCTGCAGTTCGAACGCCAAGCCTTTTTCCAATGCCTGTCCTTTCAGGGTTTGGTGCACCTGCAGCAGCAGCTTGGGCAACTGGGTTGGTTGCATCGTCAGCATGAAATTACCTTGACGAATCTGCGAATAGTCCAACAAGTCGTTGATGATGGTCAGCAGGTGCGAAGCGGCCAGAAAGGCGTAGCCGATCTGTTCTGTCGCCTCATCAGGCAGGTCTTCGCGCTTGTTGAGCAGGGCCAGGTAGCCATTGACCCCATTGAGTGGCGTGCGCATTTCATGGCTGACGGAGGACAGAAATTTGTCCTTGTGCTCGTTGGCCTTTTCAAGCGCGAGGGCCAGCAAGTTCAGGCGCAGGTTGATGCGTTCAATGCGCTTGATCTGCTGAAGGTTAACCCCTTCGATGGTGGTCACCAGCAGCATTTGCGTCACGATGAAAAAGCAGTGCATCACTGCGCCAAACCGCAATTCACTGGGAGACGCATGCCCAACGATGGGCAGGATCTCGTAGCTTTGGAGGGCAAACAGGCCCAGCACGGCCCCCAGACACAACATCAAAAATGCATTGCACCAGGCACGAGAGAGTACGAACAGCATCATCAGCGGCACGATGCCAAGCCAGATGAGCGCTGGAGAGGTCACCCCCCCGGTCATGCCCGCATTGATCAAAATCGTGGCCAGCAAGGTCAGCTGAAACAGCAGCATTGCTGGTAACAGGCGTTTGCCCAGCCACCAAACCAATATGGAAAAGAAAATACCCCCGATGGTGCTTATGCACAGATATCCAGTCTGCTCAAAGCCCAAGTTGATCAGCAACACGCACAAGGGAATCAGCACTGTGGCGCCACTCAGTGTGAACGCCAGAAAGTACAAGTCGCCGGTTGTACGGCGTCCGATGGGCAACTTGCGACGGGCTGACTGAAGCCATCTATAGGCCGTTGGCATCCCGGTAGAAGCACTGCTATTCATGTGTCTGCAAGTTGTTCTCAGGCCATCGGAAAATGGGTGCGAAATTTCGATTAAAGGGTGTCGTTCAGAATAGCATACGGCACGTCAATAGCCTGCAGATTGGCCACCTTTCTCAAGTCCTGAGTGCCGCAAACCAGCGAATCCCAACCCGAACCGTCTGGTCGTGGAGATGCCATGACGACCGTGGCACAGGGCTGATCTGGCTCGTCGATGGCATACAGCTCCTGACCGGCTATCAACTGTTGTGGGGAAAATGCCCGCAGCATGCGCCGCTTGAGGGTGCCCCGATACTGGCTTCGGGCCACCACCTCCTGCCCTGGGTAGCAGCCTTTTTTAAAGTTCACGCCCCCGACAGATTCGTAGTTGAGCATTTGCGGTATGAAGGCTTCAAAGAGCGCCAGGTTGATCAAGGGCACTGCGCTGAGCACCTCGGCCCATTGCCACAGTTCGGTTGCCAGCGCTTCACCCGCCGGTGCAGCTTGATCGTTCGGGGCCAGCCAGAGCGCACGCGCCAGACGCAGATCGCCAAAGACCATAGGGTACAGCGCCACTGCATGGCCTGCCGCGTCCACAGGCACGGTTTGCCATGGCTCGGCGTCCGCCAGCAGGGTCTGGGCCGGCTCTCCCAGCAGGCCAAACAGTTGCCATTGCGCAGTGACATCGCTGAGTTTGACCTTGGCGCGCAGCACGAACATGGACAGGCGCTTGAGCGTCTGGGCCAGCAAATCGAGGCTCAAAACCAGCAAAACCGTGTCTGGCGATGTTTTGATGACCACGAAACTGGCTTGCATACGGCCCTTGGACGAGCAAAAGGCCGCCAGGCGCGATTGGCCCACGGGCAGCAGCAGCACGTCGTTGCTCAATTGGTTGTGCAAAAAGTTGGCCGCGTCTTCACCTTGGGCCTGAATCACCCCCCATTGGGGCAATGCGCTGACGCCGTTCAAAAGGGCTTGGGTCTGAGGGCTGAGTTCTGCAGGGGTGTTCATATCGCGGCTCTGTCGTCTTGCAAAGGGGTGAATTATCATCCCCACCACGTTTTCAACATTCGAACAAGGACATGGCCGTTCTCAAAGGCTTGATGAAGTTACTGACAAGCCTGCTGGTGATGGCCTTAGGCCTTGCGGCTGGGGCTTTATGGTGGATTCAACAGCCGCTGGACACGCGCCAAGCCACGCTGGATTTGTCCATCGAGCCCGGCACATCGCCCAAAGCGATTGCGCAGGCCGTGGCCAACGCTGGAGCGCACACCTCACCCACACTCTTGTATGCGTGGTTTCGTTTGTCGGGCCAATCGCGCCAGATGCGTGCGGGCAGCTACGAAATTGCGCCGGACACCACACCCCAACGGCTGTTGAACATGCTGGTGCGTGGCGAGGAAAGCCTGCGCAGCGTGACGATTGTGGAAGGCTGGAACTGGCGGCAAGTGCGCCAGGCCCTGGCCAAGGCCGACAAGCTCAAACCCGACAGCAGCGCTTTGCCCGATGACGTGCTGATGGCCCAACTTGGCCGGCCAGGTGTAGCCCCGGAAGGGCGCTTTTACGCGGACACCTACGCCTATGCCAAGGGCTCGAGCGATCTGGCGGTATTGCAGCGGGCCATGAAGTCCATGGACAAGCATTTGCATCAGGCCTGGGATGCACGCCAGGCCGATGTGTCGGTCAAGTCACCTGAAGAAGCCCTGATCCTGGCCAGCATCGTTGAAAAAGAAACCGGCAAGGGCTCGGACCGGCCCATGATTTCGGGCGTTTTTCACAACCGGCTGCGCATTGGCATGATGCTGCAGACCGACCCGACCGTGATTTATGGGCTGGGCGAAGCCTTTGATGGCAACCTGCGCCGCATTCATCTGCGCACCGACACGCCCTGGAACACTTACACCCGCGGTGGTTTGCCGCCCACACCGATTGCCATGCCTGGCAAAGCGGCGCTGCTTGCGGCTGTGCAACCAGCCAAGACGCAAGCCTTGTATTTTGTGGCCAAAGGCGATGGCAACAGCCACTTCAGTGCCACGTTGGACGAGCACAACCGGGCAGTCAACCGTTACCAACGCGGCATCCAGCCTCCCAAAGACTGAGGCTGGCCCTTGAGAGCCTGCGACAATCGGTTTTTACCCATTTCACACAGCCCATGACACGCGGTTTGTTCATCAGTTTTGAAGGTATCGACGGTGCTGGCAAGTCCACGCACATCGAGCGCGTGGCCCACTTGTTCCAACAAACGGGCAGGGCGGTGGTGCTGAGCCGTGAGCCGGGCGGCACCCCCTTGTCTGAAAAGCTGCGCGAGCTCGTGCTGCATGAGCCTATGGACCCGTTGACCGAGGCGCTGCTGATGTTTGCAGCCCGCCGTGAGCACTTGGTGCAAGTGATCGAGCCTGCGCTGGCCCGGGGTGACGTGGTCTTGTGTGACCGCTTCACTGACGCCACATTTGCCTACCAGGGTGGTGGCCGGGGTTTTGACTGGCAGGTGCTGGCCCAACTGGAGCGCATGGTGCAAGCCCAGCCTGATGGCACCTTGCGCCAGCCCGAACTCACCCTCTGGTTTGATCTGGACCCGCACATCGCTGCGCAGCGCCTCGCCTCGGCCCGCGTGCCTGACAAATTCGAGTCGCAACCCGCCGACTTTTTTGCCGCGGTGCGCGCCGGCTACGCCAGGCGCCAAAACGAAATGCCCCATCGTTTTGCGCGCATTGATGCCGCCCAGGCGATGGACGCCGTGGGTGCGGATGTGGACCGTGTGGTGGCCGATTGGCTGAAACGGAACACCCCATGAGCGCCGCGATGAATGCCCCCTGGATTGCCCGCCAAACCTCCGATTTGCTGGCCCAGCGCGGGCATGCCTGGTTGCTGCAAGGCCCTTCTGGCCTGGGCCAATACGAATTGGCGCTGGCGCTGGCCTCGGCCTGGCTGTGTGAAAAACCCACCGTGCAAGGCGCTTGCGGCGACTGCCCCAGTTGCCATGCGATTGCCGTGCGCACCCATGCCGACCTGGCCGTGTTGATGCCCGAGACCGTGATGATCGACCTGGGCTGGCCCTTGTCTGAAAAAGCCCAGGATGACATCGACAAGAAAACCCGCAAGCCCAGCAAAGAGATCCGGGTGGACGCCATGCGCGATGCGGTGGAGTTTTCCCAGCGCACCGATGCGCGCGGACGGGGCAAGGCGGTGCTGGTGTTTCCGGCCGAGCGCATGAACACCATCACGGCCAATGCCTTGCTCAAAACCCTGGAAGAGCCCCCTGGCGATGTGCGTTTTGTTCTGGCCACCGAGGCCAGCCACACGTTGCTGCCCACCATCCGCAGCCGCTGTCTTGCCCACACCATGAAGTGGCCCGAGGCCGATGAAGCCCTGGCCTGGTTGACCGAACAGGGCTTGCAAGGGCCTGAGGCGTCGGCCTTGCTGCGCAGTGCCGGGGGCAGGCCCACCGATGTGCTGCGCCAGACCGAAGCCGGTTTGTCGCCAGCCTGGTGGGCTGCTTTGCCCAAAGCCATGCGCCAGGGCGATGCCCGGCATCTGGCCGACCTGAGCCCGGCCCAGGCCATTGATGCCTTGCAAAAGCTTTGCCACGACCTGCTTTTGCGCCAGTTGGGCGCGGCACCCCGCTTTTTTGAGGGGGCCCAATTGCCCGACAGCAAGGCCTCGACCGCGGTGCTGACCGACTGGTTCAAGCGCCTGATGCAATCGGCCCGCACCGCCGAACACCCTTTCAATGCAGGTCTGATGCTGGAAGCGCTGACCTCCGATGCCCAACAAACCCTGCTGTCCAAGGGCTGAGCCATGTACACCGACTCCCATTGCCACCTGAACTTCCCTGAGCTGATGGACCAGCTGGACACGATCCAGCAGGCCATGCAAGCCGCTCAGGTGACCCGCGCCATGGTCATTTGCACCACGATGGAAAAGTTTGACGAAGTGCACAACTTGGCCATGGCCAACCACAACATGTGGTCCACCGTGGGGGTGCACCCCGACAACGAAGGCGTGCGCGAGCCGAGTTTGCAGGATTTGCTGGACGGGGCGGCGCGCCCCAAAGTGGTGGCCATTGGCGAAACAGGGCTGGACTACTACCAGATGGAAGAGCGCAAAGGCGGCCGCACTGTGGCCGACATGGCGTGGCAGCGCGATCGTTTTCGGACCCACATTAGGGCGGCACGGCAAACGCGTTTGCCGCTGGTGATTCACACCCGGCAGGCATCGGACGACACCATCGCCATCCTGAAAGAGGAGGGCGAACTGGGTGATACGGGCTCGGCAGGGGGCGTTTTTCACTGCTTTACCGAAAGTCAGCAGGTAGCCCGAGCTGCCCTGGACCTGGGTTTTTACATTTCCTTTTCGGGCATCTTGACTTTCAAGACCGCCGCTGATTTGCGCGAAGTCGCCAAATTTGTGCCCGATGACCGCCTGCTGATCGAAACCGACAGCCCCTATTTGGCGCCCGTGCCCTACCGGGGCAAGTTGAACAACCCGTCTTATGTGCCCTTGGTGGCCAAGCTTTTGGGGGAATTGCGGGGTTCGACTGCGCAGGCTGTGGGTGAGCTGACCACGCGCAATTTCTTGAAATTGTTTGCCAAGACAGCCGGCTAAAACCTCATGTTAAATATTAAGTTATTTAAAAAGTTCTTTGTTTTAATTGGACTATTAACCAGCCAAATTTCCTGGGCAGGTTCTTACGAAGACTTTTTCAAGGCGCTTCAACTTGACGATGTCAAAACGGTCCAGGCCTTGTTGCAACGCGGCTTTGACCCCAACACGGTCAACCCGGAGGGGGTGGCCGGTTTGATGTTGGCGGTGCGCGAACCCTCGCTCAAGGTTGCCAATTTATTGGCGGGTTGGCCCAAGGTTAAAACCGAGATTCGCAATGACAAGGATGAAAGCGTTTTGATGCTGGCGGCGCTCAAGGGCTATTTGCCCTTGGTCAAGAAGCTCGTTGAGCACGATGCCGATGTCAACAAGACCGGCTGGACGCCTTTGCACTACGCCGCGTCCGGTGGGCATGTTGCGGTGATCGAGCTTTTGCTGGAGAACAGCGCCTACATTGATGCCGAGTCGCCGAACGGCACAACGCCCCTGATGATGGCGGCCATGTACGGCAGCCCCGAAGCGGTCAAGGTGTTGATTCAGGCGGGGGCCGACTTGACGGTGAAGAATCAAATTGGCTTGTCTGCGCTCGATTTTGCGGTGCGAGGTCAACGGCAAAACGCCAAGGAATTGATCGAGACAGGCCTGCAACGCCAGGCGGCGCGGGCCGCCAAACCAGAAACTGCAGCACCGTTGGCCCCGCAGGGTCAGCCCTCGCCGGGCGCGCCTGTCGCTGTGCCCCTTCCCGCCGTACCCCTTCTTGCTGCCACCCTTCCATCTGCGCCCGCCACGGCGCCTGCGACGGCCGCTTCAACGCCTGAAGCAAAATCCGCGAACAAGCCGGTAAAAACCGGTTGGTAAAACCGCTTGTTGCTTCTGCTGCAGGAACTTCAGCGCCAAAGTTCCTGATTTTCAGCAAGGCGCGTACTTGAAGAGCTGTATGAATACCCAGTATATTCAAGGCATGCAAACACCCGCCTTTTCGCCGCCTCAAGCTGTATTTGTACCCGATGCCAAGGTCTGGCTGGAGATGTGCGCCTGGGCAGTGCGAGCCGGTTTTCCTTCGCCGGCGGCAGACCACACGCGCAAACGCATTGACCTGAACGAGCACCTGATCCGCAACAAGGAAGCTACCTTCATCTTCAGGGTCAAAGGCGACTCCATGAGCGGCATTGGCATCTATGAGGGCGATGAATTGTTGGTGGACCGTTCCATCGAGGCCAAGCACGGCAACATCGTTCTGGCAGTACTGAACGACGATTACACCGTCAAGCGCCTGCATCGCCGAGGCGGGGTGGTCAAGCTGATGGCCGAAAACCCCTTATATCCACCCATCGTGGTCAAGGAAGGTGAGGAACTCGTGATTTGGGGCGTGGTCACCCGCAACTTGCACAAACTGTATTGACGCTATGGCGCGGACAACAACCCAAGCCCTGGCGCTGGTGGACTGCAACAACTTCTACGTGTCTTGTGAGCGGATCTTCAGACCCGACCTGTCGCGTGTGCCGATGGTCGTGTTGTCCAACAACGATGGTTGCGTGGTCTCGCGCTCCAACGAAGCCAAGGCGCTGGGCATCAAAATGGGCCAGCCCTGGTTCGAGTGCAAGGCGCTGGCCGAGGCGCACGGCATCCTGGCCATGAGCAGCAACTATGCGCTGTATGCCGATCTGTCGAATCGAGTCATGCGCATCCTGAGCGACTTTTCGCCGCAGTGCGAGGTCTATTCGATCGACGAATGCTTTGTGGACCTCACGGGTACCCCCGGCTTGCGCGAGATCAGTTACGCCATGCGCGAGCGGGTAGGGATGTGGACAGGCATGCCCGTGTGCGTTGGCATTGGCCCGACCAAGACGCTCGCCAAGCTGGCCAACCATGTGGCTAAGAAGCACCCCAGGTCCAGGGGTGTCTTCAACTACAACGCCTTGACGCACGCGCAAAAAGCGCAATTGCTCCAGCGTCTTCCGGTGGAGGAGGTGTGGGGGGTGGGGCGGAAGTTGACCCAACGATTGGCACAGCACGGCGTGAACACCGCCTTCGATTTGCGGGAGGCGCACATCCCCACTTTGCGATCCGCGTTTGGCGATGTGATGGAAAAGACCCAGCGAGAGTTGCAAGAAACGGCTTGCATTCAGTTGGAAGAAGTGGCGTCGGACAAAAAGCAGATCATCTCCAGCAGGTCGTTTGGTAGCATGGTCACCGAGTTACCCGTCCTGAAAGACGCGTTGTCCAGCTTTGTTGCCAACGCCTGCGCCAAACTGCGTGCGCAAAAAAGTCATGCAACGGTGATTCAGGTCTTTTTGCAGACCGATCGTTTTCGCAAGGAGTTGCCCCAGTACATGCCCAGTTTGGCGGTGCCTTTGCCATACCCCACCAACGACACCCTCGAAGTCAACCGCTGGGCGGCTTCTCTGTGCGAACACATGTTCAAGCCTGAATATGCCTACAAAAAGGCGGGGATCATGCTGAGTGAAATAAGCCCCGTCACCTGCCAGCAGGGCGACTTGCTGGAGGCCGCGTTGGAGGGGAACCAAAAACTCATGCAGGCAGTGGACAGCCTGAACGACCGTTATGGCCGTGGTGCCGTCAAAGTGTCTACGCAGGGCGCGCATGCCGGCTGGCAGATGCGTCAAGAGCGCAAGTCCCCGAACTACACCACCAGCTGGTCCGAGGTGCCGCTGGTTTGACCCCCAATATCTTGCATCAAGGCTTGTTCACTGTGCCATGGGCACATGATTGCAATTGCTCAAGCGTTACAAAATCAAGCGCCCGCTGGTGTGTGCACTCAAGGAAAACAGGGGGTGCAACACCTGCATCAAATGCTTCTTTCCATCGCCGTGCGCACAGGCACCAGCGATCGCCTGCTTTCAAGCCTGCAAATCGGTGTTCTGGGCGCGGGGTGCTGAGGTCGTTACCGCGCTTGAGTGAAAACGCCAAAAATTCCTGGGTCACTTTAGCGCACACCACATGGCTTCCTTGGTCGTGCTCGTCCGTGTTGCAGCAGCCATCCCTGTAGTAGCCCGTCAGTGGATCGTAGGAGCAGGGCGCTAACGTGGATCCCAGGACGTTCATTGCATCGTGGCTCATGATTTCTCTGTCTTTGTAAATGGGGACATGGCTAAAAATTCTTCTGTTCAAGAGGCTGTTGGCGACTGCATGTTGCCACTTTTGGGGATGTTTTGTTGTGTGCTGTTCAAGTACTCAACCCCAGCATCCCGTTTTTCGGAGCACCCGCATGTGACCGAGGCGATCATGCGACAAGTTGAAGGTGTTGGCGTGGCGCAGACTGCATGGTTTGGTTTTGATTTAACTTTTGGGACCGTGGACAACTTGAAGAATCCACCGTGACACCGTATATTAAATTCGCACGATGTGTATTATGTAAAGTATTGATAAAATGCGACTTGATGAAATTGATAAAAAATTCACGAGAACCAAGCGTTGCATGGCAAAATCTCGCCGTTCTATTCACTTGGAGAAAATCTTGAACAAAGCAGAATTGATTGAAGCGTTGGCCAAAGAAACAGACATGTCCAAGGCCGCCGCCGGCCGTGCATTGAGCGCTGTGGTTGAAATCATCACCAAGACCGTTGCCAAAAAACAAGACGTGCAACTGATTGGCTTTGGTACCTTCAAAGCTGCCAAGCGTGCAGCACGCGTAGGCAAGAACCCCCGCACTGGCGAGAAGCTGAAGATTGCAGCAGCCACTGTGCCGCGCTTTAGCGCTGGTGCCGCTTTCAAAGCCGCCGTGAACAAGAAAAAGTAATTTTCGATTGCGTCAGCCAAAAGGCAGCCAGGGTGAACAACCCGGCTGCTTTTTTTTGGCTCAAAGCCATAAGCTCGGTGCACGACCTTGTGGGTGTTGTCGAACGGTATGAGCCATCCCTCGAAGGTATCTTGGGCAGTTAAAACATTGGCCCACCCGGGAGTGCCCATGATGACAACGATCCGATACACATACATTGCATGCATGGTCTTGCTGCCTGCCATTTGGCAGCCTGCGGCAGCACAAGCCCACAAAACAGACGATCAACCGCAGCATCAGGGGCAACAAGGCCGACCAGGCCAGCATCCACAAGTGATGCCGCCCGGTGCAACGCACAGGCCTCAGCAAGCGCGGGATGCCGACAAACAGCGAATGCAAAAAAACCGCCCTGTAGCGCATCCGCACATGCAGCATATGCAGCATATGCAGCATATGCCCTCGCCTGCTCCCGTTGTACAGATTCCTATCGGGCGGTATTTTCAGGCGCACCATCTGGCAGGTGCAAAAAACTATTACAGCCTGCCTGAGAACAGGGGCTATTGCCCACCGGGCCTGGCCAAAAAGGGAACAGGATGTTTGCCGCCAGGCCAGGCCAAACAGTGGCGTAAAGGAGAACCCCTGCCACGTAACGTCATTTATTATGATGTGCCGAGGTCTGTGGTGTTGACTTTAGGTGTGCCACCCTCGGGCTACAAATACGTACGGATAGCAGCCGACATCTTGCTGATCACCATAGGCACCAGCATGGTCATTGATGCGATGGAAGACTTGGTTCACTAGACCATTGGCCCATGATGCAGGGGGCAAGGATCGGCTTGTTCGCGAACCATTGTGAAAATTACACCACCCCAACTGAAGTGACCGACAATCACCTTCTTTGACTTTCGGTTGGCAGTGGTTTTTTATGGCGATTCAATGGTTTCCCGGACACATGCACCTCACGCGCAAGGCAATTGGGGAGCGCATCAAAGACATTGACGTTGTCATTGAAATGCTCGATGCCCGCTTGCCTGGCTCCAGCGCCAACCCGATGCTGGCTGAGCTGATTCAGGGCAAACCGGGCCTGAAAATATTGAGCAAACAAGACCTGGCTGATCCGGTGCAAACCACTGCGTGGCTGCAGCATTACAACGCCCTCCCCGATGTGCGCGCGTTGGGGTTGGACACCAGCATGGTCTCGCCCGCCAAGGCATTGATTGAAGCCTGCCAACAACTCGCACCCCACCGGGGCGGCATGGTCAAACCCATGCGCGTGTTGATTTGCGGCATCCCCAACGTCGGCAAATCCACCCTCATCAATACCCTCAAGGGCAAACGCGCGGCCAAAACAGGCGATGAGGCGGGCGTGACCAAGCTGGAGCAGCGCATCACATTGGCCGATGACTTTTACCTCTACGACACGCCCGGTGTCCTGTGGCCGCGCATCATCGTGGAACAAAGCGGCTACAACCTAGCCGCCAGCGGTGCCATCGGCGTGAACGCTTTTGACGAAGAAGTGGTGGCCCTTGAACTGCTGAACTACCTGATTCCGAACTATCCGCAGGCCTTGGCGTCGCGCTACAAGATCACGGATGTGGCCAGCCACACCGATGAAACCATGCTCGAAGCAATAGCCCGCCAACGCGGTGCCATTCAAAGCGGTGGACGTGTCAACACGACCAAAGCGGCCGAGCTCGTGATCCACGATTTTCGCTCTGCCGCACTTGGGCGCGTGACCTTGGAAACACCCGAAGAATTTACCCAATGGCTGGCCGAAGGTAAAAGAGCCGACGCGGAACGCACTTTGCGCAAAGAAGGCGCCAAAAAGGCCAAGAAAAAGGCCCGCGAATGAACACTGAAATCGCCTTGAAAAACAACAACACGCACCGGGCTACACCCGACAAAGAGGCCATCGCCCTCCTCCCTGTTTTTGAGCGCCTCGGTCTGGACCGGATCACCCTGGTGAGCACGGGTGCACAGGCCGGCAAGGCCTACGATCAACTGGTGGCCGCTCGGGCCTGGGGATTCGATACCGAATCCAAGCCCACTTTCAAGGTGGGCGAACAATCAGACGGGCCACACATCCTGCAGTTGTCCACAGCGGAGCGGGCCTGGGTTTTTCAGCTGCATGAACCCGAATGCCGTGCTGTGGCGGCCGAATTGCTGGCACTCGGTGGCGGCATTGCCAAAGCCGGATTTGGACTTGGGGATGACCGCAAACGCATCATCCAAAAATTGGGTGTAGAGCCCCAAGGCATCCTGGAGCTGAACAACGTGTTCCACCAGCGCGGCTACCGAAAAGACATGGGCGTGAAAGGCGCTGTGGCCGTGCTGTTCAACCAGCGCTTCATGAAGTCAAAAAAAGCCGCCACCAGCAACTGGGCCAATGCAAACCTCACCGAATCTCAACTGGTCTATGCCGCCAACGACGCTTATGCGGCCATTCGGGTGTGGGAAGCGCTGGGGTTCTAAAATTTCCTAAAGAACAAACTTCAAAAAATAAAGCAGTCAAGCCTGTATTGCGGCATTGTCTGCGACCCAGCCTTTGCCGCGGCGACAAAGCATTCAAATGCGTTTTCGTCAAGGACCTCTGTTTCAGCGCGCAAGGCAATATGCCTTCAAAATAAACACCAGTCATTTCATAACTGGAGACAAACATGAACATCGGCATCGCAGGTACTGGAAAAATGGGCACAGCGATTGGTTCGCGGCTGCTGTCACTCGGCCATCCCGTGACTGTTTGGAACCGGACTGCAGCCCGTGCTCAGACTTTGCTGGGTGCCGGTGCTCACTGGGCCGAATCGCCCAAGGCGCTTGCCGAGTCGGTGGACGTGGTTATCACTTTATTGACCAATGAAGCCGCACTTGACGATGTTTATGGTTCGGCGTCGGGCTTATTGTCAGGCGATGTCCAAAACAAGATGTTCATCGACATGAGCACCGTTCGCCCTGCCAAGCCACAAGAAATGGCCAAACGTGCCCAAGCGGTCAATGCAAGATTTCTGGAGTGCCCCGTAGGAGGCAGCGTCGGGCCAGCCAAAGAGGGCAAGTTGCTCGGTTTTGTCGGGGGAGATGCGCAAGACCTGCACAAAGTGCAATCATTGCTTGATGTGATTTGCCGTCGCGTGGAGCATGTGGGGCAGCATGGTGCGGGAGCCACCATGAAGTTGGCCGTCAATTTACCCTTGATGGTTTATTGGCAAACTCTGGGTGAGGCCCTGTCCTTGGTGGAGCCCTTGGGTCTGGACCCCAAACGCGTCATCGACATCCTGTCTGATTCATCGGGCGGTCCTAACATGCTCAAAGTGCGTGGCGCCATGATTGCGCAGACACTGAGTCAGCAAAAAAGCGATCAAGTCACTGTGAGTGTGGCGACGATGCGCAAAGACATGCGGACCATGCTTGACCAGGGACAGGCGACACAGAAAAATCTGCCCTTGACAACGTTGGCCTTGAAAAAGTTCGAATCAGCCGCCCAAACAGGCCTGGACGACAAAGATTGCTCTGAACTGCTGGTTTGGTGGTTGTCGCAAGGCGGCCGCGCCTAAGCAGCACAAAAATCCGCCTTGCTTGGTTTTTTATTCGAGGCGCATTTCGCGAATAATGGTCCGGAACTGATCCATCTGCCGACGCAACATGGCATCTTGCTCGGCGGGCGTTGAACCAACGCCCTCAGCGCCCAGGTCATTCAGGCGCTTGACCACATCGGGGTGGCGCACCGCAGCGATCACCTCCCTGTTCAGTCGATCAATGATGTCCTTGGGTGTTTTGGCTGGGGCAAACACCCCGTTCCAACCTTCCAACTCCAGATTGGGGAAGCCCAACTCCTTGACCGTTGGCACATCGGGCATGCCGGGAATCCTTTTGGACGCTGTCGTGGCCAACACCTTCAGCGTTCCTGCTTTGATCTCGGCCAGGGATGAAGACAACTGATCGCCACCGACCTGGAGTCGACCCGCCAGCAATTCCTGCTTGAGAGGTGCAGCGCCTTTGAATGGAATGTGCGTGATGTTGACCTTGCCTTCTTTTTTGAGGGCTTCGCCCAGCACGTGCATGGTGGAGCCTGGGCCGGTCGAACCGTAGTTGTATTGCAACGCTGGGTTGGTGCGTAAAAGCGCCGCCAGCTCTTTCAGGTCTTTGGCCGGAACGCTGGGGCTGGCGGTCCAAATGAAAGGTACATAAACTGCAATGGAAACGCCGGCAAAGTCGGTGTCCACATTAAAAGGCGAACGGTTGGCCAGTGTTTGTGCGACCGATGCCAGGGGAAATGAGAGGTTGTGCATCATGATGGTGTACCCATCAGGTGCCGCTTTGGCCATCAGGTCGGCACCGATCGCGCCACCTGCACCACCCCTGTTGTCGACCGTGACGGCTTGGCCCATTGACTCGCTCATTCTTTGGGCCACAAGGCGAGCAACGATGTCTGTTGTCCCACCTGCCGGAAAAGGCACGATCATTTTGATGGGTTTTGAGGGGTAGGCTTGAGCCATCGCGACGGGCTGAAGTGCCAGCGACAGCAATCCCAGCGTGCCTGCGGCAAAGATTCGATGCCATTTTTGAGATGTCCAACGCATAAAGTCTCCTTGTTGTGTGGCTTCGACAATGCGAAGCATTGGCGAAATATCAATATCACACAGTTCAATTGACCCGGTGCATCACCAAAGTGACAAGTTCAGGGCTTGCGGAGACGCGTTGATTTTCTGCTTCAAGATGCGACTGCCAACTTGCGTATCTCACCATGGCTTTCGCTGGCCGGTCGTTGTTCTCTCGAAAGTCCTCATGCAGGCAATCCAGCAACTGTGCCCTTGGTTAAACTTGCTTGGGGTGAGAAAGAAGAAGCCGTAGCCATCAAAACTCAAAAGGCGCCAATGGAGGCGTGCGGCATGACACCTACAATGCAAAAACACAAGTAAGGCAGCTGGAGATAAATTTTGGGCGCCCAAACAGACAATTCAGCGGCTTTGTTTCGCACCATGGTGCGTATCCGCGCCTTTGAAAACGCTGCCGAGATCGCCAGCCAAGGCGGCGTCAGTGCTTACGGAAAAGCAGCTGACGGCACAGCCCGTGTGCGCGGCCCACTGCATCTTTCTACCGGCCAGGAAGCCGTCCCCTCTGGGGTTTGTGCCCATTTGCGCCGCGACGACTACCTCACCTCTACGCACCGTGGTCACGGTCACACGCTGGCCAAGGGCGCCGACATGCAGGGCATGATGAGCGAGCTGTTCGGCAAGGCCAGCGGTTTCAATGCGGGAAAAGGCGGCTCCATGCACATTGCCGATTTTTCCGTTGGCATGCTGGGTGCTAATGGCGTCGTGGCAGCCGGCCTGCCGATTGCCGTAGGAGCGGCCCATGCTCAAAAAATCCAAGGCCGTGACGCCATCACCGTTTGTTTTTTTGGCGATGGCGCTATCAACCGAGGGCCCTTTCTTGAGTCTCTCAATTGGGCGCGCGTTTATGGTTTGCCCGTCCTCTTTGTCTGCGAAGACAACCGCTGGAGCGCGACCACAGCCAGCGGCCCCATGACTGCTGGAGAGGGAGCCTCGGTTCGGGCTGAAAGCCTTGACATACCCGCCATTAAAGTCGATGGCAATGATGTGTTGGCCGTGCATGCGCAAGCTGCGTTGCTGGTGCAGCAAGTGCGTGCTGGCAGTGGGCCGCGCCTTTTGCATGCCATCACTTACCGCGTCAAAGGACACGTCTCGGTCGACTTGGCCGCTTATCGCAAGCCTGAAGAACTACAGGCCGCCTTGCTGACCGATCCATTGCTTCGCGCCCGTGCCCAGTACCTCGCCTTGCCAGGCAGCGATGCCCAGTTGTTTGACGCCATTGAGCGTGAGGCGATCGCAGAGGTCGCTGCGGCAGTGGCTACTGCGGATGCCGCACCCTGGCCGGATGCGGCCACTGCATTCACCGACGTGCAAACCACAGGAGCTGGCCAATGGCATTGATCACTTACGCCCAAGCCGCCGCGCTGGCGGTAGCGCATGAAATGGACGCTGACGCCAATGTGGTGGTGATGGGTGAAGATGTCGGCCGCGGCGGCATATTCGGTCAGTACGCCGGTTTGCAAGCCCGCTTTGGCGAGCAACGCGTGATCGACACACCCATCAGCGAGGCCGTTATTTTGGGCGCAGGTGTTGGAATGGCACTGGCGGGACTGAGACCCATCGTCGAGATGCGCGTGGTCGATTTTGCGTTGTGTGGCGGGATGGCCGGACGCTTACCAAGCAAGACGCTGAGAATGCGCTAATCGCGGACTGGCTGATCCGGCTCACGGACAACCACCGTAACTGGGGCTTTGGCCTGTGCTACCTGTACCTGCACAACGTCAAAGGTTTTGGCTGGAACCACAAACGCGTCTACCGCATCTATCGGGAGTTGGAGCTGAACTTGGGAATCAAACCCCGCAAGCGCCTGGTGCGTGAGAAGCCAGAGCCCTTGGCGGTGCCCGAGGCCATCAATCAAGTCTGGTCCATGGACTTTATGCATGACAAGTTGGAGGACGGCAGGAACCTGCGCCTGTTCAATGTCATCGACGACTTTAACCGTAACCGCACGGTTCGCTACGAGTGGTTATCGCAGTATTATTGGTCCAACATTGAAGAGGTTCAGGACTTCGCCACCCAATGGATGTGGTCCTACAACAATGACCGCCCGAATATGGCCGTGGGCGGTCTCTCCCCAAAGCAGCATCTGGCCATGGCTGCATAACCGTTCTACTTTTAGGTCCGGTGGAAATCGGGGGGATTACCTTCCCTATGCAATCGTCCGAATGAGACAAATAGGAAGCAGTCATAACCTGGGTCGGTTCAGCGGATCGTGGCGCGGACTGCTGGATGCTTTTATAACTGCCGCCTCGGCTTGCTGTACCAAGTCCCGCACATGTGACCCTGATTTCGCCACACTGGCAACCCACTGGAATGCAGTGTAAGCATCTTTGCTGATCGGTCTTCCGATTTCACCAGGTATGACCGAAGCAACCTCATCAAAAAGATGACGTGCCCCTCCTCTCAGCATTATCCTATCTGCTGAATCTTTGATGGTCGGCCATTTGTAGGGAGCGTCATTTTTGGCTCCTTCACTTAAACTTCCACGAAAAAATGTGGCTTTATCTATTGGTGATGAGAATCGTGCTGCAGTGGCTGTTACAGCTGAATCTACAATAGCTGTTGCGGCAGAGATTGCAGGCCACCGAATATCAAACTCTGGTCGCTTACCAGTTTCGAGGTAATCTTTGGCGGCTCGTTGGCCAAGTGAGTTTAAAAGATATTGACCGGTAGTTACAGCAAAACCTTTTGGCCCAAGAGGAGTCGACCTTGGCCCTATCCCGGAGCCATCAATCACTGCATTAGTCAGCTCTCGCGTGTAAGCATACACAGCGTTACCATTTGACTCCCACAATGCATCATAAAAATTATGTTTGTTGTGATTTTGAGTGCCTAGTTGAGTGAGTCCTATAATTCCAGTATGAGCAGCAACAGTGAACACTCCCGCTCCAACCGCAATGGATGCCATAGATCTCCTAATCACGCTTGCGGGAACGTAAGGAGTGCCTACTATAAAGTCTTCGGGAGGTAGGCCACGAAGTGCCCGCGTGTACTCTGAAGGCCTGCTTTGTGCGCGCCATGTGTGCATGCCTGCACGCACCCCTTCCATGAGTCCAACTGCCAAGTTAATTGCTGCGCCTGCTGCCAGCATAGCATCAGAAACCTCTTCAGGTGTTTTAGGCGCACCAGCGCCTATCCTTACGCCTTCTTCAACTAGTCGACCAGCAAAGGCACTGATACCACCTTGAACCCCTTTCGCTGCTGCAATAGCTGCAGTCCATCGTACCCATGTCTTCGACTCGGGTGATTCGCGTACCGACTGATCATTGCCTTCTTCAATTCCCATCTCCAGGACTACATTGGAATTTTCAGCATCATGAACTGTTTGATCTATATCGAATGAAGAACCGATGTTATTCTTGGCATATTTTTCGCTCTCCGATATATCCTCACATGAATGATAAATGCTTTCCTGGCTGATGCTCTTGCTTAAATGACCCAAATCCGCTACTAAATTATTAATGCGATCTATTGCTTTATTCTGATTTTTAATTGACTCTAATTGAACATCGGATAGTATGGTTGGTGCCGAGCCTCTGCGTTCCCACAATCGATGACTTTTACCGCCGCAATGTTCTGTTCGATCAAAAATCTCATTCATTGAATGACTTCTGCGTAGTTCATATGTTTTCATAAATTACACCTTCTTTTGTTGCCACGCCAATGCTTGCATTGTTAATGCCTCCAAGAGGGTGTTAAAGATTTCAGGCTCGATATGTTTGAATTCAAAATCTTTTCCAATTAACAGACGATCATTTTCCGGATTGAAAAAAAATAATGGTGCATTCATTAAGTAGTTCTCAAAATTTCTCCCAACGGCATCCAGAAATAATGCGCCATCAATCGAAATATTTATTTCGCCAGCATCGATAAGAATTATCGCTGTATCCGCGTTCTTCTTTGTTGGATATACAAATGTGCAAACCACATTGTTAACAAGTAAGGTTTTCTCTTGCGCCAATGACGCCCGATCAAGATGGGCAAAGATTGCATATTTTTCGAGCCAATCGAAAAAAGCTGTCGATTCAAACATTGTGTTCTCCAAAAATTGCAATATAAAATAAAAATTCCCGCCCGCTCTTACACAGTAGCTTGAAGACAAGAAAATAATGTAGTTTTTACAGTCTTGATATGACAATATGATGACTGGACCTTCGGTGTTTGTCAAGAAAGTTGTCCGCTTTTCTGAACGGCTACCGCCACGTTTTCTGGCGACCTCAGATGCTCGCGCGGCGGGTTTAGCCACACCTCTTTGATCCACACCCAGTTGCGCGTCTGCCTTGACTTCTATCGACTCGGCTTACTGCACTTGGCCGCTCCATAAACCTCTTTGCGCTTGTGCAAAATCCCTTTGTCATGGCCCGCATGTCTTTGCTCAGGCGTCACAAACTGAATCCCGCTGTGCTGGTGCTGCCTGTTGTACCAAGTCACGAACTCATGCACCCACGCCCTGGCTTGTTCCAAATCTTCAAACCGCTTGCGCGGATAGGCTGGCGTGAACTTGAGCGTGCGAAACAAAGCCTCCGAGTACGGGTTGTCATCGCTCACACTGGGCCTGCTGAACGAGGGCACCACACCCAGCTTTTGCAGCGTCGCGAGCATCGTCGCCCCCTTCATCGGGCTGCCGTTGTCCGAGTGTAGAGCCAATTGATCTTGCCTGACGCCTTGGCTCAGGCAGGCTTTGCCAATCAACGTCGAACCGTTTTCAGCCGACTCTTCCCAATGCACCTCCCAGCCCACAATCATCCTGCTGAACACGTCCAGCACCATGTACAGGCGCATGAACTGCCCCCGCACCGTGCCTGGCAAGTACGTGATGTCCCAGCTCCAAACTTGGTTGGCCCCATAGGCCACCCACGCTTGGGGCGCAGCCACCTTTTTGGGCAACTGTGCTTTGCCTCTGCGGTTAACTTGCCCGTGCTCTTTGAGCACCCTGTAAAAGCTCGACTCAGAGGCCAGGTACTGCCCCTTGTCTGCCAAGCGGGGCACGATTTGCGAAGGCGGCAAACTGGCGTGCTCGGGCGTGCTCGGGCGTGTTGCAGGCCTGCACAATCGCCTGCTTTTCTTCTGGCGTAAGCGCTTGCGGGTGAATGCGCCCACGGGCGGCTTGGCCGCGCCGGTCACTGAGCTCGTGGCTTGGCTCGCTCCAGCGGCGCAAGGTGCGGCAGCTGATACCCAGCACACCACACGCTTTGTGGCTGCGTGCGCCATAAGCGACCGCCTCGGTGATCAATTGGATGGCCATCTGTTTCATCTCCAGAGGAATCAGTCTTCCTCTTTGGTGCCCCAGATGGCCTGGGCTTTTTTTGACAGCACCAGCAAGGCGGCCGCTTCGGCCAGCGCCTTGTCCTTTCTGAGGATCTCTTTTTCCAAGTGCCGCAGCTTCTTGCGTTGCTGGGCCAAGTCGGCCTTGCTGGCAGGCGCTGAGTCCGGCTCAAGCGATTCAAAAGCGGCCTTCCAGGCGTCCAGTTGTTCGGGGTACAGGCCGTGTTGGCGGCAGTACTCAGAGCGCTGGGCCTCGTTCAGAGCGGCCGTCTGAATGATGGCGGCCAACTTGGCTTTGGAGTCCCAGTCATCTGGGCGTGAGGACTTTGCAGGCACGACGAATCCTTGGTTGCGAAAGAGTTTTTTCCAAGAATACAAGGTCGGCACTGCCACACCGGTGTCGCGGCTGATTTGGGCAACGCTTTGGTTGTGAGGCGGCATCATCTTTTTGACGATCTGTTCTTTGAATTGCGGGCCATAGACTGGCATATCTCCATCTTTCCCGCCCCCTCAGTGGATTGAATTCGTCTCTTCAATAGACCGGACAACTATCGTGACAGAGGGGGGGACAAGGACAACGCAGGACTCGATATCAAGCACCGAGGCAAGTTTAAGAGCCTGACGGTCGAAGAAAAGAAGTCACTCAAACGGCGACTAGCGATCGAACCCATCATCGGCCACTTGAAAGCGGACCACCGGATGAACAGGTTTCACCTCAAGGGATCAACCGGCGACAGTTTGCATGCAGTGCTGTGCTCTGCGGGGTTCAACATCCGCTGGCTGCTGCGCATGATCGCAAAGAAAGGCCTCGGCCTTTTTTACACCTGCTGCTGGGCAGTGGTTTGGGGCAACTTGCTCGGCAATTTCAACAAATTTTTGTCTCCGAACCACTCAAGGCTGGTTCTGGAAACTGAGCGTGGGTTTGAAAGTGAATTTTTCAGGCCAAGGCCGAGTTTATGGAACCGGATTTGAGTTGGGGTGATATAAAAATCTGCCGCAATTGCAGTGCAATTTGCCCCAATGCGGCCACCTGCAGCAGACGTAAAAAAAGGCCGATGCCT
>NZ_NESK01000010.1 GCF_003063415.1 Limnohabitans sp. 2KL-17
CGACTGCGGCCGGGGAAGTCAGGATTGAGATTGAGCCTGCAATACAAAAGGCAAAAAGCGGGGCAGCGCCGACCAGCTGCGAGAAGTTGAGTGCAACTTAAACTGCCATCAAGGCTGTCCTGACTTTTGGGTCCACTTCAGTTCTTGGGCAGCCTCCAGCGACACCCCCAGCAGTGGCACGCAGCGAATGATAGTCTGGATGCGTTCTGTCTGCTAGCACAGGGTGCCCACGGCTTTCCTGACAAAGCGGCCATTCAATCGATTCTTCAATCGATAATTTGTTTTGTTCACACATCGAACAAATGCCTGAAATACGGTACAGTTCTGGTTCAATTAAAAATCACTGACTTATTTGCTGTAGTTGACCCCTTAATCGCGCTGCCAATTGCGCCACGGCACTGCGGTAGCGTGCCCAAAGCACTTCTTTCACCTCATGACTGCCGCCTTAACGCTACCCCAATGACAAGCCCACAAGCCAAGATCCAAGAAGACACCCATTTTCGGATCATGCGCATCTTGCAAGAAAACCCGGACCTCACCCAACGCGAGTTGGCCGACCAGCTCGGCATGAGCGTGAGTGGGCTGAACTATTGCCTCAAAGCCCTCATCGACAAGGGCTTTGTGAAGATGCAGAACTTTCAAAACAGCAAAAACAAGTTCAAGTACGTGTATCTGCTCACCCCAATGGGCATCGCCGAAAAATTAGCACTGACCAGTCGATTCCTCAGTCGCAAGATGCAAGAGTACGAGGCACTGAAGTTGGAAATCCAGGCGCTCCAGTCTGAAGTTGACACCCCAGGTCAAGATAAAACACAAAAAGCATGATCAACGTCACCCCCGTTATCCTCTGTGGCGGCTCTGGCACCCGCTTGTGGCCGTTATCGCGTACCGGCTTCCCCAAGCAATTCCTCTGCTTAACAGGCAATGAAAGCCTGTTTCAACAAGCCGCTCAGCGTTTGGCTGGCTTGGCCCAAGACGGCATTCAAGTCGCTGCCCCACTGATCGTCAGTGGCGAAGACCATCGGTTTTTGGCGTCTGAGCAGCTGCGCGAAGTCGGCATCACGTTGGGCGCCGCATTGCTGGAGCCAATTGGCCGCAACACAGCGCCCGCCTTGACACTGGCTGCCCTGGCCGCCACAGAAAACGGCCAAGACCCCGTTTTGGTGGTCACACCCGCCGACCAAACCGTGGCCAATGCCGCCGCCTTCACCGCGGCCGTGCAACAAGCCATTGCCCAAGCGGCTGATGGCAACATCGTCATACTGGGCGTCACCCCCGACAAACCCGAAACAGGCTACGGCTACATCCGCACCGCGCAAAGCCAGGATGCATCCTCGTGCGCGATTGCCTTGCAAGTCACGGCCTTCGTAGAAAAACCCAACCAAGCCACCGCTGAAGCCTACTTAAAAGAAGGCGGCTACTTTTGGAACGCCGGCATGTTTGTGCTGCGTGCTTCGGTCTGGCTCAAAGCCCTTGAAACCTTTCGCCCCGACATCGCCCAAGCCTGCCAAGCCGCATGGGTCAACAAAAAGCAAGACGCCCAGTTCATTCGCCCCGGCAAAGATGAATTCGCCGCCATCCCTTCAGATTCGGTGGACTACGCCGTCATGGAGCACTGCCCCGGCAGCGCATTCCCTATCCAGATGGTCCCGCTCGATGCCGGATGGTCAGACCTTGGTGCATGGGACGCGGTGTGGAACGTGTTGCCCAAAGATACACATGGCAACGCCCATGTGGGCGACGTGCTGACCACCGACAGCCGCAACACCTTGGTGCACGCCAGCAGCCGCTTGGTCACACTGGTGGGCGTGAGCGACTTGGTCGTCATTGAAACAGCAGACGCCGTGCTGGTGGCCGACAAAACCCGCAGCCAAGACGTCAAGCACATCGTGGCCCAACTGCAAAACACAAAGCGCGAAGAACAAACCTTGCACCGCAAAGTGCACCGCCCCTGGGGTTGGTACGACAGCATCGACGAAGGAGGGCGTTTCAAGGTCAAGCGCATCCAGGTCAAGCCAAAGGCCAGCCTGAGCTTGCAAAAACACCACCACCGCGCTGAGCATTGGATTGTGGTGACCGGCACGGCCGAAATCACCAATGGCGACCAAGTGATCACCCTGACCGAAAACCAGTCCACCTACATTCCATTGGGGGCTGTGCACCGATTGGTCAACCCCGGCACGATTCCTTTAGAAATCATCGAAGTGCAGTCGGGTAGTTATTTGGGTGAAGACGACATCGTGCGGTTTGAAGATACCTACGGGCGTACCAACTCATGAGCGAACAGCCCAAAATTTATGTAGCCGGTCACCGAGGCATGGTGGGCAGCGCCATTTGCCGCACACTGCAGGCGCAGGGCCAGACCCACTTGGTCACTCGCACCCATGCCGAGCTGGACTTGACCAATCAAGCGGCAGTCCAAGCCTTCTTCGCGCAAGAAAAGCCCGACCAGGTCTATCTGGCCGCCGCCAAAGTCGGCGGCATCCATGCCAACAACACCTACCCGGCAGACTTCATCTATCAAAACCTGATGGTGCAGGCCAACGTGATTGATGCAGCTTTTCAGAGCGGTGTGAAGAAACTGCTCTTTTTGGGCTCCAGCTGCATCTATCCCCGCATGGCGCCGCAACCTATGCGCGAAGACGCGTTGCTTACTGGCACCTTGGAGCCCACCAACGAGCCTTATGCCATCGCCAAAATCGCCGGTATCAAACTCTGCGAAAGCTACAACCGCCAGTATGGTGCGAGCCACGGGGTGGACTACCGCAGTGTCATGCCGACCAACTTGTATGGCCCGGGTGACAACTACCATCCTGAAAACTCCCACGTTATTCCGGCACTCATTCGCCGCTTCCACGAAGCCAAATTGGCCAATGCCCCCAGCGTCGCCATTTGGGGCACAGGCACACCGCGCCGAGAGTTTTTGTACGTAGACGACATGGCCGCAGCCAGCGTGTACGTCATGAAGCTTGGTAAGGCCCTTTACGACCGGCACACCAGCCCCATGCAAAGCCACATCAATGTGGGCAGTGGGTCTGACGTGACCATCGCAGAAGTGGCCCAAGCCATAGCCCAAACTGTGGGTTATCTAGGCCAAATTGAGTTCGATGCCACTAAACCTGATGGCGCTCCGCGTAAGTGGATGGACAGTTCGCGCCTCAATGCCTTAGGCTGGCAAGCCAAGATCGATTTACAACATGGCCTCTCTTCGGCCTATCAAGATTTCGTGAGCAAACTATGACAAAAAGTACCCAACCCAAAGTCGCCCTCATTACCGGCATCACAGGCCAAGACGGCTCTTACCTCGCTGAATTCCTTCTGGAAAAGGGCTATATCGTCCACGGCATCAAGCGCCGTGCCAGTAGCTTCAACACCCAGCGTGTGGACCACATCTACCAAGACCCGCATATAGACAACGCAAACTTCAAGTTGCATTACGGTGACCTGAGCGACACCAGTAACTTGGTGCGCATCGTGCAAGAAACCCAGCCCGACGAAATCTACAATCTGGGCGCACAAAGCCATGTGGCCGTGTCATTCGAGTCCCCCGAATACACCGCCGATGTAGACGGTATGGGTACGCTTCGCCTGCTGGAAGCTATCCGCATCCTTGGGCTAGAAAAGAAAACACGCTTTTACCAAGCCAGTACCTCTGAACTGTATGGCCAGGTGCAAGAAACCCCCCAAAAGGAAACCACACCCTTCTACCCCCGCAGCCCCTACGCCGTGGCTAAGATGTACGCCTACTGGATCACGGTCAATTACCGCGAAGCCTACGGCATGTATGCCTGTAACGGCATCTTGTTTAACCACGAAAGCCCTCGCCGCGGCGAAACCTTTGTCACCCGCAAAATCACCCGCGGCATGGCCAACATCAGCCAAGGCCTGGAAGACTGCCTTTACATGGGCAACATCGATGCCCTGCGCGACTGGGGCCACGCCAAAGACTATGTGCGCATGCAATGGATGATGCTGCAACAAGACCAGCCAGAAGACTTTGTGATTGCCACTGGCAAGCAATTCAGCGTCCGCCAGTTTATTGAGTGGACGGCTATAGAGCTTGGCATGCAAATACGCTGGGAAGGCGAAGGCGTCAACGAAGTCGGGTACGCAGACGGCAAGGCCGTCATCCGCATCGACCCCCGCTACTTCCGCCCCACCGAAGTCGAAACCCTGCTTGGCGACCCGACTAAGGCCAAACAAAAGCTAGGCTGGGTGCCCGAAATCACCGCGCAAGAAATGTGTGCCGAAATGGTGGCGTACGACCTAGCCAAAGCCAAGCAACACGCGCTGCTAAAAGCCAACGGCTACACCGTCAACGTGAGCGTGGAGTAAAAATGAAAGCAGTCATCCTCGCCGGGGGCCTAGGCACCCGCATTTCCGAAGAAACCTCGACCCGGCCTAAGCCGATGATCGAGATCGGCGGCAAGCCCATCCTTTGGCACATCCTCAAGACCTATTCCCACCACGGTATCAATGACTTTGTCATCTGCTGCGGCTACAAGGGCTACGTCATCAAAGAGTACTTCGCCAACTACTTCTTGCACATGTCCGACGTCACCTTTGATATGAGCAAAAACAGCATGGAAGTACACCAGCGCAACGCCGAGCCTTGGCGTGTCACCTTGGTGGACACGGGCGAAGACACGATGACAGGCGGCCGCTTAAAACGCGTGGCCGATTACGTCAAAGACGACGAGGCTTTTTGCTTCACCTATGGCGACGGAGTAGGGGACGTCAACATCACCGAACTTGTCACGTTCCACAAAGTACAAAACGTCAAAGCCACCCTCACAGGCACCATTCCCCCAGGTCGCTTTGGTGCGCTGGACTTGAAGGAAAGCAAGGTCAACAGCTTTATGGAAAAGCCCAAGGGCGACGGCGCCATGATCAACGGCGGCTTTTTTGTGCTCTCGCCTGATGTGCTTGATTACATCAAAGACGACACAACCACCTGGGAGCGCGAACCGCTGGAGCGCCTTGCGCAAGAGGGCAACTTGGCCGCCTACCAGCACCACGGCTTTTGGCAACCTATGGACACGCTACGCGACAAGGTTCACCTAGAAGAACTGTGGCAGTCTGGCAAAGCGCCCTGGAAGGTCTGGCCGTGAACCCTTCTTTTTGGCACGGCAAGCGCGTCTTGCTAACAGGGCACACTGGCTTCAAGGGCAGTTGGCTTAGCCTATGGCTGCAATCCATGGGCGCACAGGTAACCGGATATGCCCTGGCGCCGCCCACCAACCCCAGCCTTTTTGAGATAGCCGAAGTTGGCCAAGGCATGACCAGCGTTATCGGCGACATTCGTGACCTGGCCAACTTGCAAGTCGTGTTTACACAGCACCGCCCAGAGATCGTTATCCACATGGCGGCGCAGCCTTTGGTGCGCTATTCCTACCAAAAACCAGTAGAAAACTACGCCACCAACGTGATGGGTACCGTGCATTTGCTAGAGGCCGTGCGCAACACCCCAGGCGTCAAAGCCGTGGTCAACATCACCACAGACAAATGCTATGAAAACCGCGAGTGGGTTTGGGGTTACCGTGAAAACGAACCGATGGGCGGTTTTGACCCTTACAGCAACAGCAAAGGTTGCGCAGAACTGGTCAACGCGGCCTACCGCTCCTCTTTTTTCAATGTAGATAACTACGCCCAACATGGCGTTGCTACCGCCACAGTGCGCGCCGGCAACGTCATTGGCGGCGGCGACTGGGCGCAAGACCGGTTGATTCCTGACATCCTCGCCGCTTTTGAGCAAGGCCGTCAAGTCAACATCCGCAACCCACACGCCATCCGCCCTTGGCAACACGTCATGGAGCCTTTGCGTGGCTACCTCACGTTGGCTGAGCAGTTGTTTGAGCACGGCCCAAGCTTTGGCGAAGGCTGGAACTTTGGTCCTAACGACGAAGACGCCAAGTCGGTAGGCTGGATCGTTGAGCAAATGGCTGCGCTGTGGGGCGCTGACGCGCAATGGCAGGTAGATACCGGCGTGCATCCTCATGAAGCTCATTATCTTAAATTGGATATTTCCAAAGCCCGCAGTCGCCTGGACTGGCATCCAGCCTTGCGCCTGCAAGACGCTCTGGCACTCATCATCGACTGGTCTAAGCAGCAAACGGCGGGCGCCAATATGCAACAGCTCACCCTCGCTCAGATTCACGCCTACCAAGCTCTCACCAGTTAAGTCATTACTTAGAAGCAAGCACCTTATGGAAAACGCAAAAACCCAAGCTCTGCGCGAGCAAATTGCCAAACTCGTTGACGAGTACGCTGCTATCGCCCTAGCCCCCCAGCCCTTCTTGCCCGGGCTTACCGTGGTGCCCCCATCGGGCAAGGTGGTGGGCGCTGAAGAACTCAAAAACATGGTTGAGGCGTCTTTGGACGGCTGGCTCACAACTGGCCGTTTCAATGCGGAGTTTGAGAAAAAGCTAGCCGCCTTCATCGGCATCAAACACCTTATCACCGTCAATTCAGGGTCGTCTGCCAACCTGGTGGCCTTCAGCACACTCACATCACCCAAGTTGGGTGAGCGTGCTATTCAAAAGGGTGATGAAGTCATTGGCGTGGCGGCAGGTTTCCCCACCACGGTCAACCCGATCTTGCAGTTTGGTGCCGTGCCCGTTTTTGTAGATGTGGATGCACTTACCCACAACATTGATGCGACAAAAATAGAAGCCGCCATTGGCCCTAAAACCAAGGCCATCATGCTGGCGCACAGCTTGGGCAACCCGTTCAATTTAGACGTGGTGACTGCCCTGTGCAAAAAGTACAACTTGTGGCTGGTTGAGGACTGCTGCGATGCCCTGGGCACCACCTACCGTGATCAGATGGTAGGCACTTTTGGCGACATTGGAACGCTCAGTTTTTACCCCGCGCACCACATCACCATGGGCGAAGGCGGTGCCGTGTTCACCAACAACGACGAACTCAAAACCATTGCCGAGAGCTATCGCGACTGGGGCCGTGACTGCTACTGTGCGCCTGGCAAAGACAACACCTGCGGCAAGCGCTTTTGCCAAAAACTGGGCAAGCTGCCCGAAGGCTACGACCACAAATACACCTACAGCCACCTGGGCTACAACCTCAAAATTACCGACATGCAAGCCGCTTGCGGCCTGGCTCAGTTGGACAAAGCCCCGGCCTTCATCCAGGCCCGCAAAGACAACTTTGCCTTTTTGAAAGCACGCCTGAAAGACTGTGAAGAATTTGTAAACCTGCCCGAAGCCACCGAGCACTCAGACCCTTCATGGTTTGGCTTCCCCATCACGCTCAAAGACAACTGCCCCGTCACCCGGTTAGACCTGCTGACCTACCTTGACCAAAATAAAGTGGGCACCAGACTTCTGTTTGCCGGCAACCTGACCGCTCAGCCTTACATGCAAGGGGCCAACTACCGCGTGAGTGGTGATTTGACCAATACCGACAACGTCATGAACAACACCTTTTGGATCGGCGTGCAACCTGCGCTGACGCGTGAGATGTTGGAGTTTGCAGCAGCCAAGATTGAAAGCTATTTGGGTGTTAATTTCTAAATTTTCGAAAACTTTCCAAATCAACTTAGTTAACTAAAGGAAGCAGTGAAATGAAAAATGAAATATTTGAAGACCTCTTTGTACTAGAAATGGCCAGCAATCACCAAGGTAGTGTGGAGCGTGGTTTAAGAATTATTGAGCAATTTGCAAAAATTGCAAGATTTAATAATGTAAGAACTGCTATAAAACTTCAATTTCGCGATCTGGAAAACTTTGTCCACAAAGATTTTATTGGCCGAGATGACATTCGCTACATTAAGCGAGTAGCTGATACCAAGTTAAGTAAAGAAGATTTTGCAACGTTAGTTGAGGCCATTCGAGGAAGTGGTTGCATACCCATGTCCACACCTTTCGATGAGAAATCTGTTGATCTCTGTGTCGAATTCGATCTACCAATTATTAAAGTTGCAAGTGCCGATAACAATGATTGGACGTTGCTTGAAAAAATTGCGAAGACCCGCAGGCCGGTAATTGTCTCCACAGGTGGCATGTCAAAAAAAGACCTTGATGATCTAGTTACATTTTTTGAACATCGTAACGTATTACTGGCACTCAATCATTGTGTTGCCGCTTATCCGCATGAAGACAATGAGGCAGAACTAGGGCAAATTGATTACTTGAAGAATCGATATCCAAACTTGACCATTGGCTATTCTTGTCATGAATATCATGATTGGACCTCGTCAGTTCAAATTGCTTTGGCTAAAGGTGCAAAGACATTTGAGCGCCATATCGACATTGATGATGACGGCTTTAAAGTAGCAACTTATTCGTCATTGCCACACCAAATTGATACTTGGTTCAAAGCCTGGAAGAAAGCCAAGGAAATGATAGGTAATTCTGGCACGGAACGTCGCATACCGATTGATCGTGAAGTTGCTTATTTAGATTCCTACGTGCGCGGTGTCTATGCCAAGCGTGATTTGGAGAAAAATCATTTATTAACTGAGGATGATGTATATCTTGCGATTCCTCTGCAGAAAAAACAAATTTCAAGTCGCGAACTGATGTTGGGAAAATTTGGCCATCGCATGATTATGGATTGCAAGAAAGATATGCCAATAACGATTGATCAGTTAAATACGCCATACTCTGACAATCCTGATCTGTTAAAAAGTATTCATGCCAGAGGTTTGTAAGGCATAAGATAATTATATATATTAATTTTCATGAGCAACAAGCCTAGAATACTTATTTTTGGTGCAAATGGAGCAATTGGATCAACAATGGTCAGTCATTTTTGTAAAAATGACTGGCAAGTTGTATCCGTTTTCCGTACATCAACAACTAAGGATGAATTAAAATCCATAGTGCACGATTTTTCTTCACTGCCACCTGCACCTGACGACATATTTGACTCCAACGCACCCTACGATGCGGTTTGTTGGGCGCAAGGTCGCAATGCCAGTGACGATGTCAACACTGTGGATATGGAGGAGCACTTGGCCGTCTATCATGCCAATTGCCTTTATATTCTTGCCACTTTAAAGATGCTGCTTAACCGCAAATTGCTTGCGCCTCAGGCAAAGCTTTGCATCATCAGCTCTATTTGGCAAAACCTGGCGCGCCAAGACAAGCTGTCATATTGCATGAGTAAAGCTGCTTTGCAGGGCTTGGTGCTGTCGGCCAGTGCTGACTTGGCCAAAGACGGCATATTAATCAACGCGATTTTGCCGGGTGCCTTGGATACCCCAATGACACGTCAAAACGTGGCGCAAGATCAACTGGACAAATTGACTGGCGCAACCTATTTCAACCGCCTGCCAGCACTGCAAGACGTTGCCAATTTAGCCTATTTTTTATGCTCCCCGCAAAACACGGGTATCACAGGTCAGTTTATTGCGGCAGATCTTGGGTTTAGTCATGTCAGATTACTTTAAAGTAGCCGCCAGCACTGGTGAATACGCTGTGCATATCGGCAGCAACTTACTTAAGTCCCAGCTTGCTCAGTCAGACCAACAGATTGTGCTGTGTGATGATTTTTTTGCTTCTGCACTGCAGGCGCAAGGTTCAAACCTAATCTGTATACATGCCACTGAATCAGCCAAAAGCCTTGATCAGATGGAGCCCATAATTGTTGCGCTACGTCAACTGGGTGCAACCCGCAAGACGCACATCCTAGCCCTGGGCGGTGGGGTGGTGCAGGACATTGCCACGTTTGTAGCCTCTGTCTACATGCGCGGGCTAAAGTGGCATTACCTGCCCACCACGCTGCTGGGTATGGTGGACTCTTGCATTGGGGGCAAGTCGTCCATTAACGTGGGACCGTATAAGAACCTGATTGGTAACTTTTACCCACCTGACAAAATTTATATTGACTTGCAATTTATCAACACGCTCAGTGCCGACCAGCGTGCCGCAGGTTTACTAGAGGCCGTCAAAATTTGCTTTGCACACACCGGTGAAGCTTTTGACAATTACATAACCCTGCAACCACTGACTGACAGCAGCCCAGATGTGTTTCACCAAGTCATTCGGCTCGCCTTGGCAACCAAGCGCTGGTTCATCGAGATTGACGAACACGACCACAAAGAGCGGCTCTTGCTGAACTATGGGCACACGTTTGGTCATGCGATCGAAGGAGCCTGCGATTTTTTAATACCCCACGGTATTGCCGTCGGCATGGGTATGTTGGCAGCCATAGAGTTTGCACGGTTGAACCATCACTTTGAAGAAAGTCCCACGCGCGTCGCAGCGCTTTCGACCTATGTGCGTGCGTTGCTTTCAACCGTTACCGACCTACCCACTTGGACCCGGCAAATTGCCTGTGATGAATTGATGGACCGCTTTGGCTCTGACAAAAAACACAGCAGCACACACTACTGTGTCATCGTGCCAGATACTGCGGGTTATTTGACCCGTTTGATGGTCGAAAAAAACGCGGGTAATCGCGCGCTGATTGATTTGGCGTTTCGCAAAGTTTGTTTGGGCAATGCCGCCTGATCAATGGTCATGTGCTCTTTTTTAAGCTTCAGCCCCAACTTGGCTGTGCGCTTGCGTGCAGCGCAGTGCAACTATGTAGTCACTGGCGCTAATGGATGGCTGGGCAGCGCCACATTAGCAATGCTGCGCCAGGCGCTGGGCGATGCGTTTGACGCACGGGTGACGGCACTTGGCTCCCGCCACGTGCATCCCGTTCAAGCACTGCTGCAGTGGCAGCCACCCCAGGGTCAGGCCTTGATCGTTTTCCACTATGCTTTTTTAACCAAGGACAAGGTCAACGGGATTAGCACCAGTGAATACATTGAGCGCAATGCGGCCATCAGCAGCAAAGTCAGAGGCTGGATTGATGCCGGGCAGGTTCGTGGTGTGGTGCTCCCTTCGTCTGGGGCCGTGTATGACCATCTGCTTCACAAAAACCGCGACCCAGCAGCGGTTTTGTATGGCAGGCTCAAGTATCAGGATGAGCTTGACTTTACAAACACCTGTGCGGCGTATGACACCAGTGTGGTCATCCCCCGCGTTTTTAACCTGTCTGGCCCCTACATCAACAAGTTTGACAGCTACGCGCTGGCCTCCTTTATTCAGCAAGTTTTGCTTGGTAAGCCCATTGCCATTCAGGCTCAAAAACCAGTTATACGCTCGTATTACTTTATTGGAGATTTGATTGAGCTATGTGTGCAATTGCTGCTAAATAAAGTTACGCCGGGTACAGTTTGTTTTGACACGGCGGGCGGTGAAATAGTTGAGCTGGGTGAATTGGCTCAGCGCGTTTCGTCCGTTTTGGTTGAATACAAACCCCAAGCAGTGGTACGGTTGCCCATACAAGATGACGCCGTCGCAGACCGCTATGTTGGCAACCGTGAGCAAATCAGTGCGTTGGAAAAAAGCTTGTGTATGCAGCTCAGATCACTTGACCAGCAAATCACTTTGACTGCGCGGTATATGCAAAGCTTGTTGTAGCGCCATACCAGCTCAATCATCCGCTCAAACACATAATCAACATTTATTGATAAGGACCAACATGAAATACAGCGACCTTTTGGCACAGTGGCTCAAAGACATGGGCTATACCCACTGCTTTTATGTGGCCGGTGGCAACATCATGCACATGCTGGCCAGCAGCAACAACCACTTTCACATGGTAAGTGTGATACATGAAGTGGCCGCAGGCATTGCTGTTGAGTATTTCAATGAAACCAACGCCGAGGCAAAAGCCTTTGCGTTGGTGACTGCTGGACCAGGTTTAACCAATATCGTGACAGCACTGGCGGGTGCCTATCTGGAAAGCCGCGAATTACTGGTTATTGGTGGTCAAGTCAAAACGGCTGACCTGAGCCATGGAACGCTGCGCCAGCGTGGTATTCAAGAAATTGACGGCATCAGCATTGCCAAACCGGTGTGTTGCGTAGCAGAGTTGCTTGAGGAACCCGTTAATTTGGCACGCTTTCGCCAACTCATTCAAGCGGATGCCAGTGGCCGAAAGGGCCCTGTCTTTTTGGAGATGCCGCTTGACGTGCAAGGGCGCACGGTTGAACGTTCAGTCATGGAGCAGGCATCACCCGAGCCACTGACCGTGCTGACCATGCCGGCTGCCGGTGCAGAAGTAATAGAGCAACTGTCACAAAAAATTCGCATGGCTAAGCGACCTGTGCTGCTGCTGGGTGGCGGTGTATCCCGTGAAACCAGCGATTTTCTGCATGATCAATTTGCTGCAATGGGCTTAGCCGTCATGACCACTTGGAACGGCGCTGACCGCATCGAAGCAGATCATCCCAATTACTTTGGCCGCCCCAACACCTGGGGCCAGCGATATGCCAATATATTGATGCAACAAAGCGATTTGTTGATTGCGGTTGGCACCCGGCTGGGCATGCAGCAGACCGGCTTTAACTGGCAGCAATTTATTCCAATGGGCGAGGTGGTACAGGTGGATTGCGATCAGGCCGAACTGTCCAAAGGGCACCCTAATGTGGCTTTGCCAATTTTGGCGGATGCCAACCAGTTTTTGCTAGATCTATCTGCTCAACAATTGGGCAAACATGATGCGTGGCTTGGTTATTGCCACCAAGTCAAAGCAGCCGTGCCGCTAATTGAAGCCAACACAACGGGGGACAGCTACTTGTCGCCGTACCGCTTTGTGGAGGAATTGTCACGGCAATGCGGAGCGGGCGATGTCGTCATCCCTTGCAGCAGTGGCGGTGCATTCACGGTGATGATGCAAGTATTTGCGCAAAAACGCGGTCAAAAAATAGTAACAAACAAGGGCTTGGCCGCTATGGGTTATGGGCTATCCGGGGCCATTGGTGCTGCCATGGGCAATCCCAATGGCCGCACCATTTTGGTTGAAGGCGATGGTGGCTTTGCGCAGAACTTGCAGGAGATTGGCACGGTTGCTGTCAACAAACTTAATCTGAAGATTTTTATCTTTGATGACAATGGTTACGCGTCCATCCGCATGACCCAAAAGAACTACTTTCCAGGCGCGTATATTGGCTGTGATATCAATTCTGGCTTGGGTTTACCCGACTGGGAGCAACTGTTTAAGGCATACAGGGTGCCTGCTTTGCGCATTAATAAAGGCTTTGAAGCACAAGCTGAGTTCACAGAACTTTTTAACGCTGATGGGCCGGCAGCCTTCTTCGTCACTATTGATCCTGAGCAAAGCTATTTCCCAAAAATCATGAGCCGGGTAACCGACAGCGGCACTATGGAATCGAATCCACTCCACAAAATGTCACCGGATTTACCGGTGGAGATCCAACAACTTTTGTCAATGCCTGCTGTCTTAATGTAAGTATCCATACTTCCTGTTATCGACTATTAGATAAGATAATTGTTATCGTTACCTAAAATTCAAAATATTCTCATCGCAGATCACAATTTAACGATAAAAATAGCTGCATTCATATCGTAATTTGCAATTTCTTTGAAATATTCATGATTCGACTATAAATTAATACTCATGCAAAAACACTTCACATTACTTTTGCCGGTATACAATGAAGAAAATAGAATTGAACGCCTGATAGACTACTATTCTGATTATGGTCATATTATTGTCATTGACAATTTTAGCAATGACTCTACGTTAACTCGAGCTAAAGAACGAGGTTGCACGGTTGTTCAAATCGCAAATAATGGATCACTTCAATCAGCCGAATGGGTGCGACAAGCATTAATTATCTCGCCTACGCAGTATGTACTCGTATTGTCGAGCAGTGAGTTCATTCCTCCAGCTACGCTCAAAGTATGCAGTGAAGTGGCCCGTACAAAGTCACACAACATGGTTTCTACTTCTGTAGTGTCCTATACCTGCGGTTCAAACATCCAGTTATGGGATGCCTTGATTAAGCCTGTCGGGCGTCGCATTGAGAGATTTTATAACCGTGACGAATTAGACTTTGATAGTATTTTTATTCACGCACCTTTTAAGACAAAGCGTGGTGGCGACATACTCTATTTGCCAAACGATCCTCAACACACCATTGTTCATTTACGTGATAGCGATTTAAAAAGTTTAACACACAAACACTTGAACTACGCGGCAGTTGAAGCAAATCAAATAATAAATGGGGGCTTACGATTTACGTTGAGAAGTGTTTTCAAGAGGTGCTTAAGTGATTTAATCCGCTACCAAAGACTAGACTCGTCAGCAAAAGGACTAGTCGCATCTCGCGAGCTATGGGCACGTGTGATGCTGCATTTCTCAATCTACTTTTTAGTTCGTGAAGGTCAGGATGGATATGGTATCGATTACTCGCGAAAGCGCTCAACACAACTTTGGGAATCGCTTGTCGATACTGCACGTATCTCGGAAAGAAAATAGTGAGAACGTTCACCATTGTTACTGGTGCTAGAGTCGCATTAGTCATGTTGCAACTTTATTACATCAAAATATACACAAATATATTATCGCTTTCAGAGCTTGGCCATTACGCTTACTGGATTACAGTAGCATACTTTTTTAGCGCATTTGTATTTGTACCATTCGACAATTACCAACAATCACGCATTTATATATGGAAGAAAAACGGAGTCTCGCTTCGCTCGGCAATTCAATTTAATCTTATCCTTTTGTTTGGATGCGCATTAATAATAGCAATTGTGGCTATTCTAACGCTGATCTTTTTTTCATTGCATATCGCTTTGGCATTAACTATTAGTCTATTCTATGGCTTAGTATTGCATGTTTCGAATGCATCGAGAAATCTCGCCAACAATCTTAATTACAGGTCAATGGCAGCATCCTTTCTAATCATTGACAGTCTTCTAAAGATAATTATTTTAATTATCTTGCAGCGATTTGTTGTTATCGATGGAATTATTTTAATCGCAAGCGCAACACTTGCAATACTTTTATCATCGGCTATCTCCCTAGGACTCATGTTGCGTGGGGGTGTTTTTTTTGCGGGAACAACTGAAACTATAAATATAAAGGAAGTATTCGAGTTCAGTTATCCAATCTCGATTTCTGCGATATTGAATTGGCTTCAACTTCAAGGTTATAAACTTGTACTCGTACCGTTTGGCGCTGCAGAAGCTGTTGGAATATTTTCGACAGTGTCAAGTATCGGGGCGGCCTGCATGGCCTCCGCTGGATCCATATATGCGCAAATGAAAACGCCTGAGATATATCGATCGAATGGGAGATCAATTAATGCTTACCTGGGTGGCGTTGTCGCTCTTATAGTTGTAGTCGCTCTTTGTGGCTGGTTGTTCTCAGGACTTATCATAAGTCTGCTTACCACTAAAAACCTAACTGTGTATGCTAATTTATTGGTATTCGGAATTCTTGTAGAGGGTGGTAATTTGATTTTAGGTGCCATGGGGATTGCACATTCACTCAACCGATCAACTAGTCTTTTTATCGGAATTGGCAGTATCGGACTTTTCAGTTGCATAGTTGCTTTTGCTGTTTTATTCAATTGGTTAAATGTCATGAACATTGGATACCCATTACTATTTTCTCAGATCGCAACTGGATTATGCATGTGGAATATGATGAAGCGAAGCGGTTGGATGCCGCAACCTAAACAGTCGAAAATAGATGTCTAAAAAACTAATCTCCGTTATCACTATCGTACGCAATGATGCTGCAGGTTTGGAACGTACTTTGCGAAGTGTAATAGCACAGAATTCGCCCGAGATCGAACACATCGTTGTAGATGGTGCATCGTCAGATGGTACAGTTGACGTCATTCGAGCTCATGCAAACCACGTCAACAGGTGGGTATCAGAAAGTGATAAGGGTATCTATGACGCAATGAATAAGGGAATTGCGCTGGCCCAAGGCGCCTGGATCTGTATGCTAAATGCAGGAGATGTCTTTGAACCCAAGATTTTAACTCGCGTTATCGAAGAGATAACGCACTGTGATTCTATTTCCATCCTTTATGGCGATGCCTACTACTATTACCCTGATCTGAGACAACGACGTCTGGTGCAAGCTTGCAGCGAACGGCTTTACACAGGCATGAGCATCTGCCACCAAGCGGTATTTATTCCTGCTGCTATTTACGCAAACTATGGCTTATACAATCGAACATACAGTTTCGCCGCCGATTTTCACTTTTTGCTTAGACTCGCAATGTCAGGAGAAAACTTTGTCCACATGCCCTTCGCCGTGGCTACATTTTTCGCTGGCGGCACTAGTGATATCTGCGTGCTTGGCTCGCGCTTTGAAAGTATTCGAATTTTGTGGAGACTTAAAAGTCCACGTGCCTTAAAAGGTACGTTACGTTACATATACGAAGTACTTCAGCAGTACGCCTATATGACTCTAGTGTGGGCGCTTGGTCAGAAACTGGCGGCCCGTCTGCGTGCACGTCGTATCCGTTAAAAAAACCACATATGAAACTTTCGCTAGTTGTTCCCGTAGTAAGACCCGAAGCCCACCTTGGTAAGCTGTTTGACACCCTCATTAAGTCGTGCAAAAGTGCCAAGAATATCGAACTGATAGTAGTCAACCAATCTGGTACAAGCATAAGGTCGATGTGCGGTGGACTACCAATGGACGTTCGAGAAGTCATGACGCAAACGATCATACCAGCAGCTAACGCTCGAAATCTTGGTGCGCTGGAAGCAGTGGGTGAATTCTTGTTCTTCCTTGATGACGATGCGCTCCTAATTGCTGAGCCTCAAGAATTTTGTAGATTAATTGAAGAACTTACTCCACAGCTCGCTGCGGCTGTATGTCACCGAGGCGAACTAATCGACGGGACCTACCTATCACACTGGCCGACGGGAGTTACTCGTATAACAGTTCAAAACTTCAGTGCTTTCTGTATCGAGTGGAACTTTATCGTACGCAGAGAGTTATTTTTCTCAAGTGGGGCTTTCCCGGAAATTGGTACAGGCTCACAGCATGCGGCGCTTTCTGGTGAGATATTCGTTCTTGCGGCTCGTTTACTTGGGTGTGGCCACTCTCTGAATACCATCAACTTTATAAGAGTAGCACACCCTAGTCTTTTGAAGCCTAGAAACACAGCTACTAATTTGCTCGGATACTACTACGGTTCAGGATATGCCGTCGGTATTAGCTTTAATTACTTTTCCCTATGGGCTAAAATTTATTGGATTACACGTGTTGCGGTGGCTGCAATTTTCGATTCTACTCATCGGTATCGAACTTACAAAGATTGTATTAAACCTGAACTGGCCGGGTTAAGAGTCAAGCTGAGTCGGGCCCGCCTCGTTGGATTTGCGGATGGACTTTTTGGTAGAGAAGTCAAACAGCATAATTGGCTCTCCTCCATGGTTGCAAATGGAAAAAAACTTTGATCGATGATTGCTTTATGAATGAATGAATGAATATTTTTTGTTCTGATTTGTCTCTCCAGTCAGCATTCTAGGACTTTTTTTCTTAGTATCAACTCCAACCAAATATGCAATATCGGTATTTTATTCAGTGCATCAACCGGTTCGACATAATTTTATTAATCTGTTAATCAAAACTATGATACTTATTTTATTCCGAATAGCAGTTTTCTTTGCTCTAATGTTCCTAGTTCTTGGCTTCGCTAGAGGAAGGAGATCAACAAACCCTTTGTTTCTATATTTATCATTCTCAACGTTAATTTATTCGGCATACGCTTTCTCTGGGGCTGAATTCAATACTGGAATATCCATGTTAGGCGAGATCTATTTTTTGCTCGCCGTCACCATGGCATGCTTTGGCTACCGACTTACGGCGGATCGTTCCGAGTGTAAGTTTAGTAACGTTGGCGGGCTAGACAATGGATTCCTTGTCAATATTGTCAAAGCGCTAATGATTCCTATGCTGCTGGCTCTGGCTATTCTCATATTTAGCTTGACCGATGGGAATCTGTTATCATTGTTCGACCTTTCGAGCGGAAACGCAATGAAATGGTTGCGAATTACAGAACGCAATTTAATCGTCTATGTTTCTGAAGCACTTTTTTCGGCTTTAATCGGAATCTTGTTGCCGGCATCGGTTCTGTTACTAGCTCAGAAACGCAAGAGTGCATTTACTGTCTCTATGATCGCCTATACTCTTTATCTGTTGTCAACGGGATCACGTTCACCAGTGGTCGGTGTTGTATTAATGTTGATCGCGCCTATCGTGGAATTTAGACGGAGAGGAATTTACAGTGTTGCAATTCGCCGTATTTTTTTTGGTGTAATAGTTTCGGTACTGTTACTTTTTACGGCAGTTTCGTTAAGTAGGGATCAGATCGAGGATAACAGCGATCAAATGCTAGAGGCGGTTTTCAACGCTAAGCGACTTGGCTTCATTGCAGAAGAGAAGCTTTTACCCAATTTTCTTCAACTACCTGTGAACATTGTCACTATTTACTTTGCCTCCACTTTTAATAACTATCTTATTGCATATGAAGAATCTGCTACTATGGAAAAATCCTGGGGTTATCGTTTGTTTTACACTGAGTACAAGGCCCTAGGTGTTCTCATTCCAATGGAACAAAGTCGCGCTGAGATGATTCTGTTTGATAACACGGAGAAACTCAGGTCGATATCACCCACTGGTGACCAATGGGGAATGAGCTTGGGGACTCTTGTTCTGGAGTTTGGCGCATATTTTGCTCTGGTTGTTAGTTTTCTGCAGGGTATTCTAATGGGATGGCTAGTAAAATTGTCGCGAAATATGGAAAATAACCGGCGCGTTGTAATTGAGTCATTCCTCATTCCTGTTGCAATCTCGGCAGCATTAGTACATCCACTCATGTCCTTTTCTACGCATATTCAGCTAGCCATACTGCTCATAATTGCGCTGAAAGGTTCCCGGTTGTACAAAGGCACAGTGGTTAAAGGACATATATAGGTTCTGCTGAGTATGTGTTTATTTTTGGAGAATGGATGGGCAGCTTTGCTAAGAACTAAATTATCGTATAAGGTGCGATAGGCGTCCTGTAGACGGTTGTTGCATTTCTATATTCTAAAAATTAGTTTCTACGTTTGAATCTATATGGGTCAATACCGTGCTCCTTGGGGCGCTATTCTGATATATAAGCATAAGTGGATTTGGTATATTGGCTATTTATGGATGCCGCGCTTCTTGCGGCGCGGTTGTTTACTTTAAATTATTCAGCATCAAAAATTTCATGCAAAATGTACTTTATAAACTATTAAATTACTTTTAAGTATTTTTTTATAAACTTTTGAAATTTAATTATAATTTAATAAATGCTTTCGAAGTTTATAAATCCCATTTCCTTTATGCACAGTCGTGGTATTTTTAAAATAATTCTGACTTTGCAAAAAACTTTGCTCTGCTAAAAGAATTGGAATTCGTTTAATGATAGTTGGAATTGATGCTCGATTTATTACTCGCCAGCCACGACGTGGCATCGGTACTTATTCTCTAAATTTAGTCAATGAATTGGTGAGACTGGATCCTTCCGTTGAATTTATTCTTTATATTGCAGAGTCAGATATTGAGTGCCTTTTGCCTCAATTACCCAATGTGCGAATTCGCCAACTTTGGCCATATAGTTATCCACTTTGGGAAAATATTGCATTGCCTATTGCGACAAAGCAGGACAACCTCGATTTGTTACATTGTTTAGGGAATACTGCGCCTTTATTTCTGCCATCATCTGTGCAATTGGTTCTTTCTATTATGGATGTGATGTTTCTGCAATCAGGTGAGTTTGTGCCTAAACCCACCACTCGATATCAAGCATGGGGACGCCTTTATCGCTCATATTTAGTTCCATTTGTTGCCCGGCATGCTAAAAAAATAATCACGATTTCAGATTTTTCTCGTGATGATATAGTGAAATCAGTACATGGAGTTGCTATTGATAAAGTTTGTGTATCGTATATTTCTTGTGATAAAGTTTTTGTTGATTCTCAAGCGGCTACCAATACAAATATAAGTTCCATAAATGAAGAGATTGGTAATTCATTTATTTTCTGTTTAGGTGCAGAAGACCCACGAAAAAATACTCTTCGTTTTGTTCAGGCTTACCTGAATTTACTTAAAAAAGGAATAATTTCAGAAAATCTCATTATAAGTGGTTATGCCAATTGGGAAATGAGCGCATCTTTTCAAGCTGTTCGGGCAGCAGGGGCGGAAAATAATGTTAAATTTCTGAAATTTGTCGCTATTGAAGATCTTGCACTGCTCTACCACAAAGCCACTGTTTTTGCCTATCCATCACTCTATGAAGGCTTTGGCATCCCGATTCTTGAGGCATTTTCATCAGGTTGCCCTGTTATGGCCTCCAACCTGACGTCCATACCTGAGGTGGGTGGCGATGCCGCTTTATATTTTGATCCTTTGAGTGTGAGTGCAATGGAAGCCGCATTGCTGCAGATTATTCGTAACCCTGAATTACGCCAAGAATTAGTTGCCTGTGGATATGAACGTGTGAAGCAGTTCACCTGGGCTGAGACTGCACGCAAAACAATGACCGTTTATCATGAATGTATGGATGAGCAACAGCTATGAAAATTTTAGCAGTGAGTGTGCGTGTTCCAGAAGACGGCAAAAAAGGCGATCAAGTTTTGTCGTTTCATCGGTTAAGTTATCTATCCCGTAAACACACCATAAAACTTATTTGCTTTGGTTCGCCCAATGCGGATGCTGATGCGCTCTCCAAACTTGAAGCATTGGGGATTTCTGTGCAACTTGTTAAGTGGAATAAGTTTGTTGCAGGCTTTAATGTGCTGACTGCCGTGTTTGACGCACTTCTTCCTTTTCAGTGTGCTTTATTTCAATCAGGTCCTTACAAACGCGCAGTTGCTCAAGAATTGGCATTGTTCAAGCCAGATGCCGTGTATGCCGTGTTGATTCGATCTTTTGTGAATCTTCCCCCCAGTGGTTTGCCATTGTTTGTGGACATGGTTGATTCAATGGGGCTTAATTTTTCACGTCGGGTTGCTTTAGAACGTGGCTTAAAAAGGTTGGCTTTTGACATGGAAAGCCAGCGGGTCAGCGCTTATGAAGTTTACGTGGCGCAACAGGCGACGCTTTCTTACGTGGTTTCAAAGGTTGACCAGAAGTTTATTGGTCACGAAAAAGTTAAGGCTTTACCGCTTGGAATCAATGGACACGAATTTTATAAACAGTCGGAAGGCAGTTTGGAGTCGTCAATTGTTTTCACTGGCAATATGAATTACAAGCCTAATGTAGATGCTGTAATTTGGTTTTATGGCCAGTGCTGGTCAAAGCTAAAGTTGGCGGTGCCCGCCGTTCGCTGGGTGGTTGCAGGCAGCAATCCAACAGCCGAAGTGTTGGCACTGAGCGCAGATGAGGCCATTACTGTAACAGGACGCGTTCCTTCGCTTGCCGCGGTAATTAATACGGCACGGATGTCGATAGCACCTATGCAATCAGGCTCTGGCATGCAGTTCAAGATTTTGGAGGCTATGGCTTGCGGCGTGCCTGTGGTTACCAGTTCGTTGGGTTTGGGCGATATTGCTGCGAAACCAGGGCAAGAGGTTGTTTTGGCTGACACTGCTGATAATTTTGTTCAATCAATTATCGATTTGTTGGGTTCGCCGGATTCGTGCCAAGCCATAGGTGAAGCGGGCCTGCGCTATGTTAATGTAAACCACACTTGGGATGCATTGAATGCCGATTTTGAACAGTCTACGTTTGCAACGTTATATAAATAGGGGAGCGGAGATGGGTCTTATAATTATTGGTGGTTCAGGTTTTATTGGTACCAGATTAGGGCGATTACTCACGCAAGCAGTTAATGGTTTCAAAATTGTGGATAAGGCTGTTAGTGGCGTGTATCCCAGTCGAACTGTACTTGCGGATGTCAGAGAAGTTGAAACACTACGCGCAAGTATTCATGAGGGTGCCACCGTTATTAACTTGGCCGCAGAACACAGGGATGATGTTAGTCCGCTTAGACTATATGACGATGTTAACGTTGGTGGTGCCAGAAACGTCTGCACCGTGGCACGGGAGAAACATGTACAAACCATAGTCTTCACTAGCTCCGTTGCGGTATACGGCTTTGCGCCCATTAATACCGATGAGTCTGGTCAGATTGCCCCTTTTAATGACTACGGTCGCACCAAATATGAAGCAGAGCAGGTTTATAAAACTTGGCAGGCCGAGGCACCCATGGAACGCACACTAGTTATCGTACGCCCCACAGTAGTCTTTGGTGAGCAAAACCGAGGAAATGTTTATAATCTGCTGCATCAAATTGCGTTGGGAAATTTTGTTATGGTGGGCGACGGTCTCAATCGAAAATCCATGGCTTATGTGGAGAACGTAGCAGCATTTTTGCAGTTTTCCACCACTGCGTTTAAACCTGGTGTACACATCTACAACTATATAGACAAGCCAGACAGCAGCATGAATGTTTTGGTGGGTACGGTAAACCGCATGTTGGGTAAGCCGGAGCAGATTAGCTTGAGGTTGCCCCTTGCAGTGGGTTACGCCATTGGCAAGTGTTTTGATGCATTGGCCGCAATTACTGGTAAAAAATTTGCAATCAGTTCAATACGGGTTAAGAAATTTTGCGCTAATTCCGTGTTTGAGACTTCAATAGCTAAAACCGGTTTTATTCCTCCTGTTCCGTTGTCTGAAGCACTTGAGCGCACGGTTCGGCATGAGTTCATTGAGTCGCATGAGGGGGATGGGGTTTTTTACACAGAATAACGTGTATATTCAATATTAATATGAATGTAAATTAGATTATGGTAACAAAAACTGCCCTTATTTGTGGTGTATCTGGTCAAGATGGTGCTTATCTTGCTCGCCTCTTGTTGGCTAAGGGCTACGCTGTCCATGGCACTGCGCGCGATGCACAAATGGCGAGCTTTGGACATTTAGAAAGGTTTGGCATCAAGTGCCAGATCAACTATCATTCGATGGCGCTTAACGATTTCCGAAGTGTTCTTCAAGTGCTATCCAAGGTACGCCCTGATGAAATTTATAATTTGGCCGGTCAAAGCTCTGTAGGTTTGTCATTTGACCAACCTGTAGAAACTCTGGAAAGTATCAGTGTTGGCACATTAAACTTGTTGGAGGCTATTCGTTTTACCAGTCGACCTATAAAATTATATAGCGCGGGCTCTAGTGAGTGCTTTGGAAATACATCTGACATACCGGCGGACGAAGATACACCATTTCGACCGCGTAGTCCTTATGCCGTGGCTAAAGCCACAGCATTTTGGGAGGTGGCTAATTACCGTGATGCATATGATATCTTTGCCTGTACGGGGATTTTGTTCAACCACGAGTCCCCTTTACGGCCAGAACGATTTGTCACAAAGAAAATTGTTAATTCAGCCCTTCGAATTGCAACCGGCAGTACTGAAAAATTGAAATTGGGAAACATTGAGATTGCCCGAGATTGGGGTAATGCCGAGGAATATGTGGATGCCATGTGGCGTATGCTGCAGCAGCCAAACCCTGTTGATTTTGTCATAGCCACAGGTCAAACCAATACGCTACAAGACTTCGTTTCCGCTGTGTTTGACGCGTTACATCTTGATTGGCGTGACCATGTGGTTAGCGATGCATCCCTTTTGCGTCCCAGTGAGATTATGGTTAGCCGTGGCAATCCAATCCGAGCAAAGCAACAACTGGGTTGGCAAGCTACAATGAAGATGCGTGATGTGGTAGCTTGGATCATTGATGAGGAAAAAAGTAAAGGCTGAGTAAAAACTCTGCCGAACTGTGTGGAATTATTAAAATATTGAAATAATTTTCCGTGTTGATATAACTTCAGTGAATTTTACATTCTACGGGCTCTGAAAATTAGACTCCAATGTAGAAGCCGGTAATAAGGCGCCCCTGCAAAACCACTGAAACCCTCATGAACGCTGGTGATCTGGGGTGAATCCGGATTGTCAGAACTCTCAAATAGATATCCAATAGAGCCTGTTTTCTGGGAGTTTTTGAAAGTAGCGCCATGATCGATGACTTTTTCCGTAACCGCCTGAACCAGATGATCGATTTGGGCCACTTGGTGGCGGTTTTGTCCAATCGAATGCCTTGGCAAGAAATCGAAGCATCACTCGCACAGCTCTGGGCACGTCAGCTCAAGGCTGGCAAGAAGATCGAAGACTTGGATTTATTTGGCCCGGTCTCGGCCGTTGCAGGTGGCGGCATTTCCAAAGCCGGTCGTCCTCGTCTGCCCATCCGTTTGATGGTGGCCTTGCTGTACCTTAAGCATGCGTTCAACGAGAGCGACGAGGATGTGATACAAGGTTGGGGTGAGACTCCCACTTGGCAGTACTTTTCTAGCAATGAGTATTTCGCGCACCAATGGCCGTGCGACCCCACGCAACTGGGGCGGTTTCGCAAAGCCCTAGGCTAAGAAGGCGTGGAAAAGCTGTTCGCCCGCACCATGGAGGTGGCTGTTACGCTCAAGCTGATCGCCAAGAAAGAGTTGACACGCGTGATCGTGGACTCCACTGTGCAAGAGAAAGCAGTGGCACACCCCACCGACAGCAAGCTGCTGGAGACCGCCAGGTCCAAGGTGGTGGTGGCGGCCAAAGCCAATGGCATCGAGCTCAAGCAGACCTACGCCAAAGAAGGCCAACTGCTGGGCTACAAGGCTGGGCGCTACTCCCATGCCCGTCAGTTCAAACGCATGCGCAAAGTCATCAAACGCCAACACACCATCGTCGGGCGGTTGCAGCGCGAGGTGGCTCGCAAGATGAGTACGCTCAGTAAAGCCGGTCAGTAAGCCTTGAGCCAGATCTTGTGCAAGGCCAAACGCCTGGTCACGCAGACGGCCAGTCGCAAGGCAGTGGACAACCGCGCCAAGCTCTACAGCTGGCACGCGCCCGAGGTGAAGTGCATCAGCAAGGGCAAGAGCCGCAATCCGTACGAATTTGGCGTCAAGGTGGGTTTGGCCGTGACGCTCAAGGGAAACCTGATCGTGGGCGCAAGGAGCTTTCCAGGCAACCCGTATGACGGGCACACGATGCATGAGCAGATCGAGCAAAGCGCCATCCTGATGCAGGGCTTGGGCGTCAAGCCCTAGGTGGTCTATGCCCACCTGGGCTACCGGGGTGGACAAGTACAACTCGGACATTGAGATCAAACACCGGGGCAAAGACAAGCGACTCACGGATGAAGAGCGCAGGTTGCTCAAACCCCGCGATCGAGCCGATCATCGGGCACCTAAAAGCTGATCAACGTATGGACCGCTGCCACCTCAAAGGGTCAGAGGGTGATGCGCTGCATGCGGTGCTGTGCGCTGCGGGCTAAAACATCCGCTGGCAGCTGCGGATGATCATCAATAAAGGCTTAGGCCTTTTGTTGTGCCTGTTGCAGGCGAGCGGTTTGACGGGCTTGTTTAAGAAATTGGCTAAAAACTTTGGCCGCAATCGACTGCAAAACTCAGATCATCGCTGGGTGCTGGCTTGAATTAAATTTTGCAGGGACGACTGTTTGGCATCACTCAAGCCAAACTCGGCACTGACTTCTGCGCGCAAGTGACGTGAATGAAATAGTTAAAAGCACCACCCCAAAGAAAAAGGCCTTGCATCGCTGCAAGGCCTTTTTTCATTTGCTTTTCTTGGCTCCTCGACCTGGGCTCGAACCAGGGACCTACGGATTAACAGGAAAACAGGCTCGTCAAAAATCTATATAAATCAACGACTTATAGGTGTTTTTATTAAACGTGTAATATTTTGTGCAATAACCCCAAAAGTTACATTATGTAACTTTCCAGCCAAAACATCCAAATTTGCGTTGAGCCGTGTCATTTTGCACCCAAAAGTTAGACGCTTGGCTTGGGGCTCGCGCTTGTTTTCGAAAAAGTTAGACGCCATGCGTGGGCATCAAGCCCTGTTTTTCGTAGTAACGGATGGTTTCGACATCCACGCCGGTGGCGAGGGCAAGTTCCTTTATCTGCATTAGATGGTCCTGCTTTAAATAAGTATTTGACACTGTAGCGGCTCCAGGGTTTCTAATGCAAGAATTGAAAGGAAAACCCATGTCCACCCACTGCTGTGACCATGTCGCACCCAAACTTGATGCCATTGTCAACCTGGCCCGTTACCGCAAGATCCTCTGGATTGCCCTCTTGGTCAATGCCGCGATGTTCCTGGTCGAGATCGTGGCTGGCGTTCAGTCTGGGTCACTTTCTTTGCTGGCAGACGCGGTCGATTTTGCGGGCGACGCAATGAACTACGCGGTGTCGCTCGCGGTGCTTGCTTCGGCGCTGGCATGGCGGGCGCGCGCCGCCATGCTCAAAGCCTTGAGCATGATGGGTTTTGGCCTGTATGTGCTAAGTGCAGCACTGTGGTCGGTGTGGAACGGCGGCATGCCTCTGGCCACCACAATGGGTGCAATAGCACTCGTGGCACTGGTCGCCAACATCGCAGTGGCTTGGATGCTCTATGCCTTCCGAGAAGGCGATGCCAACATGCGAAGCGTGTGGCTATGCTCTCGCAACGACGCCATCGGCAACCTTGCCGTGTTCATCGCCGCCTTGGGCGTGTTTGGCACTGGATCGGCTTGGCCTGATCTTGCGGTGGCAAGCCTGATGGCGGCGCTCGCCTTGCACGGTGGCTGGACCGTGCTGCAGCAGGCGCGCGGTGAACTGGGCGAAGATAGTGCCAAGGAAGACCGCCATGGCCACGTCCACTGAACCAATCCGATGGAATCCTTCCGCTGTGTGTCAGACAAACTCGGTATGAATAGAGCTGTCCTTTAAGCGCTTTGTGCTGCAGCACTGTTTGGCGCTAGCCCCCCGTTTGCCAAGCTATTGACGGGTGATACACCACCAGTTCTTTTGGCGGGGTTACTTTATTTGGGAAGCGGGCTTGGCCTAAGTCTGGCACGCGTGATTCGTGATCACGGCGTAAGGCCGTCGGGCCTGCCCAAAGGTGACTGGCCCTGGCTGCTGGGGGCGATCTTTTTTGGTGGTATGCTAGGCCCTGTGGCGCTGATGTTTGGATTGCTATCAACAAGCGGTTCCACTGCATCGCTGTTGCTGAACCTCGAAGCTTTGAATGGGATGGCGTTGAGCCTCACACACATGATCACAAGCATGCAAAACTCAAACACGAGCATGCACATTTTCCGGACATTCACCACCGACATTCGCATTCATGACACCGATCCAAGCATTGGGCCTGTACGCGCTAACCGCCTGCGCAGAGATTATTGGTTGCTACCTGCCGTACTTATGGCTCAAGAAAAGTGCGTCTCCATGGTGGTTGATTGTTGCCGCAGCAAGTTTGGGCCTGTTCGCGTGGCTGCTGACGCTGCATCCACATCCTGCTGGACGTGTGTATGCCGCCTACGGTGGGGTATACATCGTTATTTCAGTCTTGTGGCTGTGGTTAGTCGATGGCGTGTTGCCTGATCGCTGGGACTTGGTAGGCGCATCACTCGTGCTTGCCGGAGTGGCTGTGATTTATTTTGCACCGCGCAACGTGTCGCTTTGACTCAGCATGTGCTTTCGAGTGTCTAGGCGATAAGCGCTGCCCCCGCTTCTCAGAGTCATGCTCAAAACTCTCCAAACGAACCATTCCCAATGACAGCTTGGCATGGCAGGTGCTTCCAGAACATCAGAGCAACAAGTGCTACAAAGACCATCCAAAGTCTTGCGGAGTAAAGATGGTACTTGTCCAGACAGGTTGAAGCAATCCCGCCAATGACAATCAGTCATGGCGGATGGCCTCGGAGCATCAAAGCAAAGTGATGTCTTTGATCAAACGAGAACGCAGTGCGCGCTGTTTGAGTTGATCCACTGAGTCATTCGTCCACTGATGTGAAGATTTGCCCCAAAAATAATCAGTACCCGTAATTCCCAACAACCGAACTTCTCCCTTCGTACCTGAAATTGTTCGGTCAAACGTTTTACCTCCAACATTGAAAGTGATTTGATGAGTCCCCTCTTTTAATCGCAGGCGAATCATGGAGTTTGGAACAGTCTCCATCGCTGCGCCACCATCCACAGAAATGTCCAACGGATGATGTCCGTCGCCCCAATAACGCACGACGTAAACCGTCAGAGCTTCAGGCACTGAGGCAAACGACTTTGCTTCATCATCTTTGGCAATGCTGGGTGCAGGATCTTTGGTGCAGTAAGCATTTCTTCCTCGATCCGTATGGCAATGCGGCTTCTCAGCGATTCGATCAACCGGTGAAGCGCAGCCTGCGATGCCAAGTACGCAAGCTGAGACGACGATTGTTTTAGTAATCCAAGTTTTCATAATATTTTCCCAAAATTGATCCACCATTTGTGGCAAAAACAAGTAAGTTGTAAACGCCTCATTTCAGAACAAAACGTGCAGAAGTTGTTTTCCCAGCTGAACTGAATTGAGCAACAACCTTTGTCCCAGGAGCTACCTTGAAGCTACCTTTGGCTTCAAGCTTGTCGCCTGTTGGTTTCAACTCAACTTCTTGCTTGTCAGCGCCAGAAAGCAGTGTGACTTTTGCCGTCGTTTTACTCACGTCAACGGGTTTGCCATGGTCACGCACGAACAACTGCAGCACATCAGGTTTGGCGACCAGTTCGTAGTCAACATCCTTGACGGTGGTCAAAACACCCCCTTGCATGGGTTTGTGATCTGTATCGTGTGGCCCTGCCCATGCGAGTCCGCTGAGGAAAAGTGACGATGTGATCAAGAGCGTATGGAATTTCATGAGATGTCCTTTTGAGGTTTTGGTTGAGGTTGAAGAAACGAATGAATGGTCAGAATGCTTCAGCATCTTTGTCTTGCAAAAGCGCCTCGGCAGGTTTGCGGCCAAAGAGCCAAAACATGGCAGGCGTCAGAAAGGTGTCGAGCAGCGTCGAGCTGATCAAGCCCGAGAAAATCACCACGGCGACCGGGTGCAAAATTTCGGTGCCGGGGCGTTCGGCCTCGAAGAGCAATGGTGCCAATGCGAAGGCAGTCACCAAGGCCGTCATCAACACCGGGCTCAGACGCTCCAGCGAACCGCGCAAGATCATGGGCTTGGTGAAGGCCTCCCCTTCAAAGCGCATGAGGTTGATGTAGTGGCTAACTTTCAAAATGCCGTTGCGCACCGAAATGCCCGCCAGCGTAATGAAGCCGACCAGGGCGGCCACCGACAAAGGCTGACCTGACAGCCAAAGACCCAACACGGCACCCACGAGCGCCAAGGGAATGTTCACCATGATCAAGGCCGACAAAACGGCGGACTTGTAGCGGCTGTAAAGCACCACAAACATCAACACCACAGAGACCACCGAGAGCAAAGAGATCAGGCGTGAGGCTTCTTCTTGCGCCTGGAACTGCCCTCCGAGGGTGATGAAGTAGCCCTCAGGCAATCGAGAATCCGCCGTCACTTTGCGTATGTCGGCCACGACTTCTGACAATGGGCGGCCCGAAGCGTTGGCAGAAATCACGATACGCCGCTTGCCGTTGTCCCGACTGATTTGGTTGGGACCATCGGCGTCTTCAATCGTTGCGATTTTGGACAGCGGAATTCTGCCCGAGGGTGTTTCGATCAACACCTGGCCCAAGCCTTCCAGCGATCGTGCGGATTCTGGTAAACGCACAACCAGCGCAAAGCGGCGACCTCCCTCCATGATTTGCGTGACACGTTCACCTTCCACCAGGGTCTGCAGTGTGGCAAGCACTTGCGCGCCAGACAGGCCGTATTGCGCCGCTGCCGCATAGTCCAACCGTACCTTGATCTGGGGCGCAAGAACTTGTTTTTCGATTTGCAGGTCGGCTATGCCCTCGATGCCTGACAACTTTGAGCGCAGCGCATCGGCTTGCCCGCGCAGCACGTCCAGGTCTTCGCCAAAAATCTTGATGGCGATTTGGGAGCGCACCCCAGACAGCATATGGTCGATGCGGTGTGAGATGGGTTGCCCCACCTCAATCGAAGCAGGCAGGTTGACCAAGCGTGCACGGATGTCGGCACGGACCTCATCCATTGAGCGCGTCAACTCGCCTGAGGGTTTGATGCCCACGTCCAATTCGCTGACATGAACGCCTTCGGCATGCTCATCCAATTCAGCACGTCCGCTGCGTCTGCCCACATGCAGCACTTCGGGCACCTGCTTGACCAGCACTTCGGCCTGGCGCGCCAGGTCAGAGGACTCGGTCAAGGTCACGCCCGGGTTCAGCCGTATGCCCACCAGCAAGGTGCCTTCATTGAAAGGAGGCAAGAAGGTGGTCGGAAAAAACGGAACAGCTGCCGCGGCAAACACTACCGCCACACATGCACTGGTTATCGCCACGCGTGGCTTGTCCAGCACTTTTTGCAAACTGCCTTTGTAGCCTTGCTTGAGCCATGCCAGCACTTTGGTGTCGCCATGGTCCAGGTTTTTCATGCCCGGCAAGAGGTAGTAGCTCAGCACCGGCGTCATCGTTACCGACACCAACAAAGAGGCCAGTGTCGAGATGATGAAGGCAATGCCCAGTGGGACAAACAACTTGCCTTCCAGGCCCGGCAAAGCAAAAAGCGGAAGGAAGACCAGCACGATGATCACCGTCGCATAGAGGATCGCCGAGCGGACTTCCATGGACGCCTTGGCCACGAGCGCGAGCAGCGACAGGCGCTGGCTTGGGTCCTTTGCACGGTCTTCTTTCATGCGCCGCAAGATGTTTTCCACATCCACCACGGCATCGTCCACCAGTCCGCCAATGGCAATCGCCAGCCCCCCCAGCGTCATGGTGTTGATCGACAAGCCAAAATACTTGAACACCAGTGCCGTGATGAAGATGGACACTGGGATGGCGGTGAGCGCAATGATGGTGGGGCGAACCGTGCCCAGGAAGAAGAACAGGATCGCGGCCACAAACAGCGAGGCGCCGATGAGTTTGCCTTGCAGCGTCGAGATCGAGGCCTCGATGAAGCTGGCCTGCCGGAAGGTCACACGGGGTGCCTCCATCCCCGCAGGAAGGGATGCCTTGAGATCCGTAATCGCTTCTTCAATCGACTGTGTCAAACGGGTCGTGTCAGCGGTTGGCTGCTTTTGAACGCCCAGAATCACGGCTGGCTTGCCTTCAAAGCCTGCATCCCCACGTTTGATGGCTGCGGCAAAAGTGACCTCAGCGATCTGGCGCAACAAGATGGGCTGACCGTTCTTGGCGGTAATAGCCAGATTGCGCAAGTCCTCCAGGCGGGAAGTGCGACCAAGATTTCGAATCAGGTACTCGCGCCCGTTGAGCTCCAAAAATCCCCCTGAGGTGTTGGCCGAAAACCCGCGCAACGCCGACTCCAACTGGTCCAAGGAGATACCCAAGTCCGACAGGCGCGCTGTGTTGGGCTGCACCTGAAACTGGCGCACTTCGCCGCCAATGGGGATGATCTGTGCGACGCCGGGGATGGCCAGGAGTCGAGGCCGGAGCACCCAGTCGGCGTACTCACGCACGGCCATAGGGGAGATCTTCTGCGGATCGACAGGAATAGCGATCTGCATGATCTCACCCATGATGGAGCTGATCGGCCCCATCCGTGGTATTACCCCGGCAGCCAAACCTTCTTCCATGGACGAGAGGCGTTCAGACACCAGTTGGCGTGCCCGAAAAATCTCCGTGTCCCAGTTGAAGGTGACATACAAAAAGGACAGGCCAGCAGAAGAGGTCGAACGAACCGATTCGACCCCAGGCAAGCCATTCATGGCCGTCTCCAGAGGAAAGGTAATCAGTTGCTCGACCTCTTCAGGCGCCATGCCACCCGCCTCGGTCATGATCGTCACAGTAGGTTTGTTGAGATCGGGAAAGACATCGACTGGCGTTCGAGACAATGTGAATGCCCCGTAAGCCATCAATACGGCACCCGCTATCAACACCAGAAGCCGGTTGGTCAGGCTATTTTCGAGAAGCCACTTGAACATATCGTGACCCCTTTACCGGACTTGATTGATGAGCGTGGCACCTTGGGTCGCCACACGATCGCCAGACTTCAAGCCCGAGATCACCGTGACGCGCGCTCCATCCAGGGGCTCGAACGTCACCGTGCGGGGTTCAAACTGCTCAGCTGCAGACTTGACCCACACCACGTTCTGATTGGCAGCGTTTTTCATCAGTGCCGACTGGGGGACCGCAATACCCTGTGTCTTTTGCTTGGACTGCACATAGACTTTGACGGGCTGTCCAACGGCCAGGCCTAATAGTTCCGGGCTTTGCACTTGGAAGTTCAGCGGCAGAGCTTGCTCTCGCAAACTGCGCGCTGCACCCATGAAAACCAGTGGCGTGCGCTGGTCGCCGACAGCCAATGTGGCACCGCCGATGTTGTTGGCCACTGAGATATCAAAAGCCAAGGCTTCAATGCGCAGCCGCTTCGGGTCGACAATTTCAAAAATCAATTCCCGCGTGTCCACCACTTGGCCTGCCACGACATGCGCCGAGGCAATCACGCCAGAAACGGGCGCGACCAGTGCTTCTTTGCTGCTGAGGCCGCCACCGACGGCCGACATGCGATCGGTCAGGCTGAGCACCTCACTCTCTGCGGCTTCCACTTCCTTGCGCGGCACCGTGTCCGACAACTCGCGCAAACGTGCCAAACGCTTTTCAGCAAGCGCTTTGGCAGCGCGAAATTCGGCCAATTGAGTCAACTGGCTGGCCCGCTCCAGGGGGGCGAACGCAGGGACGACGTAGGCCAAGACCTGTCCCTTCTTGACGGTTTGCCCTGCGCTGGGCAGGCCATTAGGGCCGGGTTCGATGCGTCCGGCGTTGATGGGCTGGACTTTGCCCCCAGCGTTGGGGTCCATCAGCACCCGACCATTGAGTTCAAAGGCGCGTGGCAGCTCAGCGGTTTCCACCACCATCGTGCGCACATTCAGTTGGCGTTGGGCTGGTTTGGGCAGAAACACGCTGCCATCGGCCATGCGCTGTGGACCATTGGCATTGGCCGTCGCAGGCGCAGCGCCGTGGTCATGGCCTTCGCCCGCGTACGTAGGCAGCGCAGCACCTGCAAGGGTCAAAGCAGTGGCCAGTGCCATCCAGTAACGTTTTTTTGAAGTGTTGATTGTTTTCATGCTGAGGCTCCTTAGGCCGTACGAGCTTGTTGACGAAAGCGAACGATCACGGCTAATGCCATCAGGGCCAATAACCCCCCGCCGATCCACAGGGCGATGCCTTTCCAAGAAGAACCACTGACAGGTTCATCTTCGTCCTCGTGCAAATCGAGTTCGCCAGTCAGCAGGTCGTTCAGTTCACCGGCCTGAATGGTTGCGGTGATGGCAATGACGCCAGGTTTGAGCGTGTCCTTGAGGATGACTTCGTATTCACCTACGCCGTGTTTTTCAGCTTTGTATTTGCTGCCTTCGATGTCAATGTCGATTTGAGCGTCATTGACGGGACTGTTGTCTTTAAAACGGTCCAGGTAAATCGTCAGCTGCTTGCCATTGACGATGCCAACCATTTCCAGATCCTCTGAAACCGCGACGAAACGCGGCAGTGCTGTGCCCTGTGCTTTTGGAGCAGCTTCTCCATGGTCGTGACCCGCACCGGCAATGGCCATGGGACTAAGCAGTGTGAAGATCAGCGCCAAGAGAGTGGCGGCTGTTGAATGAATTAAATTCATGGTGTTCCTTGAAATTTTGAAGGGTGTCAGCATCACTCGGGCAGCAAGCCCAAGGACTGCCGCAATGCCGAAATGGCGGAGGCTAGGTCAATTCGGCTTCGAGCCGCTTGTCGCGCGGCCTCTGCAGCCTCGGCCTCAATGCGCAAGCGTGTGGGCAGATCTGTCTCGCCCAGCCTGAACGACTTGTCGAAAAAACCTCGGGACTCGTTGGCCAGCATTTCTCGTCGTTGCGCGGCGACGAGTTGGGTTCTTACAGCCTCTAGTCGAGAAGCAGCGCCTCTTTGATCAGCTTGAATTTGGTCCCTCTCAAGGATCAGCTTTGACTGCACTTCAATAGCCTCTGCCTGTGCCGTCGCGATACGAGCGTCATTCCTGGGCCCTGAACCAAACGGCACTCGAATGCCGATGAGCACAGTCTGGCCATAGCGGTCTCCAAATGCCCCACGACCGCGCGTTGTGGCCACCGTGAGTTCCGGGTTGGATCGCTTCTGGGTGCTGATCAGCTGAGCCGTCCGCTCGGCCATCGTGATGCGGTCCTCCAGTTCAGCCAACAAGGGATGACCAACTGATATAGCCGAACTGGGGGTCGGTTCAGCTGCAGCGTTGGCTATCAAGTCAGCCTGAGCCGTTCTGCCTGCCAACGACATCACTTGTGCCAAGGCTGCGGCAGAGGCCGCTTGAGCATGGGCGGCATGCGCCTGGGCCGCAGCGAGAGCGCCTTCGGCTTGATGCCGGTCCGACTTGGCCAGATCACCCGCGCTGGTACGTTTAGCAACATCAGCGGCGAGGCGTAGCGAATTAGCCAGTTGTTCGCTCGCCAGTTCAGCATCGACGCGAGCTCGCAACCAGCCCCACCAAGCATCCCTGACGGAAGCGGCGAGCCGCAGTTGTGAGGCGAGCAGCTTGCGCTCAACCAACGAGATTTCAGCCTGCGCCAGATCGGTACTGGCCGTGCGTTGCCCGGGTAGCCAAATGGGAATGGCAATTCCCACCTCGGTTTCACGCGAACCGTTGTTGCCAGTCATCTGGTCCGATCGCTGACTGATATCCAACGATGGTGGCTCGGGAGACAGCATCAATGCGGCTTTAGCCTGGGCCTGGGCTGCATCGCGACGCGATTGAAGCGCGTGCGCCTCGGGCTGCCTTTGCCACGCCGTATCGAAAACATTTTTCAAGGACACCGAGCCACTCAACGCGGCGGCGGATGTGCCTTGTGCTTGGGCCGTCAGCACCAAGCCACTCAGGGTCATGACCGACAGCGCGATTCGAATCGGTGTCGATCTTTTTTTGTACAAACTCATAGCTCATCTCCAATGGTGAAAACATCCAAGGAGATCAGCGAGCAGCGACAACACGTCGCTAGGCGATGAGGCAAAACGCAAAAAGCGTCATGCTCACTCGCGCACAGGGGATTCGAAAAGAGGTGGAGAAACCCGAGACTCGCCGATCAGGCAAGCACGGGCCAATTAGGCCGCTCAGGACGTTCTCTTGAAAGCTGAGAAACAATCACCTGAGGGTGAAGTGGATTATCGTCAGAGACCGCTGCTGTGGTCGTGTTCAGATCGTTGACCAGAGCAGCTGCACAACCCATATGGCAAGTGGCACAGTCATGGTCCATGCCCGTCGATTGGGGTGAGTTTTTGCTGGACTCTTTCTGGTCAACTGACGCATGGTCATGGGTGTGGTGACCAGGGTGCGTGGCAGTCACACTGGTTTCGTGCTCGCAATAGCTTGCCATTGCTGCCCAACTGAACTGCAAGGGCAACAGAACTAGCAGGAAGATTGCCAAGAACTTTTTCATGAATTTTAATTTTAAAGATTTAGTCCTTCATCGTCAAGGTTTGTTCAATTGCCCTCATGGATGCTCCGGTTTATTACAAAAAATTCAAATGTTGAATTTTATTGATTGCATATCAGTCGAGCATGAATCAACTTGAAGAACGAAATTTCATTCAACTTGGTTCAGAGCCCATTTTGCACAAACCCGCAAATTCACGGCTCGGAACCAAGTCCGAAAAAGTCATGAGGTTTTGAGACAAACGGGGTTTGAGACGACTTTGCCGGGCTGATGCGAGAGGTCGCAGTCAGGAGCCCATAGCAAAAAGCCCCGCGTGGTGCGGGGCCTGAGGCTGCCTCAAGGCCTGCTGAGCAGGTTTGAGGTCTTTGTTCTGGCGGGGTAAAAGGGATTCAAACTCTCAATCAAACCAACTCAACTGCTGCCTTCAATTGACTGGGGCTGCTGTAAAGATACGCAGCTGTAGTGCTGATGCTGCGATGCCCAGCAAGCGTTTTCAGAATGTGTATCGCCGTGCCTTTGTTGGCAAGGTTTGTTAAAAACGTTCTGCGACCGCTGTGACTGCTAGCACCTTCAAGTCCAGCGCCTTCGTAAAGTAGAGCGAATGTTTGGGCCAAGCTGTTTGCGTTAAAGCCTGCCTTGATGCTTTTTTGACTTGCAAAGAATGGATAGCTGCGATCCACGCACTTGGCTTCTTTTGCGTAGGATTGCAACTCCGCTTTGAGCTTTGCGCTTACAAATACAGTACGAGCGTGACGACCTTTGGTCATGTCGGGCAGTAAGCGGATCTCATCTTTGATCTGCCCATCGCTGTTTGTAACATCGCTCCAGCGTAAGCAGGCTACTTCACCGATTCGCAAACCTGCCCAGTGTGTGAGCAGCATCATTGATCTGTTTCGGGCTGCGTACTTGCGTGTGTTGATATGCGTTAACAAGCGCTCAATTTCAGCAGTTGTCAGTGTCTTTGCTTGTGCCATGGTTTTATCTCCTAAATCATTTGTTTGCGTTAATTGCATTGTGTTTTCATATATTTATCTGGACAACCTGAGTCCCGCCAAAGTGATGGGTTTCTCTGCTGGAGCAGGGTGAAATGAACTGGCTGTGGATAACTTTTGAGCGGTTTTTTTCTTCAATGATTTCAACGCTCAAACTTTGAAATCTATTAAAAGTAATGTTTTTCGTGATTTTTCTTGGATAACTTGCGCTAGCTGTGGATAACCAGCGCAGATCGACGAGCAAGCCCTACAAGCGCTGATCTGGGTTCTCAGCAGTCCGAGTATTCGGGCAGGTGAATCGAAGCGCTATGGGGCTTTTAAACGCGAGGCATTTTGCTGGTAGTGACTGAAATTTATACATGTAGTGCGGTTTGTATCTGTAGCCCGAATGGGTCCTGCAGGTCTAAATTTCTGGGCTGTGGATTTTTTAGGTGGAGTACTTATCAAATCACCCAGGTGATTTTTACCCGGTACCCCGCCAAGTTTTCGGGTTACCAAATGTCGGTTGTCCATTTGTGTGTCTGAAACAAAACTGTAGTCATTCAACAAAAGAAGGACGCAGCGATGAAAAAATTCGACTCTACGCAATTGACACAATTTATTGGAACAACTGGCTATTTCCGTATCAGCCGCAGGCATCTGCTGACTGATGGCACCAAATACTTGGCTGAAGAGGCCGAGTGTTTTTGGATGATGGATGCGATTGCCAGCCACCTAAGCGAGATTGGCACTGAGGACTGGTTTGTCCAAGTGCGTGTCACAGTCAATGGCAACAGGGCAACAATGATCTACGAGGACGGCAGTGGCAGTGAACATGCCCGTCAAGAGATCCCATATACGGACTTTCCAATGCAAGCCATTTCACTTTATGCCTGCTGGGACGGTGAGCACTGGGTAATCATGCTGCCTAGCGAGTATTGACCTGATTAGGGCCAGACTGGATGCTGTGAAATCCCCACTGAGCCCATAGCAACCAACGCGCGTCTTGCGCGTTCATGGCCCGAACTTCGGTCCTGATCACTTGGCTGCGGCCTTTGACCTGTGCGCGAACTGATGCTTTGTATGTATGCATCAAGTACTTATCAAAATTGCCGCCTAGTCATTTCGGAACCAATGCCAAACAAAAGAAGGACTTGCTTGATTTGACTTCAATCAGTCCAAGTGACCCATTTATGGGTCATTTGGGCATATGTGCTTATGACTTAGTTGATTAATTACTATAAGCGTGTGACTTTTTTAATTTTCTAGATAATCTGTATATTCCAGCTAAATACGTGTGAATTCCAGGATTTCTTTAGTCCTGACTACATGGGGTGGCAGATGATCAAAATTACCGTTGATGCACGAGTCTACGAAGCGCTGCAAAAGGCGTTTCCCAAGCCTGCGAATACAGCACATAGAGCACTGGCTAAATACATCAGCGTACTAGAAGCCATGCTGTTCAAAAGCCTGCATTTTGCTGCAACGCCCCTGCAGCGCAAGTTGGATTTATTTGCCATTTCACTCCAGCAGCTTGCAAATCAAGGCGGTCAGATTGGACCCAAGAAGCTGCGTGTGCATGCATGGCTAAGGAACAACAACTTCAACTTGGTTGAGTCTGTGATCACTGGCTCAAACCTAACTGGTAGTGTGAGCCAATGCAAATTAACCAGTCTCGTGACCATGGTTGACACGCTGGCAGTAGAGGACAAGATCTTGCGTTCAGGCAAAAGCGATAAAGAAATTGACCAGTACCTATGCGGCGATGACTTTGGCAATTACCAAGTCTTAAATCTGCTGTTTCCCGAATTCAAGCAAAGGATCAAATCACCAGAGATTGAGGAGTTATTTGACCTGGTGCCGGTTGACAAGGAAAGCGTCAAAAGCTACATCATCTGGCTCACTACAGAATCCGAACACATTACAAAAGAGAAGATGGACCAAGCGCTGCGTCAAGCGCGAATTATTTTGGCCATATCCAGTGTGATGGATGGCTATTACGTGCAGCGTAAGAAACCCAGCCCGTTTGGGCGCATGTATTACGAGGGAACCAGTATTCAAAACATCAACAAGGAGCTTCGTCGAGCAGTGTTGGGTGACTGTTGGGAGTACGACATCCGCTCAAGTGTTGTGGCTTGGAAGATGGGTTGGGCCAAACAATACATCGATGCGTATGGACAGGGTAAGGATTTGCGTAAGGTCTTTAGCGCCACGTTGAATTTTCTGGAAGACAAAGCTGACTTCATGGGCACAGTGCAGTACTTCACATTTGGAGATGACAGCCCAGTACACAAAGATCTACAACCGAAATTGCTCAAGCAGGCGTTTACAGCCATCAGCTTTGGCGCCCGTCAAAACACCACTGGCTGGCAGAATGAATCTGGTGGGTGGACAAATCCAGCGCTAGTTGACATCATCAAAAACGGCACTGACAGAGAACGTTTTCTTGCTGACCCCACAGTACAGGCCTACATTAACGAGCAGAGCATCCTTGATACGCACCTTTATGAATTAGTCAAAGCAACACGTAGGGACTTGCTCAGCAAATCATTTCTTCAAACGCCAAGTGGCCGACCCAGCAAGTCCAAGATCCTTGCGTATCTTTACCAGCATGATGAAACCGAAGTCATGGACATTGTTTGTGAAGTAGCTGCCCAACATGGCCGCGAACCCATTGCCCGTGTACATGACGCTATCTTTTTCAAGCACAAGCTCAGCGTGGACTTGCGCCATGAGATTGAAATGACCATGCAAGATCGCACCGTTAATCAGTATTGGCGCTTGAGTCACAAGCAGTTGGAGCGTTATGAGCCTCGTTATTTTGATTTGAAAATGGATGAAGCTGCACATAAAGAGCGCATACTTCAAGAAACTATCCGAGCTCGAGAACACTATTCAAACCTGTCTGTTGATTGATCTGTCAACCGATAGCGTGAGTCCCGCCAAGTAGTCGGGTTACCAGTCGTTTTGGTTGCTCTGCGCCATGGTTCGACAATAAATTAGCTATTCCTGCAACACACACAAGGAGTAGCTATGTCAGGTTTAAGCGCGTTGAAATTAGTTCAAGCCAAGCGTGAAAAGGGCACGAGCCCACAGCATGCAAGGCGTCAAAAGCTCAGTACCAAGTTGGGTGAGCAAATCCAGTTAGCCAAGGCGCAGCAGTCGGGCACTGATTTTTCGCCCGTAAGAGTTCGCACAGTCAAGGACGAGGTAACAGGGCAGAACCGCAAGGTTGAAGTTCCTAAGAAGTTAAAGCCTTGGTGGTGGACGGACGACAAGGGCAAGATGTGCATCACCGTTCGCTATGGTGCACGCACACTCGAAATAGTCGAGGGGAAAAATGCCATCGAGACTGACAGCATTGCCGATGTGATCACCTCGCTTCAGGTGATTCGGACAGCTGTAGATTCAGGGGAATTGGACAAACGTATTGATGCAGTGATGGGACAGGTAACAGCAGGCTTTGCCAAAGACTCTGCGGCTAGTAGTCGCCCAACATTGAAGTTACCAGCCAAGTCTTAGTCCAATGCGAGTTCAGAGCCAGCAGGTGAATAGCTTGCTGGTTTTCTTTTGACTAAACGGCCGTGATAGGTTTGATTGGCTTGACAGTGCTAGTTTTGGGCTTGGTTGGCATACGCAGCTTTTGCAGAGCTTGTTGTGCGCGTTGTGCCTTCTGCCTTTCACGTTCAGTTTTTAACGCATCACTTGCGCGTTTGCTGGTGACGCGTAGTTGATCCAGTCTCAATTGTTCTGGCGTTTTTGGTTTCTCTAGTTCGAATATTCGCATGCATTTATTTATGGCAACGGATAAATAAATGTAGGAAAAGGAGACCAAAGATGAGATTTATGGAAATTGCAAATCCCGAAGACCAACTGGCACTTTGGAGGCTGATATCTGACAACGTATGGTCAGCGGTCATGGCACAGGCCAAGCAAGCTACAGCTCAAAAAGCTCAGGCCGCAGCTAACCCTAAGCCAAAAAAGTTCAAGCCCAAGAAGGCCATACCTAAACCACCCCCAGCCCCAAAGCCAAAACCACCAACCCCCAAGCCACCCCCAGCTAAAAGTCCTGTACCCCCACAGCAAAGATCGGTGGCCCCCAGCAGGCCCTCACCATTACCCAGCTCTCAACCTGTTCTGAGGCCCACTCACTCAAGTAGTTTTAGCCAAGCTGATTTGCATGGCATGCAGCAGCAGCCTCAGGGTGCAGGGCAATCCTATTCGGCACAAAAACCCTTCTAACGGCTCGAAACCGTGGATTTATGACGAGAAATACTGTGTTTTTAAATTTCATGGCCGTGGGGATGACAGGCATAGCAAAAATGGTTCTTCCTCCAGGGTAGTCAAGCTAGCAAGATTTACACGAGGCTCAGCCGGCGTGGCTCACGCTTCTCATGTCACTCAATAAGTCCAAGCACCTCGGCTGCTTGAGACCATCAAAGCTGGTGTCACCGACCAGATGCTCAGGCAACATGAATGAATGCTCTGATTCAAACCAACTGGATTTTTGCCATTGCCCACAAGAGATTGCAGTTCTCAGATCAGCTTCCTGATTGGGTGTCCATCTGGCCTTTATTTGCACATCTGAACAACTTGGAAATCGACCAATCTCAACATTGGCGATCAGCTTGGCCGCCATCGAAGTCGCTTGGCTTGATTTAGTTCGCATGGCTTTTTGCTTTGATTTCGTTCTGATAATGGAGTCACCAGCTTTGGGGTGATGCTGTGGGCATAGCTCCAAAAATTTACTCACCTGATAGGTACCCCAATGATTGATCTGATCTGAAGCGGTACTGTGATCAATGCAGACATTGAGCGCATTCGTCAGGTAAGCAGGCTTGATACTCTTATATGCTTTTTTGTTACCTGACTTGATGATTTGGTACTTGGCATCTTGATCGAAATGCGAACCACGTAGCCTTGCTGTGGTGAAGAGTTTGAAAATTGCCTCACTGATGGTTTTAGGATCTAGGTGTAATGGAATCGCAAGGCAAACCATTCCAGGCATTGGGATTTTGAGATCAGTCTTTAGCAGCAGTTGAAGACCTGCTGTTAAGGCTTTGACCAGTTCCATTTCAATTTGTGGCGAGTCAAATAGCTTGGTCCCTTTTTTGACCCACCACTCTGGAAACGATTTGTACTGGTAGAGATCCCCAAAGTCTTCCCAAATCTTGATCAAACGTTCATCAAGGCACTTGCCATTTTGCTGGCAAATCCACCAAAAATCTTTGCTACTGCGAAGTAATGCCACCCACCAAAAATGAAGACTAGATGCCAGTAAATCGTTGCTGCGCAGCGCATGGTTAGGCGTGTCCAAATTGATCTCCCAGCTAGTTATGGGCTTATCAATATAAAAAATGATACAGATTCTGTCTAGCGTGAATCTGTATCACGCAACCCATTTAGCCTTGGTTCCAGCAGCGATTGGCTGCATAACCCTGAAAGGAAATAGCCATGCAATTAACCAATGGAGCCATCAAAGTTGGGGTGCAACCGCCCCCATTGAACCCTACCGCCGTAGAGGAATACGAGGGCGTTGATCTGAATACTTTTGATCTAAGCGCTTTCGCCAAGCCTGCGAAGGTTCGCACTGCCAGCTCGGCAGGCACGGATGTCTTGAGTAACAACCCTGAGGTTCAAAAATTCCTCACTGAAGGAGCTGAGCTATTCAAGCTCGGTGAACGCTATGAAGTGGAAATTGTCCAGCGTGGCCACAACGCGCTGTATGAACTCCTGGCTTCGATCTATGACTTCTCCATGCGCATTGAAAACAGTAGTTTCAAGGAAAAGATCTTGACTGAAATCCGCAAGGATTTAAAAGATAACCACAGCATCACGATCAAGTCCAATACACCTGCCATCAATACGATGGTCAAGTACATGGTTCGCTCAGACAAGGTTACGGCGAGCCGTTATTTGAAAGTTTTGACTGTGGCGCAAAAAGAAAATCTTGTAGCCGCCGATCTGCCCGCATACATCGCTCGCCGCGGTGGTGTGAGCCAGATTCAGGACGTTGAATCTGCGGCGCTGGCTAAGGGCACTGGTGATAAGAACAACAAGGAAAGAACGTCGCTGATTCGTGAGTATTACGAGTTGGTTGGTAAGGCATCCAAATTGGACTTCGATTTTGATGGCGATGTTTGCGTTTACGCTGAAGAAAAAGAAGGCAAAACGGAAGAATCATCTTTTTGCGTGTTCGTTGCCGTGCATGTGGGTGGCAGCAAGTTCAAGATGGTCTCTGCCAATGAGCTTGGAAAAGCTTACGAAGACAACCTGGTCAAGTTCATTGGCAAAACGCTGCCAAATGATCTGACAGTGCTGGAGCACGGTGTTCGTAATCTCAAAAAGCAGATCTCCATGGACAAATCTCAGCCTGAAAGCCTGCGCAAGGAAATGCAGGTTCAGTTGGCAATTCCGCTCAAACACAAGCAAGTAGAAGTCATTGATATGGATAACAGTGACGACGCGCCCCTATAAAGCCAGCCCTTGATTTGGTCAGGGCGCAGAGTAACGGCTGTGCCTTGGCTGGTCAGCTTCAGATAGGAAAACATATCAAACAGGAGAAATCAAAATGACAAAATACTTGGTTTTTAGGAATCAACCCGATAGTGGACAAGTAAATGAGCCGGGCAGCAGGGAGGAGATGGCAAGTGAGATAGCTAATGTTGTTTCGCAAGATCGCATGCCAGCAAATTACTACATTGCTTTTCCAATTGAAAATCCAAAAGTTTCTTTCGAGTCACTGAAGGAATTAGCTAAGTTCTCAGTAGAGATTACTGATGAGACTGCCGAACTTTGGGTCAATGAAATTCAGGAGATGGTTGAAAAAGCTTACATGGTAGATGACGCTATTGGTGAGGCGTCCGGTGGTATTTACCAAGCAATGATTGCGTACAACAATGCGATTGAAGCCAGCAGTAATTTCAAAGATTTGACCAGTTTGAGCATAAAAGCTCTAGATCGTGCGTTTGAATACTTTGAGGTGGAATCTGCCTACGAAGTTTCAACCAAGGTGGAGGAAATTTATTCAGTCGAATCCTTTGAACATCATCACGTTTGAAAGGAAATGACCATGTCTAAATACCTCGTTATTCCACGTCGTGCTGATTCACCAATGACCCATAAAGGTGGCAGTACTGAAGAGACGGTTTGTGAGATCGCTAAAAACTTGTTGCATTACCCAGGCCCGTCCGATTACTTGATGGCAATACCAGCAGATACAAAGATTGCCACATTTGCTGTTCTTAAAGACGACGCGTTCTGCTCACTCGAAATCACCCCAAAAACTCTTGATACTTGGCGCAATGATGTCATTGGTATTCAAGATGCCATCAATTCATTTCAGTCAGCTAGGGATCGTGCAGAGAATATTTTGGATCGGGCCTTGGCAGATTTGGACGAGGCTTATGAAAACAGCATCGGATTTAAAGGCTACACACCAAGTGATGACATCAGTGTGTATGGTGCGCTAGAGCAGATGGGTTCTAACGATCTTGAGTACACATTTCAACGCGCCTTGCATGAGATGTACAAATTCCAAGTGCTCAGGCGTGAGACGGCTAGAAGGTAGGAACCATGGAACAAGCACAACTTTTCAAACGTTTGTTCGACATGAGCTTGGATGAGATCGCATCTTTCATTGATTACGATGAAACGATTGAAGCATCCCTGTACAAGTTGGACATGGCCGCTAGGACAAGACACATCATTGACGCAGTCCAATTCGAGGACATGTGGCAGTCACTCGATGAGAAAAGTCAAACGTTCGATATCTACATATCCATGCGACTGTCGCCTATGACGCTGGCATCTTGCTACCACTTGAACCACGATATGAATGGATTGGAGTGGCGATTTGTATTTCCGCGCTATGACGATCTATCAAAGAACTCTCGGCCCAAGTGTTTCGGTGAGTACTTGGCATTGAACAAAAGTGTGCAGATTATGGATATCGAAAACTACGATATAGACATAGCGTGTGAATTTTTGGACAAGGCGTACGACTTCTCACATCACAAGAACAAGCCCATCATTCCTCGCCAGCAGGGTAGCGCTAACCAGTAAGCGCAATAAATGTCAGTTGCTTCTCGAGTTCAATGCAGGCCATTTGCGCGGCCATGGGATTCTTGCCTGCATTGATCTCCAATTTAAAAGTCTCGCCTGCAGTGGTGATGTGAACCTTCACGATACCGGCTTTACTTTTAAATTGATAGGAGACATCTGCCCGGGGCAGATGTTCACGTTCATTAACAATCAAACTAACCTTTTGTTTGCCGATGTCTTGCAGGCGCTGGTTTAACTCCCAAGCGCCAGCAACTCGGCCTTTGTAGTCGGCCATGGCTTCTTTGACCACGGTCATGGTTCCAGCAGGGCCCACTTTGGCAATGATGGCCAGTTCGCCACTCAAGTCTTCTTTCTTCACAAGCCTGACCCTTATCCGCTCGTAGTAATCGACCGCGATCAAAGCTGCCTTCATCTTGGTGATGGCTTCTTCTGCGTAGCGTTCGAAGTACTGGGTTAAAAGTTCAGACATGGTGGGCTTTGATTATTCAGTCGTGAGGGTAGGCCGAGGTTTGTATTTCATTTCAGGGGATCAGGTGGACTTCTTGCGTTGAGCTTTGAGGCGATTCTCAAAGTCATCTGTCAGTTCGGGGTTCTGTGCGATGAGGGGCATGACAAGACCTGTGCTCATCTGCACCAAGTTCATGATGTTGTTATTGGCCATCTGTGCTGTCATGATGGCTCGGATCTGTGCGGCTTCGCCACTGGTGGCGTTTGGATCTATAACGCCAGCGAATTGCTTGGCCTTCATCAAAGGTGTCAAGTGGCTGTAATGCTTGGTGATCATCAAAACGGATGTGCCCATCTGCTCAGCCAAATCGTGAATTGGAATTCCCTCCAACAAACGCTGAGTGGCGTAGTAGTGGCGCAAGCTGTACAAGCTGCGTTCCTTGCCCGTAACAGGGCAGTTGAGTAGCTCTGAGTCCTCAAGCCACTGCCGGAAAGGTTTGTTCCAGTTGTCGGGCACGGAGCCATCCGAAAGCCGGAACAGCAACTTGGGGATCTTTTTCTTTAAAACTTCCTCAAGCGTCATGCTGGACAAGTCTGGGCTAAGCTGACGTAGGCGCTCTAGCAGCAGCCAGCAGCTGTTGTGGGCTACAAAGTTACGTGCACCGCGTTTGCCGCGCTGTAGACGGAAATGCAGGATGGGCTGCCCATCACGTACTTCCACATCAATGTGTCGCCATTCCAAGTATTCGGCTTCCGTGCCTGGACGCATACCAGTAGCTGCCATGAATGGGACGTAGATAGCCAGCAGTTCACGGATGATTTTTGTACGTGCAGTGCGGCCATCCAAGATGAACTTGGGTGCGTACTTCATCATGGCTTCCAGTTCTTCATGACTGAACTCAGCGCGACGGTCACTCTCAACCCCAGTGTTCTTGGTAAGAGGGCGCTCATAGGCGGTCATGTAACCGCGCTCAATAGCTTCGTCAAAGATGAGGTTCAGCGCAGCGTTGTGATTGTTCTGGGCACTGCCAGAGAGCTCGCGTCCCACCTTGTCACGCCGCCACACATGGAATTCTGAAATTACGGAGGGCTTGACGCCATCCACGTTGTACAGGCCGTAGAAGGGGATCAAGTACAACTTAATAGCTGAAACATAGTCCCGAAAGCTAGGTTTGGCGGTACCTGCGGCAATTTCAGCTTCCAAGCGGTGCAGGACGATTTCAGCCACTGGCTTGAACTTTCTGCTGGTGACAGGGCGACCTTCTTCCAAGTCAAACGTTGCCTTCATCCACATGCGTTCAGCAATGCGCGCTGCTTCCTTCACATTGGCTGTATCAGTGCTGCGACGGAACCAAGTTTTTAGATTCTCCAGCTTGTAATGCGCTTGCCATTTTTTGCTGTCGTCACGACGCACAAGCCTAATCAATTCAGGCTTGACTATGACGGTTTCGCTTGCTGGTACACGCATGTCAGCACTTTACAATGACTTTTTGAAAAAAGCAACCAGCGGCAGATTAATTATTCGTGTAATAACCGTGTAATTAACAAATCAAATAAAAAAAACGAGGTAAGTCGTTGTTTTTAAAGGGGTTTTGGCTCCTCGACCTGGGCTCGAACCAGGGACCTACGGATTAACAGTCCGGCGCTCTACCGACTGAGCTATCGAGGAATAGCTTCGAATTATAGAGTGGTTTTTGGCCTGTTTTGAGAGGGGGCAGAGAATTTTTCCAAAATCGCTTGCAAGCGCTGGGCCCCTGCTTCCGGGTCGCTGGCACCTGTGATGGCGCGCACCACGGCAACCGAGCCCACACCGCTTTGCATGACCTCGGGCAGGCGTGATTCGTCGATGCCGCCGATGGCGACCAGGGGGTTGTGCTGCATGAGCTTGGCGTAGGCATTCAAACGGCCTGTGCCTTGAGGCGCTGTTTGCATGCGCTTGAGCGTGGTGGGGAACACCGCGCCCAGCGCCAGGTAGCTAGGGCTGGCGGCATCGGCGCGCAGCATTTCGGCATACCCGTGCGTGCTCAGGCCCAGGCGCAGGCCGGCACTGCGCAGGGTGTCTATGGGTGCGTCGTCCATGTCTTCTTGGCCCAGGTGCACGCCATAGGCCCCTTCGTCGATGGCGATTTGCCAGTGGTCATTGATGAAAAGCAGGGCCTTGGTGCCTTGTACCGCTTGGACAGCCGCGCGCACTTCCTGGCGAATGGCTTGCTCGTTTTCAGACTTGAAGCGCAGCTGCAAGGTGGGCACGCCCGCTTGGGCCATGCGCGCCACCCAGGCGGCATCGGGCAGCACCGCATAAAGCCCCAAGTTTTTGGGGCAGGCAGGAAAGGCATTGGCTCTGGGTGTGGGCAAGATGCCAAAGTCTTCGGGCTGGCAGGGCCAATCGGTCAGCGTGAACTGGCCTGTGCGTTGGGTCTGAGCATGCCAGGCCGCGGCCACGCATTGCGCATCGTGCTCTACAAAACCCAACATGCGGCAGGCTTGCAAAACCGCGGCGTGCTCGGCGCTCAAAGCGGCGTCGCTGGCGTGTTGGGCTTGTTCAAAGCCGATGGCCGTGCCTGCCAGCATGGCCGCATGCTGCTGCGCCAGGGCCTGGGCGATGTCTTGAGGTGTGTCCTGCGTCATGTCGTGCGTCGTGTCGTGAGTTGTGTCTGTTGCGTTGCTCATGCCTGGTGCCAAAAGGGTGTGCCCAGCACGGGGGTGCTGGGTTGGGCGCTGTCTTGCGCTTGCATGGCACCCGACAAAAAGGCGGCTCTGCCCGCATTCACGGCATCTGCAAATGCACGGGCCATTTGGACGGGGTCTCGGGCCAGTGCCACGGCGGTGTTCAGCAGCACGGCGTCGTAGCCCCACTCCATCACCTGGCACGCGTGCGAGGGCAAGCCCAGGCCTGCGTCCACGATCATCGGCACATCCAGCCGGTCGCGCAGTGTGCGCAGCGCATGCGGATTGATGGGCCCTTTGCCCGTGCCGATGGGCGCGGCCCAGGGCATCACGGCCTGGCAACCCACGTCCACCAGGCGCTGGCACAGCACCAGATCGTCGGTGGTGTAGGGCAACACCTTGAAGCCCGCCTTGATCAGCGTGCTGGCAACGGCGGGCAGGTTCAGGGTGTCGGGCTGCAAGGTGTAGTCGTCCCCAATCAGCTCCAGTTTGATCCAGTCGGTCTCGAACACTTCACGGGCCATTTCTGCCGTGGTGATGGCTTCTTGCGCGCTGTGACACCCAGCGGTGTTGGGCAACACCGGCACATTGGCCTGGCGCAACAGGTTCCAGAAACTTTGTGAGGCCTCGCCGCCGCTGCCGGTTTGCCTGCGCAGCGAGGCCGTGAGCATGGCGGGGGTCGAGGTGTGGATTGCTTCCAGCAACACAGCGGGTGATGGGTATCGCGAGGTGCCGAGCATCAAGCGGCTGCCAAAGCTTTCGCCGTAAAGGGTCAAGGGGTCTTGGGGCAAGGTGTTTGGGAGCAATGTGTTTAGGGTCATGCGGGTTCAACCTCCGGTGATGGGGGCAATCAATTCGATCTGGTCGTCTTGCGCCAGTGTGTGTTGGGCGTATTGTCCGCGCGGCACAAACTGCAAATTGACCGCTGCGGCAAAAGGGGGCTGGATGGCGGCTTTGGCCACGGCATCGGCCAAGCTGGCGCCCTCTGCCAAGGTGTGCAGTGCTTGGTTGATCCGCACTTGGATGGTGTTGTCAGACATGGTCGAATTTCAAGTTGAATTGTGTGGCCAGCGTGGTGGTTTGGTGTTGCACCCATTCCACCACCACGTCCAGCATGGCGGGGGATATCAAAAATCCGTGGCGGTACAAGCCGTTGATCTGCAAGCAGCGCTCGCCCAGTTGCTGGATGGCCGGCAGGTTGTCGGTCAGTGTGGGCCGGGCCTGGGTGCTCACCTCCAGAATGCGCGCTTCGGCAAAGCCGCTGTGCACGGTGTAGGCCGCGCTCAACAGCTCCAGTGTCGAGCGCACGCTGGCAGGCGACAGGTCTTCGGTTTCAATTTCAGTGGCCCCGATCACAAACACATGGTCTTGCTTGGGGGCAATGTAGATCGGGTAGCGCGGGTGAATCAAGCGGGTGGGGCGTTGCAGCGTGACCTCGGGGGCATGCAGGCGGATCACCTCGCCGCGCACACCTCGCAGTTGCGGCCACTCGCTGCGCGCACCCAGGCCCCTGCAGTCAAAGACCCAGTCGGGCTGGCCAGTCTGTCCCGGCTGAAAATCTTCGGGTGCACGTGGGCTGTGCCAGCGCATCTCAACGGCTTGCTGCTCAAGGCTGGCCAGCAAGGCGGCCAGCAGTTGACGGTTGTCGAGCTGGGCCTCGTCGGGTAAATACAGCGCCTGGTTAAAACGCGACGCCAGCGATGGCTCGCAAACGGGCAAGCTGCTGGCGTCCAGCATTTGAGCCGCAGGCAGGCTGGGCAATTGCTGTTGGGTCTGCGCCAGAATGTCGGTGAAGCGCCTGGCCTCTGCCGCATCTTGTCGGTGCCACACCACCAGGGTGCCGTTTTGCTGGAAAAAAACAGGCGCCGGCAGCCCCGCAATCAGCTCAGGCCAGCGCTTGAGGGCGTGTTGCCCCATGCGCACCACGGGCAGCTCGGTGATGGCCGATTCGGCCAAGGGGGCCAGCATGGCAGCGGCCACGCGCGCGGCTGCGCCTTGTGCATCGGGCCCCTGGGCTTCGTGCACCACCACCTTGTGGCCCCGTTGCGCCAAGGCATTGGCGAGCAAGCGGCCCATCAGGCCAGCACCCAGCACCACACTCGAAACTTCTGCGCTCATGAAAAGATTTCCTGGGTGATTCGCGGATAATTTCCCGCATGACTCATTCTTACCGTTACGCACGCGTGCTCACCATTGCCGGCTCTGACAGCGGGGGCGGTGCCGGCATTCAGGCCGACCTGAAAACCTTTGCCGCATTGGGTTGCTACGGCATGAGCGCCATCACCGCACTCACGGCGCAAAACACCCTGGGCGTGCAGGGCATTCACGCGGTGCCGCCCGCGTTTTTGAAAGCGCAAATTCAGTCGGTGGTGGAAGACATTGGCGTGGACGCCCTGAAGATCGGCATGCTGCATGAACCCGCCGTGGTCGAGGTGGTGGCCTGGGCCATAGACCATTACCAACTCACCCGCGTGGTGCTCGACCCCGTGATGGTGGCCACCAGTGGCGACCGCTTGATGGCCAACGAGACCGTGCAGGTGCTGGTGCGCGAATTGTTTCCGCGCGTCAGCGTCATCACCCCCAACCTGGATGAAGCTGCCTTGCTGCTGGGCCATGACATTGCGGATGCCGATGCCTTGAACCAAGCCGTGCAAGATCTGCTGGCCATGGGCGCCAAGGCGGTGTTGCTCAAAGGTGGGCACCTGGCAGGCAATGAGGTGGTCGACTTGCTGGTGCAAGCCCATGGGCCATCGCGGCGCTTGGCCTCGCCCAGGATTGCCAGCAACAACGTGCATGGCACCGGCTGCACCTTGTCGTCGGCGATGGCCGCTTATCTGGCGCTGGGCCATGACTTGACCGAGTCCGTTGCCTTGGCGCGCACCTTCATTTTGGGCGCCATTGCCCACGGGGCTGATGTGAAGACCGGTCACGGTCACGGCCCCTTGAACCATGGTTTCTCGCCCGTGCCGCTTCATCGCATCACCAATCCGCCATCGACCAGCAGCACCTGACCGGTGACAAAGCGGCTCCAGTCGGATGCCAAAAACAGCACCGGTCCCGCCACATCGTCGGGCGTTGCCAATCGGCCCATGGGCGTTTGTGCGATCAGGCTGTCCTTGATGGCCTCTTTGGTGTGGCGGCTCGAATCGGTGGGGCTGACCAAACCGGGCGCCACGCAGTTCACGCGGATGCCCAATGGCCCCAACTCGGTGGCCAGGTTGCGGCTGAAGCCCACCAGCGCCGATTTGGCCGTGCTGTAGTCGTGGTACGCGATGCTGGGCCGGTCCACCATATCACTCACCAAGTTGACGATGCTGCCTTGCGCACGTTGCCTGAAATGCGGCAGCACGGCCTGGCACACGTTGTAGGCTGCGTGCACCGCGCCGTCAAATTGGCTTTGGTAGGCCTGCCAGGGGGTGTCCCAAAATCGGGTGCGATGGTCTGGGTCGAACGTGTAGGGGCTGAACGCGTTGTTCACCACCACATCGATGCGCCCAACCTCGCGCAAGGCCTGGGCCACCATGGCATCCACGGCCTCGGCAGAACGCACATCGGCGGGCAAGGCCCAGGCATCTCCGCCCGTGGCTTGGCCGAGCTCTTGGCATTGCGCCACAACGGCTTGGGCGGCAGCGGTGTTGCTCAGGTAATTCACCAGGACCATGGCGCCTTCGCGCGCAAAAGCGCGGGCAATGGCCGCACCGATGCCACGGCTGGCCCCTGTGACCAGCACCACCTTGCCGGCAAATTGAGCGTGCTGCGGTGAGTTCATCGCTTGGCCGGTGTGTGCGGTGGCAGCAGGTCTTGGCTGACCACATCTTTCACCAAAATGTCGCGCTGGATGACGCCAAAAGATTGGTAGGCCTTGGCACCTTTTTGCAAGCTCACCATGTCAAAGGCACCCAGGCCGCGCTGGGCGGTGGTGGCCGACACGCTGGACTCGTTGCGCAGCCGAATGATGTCCAGGTTCATGCTGGGGTTTTGCCCATCGATGGCGTATTTCACGGCCAGTTTGGCGGCTTCTTCAGGCGAGCCGATCATCCATTTGGCGCTGTCCTGGTAGGCCTTCAAGAAGCGCTTGAGGACTTCTTTTTTCTGCTGGTAGGTGTCTTCGCGCACGACAAAAAAGTCGCTGGAAATGTTCAGGTGGTTTTTGATTTCCATCACGTTCACGCCGCCCAGCCCTCTTTGACGCCCGATCAGCAAGCCGGTGTCGGTGGCGGCTGTGGCGTCCACTTGTCCCTGCATGAGCGGGGCAAAGTTGAGCAAGCCCGTGACCACCACGGTGACGTCGGCTTCGGTCAAACCGGCCTGGTGCAACAGCACTTGCAGGTTTTGCCTGGTGCCGCTGGACAGGCTGTAAACGCCGATGCGCTTGCCCCTGAGGTCCGCCGGTTTGAGGATGTTTTGTGATTTGAGCGACACCACATTGAAGACGTTTTGGGGGTAGATGTCGTAGATGGAACGCAGTTTTTCGCCCTTGTCCAGCGCCGTGAAAAACGAGCCGGGGTCGGTGAACGCCACATCGGCCTGGCCGCTGAGCAAGTTGCGCAGCGCGTCTCCGCCGCCCGCACCCGGCAGGAAGCCCAGCTCGATCTGGTGGGCCTTGAAAAACCCTTTTTCTTCTTCAACCAGCAAGTTGGTGATCTCGGTGATGGGTTTGCTCCAACCGGCCACCACCACTTTGTCCAGTGCTTGTGTTTTTTGAGCCCAGGTAGCGCCCGAGAAGCCCAACAACAGCAAGCTGCCAAGCACCATGGCCAAGCACTTGTTCATCCATTCAATTTTCATTTCGGGTCTTTCATTAAAAAACTTGTGCAGCGCGAAGGCGCGGTTCTGTCAGCCACTGGGTGAATTTGTAAAAAGCCAAACCCAGCACGGTGATGACGGTGAGCACGGCAAACATCAACGGGGTATCCATGGAGCCTTGTGCTGCAATGATCAAAGCCCCCAGCCCGCGGCTGGCACCAATGAACTCGCCGACCACCGCACCCACCCACGCCAGCACCACGGCCACGCGCAGGCCCGCAAAAATGCCCGCCAGCCCTGCCGGCACCTTGAGGCGCCACAAGGTTTGCCAACGGCTGGCACGCAGCATGCGAAACAGCTCCAGCTGTTTGGCGTTGACCTGTTGCATGGCGGTGGTGGTGTTTTCGAGCAGCGGAAAAAAACAGATCAGCGCCGTCATGACCACGATGGGCCAGGTGCCAAAACCAAACCAGACGATGAACAGCGGTGCAAGTGCGAGCTTGGGCACCACTTGGCTGGCCACCAAGTAGGGCATCAACACCGCACGCCAGCGCGGCGCTTCGCCCAGCAGCACGCCGATCGCAAAGCCCATGCTGGCACCCAGCGCCAAGCCCAGCACCACCTCGGTCAGGGTGGCCGCGATGTGGGGCCACAGGTAGCCACTGGCCAAACCCTGCACCAGAGATTGCGCCACCACCGATGGCGCAGGCAAGACCAGCGGCGAGGTTTGGTTCAGCCGCACCAGGGCTTCCCAGGCGGCCAAAAAGACGGCGCCTAAAACCCATGACCAGACCAGTTCACGCCTCTTCTCATGCCGTACATCACGCCGTACATCACGCTGCATGTGTCGTCCCTTCGTCCATCGCCTGGCGCAGCTGCGCACACAGGGCATTGAAGGGGGCTGCGTAGCGCAAAGTGGCGCTGCGTGGACGAGGCAGGTCAATCGCCAGGGGCTTGGACATCGCGCCGTCCTGCATGAGGCTGACGCGATCGCCCAAATACACCGCTTCGCCAATGTCGTGCGTGACAAACAGCACGGTGGTGCCTTCGGCCTGGCACAGCTTTAAAAAGTCGTGCTGCAGTTCGTCACGGGTGATGGCATCGAGCGCGGCAAAGGGCTCGTCCATGAACAGCACCGATGGCCGTGTGATCAGGGCGCGGGCAATGGCCACGCGGCTTTGTTGGCCCCCTGAGAGCTTGTCTGCCTTGACCTGCGACACATTTGCCAGCCCCAGGCGCTCCAGCCATTGTTCAGCCTGTCGGTGGTCGTCTGGGGTGACCGCGCGGTGCAGGCTCAAGGGCAGCAGCACGTTGTCGCGCACGTTCAACCAGTCGAGCAGTGTGGGCGCTTGAAAGACAAAGCCCATTTCTGGCAGGGGTGCCGTAACAGCGCGCTTGTTCAGCAAGACTTGGCCGTGTTGCGGCGAGAGCAACCCTGCCGCCAGTTTGAGCAAGGTGGTTTTGCCGCAGCCGCTGCGGCCGATCAGGCAATGGATTTCACCCGCAGCCATTTGCAAATTGACCGCGCTGACGGCGGCAGAACGCTCAGGGTAGGCGTAACTCACACCCAGGAGTTGCAAGAAGTTCGGCATGTCAAGGCGCATAGCGGGTGAAGTTTTCGGCACTGCGCTCGGTGCTGTCGTCCAGGTCCACCATGCGCACCAGGTCGAGCAGGCTGAAGCGCCCGTCGTGGTGCCAACCGGCTTCGGGTGAGGTCATGGCCCCCAGGGCGCAAATGCGCGTGACACCCACCTGGCCCAGGCGTTCGGCCAGGTGCATGAGCTCTTCGGGGGCCGCAGCCAAACCAGCGGTTTGCAAAAAATCGCGCTGCGGTGCCACCAGGGCCATCACCTCGTCCAGGCTGTCGACTGCGACCACCCAGACGTTGCGGTTGAGTGGCCCGGGTGCCAGGGGCAAGGCACGGTCGGCATACAACACGCTGCCCCATGCGGCCTGACTGGCTTGGAGGTGCTGGGGCTGGCTGGCGTCGTTCATGGCCGCCAGATCATGGGTCGCCAGCTGATTGGCCGCTAGCTTATGGACCGCCAGCTCGTGGGCCTCGCGCCACGCGCCCACCTGGGCGGCTTCTTCGATCGACAACACGCGCTGCGGCAGCTTGTGCTGCAGGGCGGCCAAGGCGCCGGCAAGGTGTTGTGAAAATTCCTGGGGGCTGATGTGCCCATTGCGCTGCACATAAAAAACATGCGGCGAATAGCAGCCTTGCTGGTCGTAACGTGCGACATCGAGTGCAGCTTGCTGCGCCAGCTTGGGCCCTTTGCTGGCCGACAGTGCGGCTGCCGACACCATGCCAAAACTCAGCTTGTGGCCGTGCGCCAAAAAGCGGGTGGTCACTGGCACGTGCGCTTGCATGACGGCGAGGGCGGCGTTGCCCCCATAAGCCAGCACCACGTCGGCCAAGGCGAAGACGTGCTGTTCAGCGCTGTGCTCAGGTTCAGCCGAGGCTTGACCGCTTGGCCACCACACCACGGCAAAGCAGTCAGCCCAGCGGGGCTCCACCTCCACCAGCAAGCGGGCATAAAGGCTGGCAAAAATCGGCTCAGCGCTGGAGACTTTGCCAATCGCCCCCGCTTTGACCAACAAGCCCGAAACCCAGCTCCACATGGACAAGGCGGGCACATTGCCGGCCCAGACATGCAGCAACAAGTCGGGGCCAAAGGCTTTGGACCAACCGCCTTTGGTGCGGGGCTGAAATTCGTCCAGAATTTTGGGGTTGGCAAAATCTTCGGCCACAAAGCGTTGCAGTTGCAGGGCCCGAAAGGTCTGCAAAAAGCTGTTCAGGTTCAGCCGCACCATCTCGGCGTCAAAGCCTGTGGCTTGGGGCAAAAGGCGCTCCAGCGTCTGGCGGTAAATGTCTGTGCTGTCGAGCAAGCGGGCAGTGGCGCGGTCCAAAACGCGCACGATGTCCGACACGCTCATGGTCTTCAAGTGGGCTTGGCTTGCACCCCGGATGCGCAGGGCCAGCACCGCCATTTGGCTGGGGCTGAGCTCGGGCACATCCACTTGCATGGGCGCATGGGGGGCGCCCAGGGTCAGGCGATGCCAAGCCACATCGGCATCGCGCAATCCGGGCAGGTAGCCGGCCTTGAAGACGGGGGTGTTCATGCTTTGGCCGCCTGCAAAAATTCGTCCACCGCCATCGAGCAGCCTTTGGCTTGGGTGCCTTGGGCGCGCCCGAGCAAGACAAAGCCATCGCCCGTGGCCTGCCCCACGTCTTCGGTCAGGATGGTGACCACCGAGTTGTAATTGCCCAGGTCGGTGTGGGCCAAGATGCCTTGCTCGCCCGTCGCCACTTCGCGGCCAGTGAGCGGGTCCAGCAAGCGCGATCGGATCCAGTGGGGACCGCGCTTGACCGAGGGCACAGTGGGGTTGCCCGCATCGTAGAACTGGGTGCTGAGCTCGGTCATGCCGTACATGTTCAGGCACTGGTCGCGGCCGACCCCAAAGCAGGCCGATAGCTGCTCGTAAAACAAGTCCATGGGCACCTCGCGCGACTGGCCCTTGAAGCCACCCGTATCAAGCAAGCGGCTGCCGGGCGGCAATTGAAATGTCTGGCCCCGCGCTTGCAGGGCGTCCATCAGGTGCACAAAGCCGTAGCTGGCCCCCAGCAGCATGAAGGGTTCTGCCGATGCTTGCGCGGCCTCCAGGGCTTGGCACAAGGCGTCGATGCACAAACCGTTTTCGTCCAGGTAATGCCTGCTGTCGGGGGTGCCGAAGTGGGTGATCGCCAAAGCCAGGTAGTGGGCCAGTGACGAGTGGGGCATCAACACTTCGTCAGGAAACAAAACGCCCATGCGCATGCGGGTATCGCTGGGCATGACGTGCTGCGCAAAATTGCGCAGCATGGACGCGTCGTACACGGCCAGGTCGGGGTGGTGGTGTTGGCCTTTGACATCGCCGCGTGTTGTGCCGCTGGTCTTGAAGGTGCGCGTGCAGCTTTCGGGCGGCAGGCAACTGAGTGTCAGGTCCTTGAAGGCGTTGATGGGCACGGCCGGAATGTCGCGCCAGCTTTTCACCATGCGCGGGGTTTTGCTGCGCCCCTGGCAAAAGCGCTGAAAGGGCAGGTTGTGTGCGAACTGGTGGGCAAAAACCTTGAGGGCTAGGGCATTGAATGCGTCATCGCTGCCCGTCGAGTGGTCGATGAACGCCAGAACGTCTGATGCGATGTCGGTCATGCTGAAACTTTGTTGTTGGAGGGCTTTGATCGCTCAGTGGCTTGCGCTGCGCAGCAAGCGGGCAAGCGTGAAGGTTACGACCAGGCAGGGCAGGGCAGAGCCATACTGAGGGGCCCAGGTGGCGCATGCATGAAACACCGTCACACCCAGCACCCACAAGCCGGCGGCAACAGGTTCAATTTTTGGCGCTATCGACAGGTCTGCACTTTGAACCACCGTGCTCCACCGCCCCAAGATGACCCCGTATAGGGGCACAAACACCGAACTGAGCAAGAGTAAAAAAGGCTCCAGGCTGTGCATGGGCAATACCAAGGCCAGTGCCGTGCACAAGCCAGCCAGCAACAAGCCCCAGACACGCACCGACCAGGCAGACTTCAGACTGTTGGCAGACACGGCGCCCGAGTAGACATCGCCATAGGCATTGTCGAGTTCATCCAGCAAGATCAAACCCAAGGCCAGCAAGCCGCCTTGTGCCAATAGCAAGACCGTGACCAGGTTGGCCCCGGGTTCTGACATGCTGGCTACCAAAAACCCCAAGGCATAGCACCATGCATTGGCTATGGCATACCCCAGCCAAGTGCCCACAAAGGTGCTGCGGCCGTGACGGCCATGGCGCGCAAAGTCTGCCACCAAGGGCAGCCAGGACACTGGCATGGCCATGACCAGGTCGATGGCAGAGAGCATGCCCATGCTGCCGTTGCCGGGGCGGTCCATGAATACGCTCAAGCCTTGGTTATTGACCATCCCGATGAAATGCCAGCTCAGCCATAAAAGGGAAGCGATCACAAGTGGCAGCCCCACGCGGCTGACAAATTGACGGACCAGTTTGAGCATGGAGCCCATCATCAGCAGCGTCAGAACACCGCCCCACAACAGGGTTGGCCAAACAACGCCCAAGTCCAGCCCCAAGGCTTGTTGGCCAATGGCGTGGGTGCCCTCCCGCATGATGACCAGCTCAAAGGTGGTCCATCCGATCAGTTGCACGATATTGAGCAGTACAGGCAGGCGCGCAAAGGAGCTGCCGTAAACACGGTGCATCAGTCCGGCACTCGACAGGCCGCTCTCGCAGCCAAGTTTGGCAGTTGTTGCCAGCAAGGCTGAGCCCACAATGGAACCAACCAAAATCGCGATGATGGCATCACGCGTGCCCACAGCGGGCACCAGATAGGCCCCAACTTGCATGACCAGCAAGCCCACGCCAAGGCTGAACCAAAGCGCAGCATGCGTAAAACCCGAAAAAACTCGTTCGTTTTCACGGATCGGTGTGAGGGAGGAGATGACTGTAGTTGCCATTGCTTTTTTCAAGTGAATGGCAGTTCGGCTGACTGGGAACGCAACAATCCTTTTGGCAATGCCTTGGGCGACGTTCTTTTGACGAGCTTCCCTGCGCGAGGATTACCTCAATCAGGTTCAAAGGGACTTTCTCAGTCGGAGACCTCTCGGCCTTCAACACCCCTAGCGAATGCGCCGCAAAATTCTGCGGCGAGGGTGAATTCTATGCGATGCCCAAGCGCTGGTGCAACAAGCTGGACGTTGTCGTGTACTGCAGCAGGGTCTTTTCTGCCGGGCGCAAAAGGGCTGCAGCGCCAAAGGCGGCCAAGGTGGCTTCATGAAAGCCGCAGAGGATGAGCTTTTTCTTGCCTGGGTAGGTGTTGATGTCACCCACCGCAAAAATGCCGGGTTCGGAGGTCGCAAAGTTTTCGGTGTTGACCACCAGCTGTTTGCGTTCCATGGCCAGGCCCCATTCGGCGATGGGGCCCAATTTGGGCGACAGGCCCAGGCAGGTTTGCAAAATGTCCAGGCTGAGCCACTCGGTTTCGCCCTGCGGGTTGAGCAGCTCGAGTGCGTTCAGGCGCTGCTGCTCGGTGCGCAGGCCCGTGGCTTGTCCGGGGACAAAACGCATGCGACCAACCGTGCAGGCTTGGCGCATTTGCCCAACCAATTCAGGTGTGGCGCTGAACTGGTCTCGGCGGTGCAGCAGGGTGACGCTGGCAGCCGCTTGCGGGCCATCGAGGGCGTCCAGGCAGGTTTGCAAGGCGGCATCGCTGTCACCGGCCACCACCAGGTGTTGCCCCGCCCAGAGCTCAGGGGCCGGGTGCTCTGCAAAGACTTGGCTGCCTTCAAAGGCTTCCAGCCCGCTGAGCACCATGCGGCGCGGCACAAATGCGCCCACACCGGCCGCGATGAACAGGGTTTGGGTGTGCAAAACGGCGCCCGGTGCGGTGCGCACTTCCAGCCGCTGGTCGCTTTGCCTTTGGATGCTGCTGACGGGGTTGCCCAAATGCAGTGTGGGTTTGAAGGGCGCGATTTGTTGCTGCAGGCGCTGGATCAGCTCCAGGCCGGTGCAAACGGGAATGCCCGGAATGTCGTAGATCGGTTTGTGGGCATACAGCTCAGCGCATTGGCCACCCACGTGGGGCAGGGCGTCAACGAGGTGGCAATGGATGCCTTGCAGCCCCAACTGGAAAACCTGAAACAGGCCCACAGGGCCTGCGCCAATGACCAGCGCTTCGGAGTCGATGGGGGTGGTCATGGCGGTCTGTTGGGGGAAAAAGGCCAAAAGGCTCGGCCCGGAGCGGGTTCAGCGGATCAAATGCGCCAGCTTGCCGGTCTTGTCTTTCCAGGCATCGGCATCGGGCATGGGGATCTTGCGCTTGGTGATGCTTTTCCAGCCGGGCAACAAGGCCAGCTCGGCGTTGAGTGGTGTCATGTGCTGCTGGTCGGCTGGCAGGTCTTCTTCGGCGTAGATGGCGTTCACGGGGCACTCGGGGATGCACACGGCGCAATCAATGCACTCGTCCGGGTCGATGGTCAGGAAATTCGGGCCTTCGCGAAAGCAATCCACGGGGCAAACGTCGACGCAGTCGGTGTATTTGCATTGGATACAGGATTCGGTAACAACGTGGGTCATGGTGGACTCGGAAAAGGGAATGGGTACTGCCCGTGCAGCGCCAAGGGGGTGATTTTAAAGGAGATCAGTTCACCAGCACGGCGCCTGAGGTTTTGTGGGTGGCGGTGTCCACCAGCACCATCGCCCCCAGCACGCGCGAACGGGCAAAGGGCAGCGTCATCAGGGGCTCTTGCAGCGCCAATATCACGTGGCCAATGGCGTTGGGGGCCAGTTCGGTGGCTTCTTCTTCGGCCAGGGTGTTCACGTTCAGCCGGTGCACCACGCGCTGCACTTTGACCTTGACCCAGCGGTGGCCGTGCAGCGCCCAATACAGGCGACCAGCCAACAGGGGCTCGTCGTCCATCCAGGCGATGGTGGTGCTCAATTCGCGCTGGCTTTCGGGGGCCCCAAAAAACGCCGATTTTTCGGCCAGCAGCCAGTCGCCACGTGAGACGTCCACCTCGCGGTCCAGCACGATGCCGGCGCTGTGGCCTGCGGCTTTGTTTTGGGGTTGTCGGGTGGCTGACAGCACTTGCGAAACCACGGCGGTCTGGCCGCTCGGGAAGACCTGGAGGGTCTGGCCTGGCGCAATGCTGCCGGTGGCCACGCGGCCCCAGAACACACGGCGGCCCTGGGTGGTGACGCCGGAGTCATGGAACTTTTCGACCCACTGCACCGGAAAGCTGAAAGCCACATCGGTCTCGGCCGGCGTCACGGGCAGGTCTTCGAGGATGCTCAAAAGGCTTGGGCCGGTGTAGCCGCACCAATCGCTTTGGCCGTGGTTGTCGGTGTCCACCACGTTCCAGCCCTTGAGGGCCGATATGGGCACCATGGCGGTGATGCGGATGCCCGCTTCTTGGGCAAATTTTTCGAGGGCGCCTGCGATGTTTTGGTAAGCCAGTGCCGGATCGGCCACGGCGTCGAGTTTGTTGATGGCGAACACGATGGATGGCACGCGCAGCAGGTTGACCAGCAGCGCGTGGCGGCGGGTTTGCGGCAGCAGTTGCAGTGCAGGGTTGGCCCAGTCGAGCTTGATGGCGTCGACCAGCACCACAGCGGCGTCGGCACTGGATGCGGCCGTGACCATGTTGCGGGTGTACTGTTCATGGCCGGGGGCGTCACCGATGATGAACTTGCGTGCTTCGGTGTTGAAGTAGCGGTAGGCCACGTCGATCGTGATGCCTTGTTCGCGCTCGGCGCTCAGACCATCGGTCAGCAAGGCCAGATCGGTCTCGCCCGAGCGCTGTACGCCGGCCAAGTGGTCTTGCAACACCGCCTTGGTGTCCACCAGCAGGCGGCCAATGAGGGTGCTCTTGCCGTCGTCGACCGAGCCGCAGGTGATGAACTTGAGGGCGGAAAAATGTTTGTCGTTGTGCATGTCTTGTGCTCCCAGCTCAAAAATAACCGTCTTTTTTGCGCTTCTCCATGGAAGCCTCGGACGTCTTGTCGTCCATGCGCGTGGCGCCACGCTCGCTGACATCAGCGGCCAGGGTTTCGATCACGATCTGCTCGGGCGTGGCCGCCGTGCTTTCCACCGGGCAGGTGCAGGTGATGTCGCCCACGGTGCGAAAGCGCACGTTGCGGGTCACCACTTCTTCGCCGTCTTTGGGCGGGGTCAGTTCGGTCACCGGCACCAGCAGGCCCCGGCGGTCCACCACCTCGCGCTTGTGGGTGTAATAAATCGAGGGCAGGGCGATCTTTTCGCGGGCGATGTACTGCCACACATCCAGCTCGGTCCAGTTGCTGATCGGGAACACGCGAAAGTGCTCGCCCGGCTGCAGGCGCGTGTTGAACAAGGTCCACAGTTCGGGGCGCTGGGCCTTGGGCTGCCATTGGCCAAAGCTGTCGCGGTGGCTGAAGATGCGTTCTTTGGCGCGGGCTTTTTCTTCGTCGCGGCGGGCACCGCCGATCAGCGCGTCAAAGCGAAATTCTTCAATGGCTTCGAGCAGCGTGATCGACTGGTGCACGTTGCGGCTTTCGCCCGGATGGGCCAGCCGCACGGTGCCGCGCTTCATGGAGTCTTCGACGCTGCGCACGATCAGCTCGGCCCCCAGCTCTTGGGCACGCGCGTCGCGAAAGTCGGTCACTTCCTGGAAGTTGTGGCCGGTGTCGATCATCAAGAGCGGGTAAGGAATGCGGCCACTGCCGGAAGGGCTGGTCTTGCCCCCAAAGGCTTTTTCGGCGCACTTGAGCATGACCAGCGAATCCTTGCCGCCCGAAAACAGCAGGGTGGGGCGCTCGAAAGCGGCAGCGACTTCGCGCAGGATGAAGATGGTTTCTTCTTCCAGTGCATCCAGATGGGAATTGCTCAGGGTGTGCAATTCGGTTTGTGTCATGGCGTTCATGTTGGTTTCTCTTCAAATGGGGTCAAGGCGTTTCGGGGCTGACCCCCCGTCAAGCTTTGACGTGCAATCCACACTCGTTGGCCGCATCGTCCTCCCACCACCATCGCCCGGCGCGGAACTCCTCGCCCAGACTGATGGCGCGGGTGCAGGGGGCACAGCCGATGCTGGGGAAAAACCGGTCGTGCAGCGGGTTGTAGTCCACCTTGTTTTCGGCGATGTAATGCCACACGTCACCCCAGGTCCATTTGGCCAAAGGGTTGAACTTGGACAGTTCTTTGGCGGTGACTTCGCTGTCGTCTTGCAGCGGCACCTCGGCGCGGGCCGTGGATTGCTCTTGGCGCAGGCCGGTGATCCAGGCCCTTTGGCCTGTGAGGGCGCGGGCCAGCGGCTCTATCTTGCGCACGCCGCAGCATGCCTTGCGCAGCGCGGTGCTCTGGAAAATCGCGTCTTGGCCTTTGTCGCGCAGGAACTGAATGACCGATTCCTGTACCGGGCGAAACACGTTGATGGGCGCACGCGAATGCGCCTGGGTGCGCTCCAGCAAGGCCAAAGTCTCGGTGTGCAGCGCGCCGGTTTCCAGCACGAAGACCGGAATGTCCAGCTGCAGGCTGTTGATCAGGTGGGTGATCACCACGTCTTCTGCGCCCAGGCTGGAGGCTTGCGTGACGGGCTTGAACTCGGCGGCAACGCGGCGCAGAAGGGCTTGAGTCTCGGCCAGTTTGGCGGCAAAGTCAGGGCTGGCTTTGGCGTTTAGCTCTGTGGCCTTGGCTGGGGCGCTGCGTGAAGCAATGAGGCTGGAGGTCATCAGGCGACTTTGGCAAACGGGGGTTGTGTCCCCACGGCAGAGCCCTGGTAGAAGCCGGCAAAGCGTTCAAACTGGCGTTCGGCCGCAGAGGCGTCCACGCCATCGCGCAGCACAGCCACATCAAAGCCGGTGCGCTGCATGTGCACCAGCTGATCGATCAGCACATCGCCGGTGGCACGCAATTCGCCTGCAAAGCCCAAGCGGCGTCGCAGCAAGAAAGCCTGGCTGTAAGCGCGGCCATCGGTGAATTTGGGGAACTGCAAATCGATGCGCGTCACGCCTCCGAGGTCAAGACTGCGAGGGTCTGCATCGTTGGCCAGCGTGATGACCGCTGGATGGGTTGCGGTGGTTTGTGCGGCTTGCTGCGCAGCTTGGTGCTGAGCTTGGTGCTGAGCTTGGTGCTCTTGGGCAGAAATGATTTTCATAGGTTTTTTTCCGGCGATCAGGCGGTCTGTGCTTCGGCGGGATGGCGGGCTGCATTCGCCGCAGCCTTGAAGGGGTCCTGGCCAACACGGCGCAAGGTGTCCACAAAAGCCTCGGCTTTGCCACCCTGGCTGGTGCGCAATGCTTTGTAGGTGTCGAGGATCGCTTCGATCACATCAGGCACTTCGAACGACGAGAACGATGGGCCGACCACCTTGCCTGCCACGGTGGGGCCCGACAGCGCTTTGCCGTCCGAGCCGCCCAGCGTGACCTGGTACCACTCTTTACCGTCTTTATCCACACCCAAGATGCCGATGTGGCCCGAGTGGTGGTGCCCGCAAGAGTTGATGCAGCCGCTGATGTGGAAGTCGATCTGACCCAGGTCGTTCAACTCGTCAAGGTCTTGGTAGCGCTCGGTGATGGCCGCAGCCAAAGGCAGCGAGCGGGCATTGGCCAGCGCGCAGTAGTCGCCACCGGGGCAGGCGATCATGTCGGTCAACAAGCCGATGTTGGGTTGGGCCAGGCCCAGGGCCTTGGCCTGCAGCCACAAGGCATGCAATTGGTCCAGGCGCACCCAAGGCAGCACCAGGTTCTGGGTGTGGGTCACACGGGCTTCACTGGCCGAATATTGGGCCACCAAATCGGCGGCAGCGTCCAGTTGGTCGGCCGTGGCATCGCCGGGGGCTTGCCCCTTGCGCTTGAACGACAGGGTCACGGCACGCAACGCAGGGTTTTGATGCGGCGTGACGTTTTGCGCCATCCAGCGGGCAAAGGCCGGGGTCTTGGCAGCCTCGATGCTGACGTCGGCTTCTGCATTGGCCAGCCATTCGGCGGAGTTGGCCGGCAGGTCCAGCACAGGGGCCGCAAAGCTGGCGGCCACACGGTCGAATTCGGCTTGCGGGATGGTGTGCAGGCCGCCGTCTTTTTCCAGAATATCCCGGTACTCGGCTTCGACTTCGTCAAAGTAGCGCTGGCCTTCGGCTTTCACCAAAATTTTGATGCGGGCTTTGTACAGGTTGTCGCGGCGGCCCCAGCGGTTGTAGACGCGGATCACGGCTTCGAGGTAATTCATGATCTGGTTCCAGGGCAGGAACGCGCGGATCTCTGTGCCCACCACGGGGGTGCGGCCCATGCCACCACCGACCTGCACCTTGAAGCCGATCTCGCCCTGGGCGTTTTTCACCATTTGCAGGCCCACGTCGTGCCAGCCAATGGCGGCGCGGTCTTCGGCTGCGCCGGTGATGGCGATCTTGAACTTGCGCGGCAAAAAGGCGAACTCGGGGTGCAGCGTGCTCCACTGGCGAATCAACTCGGCATAAGGCCGGAGGTCAACCAATTCGTCCACGGCCACACCGGCCAGCGCATCGGTGGTGGTGTTGCGGATGCAGTTACCGCTGGTCTGGATGCCGTGCAGGTTCACGGTGGCCAGCAAGTCCATCACGTCGGCCGACCGGGACAGGGGGATCCAGTTGAACTGCACGTTCTGGCGGGTGGTGAAGTGGCCGTAGTTGGTGGTCAGCTTGGGCGCCAGACCGGCAATTTTGTCTTGTGTCGCTTGGGCTTCGGCCAACAACGCAGCATCGGGTGTGTCGTATTCGCGGGCAATTTGGGCCAGCACATGCAACTGGGGCGCCGTGATCTCGCCATAAGGCACGGCCACCCGCAGCATGGGGGCGTAACGCTGTACGTACCAGCCGTTTTGCAGGCGCAAGGGTTTGAACTCGTCGCCCGTCAACTGGCCCGCCTGGAAGCGCTCCAGTTGATCGCGGTGCTGCGCTGCTCGGGCGCGCACAAATTGTTTGTCAAATTCGGTGTATTGGTACATGGTGAAAACTCGGATCAAAGCCTGTGGGGTGCCCGCCCAGGCCCGCAAAACGGACAGCAGGAAAGTGGGATCACCCGCTTGGGGATGGGCGTGACTTTAAGGGCGCTTTATGCTGAGGCAAACGATTTTTTAGTTGTGCTTATATTCTTGAACCTTATAAGCCTGAGGTTGGGCCCGCCCATGGGTAAAAAATTGGGGTCAGCTTCTGCTTTTAATGGGGGTCAGATCCCAATTGATGAGGCCCTGTTGCTGCTTGCCAGCAGCCGCAGTTCGGGTGTTGCAAGAGGTCTGAACCCTTGGGGGGTTTGGGGGATCCCATCACCCACATGTTTTGTGGAGGCTGTTAAAGTCATATTTTTGACCCCAACCGCAAGACCCATTTATGAACCGCCTGATCGCCACCAGCTTGCTGGCCGCCGCCACCACAGCTTCTGTTTTCGCCCAGACGCCGATCAAGATTGGTGAGATCAACAGCTATTCGGCCATTCCCCAGTTCACCCAACCCTACAAGCAAGGCTGGCAACTGGCGGTGGAAGAGGTCAACGCCCAAGGCGGGTTGCTGGGCCGCAAGGTGGAAGTGATTGCCCGTGACGACGCGGGCAAGCCCGAAGAGGCTTTGCGCCATGCCATCGAGTTGTCGTCGAAAGAAAAAGTGGATGTATTGGCCGGGGGCTTTTTGTCCAACGTGGGCCTGGCCCTGGCCGACCATGCCGCCAAGAGCAAGCGGCTGTTTGTGGCCAGCGAGCCACTGACCGATGCGATCGTCTGGGAAAAAGGCAACCGCTACACCTTTCGCCTGCGCCCCAGCACCTACATGCAGTCGGCCATGTTGGTGGAAGAAGCGGCCAAGATGCCCGCCAAGCGTTGGGCCACGATCGCGCCCAACTACGAATATGGCCAAAGTGCTGTGGCCAGCTTCAAGGAGCTGCTCAAGGCCAAGCGCCCCGATGTGGAGTTTGTCAGTGAGCAGTGGCCCGCCCAGGGCAAGATTGATGCAGGCAGCACGCTGACCGCGACCATGGCGAACAAGCCCGATGCCATCTTCAACGTGACCTTTGGCGCCGACCTGGCCAAGCTGGTGCGCGAGGGCAACCAGCGCAACGTGTTCCCCAAGACACCGGTGGTGTCTTTGCTGTCGGGCGAACCCGAATACCTGGAAGTGCTGAAAGACGAAACCCCCAAGGGCTGGATCGTCACCGGCTACCCCTGGGACCAACTCGACAACAAAGAGCACGCCAGCTTTGCCGCCAACTATTACAAAAAGTTCAACGAGAACCCCAAGGTCGGCTCGGTGGTGGGCTACGCCACGATGCAAGCTATTTTTGCGGCCATCAAAAAGGCCAACTCGACCGACAACGAAAAACTGGTCATCGCCATGCGGGGCCTGAAGTTCAGCACCCCGTTCGGGCCCGCCGAATTTCGCGCCCTGGACCAGCAGTCCACCATGGGCGCCTATGTGGGCAAGCTGGACCTGCGCGGTGGCAAAGGCACCATGGTGCAGTGGCGCTACGCCGACGGCAAGGCCTACCAGCCCACCGATGCGTATGTGAAATCGCGCCGCCCGGCCGAAGCGATGAAGTGAGCGGGCCGCTGGCCTGATCTGCGATCGGGCAGGCCGTCAAGCTCCGGCCACACCCCAGTGCGCAGCATCGCTGGCGTGCCAAAACTCTGCAAAGGGGCTGGGCAAGCGGGCCTGGCTTGCCGGGTCTTGCAGCAACTGGCCTGGCGCCAGCGTATCAATGGTGCTGGCCAGTGTGCAGGCATGGCCTTGGTCGTTGCGCACCATCAGGTGGTTGGGGCTCATGTCATCCGGGCTTTGCAAGCCTGCAGCGCCCAGTATGTCGGCCAGTGCGTGCATCGTGTTGGCATGAAAGTAATAGACCCTTTCGGCCTTGTCGGTGACCACAATGGCGCGTTGGCGCACCGGGTCTTGCGTGGCCACGCCCGTGGGGCAATGGTCGGTGTGGCAACTGCGTGACTGGATGCAGCCCAATGCAAACATGAAGCCTCGGGCCGAGTTGCACCAGTCGGCGCCCAGCGCCAGGCAACGGGCGATGTCAAAGGCCGAAATCACCTTGCCCGATGCGCCGATCTTGATGCGCTCTCGCAAGCCAGCGCCCACCAGGCTGTTGTGCACCAGACGCAGGCCATCGCGCAAAGGCATGCCCACATGGTCGGCAAACTCGATGGGCGCAGCCCCCGTGCCGCCTTCGGCACCGTCCACCACCACAAAGTCGGGTGTCTGGCCTGTCTGCACCATGGCTTTCACCAGTGAGAACCATTCGGCCGGCTGGCCCACGCACAACTTGATGCCCACCGGTTTGCCACCGGACAACTGGCGCAGTTGCGCCACAAAGTTCAACAACTCCACCGGGTTGGAAAAAGCCGAGTGCCTTGCCGGAGAAACGCAGTCCTGGCCCATGGGCACGCCCCGTGCCTCTGCAATTTCAAGGCTGACCTTGGCCTTGGGCAGCACCCCGCCATGGCCGGGCTTGGCGCCTTGGGACAGCTTGACTTCGATCATCTTGACTTGGGGCGACTGCGCCTGCAGCGCAAAGCGCTCCGGGTCGAAGTGCCCATCCGAGGTGCGACAGCCGAAATACCCCGAGGCGATTTGCCAGATCAGGTCGCCGCCATGTTCCCGGTGGTGCGCCGAGATGCTGCCTTCTCCCGTGTCGTGGGCAAATCCCCCCAAAGCCGCGCCCTTGTTCAAGGCCTTGACCGCGTTGGGCGACAAGGCCCCAAAGCTCATGCCCGAAATGTTGAGCCGTGACAGCTCATAAGCTTGCTGGCACTGGGAGCCCCCGACGCGAATGCGAAACGAGGCCGGGTCTGGCTGCACGGGCTGCAAGGAGTGGGCAATCCACTCCGTGCCAGCGCTGTACATGTCCTTGATGCTGCCAAATCCACGTTTGTCGTTTTGAACCTTGGAGCGCGCATAGACCATGGCGCGCTGGTTGCGCGAGAAAGGCAGCTTTTGCTCGTCGTCTTCCAAAAAGTACTGCCGAAGTTCAGGCCGGATGTATTCCAGCGCATAACGCAGTCGGCCCGTCAGCGGGTAGTTGCGGCGCACCGCTTGTTTGTCCTGCTTGAAGTCCACCCAGCCCAGCACAAACAACACCCCGAAGCCTGCGCTGGCCCAGGCAGAAAAAGGCCAGGCCAAGATGGCCGCTGGCGCCGTGACCAGCCAGGGCAGGTAGCGAGACAAGGATTGACGAGCCATGAGGTGCCCCTGCTAAAAAACACCCATCCTAGGTGTTATTGGCGTTTTTGTGGAATTTATGTGCGAACGAAGCGCTCTGCCGACAAATGCTTGACCAATGCGGGGGGCAAGGGCAGGGGCTCGTTGTTGAGCCAGGCGGCAGCCAGCTCGCCGCACAACACGGCCAAGCTGATGCCGCGCGCGCCCATGCCGGCGCAAAGCCACAGCCCTGGCAGGCGCTGGCTGTCGATGGGGCCAACCGCCGGCAGGCGGTCGGGCAGAGTGCAGCGCAAGCCTGCCCAGCCCTGCACGAGTTCAGGGGCAAACTGCGTGTGCATGGCCGCGCCCAATTCAGGCAGCAAAGTGGCCAGCCGCAGTTGGTTGGCCGCGTGGTCTTGCACCCGCACGGGGGCCTGGATGCAATCGCGCTCAAAGGTCGAACCGATGAACCAGCCGGGCTGCCCGTCTGGCGCAGGCACGCCGCTGATGAAGCTGCCGTGGCCGTTGACTGGAAAGGGGGGCAGCAGCTGGCGCTGGGGGGCGTTCAGCGCAGCCATGTGCCCAAAACTGATCTGCCCACGCAAGGGTTTCAGCGGCACGGTCAACCCCGGCAAGGGGCTCAGCAAAGCCAGGCTGTCAAAGGCGCTGGCCAACACCAGCAAGGGGGCCTCGCCCAAAATTTGGCCCTGGGCATTGCTTGCGGTCCACAGCGCGCCGCGCCGTTCAATGGCGTGTACCGTTTGCCCCCAAAGCACCTCAATGCCTGGCGTTTGCAGCTGCGCCGCCACCAGTTGCCGGGGCCTGATCCAGCCCGCCTGGCCATGCCACAGTGCCGGCGTTTCGGGTGGCAGGCCCGCAGCGGCGATTTGCGCTGCGCTGGCCAGGGTGCTCATGCCGTGTGGATTGTCAGCGCTGGTGTTGGCGCTGGCGCTGTTGCCAGGATCGGCTTTGGGCAGCCTGCGTTTGCCGGCCAGGTTGTGCTCCAAAACCCCCGTCAGGGCCCAGTCTGTGCCGCTTTGCAACAGGGCATCGGCGCGTTGCAGCGTGGCCCGAACGCCCGCACGGGTGATGCGCGAGAGCACGTTGTCGTCGGGCGAGACATGGGGCGCGGCCAAACCCGCAGGCAGGCCCGAGGCGCCAGCACCCAACCCTTGGGCCTGGTCCAAAACCGTGACGGCCCAACCCCGATAGGCCAAGCTGTGCGCCACGGCCGAACCCGACAGGCCGGCACCGATCACCAATGCCTGGCGTGGCTCAGTGCCGGTGTGTGAAAAGCCGGGATGCGATAAGGGAGAGGCCAAACTCAGCTGGCTGGTTCAGCTGGCGGGTGGCGGCACGTAACCTTGGGCGGCGTCAGCGCCATCGCCAAAAAAGTGGTTTTCCATCTGGCGGGCCAGGTACTGGCGGGCGCGCAGATCGGCCAGGTTCAGGCGGTTTTCATTGACCAGCATGGTCTGGTGTTTGAGCCAGTCGGCCCAGGCTTGCTTGCTGACGCTTTCCCAGATGCGCTTGCCCAGATCGCCGGGGTAGGGCGCAAAATCAAGACCCTCTGCTTCTTTGCCGAGTTTGATGCATTGAACGGTGCGTGCCATGGGGGTCCTTGAGTCTCTTCAGAGTGATGGGTTATACAGATATAAAATCTTGGTATTTCCAGCAACGAGCATGTCACTGGACAATACAGCTGGGTCGCCAATGGCGACTGCATACTGGTTATTTTCAAAACCTCAACTGTAGCAAGCTTCTGCTTTCCTTTTCCGGTCTGGGGTCTGTGCCCCATCCCACCTGTTGGATCACCATGAGTGCTTTTCTTGAAGAACGCGTTTTGAGCGTTCACCACTGGACCGACCGTCTGTTCAGTTTCACCACCACCCGTGATCAGGCCCTTCGCTTTTCCAACGGTCATTTCACCATGATTGGTTTGAATCAAGAAAGCGGCAAGCCCTTGCTGCGCGCCTACTCCATTGCCAGTGCCAATTACGAAGAACACCTGGAGTTTCTGAGCATCAAGGTGCCCGATGGCCCCTTGACCTCCAAACTCCAACACATCCAGGTGGGCGACACCATTGTGGTGGGCCGCAAGCCCACGGGCACCTTGCTGATCGATTACTTGTTGCCAGGAAAAAACCTGTATTTGCTGTCCACGGGCACGGGTCTGGCGCCCTTCATGAGCATCATTCGCGATCCCGAAACCTATGAGCGCTTTGAAAAAGTGATCCTGGTGCACGGTGTTCGCCAGGTCAATGAATTGGCTTACCACGACTACATCACGCAAGAACTGCCAGCCCATGAGTTTTTAGGCGAGATGGCGTCCCGGCAACTGCTGTACTACCCCACCGTGACCCGCGAGCCTTATAAAAATCAGGGCCGTGTCACTGACTTGATGGACAGCGGCAAACTGTTTGCCGACTTGGGCCTGCCCCCTCTGAACCCTGAGGAAGACCGGGTGATGATCTGCGGCAGCTCGGCCATGCTTCGCGACCTCAAGCACATCTGCGAAGCACGGGGGCTGAAAGAAGGCAACACCAGCACGCCAGGGGCTTTCGTCATTGAACGGGCTTTTGCCGATTCCTGACTTGGCCGGGGCTTTGTCCGCCGCCACACCAAGCCGGCACGATCACGGGGGCACAATGCCCCCGTTGCTTTTGAAACACCGCATGTTGCACCCTTCGCCGGTCACCTTTTTTCCAGTCACCCTGCCCCAAGATAGCCCATGAAACTCTCGCCCATCACCCTCCAGCGCTGGATGTTGCTGACCGCCTTGGCGAGCACCGGTATGCTGGTTTTTGGCTTTTACTTGCAGCATATGGTCGGCTTGAACCCATGTCCCATGTGCATCGTGCAGCGCTACGCCCTGATCGGTGTGGTGGTGCTGGGCCTGATCGGCTGGCGTTTGCAGGGAAAGGGCCTGGCCCTGACGGCGCTGCTGCTGGCGCTGGACGCTGGTTTTGGCGGCTTCACCGCGGCGCGCCAAAGCTGGCTGCAGTGGTACCCGCCTGAAATCGTCACCTGCGGGCGCGACTTTTATGGCATGGTCGAAAACTTCCCCCTCAACCGCGCCATTCCCATGATCTTCAAGGGCAGTGGCGATTGCACCAAGGTCGACTGGACTTTTTTGGGCGGCTCGATCGCCAACTGGTCTTTTGTGGTCTTTGTGGTTTTCGGGCTGATGGGTCTGTGGGTCGCGTTCAAGTCTTTCAAGTTGCGTAACTGAGCGGCACCGCCGTGGTGAACTTGAGTTCCTCCATGGCGAAACTTGAACTGACATCGGCCAACGGCACCTGCTGAATCAACTGTTTGTAGACCAGGTCGTAAGCGGCGATATCGGGTACCACCACTTTGAGCAGGTAGTCCACATCTCCGCTCATGCGGTAGGCCTCCACAACTTCAGCAATTGACTGAACAGCGGTGCGAAACTTATCCAGCCACGGCAAATCGTGGTCGCGGGTGCGCACGGATACGAACACGGTCACCCCCACATTGACTTTTTGACGGTCCAGCAAGGCCACTTGCTGCGCGATGATGCCCATCTCCTTGAGCCTTTGAATGCGGCGCCAGCAGGGGGTGGGAGTCAGGTGTACGGCCTCAGCCAACTCGTTGATGGGCAAGTCACTGCGGGCTTGCAAGAGGGCCAAAATTTTTCGATCTATGGCATCTAGTTTCTGTTTCATGCTTGTATTGTAGAAAATTATTCCAATAAATAATCAATTTAGGGATTATTTTGGCATGCCATGCTGCAGCATTGCTGGCAAACTTCAGCTTTTAATTGAGGCAGAAAATCAACATGAAAAAAATAGGTTTGATCGGTGGCATGAGCTGGGAGTCCACCGCCCTTTATTACCAAAACATCAACCGCGAGGTGGCTCGCCGCCAAGGGGGCCTGACATCGGCGCCGGTGCACTTGATCAGCCTGAACTTTCAGGAGATTGCAGATTTGCAAAAGCAGGGCGACTGGGTGCAAATGACCGCCATTTTGCAAACGGCAGCCCGTCAACTGGAGCGCAGTGGCGCCGAAGTCTTGCTGATTTGCACCAACACCATGCACCGCATTGCCCAAGAGGTTCAGTCGGTCACCGCGCTGCCTTTGCTGCACATTGCCGATGTCACTGCCGATGCCGTGTTGGCCGCTGGCCTGCACAAGATCGGGCTGCTGGGCACCCGGTTCACCATGGAGCAAGCGTTTTTGCGCGACCGCTTGGCTGCGCGCGGCATTGAGTGCCTGGTGCCCGATGAGCCTGGTCGCATGGAGGTGCACCGTGTCATTTTCGAGGAACTCTGCCGGGGCCAAGTGAATGAGCGTTCGCACCAAAGCCTCATTGGGCTGGTGCAGCAGTTGGCTGCGCAAGGCGCTCAGGGCATTGTCTTGGGCTGCACCGAACTGACCATGATCTTGCAGCCTGGCGATGGTGGCTTGCCCAGCTTTGACACCACTGCTTTGCACGCCATGTCGGCCGTTGAGTTTTCGCTGGGCTGATGCGATGGGCCGAAGCCTTCGGCTCAGAGCTTTTTCACCAGCACCTTGCTTTTGCGGTCCCAGTTGTATTTGCGCTTGCGGGCTTCGGGCAGCCAGTCTGGGTCTACTTGTGCAAAACCCCGCTTGATGAACCAGTGCATGGTGCGCGTGGTCAAAACGAAGATGCTTTTCAAGCCCATGGCACGGGCCCTTTGTTCCACACGCTTGAGCACTTTTTCGCCATCGCCCTGACCTTGAGACTGGGGCGACACCGTCAGCGCCGCCATCTCGGCAGTCTTGGCTTCGGGGTAGGGATACAGGGCAGCGCAGGCAAAAATTACGCCGTCGTGGTCGATGATCGTGTAATGGTCGATGTCGCGCTCAATCTCGGTGCGGTCACGTTTGACCAGCGTGCCGTCTTGCTCGAAGGGTTCGATCAGTTGCAAAATGCCGCCCACGTCATCGGCCGTGGCTTCGCGCAGCTCTTCAAGCTTTTCATCAACCACCATGGTGCCGATGCCGTCGTGCACATAAATTTCCAGCAACAACGCGCCATCGACTGCAAACGACAGGATGTGCGAGCGCTCCACGCCTTCTTCGCAGGCCTTCACGCAATGCTGCAGGTAAAACGCCAGATCGGTCGGCTGCGTCGGGTTGGGAGATGCGGCCAAAATTTGCTTTGCTGTGGCCAAAGGCAATTCGGTGTCGATCGGGTTGTCTTCGCTGGCCGGTTCGTGGGGGTGGATGCGAATGCCCGGAATTTCGGTCAAAAAGATCAGCTTGTCGGCCTGAAGTTCGGCGGCCACGCTGGTGGCCACTTCTTCCATGGCCAGGTTAAAGGCCTCGCCCGTGGGCGAAAAGCCAAACGGCGACAGCAGCACCATTGCGCCCATGTCGAGCGTGCGCATGATGCCGTCCACATCCACTTTGCGCACCAGGCCCGAGTGCTGAAAATCCACGCCGTCCACGATGCCCACCGGACGGGCGGTGATGAAGTTGCCCGAAATCACCCGCACCGTTGAGCCCGCCATGGGCGTGTTGGGCAAGCCTTGGCTGAAAGCCGCTTCGATTTCGTAGCGCAGCTGGCCAGCCGCCTCTTGGGCGCAGTCCAGGGCCACGCCATCGGTGATGCGAATGCCGTGTGAGTATTGCGGCGTATGGCCTTTGGCGGCCAATTGCTCATTCACCTGAGGCCGAAAACCGTGCACCAGCACGATCTTCACGCCCATGCTCTGGATCAGTGCCAGATCTTGTGCCAGGTTGTGCAGCTTGCCGGCCGCAATGGCCTCGCCCGCGATCCCCACGACAAAGGTTTTGCCCCGGTGCATGTGGATGTAAGGCGCCACCGACCGAAACCAGGGCACGAAAGTGAAGTTGAAGACTGTTGGCATGGGCGGTGGTGTCAAGGCTTGAGCAAATGAAGTTGGCCGGGCGGCAGCAGACGCGTAAAGTCGCGGTCGAATGTGCAGAGTGTCTCACCGGATTGCACCACCATGGCCGCAATCCAGGCGTCGGTGATCAAGTTCCCGCTGGCTTGTTGCGTCAGACACACTTGGCGCAAGTTGGCCCAAGTGGCCCCTTGGGATTGAAACTGCAAACCGGGGCAACTGAGCAAGCTGTCCACAAAGTCGATCAGGTCTTGCAGCGGATCGGTTTCCCGAAAAATTTTGGAGTTCGTGCTGATGCGCAAAAAACCGGTCACCACGGTGCCCAGCAGCATCAGGCTGGCGCGACCACTGGCGGCTTGAATCACCGCATCGTCCAGCCAAGCGCGGGCAGGCAAGTGACGGGGGTGGTCGGGCCTGAACGCCGCAACCAGCACATTCACGTCAGGCGTCATGACAGTTTTTGCACATTCATGCCCGCGTCCATCGCGTCGTACAGAGATCGGTTGCTGCTTGGGTCAATGCCCGGTTGCAGGCCACCACCGGCTTTTGAAACCGGCAGCTTGGGAATCACGATGGGTGCCGTCGGCATGTCTTGCCGCACATAAGTTGACAGCAACTCGCGCACCTTGGCGCTCAGCGAGGTGCCCTCCTGGATCGCCTTGATGCGCGCTTGTTTGACAAGGTTTTCGTCCAGCGAAATCGTCAAATTGGTCATGATGAAACTCCCCGGCATAGTTCACGTGAATGAGTGTAGCACGTGAATGTGTGACGTGGGATAATCAGGCGGTGACTGAGCCAGCAACACCCACCCCCCTCCAAATCGAGTTCCCCGAAGGCCTGCCGGTCTCTGCCCGCCGCGGTGAAATCATCGCCGCCATGGACCAGCACCAGGTCATCATCGTGTGCGGCGAAACCGGCTCGGGCAAGACCACGCAGTTGCCCAAAATCGCGCTGTCGCTCGGTCGTGGGCGGCTGAACGCCAAGCCTGGCGAGCGCGCCCGCATGATCGGCCACACCCAGCCGCGCCGCATCGCTGCCAGCTCGGTGGCCAAGCGCATTGCCGAAGAATTGAAGACGCCGCTGGGCGAGGTGGTCGGCTTCAAGGTGCGCTTTCAGGACCGCTTGAGCAAAAACGCCTCGGTCAAGCTCATGACCGACGGCATATTGCTGGCCGAAACCCAGACCGACCCGCTGCTGCAGGCCTACGACACCATCATCATCGACGAGGCGCACGAGCGCAGCCTGAACATCGACTTCTTGCTGGGCTACTTGCGCCAGATTTTGCCGCGCAGGCCTGATCTCAAGATCGTTGTGACCTCGGCCACGATTGATGCCGACCGCTTTGCCAAGCACTTTGCCTCCCGCCACGGACCGGCCCCGGTGATCATGGTCTCGGGCCGCACTTTCCCGGTGGAGCAGCGCTACCGTCCGTTTGAAGAATCGCGAGACTACGGCCTGAACGACGCCATTGCCGACGGCGTGGACGAACTTTGGCAGGGTGGGGCAGGGGGCGACATCCTGATCTTTTTGCCGGGCGAGCGTGAAATCCGCGAAGCCGCCGACCACCTGCGCAAACACCTGTCGCACCAACCGCTGACACGCAATGCCGAAGTGCTGCCGCTGTTTGCCCGCCTGTCGCAGGCCGAGCAAGACCAGATTTTTGAAGCATCGAATGGCCGCCGCATCGTGCTGGCCACCAACGTGGCCGAAACCTCGCTCACGGTGCCTGGCATCCGTTATGTGATCGACGCCGGCACCGCCCGCGTCAAGCGCTACAGCTTGCGCAGCAAGGTCGAGCAGCTCATGGTCGAGCCCATCAGCCAGGCGGCAGCCAACCAGCGCGCAGGCCGCTGCGGCCGGGTGGCCAACGGCATTTGCATTCGCCTGTACGACGACAAGGACTTTGCCGGCCGCCCGCGCTTCACCGACCCGGAAATTTTGCGTTCCTCGTTGGCGGGTGTGATCTTGCGCATGAAGTCGCTGCACCTGGGCGTGGTCGAAGACTTTCCGTTCATCGAAGCGCCCTCCAAACGGGCGATCACTGACGGCTACCAGCTGCTGGCCGAGCTGGGCGCTGTGGACGATGACAACGAACTCACGCCGATTGGCAAAGAACTGGCCCGCCTGCCGCTGGACCCGCGTGTCGGCCGCATGATTTTGGAGGCGCGGCACCGCGAAGCGCTGGACGAAGTGCTCATCATCGCGAGTGCCATGTCGGTGCAGGATGTGCGCGACCGCCCCATGGACTTGCAGGCCCAGGCCGACCAACAGCACGCCAAGTTTGACGACGACAAAAGCGAATTCACCGGCTACCTGAAGCTGTGGAAATGGATTCACGATGCCCGTGGTGGCCACGATGCGGCCCACAAACTCAGCAACCGCCAATACGAACAGCTGCTGCGCCAGAACTTCGTCAACATCCGCCGCGTGCGCGAGTGGCGCGACACGCACACCCAGCTGCTCACGGTGGTGGCCGAGCACAAGTGGCGCATCAACACCCAGCCTGCGAGTTATGAGCAACTGCACCTGTCCATGCTGGCGGGCCTGCTGGGCAACGTGGGCTACAAGCTCGAAGACGAAGACGTCTATTTGGGCGCACGCGGCATCAAGTTTTACAAGCACCCTGGCGCGCACCTTTCCAAAAAGCCGGGCCGCTGGATCGTGGTGGCCGAACTGGTGGAAACCACGCGCCTGTTTGGCCGGGGCATTGCCGCCATCGAGCCGCAATGGCTGGAGCAAGTCGGCGCGCACCTTTTAAAGAAGCAGCTGCTCGACCCGCATTGGGAAAAGAAAACGGCCGAAGTGGTGGCGCTGGAGCGGGCCACGTTGTATGGCCTGGTGGTCTACAGCGGGCGGCGCACGCCCTATAGCCGGGTGGACATGCACGGCGCGCGCGAGATCTTCATTCGCGAAGCGTTGGTGGGCTACCAGTGGGAGACCAAGCTGCCGTTTTTGGCGGCCAACCACAAGATGATCGCCAAAGTCGAAGAGCTCGAGCACAAGTCGCGCAGACAAGATGTGCTGGTGGACGATGAGCTGATTTATGCCTTTTACGACCAGCAGATTCCGCCCGATGTGTGCAGCGGCCGCTTGCTCGAAAACTGGTACCGCGACGAGAGCGTCAAGCAGCCGCGCCTGTTGTTGCTGACCCGCGAAGAACTGATGCGCCACGAAGCCGCAGGCATCACCACGCAGGCCTTTCCCAAACACATGCGACTGGGTGGCACCGACTGCAGCGCCACCTATTTACACCAACCGGGCGATGCCCGTGATGGCGTCACCGTGACGGTGCCGCTGTTTGTGCTGAACCAGGTGAGTGAAGACCGTTGCGAATGGCTGGTGCCCGGCTTGCTCAAAGACAAAATTCAGGCCCTGCTGAAAAGCCTGCCGCAGCGCCCGCGCAGCCGCTTTGTGCCGCTGCCCGAATCGGCCACGCGCATGGCCACCGAACTGTCGGCACCCGAGTTGTTTGGCGCCGGCTCACTGACCGATGTGCTGCTGAAAAAAGTGCGTGACGAAACCAGCCTGGACGTCAAGCGGGGTGACTTCAAACACGAGATGCTCAGCCCGCATTTGTTCATGAACCTGTGTGTGGTTGACGAGCACGGCCGCCAACTCGGCATGGGCCGCAACCTCGGTGCCCTGAAGGGCGAGCTGGGCGCCAAAGCGCGCGGCGCCTTCCAGGCGCTGGCGCAGCTCAAAGTCGCAGCAGCGCCTTCGAGCGCTTCGCCAGCGAACCCCCAATCAAATGGGGTCGGATCGCGATGGTCCGAAGGAAATCGGGCTCTGACGCCAATTGATTCCGCGCAACAACCCCGGCGTCAAAACGCCCCCGTCAAACAAACCCCGGTCACGCCCCAGCGCTACACCGCCTGGACCTTTGGCGAACTGCCCGAGCTGATGGAAATCAGCAAGGGTGGCCAGACCCTGATCGGTTTTCCGGCCTTGGTGGACATGGGCGACGCCGTCACCATCGAGGTGTTTGACGAACCCGATGTGGCGGCCAGCAAAAACCGCGCGGGCCTGCGCCGCCTGTTTGCACTGCAGATCAAGGACGCGCTCAAGTACCTTGAGAAAAACATCCCCGATGTGCAAAAAATGGCTGTGGCGTTCATGCCGCTGGGTTCGGCCGACGAGCTGAAAACCCAGATCATCGATGTGGCGCTGGACCGCGCCTTCTTGCTCGACCCGCTGCCCAACGATGAAATCACCTTCAAGCGCCGCATCGAAGAAGGCCGGGGCCGCTTGACGTTGATTGCCAACGAAGTGGCCCGGCTGGCAGGCACCATCTTGCTGGAGTTTGGCGCGGCCACCCGCAAGATCAAAGACACCAAAAACGCCCCCGAAGCCACCGCAGACTGCACCCAACAACTGCAACGCCTGATGCCCAAAAACTTCATGGCCGCCACCCCGTGGCTCCAGCTGCAGCACTGCGCCCGCTACCTCAAAGCCGTGACCCTGCGCCTGGACAAATACCGCGCCGACCCTGCCCGCGACGCCCTGCGCCTGGCCGAAATCAAACCGCAAGAACAACGCTATTGGCGTCTGGTGGCCGAACGCAAAGGTGCCCAAGACGCCCGCATGCTGGAGTTCCGCTGGCTACTGGAAGAGCTGCGCGTGAGTTTCTTCGCGCAAGAACTGCGCACCCCACAGCCGGTCAGCATCAAGCGGCTGGAGAAGGCTTGGGGGCAGTTGAATCATTGAGCAAGTCCGTGTTTTTGATTTCTATCAGGCGCCTCGGGTGGTTTTCAAGTTTTTCTAATAAATTGATCAATTTTTTTCTAAGAACTTCTTTTTCCTCGGAATTTCGAGAATTTTTAAATTGATTGATCAAGGTTGGAGCTTCGGCTGCCATTTTTTCAGCGATCAACTTCTGCCAAGTTTCTGTAATCGATATTAGAGATATGATGCAGGCGGTAAAAAATATTAACCTTAGTGAGTTAATGCTTGATGCTGACTCTTCCGAGTGTTCTGGCTTGTTTGGATTGTTTTCTCCAGTTATGAGTTTGTGGAAAAAATTGTGAGATTAATCTGGACTAAGCGTTAAATAATATTGAAATATATTTTTATCAATGAATTCAATTCTGTGAGCAAATTTATTTCTAATTTTTATTATTTCGATAATTCTAATTTTTTCAGTTTGGTTAATTAAATTCAAATCAATTAGAAGTTGTATTTTTCCTGTTGGTCCATTTATATTTAGTTTTGAGATAAATTTTTCTGGTAAATCATCAAAATAAATCTTTAATAAGCGATCTGCAGCTGCTTTAATGATGACGCAGAGTTTTATAACTAGTGACCAATCGAATTCATCCTGAAAGATTTTTTGGAAGAAATTTTTACTTACTCCCAAGCTCTCTTCAAGGGCATTAAAATTCGTCGTTGATATTTTTTCTGTTAATTCTTTTTCTAAATCTCTAGACATTTTTTTGGTAAATTTTATTTATACAAATACCGCTGCATCCCCACAAACGCCTGCCTGACCTGCACCGCATCCCCCAATTCCGCCATCGCGTCATTCAGTGCGTTGTAGCGCAGCTTGAGCAGTGGGGTGAGTTTGTCAGCGTCGAGTTGGTCCACGCCTTGGGTCACGTACTGGTCCAACACAAAGGCTAAAAACGCTTGTTGCTTTTGGCCATACGTCACCGCGTTGTGGGCCTTGGCGCGATCTGCGCGGGTGGCACGGGTTTCGGTGGGCAGGGCAAAGGCCACGTAGGCCAGCACGTCGAACAGGTCGCTTTTCTCGGCGTCGATGATGCGTTGCATTTCGCGCAGCGGGTCGCGACCAAAACCTTTGTCGGCCAGGCCGCCTAGCAGCGCTTTGCGCGTGGTCGGGTCGGCCCACAGGGTGCGCAGTTCGTCTTCGTTTTTGAAGAACTCGGGCAGGGCACCAAACAGGCTTTCCAAAAACTGCGCGGGTGACAGCGGCTTGCCGTCTGGCCCCCAGTAGCTGGTGGAGGTGATGTGCTGGATGGTGCGGGTTTTGCCGTCGGCCAGTTTGACCACCAGCTTGGCCGGGCGCTCCTCACCAGGCTCGCGCACCGTGGGTGGCTCGGTGGGGTCTTGTGGCTGCCAGATCGGGGGCAAAGGCTTTTCTGTCGGTGGTTCGGGCTCCACAGGTTCGCCGTCCCATTCCGGGTCGCAGAACAGGTGGTGCGCCTTCACAAAGTCATAGATCGTGAAGTAGTCCTTGCCGTCATAAAGGCGGGTGCCGCGTCCGATGATTTGCTTGAACTCGATCATCGAATTCACGGGCCGCATCAGCACGATGTTGCGCACGTTGCGGGCGTCCACGCCCGTTGAGAGTTTTTGCGAGGTGGTCAAGATGGTGGGCAGCGATTTTTCGTTGTCCTGAAACTGGCTCAGGTGCTGCTCGCCTAGCTTGCCGTCGTTGGCGGTCACGCGCACGCAGTAGTCGGGCGCGGGGCTGGTTTTCATCTGGTTGATCAGGTCGCGCACCACCAGGGCGTGTTGCTGGGTGGCGCAAAACACGATGGTTTTTTCGCGCTGGTCGATGCTGTCCATGAACAGCTTGACGCGGTAGGCCTCGCGCTCTTTGATCTCGATGCTGCGGTTGAAGTCTTTTTCTTCGTAACGCTTGCCTTGCTGCACTTCGCCGTCCAGCACCATGTCGTCGGCGGTGTAGACGTAATCGTCCAGCGTGGTCACGATTTGCTTGACGCGAAACGGCGTCAAAAAGCCATCGTTGATGCCGTCCTTGAGCGAGTAGGTGTAAACCGGATCGCCAAAATAGCCATAGGTGTCGGCATTGATGGTGCGCTTGGGTGTGGCCGTCAGGCCCAGCTGCACGGCGGGGCTGAAGTATTCGAGGATGGCCCGCCAGCTGCCTTCGTCGTTGGCGCCGCCCCGGTGGCACTCGTCGATGATGATGAAGTCAAAGAAGTCCGGCGGGTATTCGCCAAAGTAGGGGGTCTCGCCAGGCCCACTCATGAAGGTCTGGAAGATCGTGAAGAACACGCTGCCGTTCTTGGGCACGCGGCCTTTTTTCTTGATGTCGCCGGGGTCGATGCGAACCACCGCATCTTCGGGAAAGGGCGAGAACGCGGTGAACGCCTGGTTGGCCAAGATGTTGCGGTCTGCCAAAAACAAAATGCGCGGGCGGCGGCTGGGCTCGGTGCCTTCTTTCCAGTCCTTCAGATTCCAGCGGCTGTGAAACAGCTTCCAAGCGAGCTGAAACGCGATGAAGGTCTTGCCCGTGCCTGTGGCCAGCGTCAGCAGCACACGGTCTTTGCCATTGGCCACCGCCTCCAGCACGCGGGTGATGGCGCTCTCTTGGTAATAGCGGCCCGTCCAGGTGCCGCCTTTGTCTTCGAGCGGCACGGCGGCAAAGCGTTTGCGCCAGGCGGCGGCTTGCGCTTCGCTCTCGCCAAAGGCCATGTCCCACAGCTCGTCGGGCGTGGGGTAGCGAGTCACTTGCTCTTCAGCCCCCGTGTGCATGTCGATGCCGTAAATGCCCTGGCCATTGGTGGCATAGGTGTGGCGAATGGCCAGCTTGGCCGCGTAGCTTTTGGCCTGGCCCACGCCCTCGGTCAGCGGCTTGGCCCAGGCTTTGGCCTCGATCACCGCCAGCTTGGTGTTGCGGTAGACCAGCACATAGTCGGCAATGTCGGCCCGCGCCCGCTTGCCCGCGCCTTGCAGCCTGCCCGCCGTGATGTTGTGCTCTCGCAAAACGCGGCTGCCATCCACCTGGCCCCAGCCCGCGGCGGCAAGTGCAGGGTCGATGTGTTCGGCGCGGGTTTCGGCTTCGTTCATGGGTCAGTTCTGCTGTGCCAGCATGTTCATAACGGTTTTATCCGAACCAGCAATGTGCAAATTTTGCACATTGCTTATTTCCTCCAACTCCCCTTCAGCAAAGACATTTTTGATGTGCTTCGTGATGACAGAGCGTTCCCGCCCGAAAAGCTGAGTCATTTGCTCTTGACGGAGCCAGACGGTTTCACTTTGCAGCCGAACCTCGACAGAGCCGTTATCGGCCTGGTAAATCGCAATGGCGGTCTTACTGGCGGGGTTAGGTGTCATGGACGGGCTCATTAGTGAAACCGAATCAGTGTAGCCAATTTGGTTTCAATATCCGGCTGGTTGGGTTGGGCAACTGGTGACAGCTTGTCACCGTTTCAACTGTACGTTTTCTCGCGCGGCTGAACCGATTCAGTCGGTTACAGCGGGTAACCGACTGAATTTCCCGATTTCTGCGCAGTTGGTGACGATTTGTCACCGACCCAAACCATATGGCTTACTGTTGATTCACAAACACTCAAACAAAGTCCGAGCGCCAGACATGCGCTGCCCGCTGGGCCATGCGTTCCTGGCGCAGAGCCAGGGTAGCGGGTGACCAATCCGCCTGATCGCTTAGCCCCATTGCTTTGGCGGTGGCATAACTGCTTCGCCCGTACTCGGCTCGCTTGTCTTCAAAACTGCCGTTTTGACATTGGCGGTTGATGGTTGGCTCCAGCAGCATCAGATTGCCCAAACGGTAGATGAAGTCTTTCTGGCGATCTGGGTTGAAGGGTTCGTCCCATTGCGCAGAGGGGTTCTCGGGCAGGATGTGCTCGATGGTGCCGGTGTCGCTTTCCCAATCGTGATGCTTGCCAGATGCGTCGCTTTCCAGTTCGCACAGCAGGTATTTCGCCACTTTCTTGCGGCGGCCGGTGGTGTCCATTTCCTTGTGCGAAAAGTCGCGCACAAATTTTTCATCATCCACGTAGACGCTGCGCAGCTGCGCAAACACTTCTGCAGGCGTGCGGACAGCGCTAACCAGCAGCGCCTTGGCGGCCCGATGGTAAACAGGCTCCAGCTCGTTGGTGTTCAAGCTGCCAATGACGGTGTAGCGCACCGACAGCACGCACAGCAGTTTGAGCACGCGGGTGAAGTCGTCCGCGCTCATTTGCTCCCATGCGGCAAACACCAAAGGCATGTGCTGGCGCACACCAAACAACTGCAAGTCCCGCACATAGGGCTTGGCAGCCGGGCGGTCCAGCCAAAACTCGTGCGCAGTGTCGTCCATGGCAGCGAACAAGTCTGCGCGTTGCTCCAGTGCATCCATCAGGGCAAACACATCTGCCGATGTTTTGACCTCTTCGCGCACCTTCTTGAACAGGCGCTGTTTGCGAATTTGCGGGAACCGACACAACAAGTGGTAACGCAAAAAGTCCGGAAAGCGCTCATGTTTGACTTTGCCGATCATCTGACGCCAGCGGCGTTGCAGGGCATCCAGATCGGTGCGGACAGGCACGCGAGAGAACAAGAAGTTCTTGAGCAAATCAGTGGAGGACAGCTCTAGGCCACGGGCATTGAGTGTTTCAAACACGGTGTAGGCGCTGATGTCGTCTTCGACCGTGATCAGGATGAACAGGAGTTGCCGCGCCACCGTGTCAGACAGCAACCGCGCAAGCGCTTCGCCTTCCAAGCCAGAGTCCAGCAGTCGTTTTTGAAACCACCCAAAACACTGCCACAGCATCCGGTTGGACTTGGGCAGACCGCGGGGGTTGCCCGGCGTGCGCAACTGAACCAAGTAGTCTTGATAAAACCCGTCGTCGGTGTCGTTCAGGAAAAGCTTACTGCTTTGCAGCAGAGAGGCGGGGTCTTTTTCTCCGATGAACCTTTTGCGCAGCTCGGATGCGCGTTCGGCATTGGCCGCTTTGGTGGCTTCATCGCCGGGCAATTGCTGAAGGCGATCAATCACCGCCAAGGCCAACACGCTCAGTGTCGCGACCCGTTGTTGACCGTCAATGATCTGAAATTCGCGGTCAGAAACAGCCTCGACCACCAAAGCGCCCATGTAGTGGAAGCTCCCGGGCGCACTCAGTAACTCCTGAATGTCGTTCCACAGATCTTCCCACTGCTCCTCTTCCCAAGCGTAGTCGCGTTGAAACGAAGGTACACGGTATTTCTTACCGTTACCGATCAAGTCCAGAAAGGTGACGTCTTGGGTCTTTAACAAGTTGCTTTTGGCCATGGTCGTCATCCTAATTTATTTGGACTGGCTTGGATTTTCAGGGGGTGGCAGTGTGTGCAAATTTTGCACCTACTGCGTCAACTGCCCGCTGAAGGCTTGGTGCAGCAGGGATTTTTTGAGGTCGTCGAGGGCGGTGAGTTTTTGGCGGTAAATGAATTCCAAATCCTCGACCTGTTTAAGTAAGCCGCTGAGTAATTTAAGTTGGCGGTCCTGTTCTTGGATTGAAGGGAGTGTGATTTCCAATTCTTTGATCATTCCAAGCTTGAGAAATTTCGTGCTGGACCCTACGGATTGTTCTTTGAATTTTTTGAGGCTTTTGATCATCTGGAAATAGAGATAGCGGTAGCGCAACTTTTCTTCATCTTGGATCGTGATGACGTAGGTACGTTGATAGGCGTTGAACTTGCCGCTGTAGTGTTTGACGTTGAAATCACCAACGGCATTGTTACCAGCTAACAAAATGGCCTCGCAATCAAAGGCGAAGGTATCAATCTCAAAAATTTCTCTTGAGCAGGTGAAGAACGGGTACTCACCGTCAACTACGGCAGCATTGGCATCTAGTTTTCCGGTTTTGATCGTCACGTATTCGCCGAGTTGTTCCTTTTTTCCCTCAATTAAATACAAAGCACTTTCAAAAAGCTCGCGGGCGTTTCGGAGGTTCTTTTCGGCGTTGGCTTTTGCAGTGGCGATGTCGGCAAAGGCTTCGTCGAGGAGGGTGACGATGCGGCGTTGTTCTTCGATTGCAGGAACTACAACTTGGAGCGCTTCAATTGCGGCTTTATTGATAGACGCGAAAACGGCCCCTTCTGTTCCGGCTATTCCGTCCTGTTTGGATAACAGTTGGTAATAAAGAAAGTCCGAATCAATAGTGTCATTGGTCCGGATTGCCGCTAATCCACGCCCAATACAGATTTTTTGATCAGTGAAGTTGACAGGGCCAACTGGCGCTCTGACTGACATCAGGATGTCGCCAGGTTCTCCAATTTTCGTTACGTAAGTCGTCCAAGTCGTTGGTTCACCGATGACCCGTTCTCCAAATTCTTTTTTGCCTTGGTAGAAAGGCAAACCCTCACCCTTATCGTTGTAATACTTGCCTTCTGGCGACTGACCAGCGATAACTTTTGCAACGCTGCCAAGCGAGCATGGCTTGTAACCCGCATTCACGCCAACAACCCCCGAATATTCCCCAACACCTCCGCCGCCTCGGCATCCAGCGCCGCGATCTCGTCCAGTATGTCTGCCGGGCTGCGGTGCACCACTGCTTCGCCGCCGTTCGGGTTTTTCACCGACAGGTCAAACGTGTCCAGGTTCACGCTGTCAGCCGCCACGCTCCAGCTTTTGGGCGAGTCGGCAAAGCTCTTTTGCAGTTGCACAAACTCCACCAAGTCCGCGTCGTTCAGCGGATTAGTCTTGCCCATGTTGCGGCCGGGGTCCAATTGGTAGAACCAAGTCTTGCGGGTGGGCTCGCCTTTGGTGAAAAACAGCACCACGGTTTTGACGCCCGCGCCTTGAAAGGTGCCGCCGGGGCAGTCCAGCACGGTGTGCAGGTTGCAGTCGGTCAGCAGTTGTTTGCGCAGGGCCACACTGGCGTTGTCGGTGTTGCTGAGGAATGTGTTTTTGATGACCACCGCCGCACGGCCCCCGGCACGCAGGCTTTTGATGAAGTGCTGCATGAACAAGAAAGCGGTTTCCCCGGTTTTGATTGGGAAGTTTTGCTGCACTTCTTTGCGCTCTTTGCCGCCAAAGGGCGGGTTGGCCAGGATCACGTCGTAGCGGTCGCGCTCCTGGATGTCGTTGATGTTTTCGCCCAGCGTGTTGGTGTGCACGATGTTGGGTGCCTCGATGCCGTGCAGGATCATGTTCATGATGCCGATCACGTAAGCCAGGCTCTTTTTCTCTTTGCCGTAAAAGGTGCGTTTTTGCAGCGTGTCCAGGTCGTCGGCCTTGGTGGCTTTGGGGCTGAGGTAGGCAAAGGCTTCGCACAAAAAGCCTGCCGACCCGCAGGCCGCGTCATAGATGCGTTCGCCAATTTGGGGCTGCATCACCTCGATCATGGCGCGGATCAGTGGGCGTGGTGTGTAGTATTCGCCGCCGTTGCGCCCGGCGTTGCCCATGTTTTTGATTTTGGCTTCGTACAGGTGCGACAGCTCGTGCTTTTGGGCCTGGCTCCCAAAGCGCAGTTCGTCGATGCGGTCGATCACATCGCGCAGGTTGTAGCCACTCTGGATTTTGTTGGTGATCTCGCCAAAGACTTCGCCGATTTTGTATTCGATGGTCTGCGGCCCGCTGGCGCGTTGCTTGAAGCCTGCCAGATACGGAAACAGTTTGCCGTTGACGAAGCCTTTGAGGTCGTCGCCCGTCATGGCGGCGTTGTGGTCGATTTTGCCGTCAGCCCCTTTGGGGGCGGCCCATGTGGCCCAGCGGTAGGGCTCGCCCAAGATGAACTGGTAGTCACGCCCCTCCAGCACCGCCTCGGTGGCTTTGTCGGCTTCGAGGGCGTCGAGGTACTTTAAAAACAGCAGCCAACTTGATTGCTCGGTGTAGTCCAGCTCGCTGGTGCACCCCGCGTCTTTGTGCAAGATGTCATCGATGTTTTTAAAGGTTTGTTCGAACATAGGTTTGCATTTTAGGGGGCGGCCATACCCCGCATTCGGGCTGCTGAGCTTGCGGCTTCAAAAAACATGACAATCCACCAGCCAATGCTGACGACCCTGTAACTTTTGGCCTTCCCCAACGAACTGGGTCATGAAGCCCCGTGTTTCAGCAACCAACCAGGTCACTCCCATGAAACGACGTCATATGATCAAAATTTTCTCGGCCTGGCTGGCCAGTGCCACCGTGCCCTTGGGCGCGGCGGCGGCCGCTTTTCCACTGAAGAAAACCAAAGCCGAGTGGCGCAAGTTGGTCTCGCCGAGCGCGTATGAGGTGCTGTTTGAGCACGGCACCGAACGCCCGGGCAGCAGCCCGCTTAACGCCGAGAAGCGGCCCGGCACCTTTGTGTGTGTGGCCTGTAACTTGCCCTTGTTCAGCGCGGCCCACAAATACGAGAGTGGCACGGGTTGGCCCAGTTTTTTCCAAGCCTTGCCGGGTGCTTTGGGCACCACCACTGATTTCAAGCTCATCTACCCGCGCACCGAATACCACTGTTCGCGCTGTGGCGGGCACCACGGGCATGTGTTCGATGACGGGCCCAAACCCACGGGCAAGCGCTTTTGCAACAACGGTGTGGCCTTGGCGTTTGTGCCCGAAGGCCAAACCCTCCCCGCATTGAGGGCATGACCATGAACACCCCATCTTTTTGGAAGCCTCTGCGTTGGTTGACCATGGCATGCGCCGCTGGCGCTTTCTTGTTGACGGCTTGCACGCCCAGCCAGTCCACCAACGCAGGCCAAGCCTCTGCGGCCCAGCCCACGCCCACCGAGTTGGCGGCAGCGCCCGTGATCAACGGCCAGCCCATGGCTTATGCCCTGTTTGCCGGTGGTTGTTTCTGGTGCATCGAAGCCGACTTTGAAAAATTGGCCGATGTCTTGGCCGTTGAGTCGGGCTACACCGCCGGCCAAACGCCCCAGCCCACCTACGCGCAAGTCAGTGCCGGTCGCACGGGCCATACCGAGGCGGTGAGGGTGCTGTACGACCCGAGTCAAGTCAGTTACGCGCAGTTGGTCGACTATTTTTGGCGGCACATCGACCCGACCGTCAAAGACCAGCAGTTTTGTGATGTCGGTCCTCAATACCGCAGCGGAATTTATTGGCAAAATGAGGCCGAACGCGCCATTGCCGAAGCCAGCCGCGACGCCTTGATCCGCAGCGGCCGATTCAGCACCATTCACACCGAGCTGGCGCCCAGCTCTGCGTTCTATCTGGCCGAGGAGTACCACCAGGACTACTACAAGAAGAACGAACTGCGCTACCGCTACTATCGATTGAGTTGTGGGCGGGACGCGCGGGTTAAAAAGCTCTGGGGTTGAGGCCCCTGCGCCGGGCCAGTTCTCTTGGCCTTGGCGTATCACAGACCCATCGCCCCTTTGTGGGCGTTTGTTTTTTTGGAAGCACAGCATGGATATCAAAGTCAATTTTCTCGACAAACTGCGCCTGGAGGCCAAGTTTGACGACTTCACTGTGCTGGCCGATCAGCCTATTCGTTACAAGGGCGATGGCTCGGCGCCGGGGCCGTTTGATTATTTTTTGGCGTCTTCGGCTTTGTGTGCGGCGTATTTTGTGAAGCTGTATTGCGAGACGCGCGGCATTGCCACCGAGCACATCCGCTTGTCGCAAAACAACATCGTGGACCCTGATAACCGCTACCTGCAGACCATCAAGATTCAGGTGGAGTTGCCGGCCGATATGTCCGACAAAGACCGCCAAGGCATCTTGCGGTCCATCGACCGCTGCACGGTCAAAAAGGCCATTCAAGCCGGGCCGGTGTTTGTGGTCGAGGCGGTGGACAACCTGGATGCCGACGCGCAGGCCTTGCTCATGCTCAAGCCCGATGCGCTCACGCAGACCCGCATTGCGGGCAAAGACTTGCCGCTGGAGCAGACCATCGCCAACATGACGGCGGTGCTGGCCAACTTGGGCATCAAGATCGAGATCGCGTCGTGGCGCAACTTGGTGCCCAATGTGTGGTCGCTGCACATTCGCGACGCGCATTCGCCCATGTGCTTCACCAACGGCAAGGGCTCAAGCAAAGAGAGCGCTTTGGCCTCGGCGCTGGGCGAATACATTGAGCGGCTGAACAACAACCACTTTTACGCGGGCGTTTTTTTTGGCGAAGACATCGCGCAAGCCGACTTTGTGCACGATCCGCAAGAGCGTTGGTTCCAGCCCGGCAAGGGCGACGCGTTGCCCAAAGGCTTGTTGGATGCGCACTGCTTGCGCATTTACAACCCCGATGGCGAGCTGCGCGCCTCGCACCTGTTCGACACCAACTCGGGCAACACCCAGCGCGGCATTTGTGCGCTGCCCTATGTGCGCCAGTCCGACGGTGAGCTGGTGTACTTCCCGTCCAACCTGGTGGAAAACCTGTTTGTGAGCAACGGCATGAGCGCGGGCAACACCTTGGTTGAAGCGCAGGTGCAGTGTCTGTCCGAAATTTTTGAGCGGGCCGTCAAGCGCGAGATCTTGGAAGGTGAAATGGCTTTGCCCGACGTGCCACCAGCCGTGCTCGCCAAATACCCCGGCATCGTGGCGGGCATCGAGGCCTTGGAAGCGCAGGGTTTCCCGGTCTTGGTCAAAGACGCTTCGCTGGGCGGGGTGTACCCGGTGATGTGCGTGACCCTTATGAACCCGCGCACGGGCGGTGTGTTCGCGTCCTTTGGCGCACACCCCCGTTTGGAGGTGGCGCTGGAGCGCAGCCTGACCGAGCTGCTGCAGGGCCGCAGTTTTGAGGGCCTCAACGACCTGCCCGCGCCCACGTTCATCAGCAACGCCGTGACCGAGCCCAATAATTTTGTGGAGCACTTCATCGACTCCAGCGGCATCGTGTCGTGGCGTTTTTTCAGCGCCCAAGCTGACCATGCGTTTGTGGAATGGGGCTTTGCCGGGCAAGGGGAAGACGCCACCGCCCAAGAGGCCGCCACGCTGTTCGGCATCTTGCAGGCCATGGGCAAAGAGGCCTATGTGGCGGTGCACGACCAACTTGGTGCCACCGCTTGCCGTATCTTGGTGCCCGGTTATTCCGAGGTGTACCCGGTCGATGACTTGATTTGGGACAACACCAACAAAGCGCTCTTGTTCCGCGCCGATGTGCTGAACCTGCACCGCTTGGACGACGAGGCCCTGGCCGCTTTGTTGGATCGGTTGGAGAACAACGAGCTTGACGATTACCTCGACATCGCTACGCTGATCGGCATCGAGTTCGACGACAACACGGTGTGGGGCCAGCTGACGGTGATGGAGCTGAAGCTTTTGATTCACCTGGCTTTGCAGCAGCTGGAAGAGGCCCACGAACTGGTGGGCGCTTTCTTGCAGTACAACGACAACACGGTGGAGCGCCGCTTGTTTTACCAAGCCTTGAATGTGGTTCTGGAAGTCACGCTGGGCGAGGACTTGGCCTTGGCAGATTACGCTGTCAACTTCAGGCGCATGTTCGGCGATGAGCGCATGGACGCGGCCGTTGGCTCAGTGGACGGCAGCGTGCGCTTTCATGGCCTCACGCCCACCAGCCTCAAGCTGGAAAGCCTGGACCGGCATCAGCGCTTGCTCGACAGCTACAAAAAACTGCACGCTGCGCGGGCAAGTGTGGCAGCGAAGCGGGCCTTGGTTTGAACCCACCAAGCGGGCACTTAGCTCATGCTGCGGCGTTGCTGTTGCAGCGGCTTACCTCCCACGAATTGCCAGACAAAGATGCCAATTCTTTCAGCAAAATAGCAAGGACAGCATGGCCGCATCATCGATCATGTTGCGCGTGGCATAGCTTGCCAAGCGCCAAGTGAGCTGGGTGATGTGTTCCAGCCAGTCGGGTTTGTCCATGGCGCTATTGTCTCAAACCCTCGGCGTCATGGCTGCGACTTGGGCAGTCAGGTCGCGCACGGCCTGGGTCAGGGCCAGCAGCTCTTGCTCTTTCATGAGGTCGATTTTTTCGTGCAGTAGCTCGATTTCCAGTTCGGCTTTGACGTTGATTTCGTAATCGTTTTGCGCGTGCCGGCGGTCCAGCACGGACTGGCGGTTCTGGCTCATCATGATGGCCGGCGCGGTGTAGGCGGCTTGGAACGACAGCAACAGGTTGAGCAATATGAAGGGGTAGGGGTCCCACGCGCCTCGCCCGACCAGCACATTGCCCGTGATCCACAAAGCGATGGCGCTGCTCTGAAAAATAATGAATCGCCACGAGCCGATGGTGGCCGCCACTTTGTCGGCCAACCTTTGCCCGCGAGTTGGTGGCCCGATGTCAAAGTGCTCCTGCGGCGTGGTGGCTTCTGGTGCCTGCCTGCGCCTGTGTGCCCGCCTGTGCGCCCGCAACACGCGAAGCTGGTGTACATCTTCCGGCGAAATTTGGCTCGCTCGGCGTTCTGGCAATTGGTCGGTCATGGGAACACTTTCAAAAGTGTGTAGCGGTGGTCGGGTGAGCGCCTCAATGTCATGCGCTCACCATTTGCCCGATGCGCCCCCACCGCCAAACCCGCCACCGCCGCCCTTGAAGCCACCCCCAGGACCACCCCCCGGGCCACCGCGCCCACCAAGTCTGGCGCGCAGCAGCCCGGCAATGCCGACCCAGGTGGTCAGCAGGGTGATAAAAGAGGCGGTCAGCGCCAAGGACAAGATGCCCAGCATGAACCAGGTGAAAGCGCCGACGAGGGCGGCGGTCATCACTGCGCCCGGAAATCGCCCCAGCACAGCCCGCAAGACAACGCCAAGCAGCGCGCCCGCCAAAATGATCCAGGCGATGTCGTTGAAGGGGTCGGCAGACTGGCCTACCGCAGGTGAGGGCAGTGGTTCGCCATCGATCACCCCCATCATGCGCTGCACCCCCACCGAGATGCCGCCTGCAAAGTTTTGCTGCCGAAAGGCGGGGGTGATGACTTCTTCGATGATGCGTTTGCTGGTGGCGTCGGTCAAAGCGCCTTCCAGCCCGTAGCCCACCTCGATGCGCACCGTCCGGTCGTTTTTGGCGACCACCAAAATCGCGCCATCGTCCACTTTTTTGCGGCCCAGCTTCCATTGCTCAGCGACACGCAGCGCATATTGTTCGATGGTTTCGGGCTGCGTGCTGGGCACCAGCAACACCGCCAGCTGGCTGCCTTTGCGGGCTTCAAATGCGGCCAGTTCTTGCTCGATATTTTTTTGCTGCTCTTCGGTCAGGGTGTTGGTCTGGTCAATGACATGGCCCGTCAAGGGCGGGACAGGCACTTGCTGCGACACCGGTGGTGCCAACTTGGGCGGCGCCTGCGCGCTGCAAAGCGAGGCACCCAGCAGCGCCCCGAGCACTAAAAAGCCGCCAACGGCCTGTCGTAAAAAGATCACTTGGGCGCACCTGGTGCGGGTGCCGTTGGTTTCGCTCCAGGGCCGAACTCAACGACAGGGGGTTTTGAGATGGCTTGTTCGTTGTCGACCGTGAAGTTGGGTTTTTCCTTGTAGCCCAACGCCCAGGCGGTCAGGTTGGAGGGGAAAGAGTGCACCGTCACGTTGTAATCTTTCACGGCCGTGATGTAGCGGTTGCGCGCGACGGTGATGCGGTTTTCTGTGCCCTCAAGTTGGGCTTGCAGGTCAATAAAGCCCTGGTTGGCGCGCAGGGTAGGGTAGTTTTCTGCCACCACCAGCAGCCGGGACAAGGAGCCCGACAGGTCTTTTTGGGCCTGCTGAAATTTCTGGAACGCTTGCGGGTCGTTCACCAATTCGGGCGAGGCCTGAATCGATGTGGCTTTGGCCCGCGCCTCCACGACGGCTTGCAAGGTGCTCTGCTCGAAGTCGGCCTGGCCTTTCACCACGTTGACCAGATTGGGAATCAGGTCGGCGCGGCGCTGGTATTGGCTGAGCACCTCGGACCAACTGGCCTTGACCTGCTCATTGCCACTTTGAAAGCGGTTGTAGCCACAACCCGTGAGGCTCAAGGTGCTGGCCATCAGGAGCAGGGCGATCCATCGGTGAAATGCAGATGTCATGACTGATCTTTCGGGGTGAGTTACAGGCTTTCAATAGGCTTTCAATAACGGGCCCTCGATCAGGGTATGCAAGTTAAAAGCGAAACACAGTGCGCTAACAGACACGGACACCTTCAAGGACAAGGTCAGTTAAGGCACAGACGTGCGGGGCTTTCGTTTCAACAATGGCGCTTTTCCCAACACTTGAAAGCAAGCCATGAAAACAGACAAACAACTGCAAAAAGACGTGATGGCCGAACTGTCGTGGGAGCCTTCCATCAATGCGGCCCACATCGGGGTAGAGGTCGAGCAAGGCGTGGTGACGCTGTCCGGGCATGTCGACAACCTGACCCAAAAGTGGACGGCCGAGCGGGTGGTCAAACGGGTGGGTGGTGTGCGCGCCGTGGCGTTTGACCTGGCGGTGAAACTGGCCGATACCGACAAACGCAATGACACCGACATTGCCCTGTCGGCCATCAACACACTGGACTACGCCAGCTCAATGCCCAAAGGGGCGATTCACATTGCGGTGGAAGAGGGCGTGGTCACCCTGCGCGGAGAAGTGGCCTGGGATTTCGAGCGACAGGCCGCCGAGTCCATGGTTCGTGGGCTGCACGGGGTGCGCAACGTGATCAACCTGGTGTCGATCAAACCCAAGGTCAGCCTGACCGCTGTCAAAAGCGAAATTGAGGCCGCCCTCAAGCGCCGCGCTTACCTGGATGCACAAGAGATCAATGTCACGGTGGAGGGCGACGCCATCACCCTCAGTGGCAAGGTGCACAGTTGGACCGAAAAGAACCTGGCCATCCATTCCGCATGGAGCGCACCGGGTGTGCGTTCGGTGATCGACAAGACGGTGATTGTTTGAAGACCTGCTCTGTAGAAGCGATGCCCGGCAGCAGCGCTGTTGGACATTTCGGCAGAGTTTTCATTTCGAACGCGCAGGCCTTTGAGCATGGGGTGTTGAAGTGGGCGCCACGACATCGGGCACATTGTCTTTTTACAAAAAATCGTGCGGGGGCTGTTTGATCTGTGTCGTGAAAACGGCAGGCTGAGCTGGCATGCAGTCACCAGGGCTGATGCCCAAGTGACCTGGGTCAGTTCGTTGCCACTTTAGGATAGGGGCATCGAAAGGCTTTTGATGTCTCAACCTTTGTCTGCATCGTTTAGGCGTTTGGCCTTGTCGAACCTTCTGGCCCAGTCGGCCGAGCAACTGAGCTTGGCGGCGGTGCCCATCGTGGCCGTGCTGCTGCTGAAGGCCGGGCCGGGCGAAATCGGTTTTCTCGCGGCCATTCAGTCACTGCCTTTTTTGCTGCTGTCCATGCCTTTGGGTCTGTTGGCTGATCGCACCTCGCGCACACGCTTGATGGCAATGGCCGAGGCTTTGCGCGCACTGGCCTTGCTGCTGCTGTTGGCGCTCATCCTTTCAGGCCATGTGTCGATCACGGCCTTGGCAATCATCGGGTTTTTGGCGGCGGTGGGCACGGTGGCGTTCAGTGTGGCGGCGCCTTCGCTTGTACCTGCGCTGGTGCAGGTCGATGTTTTGGCGCAGGCCAACGGCCGCCTGGAGCTGGCGCGCAGCGCCGCTTTTGCCGCGGGGCCAGCCCTGGCCGGGGCCTTGATCGCGTGGACCGGGGCGTCGGCGGCGTTTGTGTTGTCGGGCATGTTGTCGATCTTGGCAGTGCTTTGTTTGCGGGGCATCGGTGAGCCTGTGCGTGCTGCGATGCCCGCGCGCCACCCTTTGTTGGAGCTGCAAGACGGGGCCAAGTGGGTATGGCAAAGCGATTTGCTGCGGCCCATCGTTTATTGCTCGATCGCCTGGAACATTTCTTGGTTCATGCTGCAGGCCGCTTATGTGCCTTATGCGATCAATGACCTGGGGCTGGACGCCAGTGGCGTGGGCGTGACACTGGCGTGTTACGGCATGGGCATGATCGTGGGGGCCTTGCTCGCGCCACGGGTGGTGGGCTTGTTGCCTTTTGGCCAGGCGATTTTGCTGGGGCCATATTTTTCGGTGTTGGCGGCGTTCACGATGGCCATGACCTTGTTCTGGCCGCAGGGCTGGCTGGCGGCGTTGTCTTATTTTTTGTTCGGCGCGGGGCCGATCATTTGGACCATCACGTCGACCACCTTGCGCCAGACCGTCACCCCGCGCGCCATGATCGGGCGGGTCACGTCCATCAACATCGTGGTCAGCACGGGTGCCCGGCCGCTGGGTGCGGCCTTGGGCGGCCTGTTGGGGGTGAACTTTCCGGTCTCGGTCAGCCTGTGGTGCGTGGTGCTGGGCTTTGGCCTGCAGGCGGTGTTTATTGGCGCGTCCAAGGTTCGAACCCTGAAGCGCCTGCCCGATCCGCTGCCTGACTGAAACTGGCGGACCTAGCAGACCTCGCAGGCCCGGCGATCAGCGCGGTAGCGTCATCAAGGGAATGTCTTTGGCTGCAGCCAGTTTGTCCAGTTGCGCACGTGTTTGGCCTGCCAGAAAAGCCTCGATGGCTTGGCGGGTGGATGGCTTGAACAGGTCTTTCACCGGATGCGCAAGCTGTATGCCAGCGGCTTCGCACAATCTGGCGGCAAAGTGCGGCTCCAACGCAGCCACGGCCACGCGCCCGTTTTTGCAGGTATACATGCGGTATCCCGCATGCGCGCCGCCCACTGCACCTTCGGGTGTGGTCATCCTCAGCTGGCGGGGCAGGGCCAGCCAGGCAGCCGCATCAGACAAAGCCACTTCGTGGCGTGAGCCTTGGCCAGTGGTCTTGAGAGATATCAGCGCCTTCAGCGTGGCTTCGCTGGCCATAAGCGCGCCGCCCATGTCGGCAAACAAACTCGGGGGCAAATCCATGCCGGTGACCAGACCCACCTCGGCCTGGTAAGTCAGGTCATGGCCGGGAATTTCGGCCAACGGACCCGGGGCGCCCACCACTTCGATCAGGCTGAGCGCGGGGTATTGCTTGTGCAGTGTTTTCCAGCTCAGTCCGAGTTTGGCCAGGGCCGATGGGCGAAAGGAGGCCAGCAAAATGTCGGTGTTGGGCAGCAGTTTGTGCAGGGCCGCTTGGCCCGCTGCCGTCTTGAGGTCCAGTGTTTTGTGCTTGACGCCTTGGTGCAGCATGTCGTAACCGCTGGGCGTGTAGTGCTGCATCGGGTCGCCGGCGGGCGGATTGATCTTGGTGCATCTGGCACCCATCTGCGCCAGGCGCATCAAGGCAGCGGGGCCGGGCAGGTTCAGGGCCAGGCTGACGATGCGCACACCGCGCAGGGGTTTTGAAGATGACATGCAAGGCCTTTGAGTCAGCAGGCCACCGCGCCGTGCGGTGACCTTTCAAATGGCATTATGGGCAGTGCCCTGACAAGGCGCTGTCGCCAGGGGGGCGAAGTGGGCAGGGCAGGAGGGTACGAAGACTGCTCAATGGAAGTGCTTCATTCACCAAAGTTCAACGGCAAGCCCACATAATTTTCAGCCATGGTGCGCGAACCCGCTTCGCTGTGGATCAGGTAGTTCAGTTCGGCATCCTGAAATTTCTGACCGATGTCGCCGTTCTCCGGAAAGTGGTGCATCAGGCTGGTGAACCACCAACTGAAGCGTTCGGCGCGCCAGATGCGGCGCAGGCAGCGCTCCGAATAAGTGTCGATACCGGCTTCGGTTTTGTCCTGGTAGAACTCGATCAAAGCAGTGGACAGGTATTTCACGTCGGTCGCCGCCAGGTTCAGGCCTTTGGCGCCAGTGGGTGGCACGATGTGGGCCGCGTCACCCGCTAGAAACATGCGGCCAAAGCGCATGGGTTCGGTGACAAAGCTGCGCAGAGGGGCAATGCTTTTTTCGATGCTCGGCCCCGTCACCAGATGTTCGCGGGCTTCAGGGTCCAGGCGGTGGCGCAACTCAGCCCAGAAGGCATCGTCTGACCATTGCTCGACTTTGTCGGTCAATGGCACTTGCAGGTAATAACGGCTGCGTGTGGCGCTGCGCTGCGAACACAGGGCAAAGCCCCGTGTGCTGTTGGCGTAAATCAGTTCGTGGTGCACAGGCGGTGTGTCTGACAAAACGCCCAGCCAGCCGAAGGGGTAAACCTTTTCGTATTCCTTGATCGCGCCTTGGGGCGCACTGGCCCGGCACACGCCATGAAATCCGTCGCAGCCTGCAATGAAGTCGCACTCGATGATGTGCTGCTGGCCATTTTTTTCGTAGGTGACGCGGGGCTTGGCGGTGTCGAATTCATGCACCTGTACGTTGTGGGCTTCGTAGACCGTTGGCAAGCCTGCCGCTTGGCGTGCATCCATCAGGTCGCGGGTCACTTCGGTCTGGCCATAAACCATGACGTTTTTGCCGCCTGTGAGTTGGTTCATGTCGATGCGGTGGCGTGCGCCCTTGAACAGCAGGTCAAAGCCGCCATGGATCAGCCCTTCCTTGTGCATGCGCCCACCCACGCCGGCTTCATCGAGCAAGTCCATGCTGACTTGTTCGAGCACACCTGCACGAATGCGTGAGAGCACGTAATCGCCACTTTGGCGCTCCACAATGACGGCGTCGATGCCCGCTTTGTGCAGCAGTTGTCCGAGCAAAAGGCCTGAAGGGCCGGCGCCAACGATAGCAACCTGGGTGCGGGTAGTGGTCATGGCTTGTCTACTTGGGGCATTCAGTTCAATCAATGCAAGCTTAGGCGCATGGCTTTAAACATGGCACAGGTTTGGTTAAGTTTGTGCGATTGATCGATTAATTGTGCGATAATCGCGCAAATTAATGCAGCTTGAAAGAACTGAATATGCCCATTGCCAAAGCCGATTTCATCGAAGGTCTGGCCAAAGGCTTGGCCATGTTGGAGGCATTTGACACCGATCGCCAGCGGCTGAACGCCACCTTGGCTGCACAGCGCACCGGCATCACCCGGGCGGCGGCACGGCGGCATTTGCTCACCCTGGCCGAGCTGGGTTATCTGGAGACCGATGGCAGCCATTACTGGTTGTCTGCCAGGGTGTTGCGTTTTGCCGGCAGTTACATGGCCACCTCGCGGCTACCGCGTTCGCTGCAGCCCACCCTGAACCGCCTAGCGCAGCAAACGCAAGCGGCTTTCAGTGCTGTGGTGTTGGACGGTGGGGAGGGCGTGATCGTGGCCCGCAGCGCCGGCTCGGCCGAGCCGGTGCGGCATCTGGCTTATGGCTTGCACCTGGGTGCACGTTTGCCTGCGCACGCCACCTCCACAGGACGGGTGCTTTTGGCCAATTTGCCCAAGGCCGATTTCAACAACTGGCTCAAGGGCCGTGCCTTGGCCCGCATCACGCCGCAGACGGAAGTGGGCATGGGGAAATTCAAGGCGCTGATTGATCAGGTTCGCTGCGATGACCACTGCCTGGCCCGCGATGCTCACGAGCTGGGCATTCACGCATTGGCTGTGCCTCTGCGCAATATGCAAGGCCAAGCGCTGGCCGCGTTGAATGTGGTGGGCAGCTCGGACCAGTTGTCCGACGCTGCCGTGCAGCGCAAGTGGTTGCCCTTGCTGCTGGATGCAGCGAGAGAGTTGCGCCCTTTGTTGTAGCTTTGCACGACAGACAGGCTTTAAAGCACAATCAACTGGCCCTCTAGTCGCAGGTGATCTATCAGGGTGAGCAAAGTCAGATTGGCAGATACACCGTTGACGGTGTCTGAAATGAATTGCCCATTGATCAGCAGCTGGTTGCTGGCGTTGACTGTGACATTGTTGAACAGTAGATTGGCCGTCGGCGTGAAAACCGATCCCCCATCGTGATCAATTTGAAGCACCAATTTATTGTCGGCATTTTTGATGGCTTTCAAAAATGAGGCTTGGTTGGCTTGGGTGTAGCCATTGAGCAACTGGCTCAAGTCCAGCAAGTCGGCCTCAGCGGTGCCTTGCAATACGCCACTGCCTTTTTTGAAGCCGAAGTCCTGCAGCGTTTGTGTGAAGCCGCTCGGACCGCTTGCACCGAAATCGGGCCAGACGAAGTGATCTGACCCTCCCAAACCGCTTAGGGAGTCGTTACCAGTGGTGCCCAAAAAGTAATCCACACGATTGGCGGCACCGTTGACCGTGTCAGCGGCGTTGGTGGAAGTGATCACTTGCCCGAAGTTCTGATCGGTGAAAGAGGCCAGCGTTTTGCCGCTGGCACCTGTGAGCGGGTTGCTGCTGGGTTGTGTGTAGCTGACCAGCAAAGCACCCGGGTCGTCGACGGAGCCACTCAGCGACAGCACCAGCTTGGAGCCGTCTGCTGGGTCTTTGGCAATGCCGGTGATGGTTTGCGTGACAGTCCCCGCCTTGATGGTGAAGGCGCTGAGGGCAGGCAGGTTGCCCGTGATATTTTCGTTGAGCTGGATCACCAGTTGGTCCAGGGCAGCGACATTCGAGTCCAATTTCACCAGCACCGCGTTGTTGGTCACCGCCTGACCGGTGACGCCACTGCCCAAAGAGGCTGCATCGTTGCCACTGCTGTCTTGCAGTGCGGCATTGTTCACCGCGATGTTGGTCGTGGGGGCCGTGTAAAAGACACTGACCGTGTCACTGGGCTTGAGCGCACTGGCCAAATTCAGCAGCACTTGCGTGCCCGAAATGCTGACACTGCTGACGGCGATGCTTTCGCCAGTGGATTTGCGCACCACGAAAGCACTGGCACTTACCGCAGGGATGACCGGGGTGCCGCTGCTGCTGGGGCTGAGCAAGGTCTCGTTGTAGTTCAGAAAAACCTGCAGGCCATTGGCACTGGTCACGGCACCGTTCACACTGTTTAAGCTTGGACCTGTTGTGTCTAGCGTGCGCGAAATATTGCCGCTGTCGTTGCCCAGGCTGTCTTGCAAGGCTTGGTTCAGCGCGGTCTGGTCTGAGGTCGGCGCGGTATAGGCCAGCAAGGCAGTTTTGCTGCTTTCGATCGCTGTGGCAAAACTCAAGGTCAGCGTTCGTCCCGAAACCGAACTGGTTGCTGCTTTGAGCACCGTGCCGCCATTGGCCGTCAGGCTCCATGCGCTGGCGAGGGGGCCTTGGCTGGACAGGTTTTCATCAAAGGTCAACTCCAGCGTGCGGTCATTGGTGAAACGGCTGGACAACATGTTGGGTGCTACCGCGTCCACGGTAGAAACACTGCGAGCGAAAGCGGCCACAGCCTGACCTGCCCAGTCTTTCAAAATGTTGCCCGTGCTCGGCCGCGCATAGCTCACCCGCAAGCCCGCTTGCATATCGGTCACGGTCGTCGCCAGCGTCAACTCCAGCACAGACCCTGAGAGCCGGAGGCTGCTGACCGCCACACTTTGGGTGCTGCCACCACTGGCGACATTGACCGTGAAAGACGAGGGGTCGGGTAAAGAGCCTGCGTCGAGGGCTTCATTGAAGTTCAGCCGGATCACGCGGACCTGGCGTTCGGTCGCGGCGACCGCCAGTGTGTCGGTGTTCAGGGCAGGTGCGGTGGTGTCCAGGGTGTGGGTGATTGCGACACCCCCGACCGGTCCAATCACTGCAGCAAGGTTCCCTGCTGCGTCTTTGACCGCCTTGCTTATATCTGTGGGGGGCGTGTATTGAAGATTGATGTTGGGGCTGGTGCCGGTAATTTTGCTGCCCAGTGTCAAGCGTATCGAGTCCCCCAGCACCTCTTGGGCAGTGATGGTTTGTGATACGCCTGCGACACTGATGCTGAAGTTGGCAGGGTCCAGGGTGCCGCTCTTGAGCGTTTCCGAGAAACGCAAAACGATGACCGATTTTTCGGCGTTGGTGATGGCTTGACTGCTCAGCAGGGTGGGCGCGACCAGGTCGGTCACCGTTACGGCTTGGTCGCGAAAGGTGCTGGCGGTGTTGCCAGCGAGGTCTTTGACCACGCTGCCATCGCTCAGGCTGACCGAGACTTGGCTGGCACGTGTGATGGGGGTGCCCAAGGTGAGTATCAGGTTGTTCATATCACTGCTGCGCGCGACGCTGCTGACGGTGGTGCTGATGCCATCTACCATCACCTGAAAGGCACTGGTCGCCGGCAAAGTGTCATTCAAGCTCTCGCTGTAACGCAAGACCAATTGGTTGCCTGCACTGTTGCTGATGTCGGCACTGCGCAAGATGGGCGCTTGCGTATCGGGCGTGGTGCTGGTTGTTTTGTCCTTCGATTGCAGTGCCATCAGCGCCATGACCGAGCCGCTCAGAACCGCCCCGATGGGTGCAGTGCCAAACCATGAAGCCACCACTGATGGAGTGTGCTCTGACATGGGCTTGAGTAGGAATGACGATAAACCGTTGGAGTCGGATGTCTGGCTAGCCGTTGGCGGTTCTGGGATCTCCGTGTTGGCATCTTGCGACTCCGAAGTCCCTGACCTGTTGTCTGGCGCGGCCTGAGCCAGGTGTAATGGGGCTGTGTTTTCGAAATTTTGGGGGTCAAACTCCATCGCGGTTGGAGAGTCTGTTAGCAAATTATCAAAGTTGTCTTCTTCGCGGTGAGGTGGTTTTCGCTGGCCGGCCTTGGCCTGCCTGGCAAAAGGTGTGGCAAGGCGAGTTGTGTCCGCCAAGGCGGCAGTTCGGGCAGGGCTTGAAGTGCCCGAAACATCTGAACGGGACAAAGTGGGTAAAGTGGGTGAATTGGTCATGGCTTGGGTTTTATTGAATTTGGTAAGCCCAGTGCAAATGCACGGCTGTGCTGGGGTTCACTGCCCCCCCGTCAGTGGCGGTGAATGCGCTGGTGGGCACCGTGTTCAGCAGCTCAGTCCAGGTGTTGCTGCCGTGAATGAAACGGCCAAACACGGCGTAGCCATTGCGCAGATTAGAGCTGTCAAAAATCGGATTGTTTTGGGGGTTGACAAAAAACTGCGACGTGGCAGAGTCAGGATCGTCGGCTCTGGCCATGGCGATGGTGCTGGCGGTGTGGCCCAAGCCCGAGCTGATGGTCGATTCAAGGGGGATAGCAGCCAGGGTGGGCGTTTTGGTTGCGTAATTGCTGCCGTTGTGGGTAAAGCCCCCGCCTTGGACTAAGCTTGCGCTGGTGCTTTTGAGGAAGCGGTGAAACACCGTTTGGTCATAAAAACCTTGGTTCACGTATCGCAAAAAATTGGCTGCACTGACCGGCGCTTTGACCGACTCCAGCAGCAAAACAGATTCTTTCAATGTGGTGCCCGTGCCAAGGGTGGTGCCAGTCAGAATGCACACGGCAGGCAAAGTGCTGGCGGCCCTTTGCAAGGCGTCGTAGGCCGTTGCGCTGCAGGTTCTACCGGGCACGCTGAGACTGGCGTGGCGGCGAACGGTACTACCCTCCAGCACCCAAGAAGTAAACACAGTTCGCAGTGCACTGGAGGGGTTGGCGATTGCTTTTTCTTGCACCAGTGACGATGCTCTGGTGTCGGTGAAGCAGCCGTCCGAAGCCAATGGAACAGCAGCGTCTTGGCGGATGCAGTAACGCCCAGCAGGGGTGCCGACACCAATCAGTGTCAGTCGCACTGTGTTGTCTGCCAACAAACGCCCGGAGATCGACGGTTGAGAGATGTTGTGTGGAGCTGGGTTGGTCGTGCTTTCGCCATCTGAGCCGCCGCAGGCGCTCAAAAAATAAATACTAAAAGTAATTAAAAATAAAAATAAAGGTCTCATGGTGCGCATATTAACAGGCGTTTTGCCCATGACACCAACCCCATCATGCTGCTTGTCGGGCCGTCTTTGTACGGCTGAAATGACAGCCAACCTTAAAACACTGCAGGGTTTTTACCCGTGCACACGATGCTGTCGGCGAAGGGTTCAAAACGCTGTTGCGCTGGACCAAGTTGATCAATCGCAAGCCACGTTGACATACTTGTAACGCACACCCGGGCGTTCAAGCATCTCATCCGAGTGCTTATGGTTCAAAAGTTCGTATCAAGTTTGCATGCGCAAATTGAACTGCCTGACACCCAATTCGTCCATCTGGCGTTGCTCGTGTTGTTGTTGGTCACGCCGAACGGCCAGTAGGTCTTGTTCTTCGAGGGCGCGCATTTTCTGAAGTTCAATTTCAGCAAGTACACGTTTTTTGCGCAAGCTGGCCACCAGGGTTTCGGCTCTGCTGATGTCCAGCACCACACGTTGCTGCAAGTTGAGCAACTGGGCCATGAATTGACGCTGGTTCATGCTGGCTTGCATGCCCTGAAACTCGTTTTGGGGCTGTTGTTCTTTCAGCCGGTATTCGTCGTACAGGCGGCAAAGCCGTTGGTGGCTGGCATGCAGTTGTGCCACGCGTTCCACAGCAGCAGCCAGATCGGTTTGGACTTGGGTGACCCCATCGTTGGCTTTTTTGACCAAAGCGGGCCAGCAGTTTCGAGCTTGTTTCATGCAGTGTGGTCTTTTCTTAGTTGGCCATCAGGGCCTGGATGTCATGGCGCGTGGTGTCCGCGTCCTGACTGATGTGCATGTCTTGTTGCAAAAATGTTTCCATGGAGGCGCGCAGCCGGATGGCTTGGTCCAGTTCGGGGTTGCTGCCCGCTTCGTAGGCGCCCACCTGAATCAGGTCCTGGTTTTGCTGGTACAGCGACCACAAACGCCGAAAGCGGTTGGCCAGTTTCAGGTCTTCCGGGCTGAGCAGGTTTTGCATGACCCGCGAGATGGAGCCATTCAGGTCAATCGCCGGGTAATGTGCGGCATCGGCCAGTTTGCGTGACAGCATGACTTGGCCGTCCAGCGAGGCGCGAGCGATGTCCACGATCGGGTCGTTGGCATCGTCTCCCTCGGCCAGCACGGTGTAAATGGCGGTGATCGATCCCACGCCGTGGCGCCCCACACCCGCACGTTCAATCAGGTTGGGCAGTAAGGCAAAAACCGATGGGGGGTAACCCTTGGCGGTGGGGGGCTCGCCCACTGCCAGACCGATTTCGCGTTGGGCATGGGCCACTCGGGTCAGGCTGTCGACCAGCATCAAGACGTTTTTGCCTTGGTCCCTGAAATATTCAGCGATCACGTGCGTCAAGTGGGTCGCCTTCAGGCGCAGCACCGGCGACACGTTGGCGGGGGCTGCCACCAGCACCGATTTGGCCAGACCTTCAGGGCCAAGGGATTCTTCGATGAAGGCCTGGACCTCCCGGCCTCGCTCGCCAATCAGGCCAATCACCACCACATCGGCTTCGGTGAAGCGGGTCATCATGCCAAGCAGCACGCTCTTGCCAACGCCAGAACCGGCCACCAGGCCCAAGCGTTGGCCTCGGCCAATGGTCAACATGCCGTTGATGGCTTTGACACCCACGTCCAGCACCTGGTTGATGGGGCCGCGTTCCATGGGGTTGATGGGGCGGCCTTGCAGGCTCAGCACATCCTGGCATTGGGGGGGTGGTTTGCCGTCCAGCGGTTGTCCGCGGCCATCGATGATGCGGCCCAACAAGTCTGGCCCCAGGCACACCTGCGAGGTGTGGCTGATGACCGAGACCTTGGCACCAGGCCCAATGCCATTGGGTTCGGTGAAGGGCAAAAGGTAGAGGATGTCGTCGTTGAAGCCCACCACTTCGGCTTCGACCTTGTGCCCGAATTGGCCCACCACTTCGCAGCAGGCGCCCAGCGGCGCCATCAGGCCACGGGTTTCCAGGCGCATGCCCACCAGCCGCACCAAGGTGCCATTGCGCTGTTGATCGGGGGCATGCAGATCACCAATCAGTTGGCTGACTTCGTCGTCAAAATTCATCATGGGGTGTCGTCGCTGTCAGGTGATGCGGGTTTCATCTCGGTGTCTTCGACATCGATGACCTGGCGATTCCAGTCGCGGCTGGGCGTGTCAGCGGGCAGCGCTTCGGCTTGGTCTTTGACCAGGGACGACTGTTGCATCCAGGCTTCGGGTTGGGCCAACAGGCGTCGTGCCAAAGGCTCCAGACGGGTTTCGATCAAGTCCTGCACAACGGTGTCTTGTGCCCGCACGCGCACACTGCCAGGCCGCAGTTGGGCATCGGCTTCGAGCTGCATGTGTTGGGTGACCGATTCGCCCATGGCTTTCAGGCGCTGAAAATCTTCAGGATTAACGCTCACCTTCACCGGTTCGACCGGATGGTCCAGTTGCTGAATGCAGCCCTGGATCAGGTTGTGCACGGCCTGGCCAGAGAGCTGAAGTTCTGCGCGAACCAATTGCTCGGCCACATGCAATGACAGCCGTTTGAGGGGTTCAAAAAACCGTTGAGGGTCTTGGCTGATGCTGCGCAATTCGATGCCCAAATGCCGCATCAACTCGCGCTCTTTGCTGCGCTCGGCTTCAAATTCGGTGCGCACCAGGTCTTGCCCTTCGAGCAAGCCGCGCTGATAGGCTTCGTCGCGCATTTGATCAAGCGCAGACTCTGTCCAAGGAGACTCCGGATCTGGCGTCTCTTCAGGCGCCTCGCCCGTATCTGTTGCGCCATCGGACGCTTCAGGATGAGTGGCGGCCAATGGTGCGTCTTCGGTCATCAAGCGGTCGGTGGGTTCCAGCTTTTCTGCGACGCGCCACGGTCCAAAAGAGCGGGCAGAGGCTTCGTCCCACTGTGTGCGCAAAAACCGAGGTGTCTGTACCGTGCTGTTGAGCAAGGCATTGGGGCTCCAGGGGGCGGGCTTTTCGTGTACGTCAGACAAAGCCATCTCCGCCTCCAGCCAGCACCAGTTCACCATCATCGGACAGCTTGCGCGCCAGGCGCATGACGGTCTTCTGTGCTTCTTCGACTTCGGTGATGCGCAGCGGGCCTTTGCCTTCCATGTCGTCCACAAACATCACTCGGGCTCGGGCCGACATGTTGTCGAGGAACTTGTCTTTGACGAAGTCTGGCGCACCCTTCAGGGCCACCATCAACAAGTCTGGGTCTGCCTTGCGCATGATGGCCTGTATGCCCCGGTTGTCCACACCCACCAGGTTTTCGAAGGTGAACATGTTGTCCTGGATCTTTTGCATCAAGTCCGGGTCCAGTTGGGACAAGCCGGACATGATGGCCGATTCGAGCTCCATTTTCACGGAGTTCATGATCTGGGCCGCAGCCTTGACGCCCCCGAAACTGGACGATTTGGACGAAGAGTTCGAAGCGAATTGCTTCATCATGATTTGTTCCAGCTCTTCCATTGCGGACGGCTGAACCGTTTCCAGACTGGCGATACGCTGCAAGATCTCGGGGCGGGATTCGGTTGGCAAAAAGTTCAGCACATCGGCGGCCACTGTGTAATCGAGCACCGACAAGATGATGGCCACCACCTGCGGGTGTTCGCCCCGGATCATTTCTGCGATCGAGCGGGCGTCCATCCACTTCAGGATTTCAAGCCCTTTGCTGCCTTGGCCCGGCATGATGCGGCTGAGCACCGATGCGGCCTTGTCTTCGCCCAGGGCGCGCTTGAGTACTTTTTCGACATAGTCGCCCGTGCCCAAGCCCAGGCTGGTCTGCTTTTTGAGCATGGTGACAAATTCATCAAGGACGATGTTCACCGCCTCTTGTGACAAATCCGACACAGAGACCATCGCGGCACCCAAAGACTGCACTTCCTTGGGGTTCATGAAGCGGATGATCTCGGAGGCTTGTTGTTCACCCAGCAGCAGCATCAAGACCGCTGCCCGCTGTGTGCTGGTCAATTCGGCCAATTCCTTGGCCAATTCTTCGGTCATGAGTACCGAGGCATCGGCTGCAGGCGTTGCAGCAGCGCCTTTTGCATCCTTGGCCTTGTCGGCTTTCGCGTCTTTGTCGTCGGGTTTCTTGGTAGCCATGGTATTGAGTCCTTGTTGTATTTAGCCGACCTTAACCATGCTCTTGAGCACGTTGGCCACACGGCCTGAGTCTTCGGCCACCAGCATGCGGATCAGCGCCACTTTGTCGTCGTAGGTGTTGGCGGTGTCCAGCATGTCCATGGAGATGCTTGACTTCTTGGGTTTGAGCTTGGCCTTGATCTCTTCCAGGCTCTCGCCTTCGCCAATCTGGATCATGCGCATGTCGTCTGCGCTCAACTCGCCATCGCTCAGTGCAGCCTTGGCTTGTTCGTCGTCGGTGACCGCATTGCTGGCATACATGTTCTTCATGATGGGGCGGACCACGATGAGCATGAAGACAATGAAGCTGATGGCCAGCAAGCCGCCTTTGATGCCGGTTTGCACCGCGTCTTCCAGGTACCAGGGAATCGTTTCCAGGGCTGCTGCAGGCTCGAATTTGGCTGGGACCACGGAGACGTTGTCGCCCCGCTCCTGGTCAAAACCCACCACGCCGCGCACCACTTGAAGCATTTGCTCCAGCTCTTGCGGTGTGTAGGCCTGTGTGGTGGGGGCATTGGGCACAACGGGTGCATCTTTGGCCGGTGGCGGTATTGGGCGCTCGTTCACTACCACGGCCACGCTGACCTTCATCACGCCACCCGTGGCGTTGCGCACATGGCGAATGGTGCGGTCCAGCTCAAAATTGCGGGTGGACCGGCTGCTGAGTTTGTTGGCCGATTCGGCTTGGCCTTTGCTTGCATCCGCCGCAGTGGCCGTGGTGGTGGTCGAGTCGATGGGTGCGGTGTTGGACAAACTGCCCGGCACGCCCTCGGCACTTCGGCTAGCGTTGCGGTCTTCGGCCAGCACCTCTGAGCGGGTGCGGGGGCCTTTGTCGCGGTTGTCAAAATCTTCGGTTGTGCTTTCGATTTGGGTGAAGTCCAGCGACAGATTGACCTGTGAGCGCACATTGGCCTCGCCCACCATGGGCGACAAAATCTGCATGATGCGGGTACGGTAAACCTCTTCAAGGTGCTGCTTGTGCTGCTCTTGGGCCGATGTCAGCCCCAGTTTTTGCTCGGTGGCCGACTCGGTCATGAGCTTGCCCACGTTGTCCACCACGGTCACATGGTCGTGTGCCAGATAAGGCACGCTGGAAGAGACCAAATGCACGATGGCCTGAACCTGTGAGGCTGATACTGCACGACCTGGGTAGGGTGCCAGCACCACCGAGGCTTTGGGCGGTGTGCGGTCACGCACAAAAACACTTTGCTTGGGCGTGGCCAGGTGCACGCGGGCACTTTGCACGCTGCCAATTTGCATGATGCTGCGGGCCAGCTCTTGTTCCATGGCCGCATTCACCTTGACCTGCTCCATGAACTGGCTGGTGGTCATGGACGACTGTTCTTTCAGGCCGTCCAGGCCTGTGGCGCCCGCTTTGGGCAGTCCTTGCGAAGCCAAAAAAATCCGGGCTTCATGGAAGCGTTGGCTGGGAACCGTCAGTTGGCCGGTAGCCGGGTCAATTTTGGGGCTGAAGTCGGCTGTCTTGAGCGATTCAAAGGCTTTTTGTTGGTCAGCCTCTTGCAGGCCAGGCATCACTGGGCGGTAGGGCGTCGCTTGCATCCACGCATAGACCAAGCCAAAGATCACCAGCACAACCAGCATGACGATCAGCGGCAACACCCGACGAACGGCGGGTTGGTTGACCACGGTTTTGAAAGTCTCTGACATGCCTTCAATGCGCCAGGGGCTGAGGCCGCCATTGCTGGCGCCATTGGCATTGGCCGCGCCATTGGCGCCCGGAGCGTTGGCCAAGGCGGTGCTGTTGGACACGTTGGCCGGTGTATTGGCGGATGTGTTTGGCGCGGTCATCACGCCTGTGTTCATTGCTGCAGTTGCTGTGGCCATGTTTATTCTTCTTCAGTTAAGAGGGTCAGACCGGCATGTTCAAGATTTCTTCGTAAGCCTTGAGCACTTTGTTGCGCACTTGCAAGGTGGCCTCAAAGGCCAGCGAAGATTTCTGCATGCCCAGCACCACATCGGTCAGCGCCATGTTTTCGCCTCGGTCAAAAGCGTTGCGCATTTCCGATGATTGGACTTGCAGTTGGTTGACTTGTCCGAGCGCACCCGAGACCAGATCAGAGAAACCCGTTTTTTGCACGCCGCCTGTGCCACCGATCGAATCGGTCGCGCTGGGCATGCCCATTGTTTTGCCCGCAGCTTCAGACTGGTGGCTGCGCAGGGTTTGCAGCATCGACTGGATGCTGGCTGGAGAAATGGCTTTGTCGATCATTCTTGTCTCCCTTAGTAAGCGCTGGCCATGCCCAGACCCAACTCACGCAGTTGGGCCAGTTTGTAGCGCAGGGTGCGTGGGCTGATGCCCAGGCGCTTGGCGGCTTCTGTTTTGCTGGGGGTGGTGGCCAGCGTGGCCATGATCACCTGGTGCTCGTTCATGCGGGTGGCACTGCTCAGGTCGGTGGCAGGGCTGGCCACGTCGGTCAAAGCCAAGGGGCTGTGTTGTGGGGTGTTGTCTGCGTTGTCCTTGGCGTTGTTGTCTGCAGTGTTGCCTAGGTCCATGGCCTGGATGGAGTCGCTCATGAACTGCTGCACCGTGGACGATGGCGGGACCAATGCAGCCGCTGTCACCGTCTGGGGTGGTGGTGTGCTGGCCATCGTGGGGTTGATGGTGAGGGTGGCTGGCGTCATGGTGGCCGCTGTCAACCAATCGTCAAACATCAAATGGGCCGGGGTGACCACATGGTCAGCGCACAAGACCAAGGCGCGGCGAATCACGTTTTCGAGTTCGCGCACATTGCCTGGCCAGGGGTATTGCAACAACATCGTTTGAGCTTGCGGGTGAATCTGCCAAGGTTTTTTGTCGTGTTGCAAAAGCGACTGCATGGCCAAGGGAATGATGTCGCCAGGGCGCTCGCACAAAGGCAGCAAACGCATGCGGAAGGTCGCGATGCGGTAGTACAGGTCTTCGCGGAACTCGCGCTCCACAATGGCTTTTTTCAGATCTTTATTGGTGGCCGCCACGATGCGCACATTCAGCTGAATGACGCTTTGTCCACCCAAGCGGGTGAGTTGGCGCTCTTGCAGCACGCGCAGCAATTTGCTTTGCAGGTGCATGGGCATCTCACCGATTTCATCCAAAAACAAGGTCCCGCCCTGGGCTTGCTCAAACAAGCCTTTTTGTTCGCGGTGGGCCCCGGTGAAAGCCCCTTTCTCGTGACCAAACAACATGTCTTCGATCAGGTTTTCGGGCATGGCCGCGCAATTGAGCGCCACAAACGGGCCACGGGAACGACCCGAAGCCTCATGCAGCACGCGTGCCAAAACTTCTTTGCCCGAACCTGTGGGGCCCACCAGCAAGGCGGTCACTTCGGCTTGGGCTACTTTTTGGGCCAAGGCCAGCAGGTGCTGGCTGGCAGGATCGACAAACACCACATTGCGCATGGGCTGCGGTGTTGCACGCGCAGCCGACGGGTTGATTTGATTGAGCAAGCGCAACCATGAAGCAGGGCGCACATCTTGTGTGGCCAGCACCGTGAGAGCGCCGGCTTGGGTGGCTTCGACGGCCAGATCGAACTCATGGCGGTCAACGCGGCAAACCACCGGAGTGCTCAAGCCGGCGTCTTGCAACAGTTGTTGCACAGCTTTGAGCCGGGTGACATCCAGGGCCAGGTGCAACACCACCACGGCGGCATCGGGAGCTTGAGCGACCAGGCTGTCCAGGGTGGTCACGGGCATCACGGCCCAGCCAGAGACTTGCAGTGCCTGACTGTGCTCGGGGCTCAGGGCGTTTTCGGGGTCCAGCCAAAGGGCGAGAGGGGCAGAAACGGGTTGTGACTTCACGGCGGTGGCCTCATGTACAGATGAGACTGACTAAGCAACCCTTGTGCCAGATATTTATTGTGTTTTAAATGCCTAAAAAATCAAAAAATGAATACTTAATAATTTTTAAGTTTCTTGAAATATTGACACTGTGCTTGACGGAAGTTTGACAGCGAGAAAGACAGAAGCAGGCGCGGCCGATGCAGCCTGTGAACACGCTGCTCAGCGGGAGATGGGTTGTTCTTTGGCGTGAAAGAGTTGGCAAAACTGGCCGTCCACACGCAAAACCTCCAGTGCGGGCAGCAGGCGCGACTGAAAGCCCATGGCTCGACAGGCGTAGGGAGAAGACGGCACGTGGCTCACCGCAAAATGCCGGCATTGCCAGCAGTTGGGGCCTTTGGCATTCAAAGCAGGAGCCTTAGGTTTGTCGAGCGTCATTTGTGTGCGATTCAACAATATCCGTTCATACCGCGACAAAGGGGCTTTCAAGCCCCTTGTTCAGCGAGAAGCCGTGATTAACCTTGGAGAAGTTTGAGCACTGTCTGCTGGTCAGTATTGGCCTGTGCCAAAACAGCTGTAGCCGCTTGCTGGATGATCTGGGTCCGTGCCAGCTCCGAGCTGGCCTTGGCGTAGTCCGCATCCAGAATCGAGCTGCGTGAAGCAGAAGTGTACTGGGACACATTGGTCAGGTTGTCCACTGCGTAAGTCAAGCGGTTGATCATCGCACCCAGGCCAGCACGGGCCTGGTTGATCTTGTCCAGGGCGAAGTCGAGCTGTCGTATTGACTCGTTCGAATTGGGCGCGCTGTTGATTTCAAGGGCCACCAGGTTACTCAAAGTGCCTGTGGTAGAGGTGGCTGTGGTGGTCGCCACCGCTTCTGTGCCAGCGGCAAATTTGACACTGCCTGCAGGCGTGTTGGTGATCGTATAACGGGTCGTTCCCAAAACCTCTTTGGCGGCCTCAAAAATGTTGGTGGCAATGTTGGTGTTGGGTACTGCGGCCGCGACATCTTCTGCAGTCACGGTGTAACTCACAATGTTGTCGTTGATCGACAGGCTGATGGAGTCTCCAGCCGCATAGGTGCCTGCCATCGCCATGGTTGATGCGCCTGCCGAGATGGCTGAAAACGCCGCCTTGGTGGTGGCTGAGTCAAACTCCGAAAAGCCCACTTCACCCAAGGTGTGCGTGATGACTTGGCCTTTGCTGGCACCCACTTGGAAGGCAAATTTTCCGGCTTCACCCTGGTCGCCTGAAAAGGACCCATCGAGCAAATTAAAGCCGTTCCACTGGGTTTCTTTGGTGACGCGGCCGACTTCTTCTTTGAGTTGCTGGTATTCCAGGTCCAGATAACCGCGGTCGGCTTTGGAGTAAGTGTCGTTGGCCGCTTGTACCGACAGTTCACGCATGCGCTGAACCATGCTCGTGATCTCGATCATGGCACCCTCAGCCGTCTGAAGCATCGACATCGAATCGTTGCCGTTTCGCACCGCCTGGTCCATGCCACGAATCTGCGCAGTCATTCGTGAGGAAATGGCCAGACCTGCGGCGTCATCCTTGGCTGAGTTGATGCGCTTGCCTGTCGACAATTGCTCCATGGCCGAAGACAAAGAGCGGCTGTTTTTTGCCAGCGCATTTTGTGAAATCAGCGATTTGATGTTGGTGTTAATGACGGTCATGATGATGTTCCTTCAGTTCAGGTGGCGTTGGGCCGGACCATTAATGGGTATTGGCCGCTGCCTCATGGGCATGGTTGTTTGACAACAAGGCCTTCAGCGATTGCTTTTCACCCAGCAGGACAGGGTTGTCGGCGTAAATCGTCAATGCACACTCAGCGGCATGCAATGCAGCTACTGGCTCGCATTGGCAGCGCAAAACGCGGATCCAGTGTTGCCAAGTGGCGACTGGTGTTCGGCCATCTTGGAGGTCAATCAATTGCTCCAGCAAATTACCGGCAGTCAACCAGTCTTGACGCACCTCAGCCAGCAAAGCTGAAATGGCCAAAATTTCTTCACTTTGTGGGTAAAGGCTTAGACCTGCATTGCTCAATGCATCTGCAAGCGCTAATTGGTTTTGTTCGACCAGTTCGGCAATGGTTTGGCGAATCTGATCGGGCAGGAAACGCGACACTTCACGGTCGCTCAGCATGCGGCCCATGGAAGCCTGTGCAATCATGGATTGATAAAGAGATGTCATGTTCTGAACTCCTGTGTAGGTGTCGATAAGCCGTCGGGTATGACTTGCCAGCGGCTGTGATGAACAGGGTTAAGCAAAAGGCGTGCCAGCTATTTCTGGCGCCGCTGATCGGGCTTGATGCAGGAATAAGTTTGAAGGGGTAAATGGAAAATTTGAAAATAATTGAATCTGCTTTATGAACTTTAAGATTCATATGGCTTGTATTTTTATTTTCAAATACCGTATGTGAGCTTTTGCCAAAGCTGCTGTGCTGTGAGCCGCACCAAGTGCTCAATGGCAGGCTATTGGTGCGGCTAAAGATTGCCGTTGAGGAGGAATACGCTAGGGGTTAGGCTTGCCGCAAGGGCAATTTGACAGGCTCCAGGATCGGATTCCGCTTGAACCAAGCCGGATTATTAGGTGGCGCATTTTTTGCTTACACCTTAAAAGCATAAAGCAGATGTCTTGCTAATAGACATTAGAAAATTTTACAAACAATCTATCGAAAGGATATGGCCAGTCTTTGTAGAGTAGTGAGGCAGTAGATCAATGAGGTGATGTGAAACAGGGCAGATTAGGGCGAGTTAAACCTGCATGTAATGTCAGACATCGACAGTCCGCTATAGCTGAAGGTGCGCTTGGCAGCATATATGCACAAGGGTCAGCTGGCACGTTTGACAAACCAGGTGTTTAGCAATAGATCCCGGATGTACAAGCCCAATCAACTTCTTCGTAAAACAACTCAATACAAGTCCCACTTGATATCCACAAGCCAACCATATAGAACCCCAAAATGAGCCGTTTATCTATCTGCATTCCCTCTCACGCAAGTCTGGCAGACTCTCAACAGACACTCTCCAATGCGAAGGATCTCGCGAGCCTCGATGGGATAGAGGTTGTTATTGGAGATAACTCTGGCGACTTGGCTAAGCGAGATCGCTGGGCATCGCATAGTGATTCGAATTTTCGCTTTTTGGCATCCCCCGAAAGCGGCGCAGTAAATAATTGGAGATTTACATTGGGGCACTGTACAGCTGATTTCACATCAGTCCTTTCTGATGATGATTTGTTGCTTCCCTTGCCTGGCTTTTGCCCAGATCAAATGGACGCGCCTACAGGGACCATCGGTATACGGCCAGCTATGGCATTGTTTCATGAATCAGTAGGCATTTATAAAATCAACCAATTCGAAATCACCGCACAGCGCGCGGTGGATCGGGTTAAGGCCTACTTTCAAAATAGCGGTGGTGGAAATACCACCTTGTTCAGTGCATTTGATACCCGGTTTCTCAAAAGTGTTTATTTCGAAACGCTTGTAAATCACCCCACGCGGGGGGGGTATATGGACTGGGCTATTGTGCTCGGCCTGATTTCAACTGGGCCATTATTGAAGTGCCCGCATTTGCTCTATGTTTACAACAATAAAAACTGGTTTACTCAGCAAGACATTGAGCGCAATGTACCGAAAACCTTTACCGATGAGGGCTTACCTGGGGATTGCGCGCAAATTCTGCCCGCCATTCAGGCAATGGAAAGCTTCGTCCTAATTGCGCGTAAACAGTCCCCAATTTGCCCTGATGAAAAGCTTGAGGCAGCGCACTTCGCGGTGGATGTATTTTTTCAAACACTGGTAAAACAGTTCGGCTCTGAAGACCCCGCCTCAGGGTTCGATTTGCAGAGGTGGAAGGCTGTGCGAGCTATCCTGCGTGTGACCGTTACCCCCTTTGACCGCCTGGCTGCCAGTTTGCTGATCATGGATCTGTGGGTACCTGGTTTGTCTGACCTCTATCGGACATACATGGACCAGCAGGTGGACCCCGCAGTGTTATCCCAGGTAATGTAAAAACCGCACCCTCAAATTCAACAAGAGAACGCCATGACCCTTCGCACAGCCATATTGGCCTATGATCCACAACAACCCTTTGCGGGCCATATTTACCGGCAATGGCCTGGGCAATGGCCGTGTGGAAATTCGTTGGTGGGGAATACTTTCTTCATTCCTGCAACAGGGCAGGAACTTCGAGCCGACTGGTTGGTTTGCCCAACACCAGCCCCACAGAACATGAACACATCGGTACCGAAACATCGGCGTATCTTTTTAGTGATGGAGCCTCCAGAATACTGGCAACCCCCAGCCGAACTTTTAAACCAATTCGGTTGGGTTGTCAGTCCATACGAGATTCCAGGATACTCTGGTGTACAAATTCCCGGCGTTACAACCGGACTTTTCTGGTGGTATGGGGTTTCCATGGATGGGCATCGTCCTATGGGGAAGTACTTGAACTGGGATGCCATTGCTGCGGAATTAGTACAACCCAAGCTGGCTTTGGCATCGACGATTACGTCGACCAAATCATTCCTCCCTGGACATCGAGCTCGGCTTGAATTTACAAGCCTGCTCAAAGAGGCTATGGGTGACCGCCTTGAAGTTTTTGGCCATGGTTTTAACCCCGTGGAAGACAAGCGCGATGCGCTACTTCCATACCAGTACCATTTAGCCATTGAAAATGCCGTCCATCCCCATTTTTGGACAGAAAAGCTCGCTGACCCACTGCTGGCTCGTTGCAAAGTGTTTTATTACGGAGCTACAGACGTGGCTAAGTATTTTTCAAATGATTCAGTGGTGCCCATTGATATTGCTAAGCCTCAACAGGCCATTGACCTGATACTTAATCATATGGATCATGTGGATCTAAATCTATTAGAAATTGAAAGCTCACGCGAGCGAGTGCTGTGTGAATTTAACCTGCCGGCATTCATTGATCGCTTGATAGACAATATTTTGGAGCAGGAGGTCTGAACCTGCCCCTGTTTGACGTACTGCTTAGCCACTTCATTATGCGGCCTTCAATTGCTGTGCCGCGTCCCAGCGTTTTTCAAACTGCATCGGACTGACGTAGCCCAACGTGGAGTGCAACCGCCGGTGGTTGTAGAACGTCAGCCAGTCAATCACCTCATCCATTGCCTGCCTGCGGGTTGCAAACCTCTGTCCGTACAGCCTGCCCACCTTCAAGCGACCCCACAGACTCTCCGTAGGTGCGTTGTCCCAGCAGTTTCCCTTGCGGCTCATGGAACTTCTCATTTTGTAACCCGCCAGCGTGCCCTGGAACTCATGCCCGCAGTATTGGCTGCCTCGGTCCGAATGGAAGATCAGGCCTGGCGCTGGCTGACGCCGGAACCATGCCATCTTTAACGCGTCTGTCACCAGGCTGCTCTGCATGTGAGGCTGCATGCTCCAGCCCACCACCTGTCGGCTGAACAGGTCTATCACTGCTGCCAAGTACAAACCAGCCCTCGTCGGTGGCGATATAGGTGATGTCTCCCGTCCAGACCTGGTTAGGGGCTGTCGGGGTGAAGTTGCGTTGTACCAGGTCAGGCGCAATGGGCAGATGGTGTTTGCTGTCCGTGGTGACGACAAACTTGCGCTTGCACCTTGCACGGATGCCGTGCAACTGCATCAAGCGGCGTACGCG
>NZ_NESK01000100.1 GCF_003063415.1 Limnohabitans sp. 2KL-17
TGACCTTGCCCCCGAAAAACGTACTGCTTAGCTGATGGTTAAAAATCAGTTCAAGGAGAACGAAATGAGTGAAACGAGGAAACGGGCCAAGTACACGCTGGAATTCAAGATGGAGGCGGTCAGGCTGGTCAAAGGTGGGCAGGCGGTGTCGGTCACGGCCAAAGTGTTGGGCATTCCCAAAGCAAGCCTGGACAACTGGGTCAAGCTCAGTGCCAAAGGCCAACTCAAAGGCGCGGGGGATAAGCCTGTCAGTGCGGAGCAAATGGAGCTGGCCCGCCTCAGAGCGCAATTGGCCCGCGTGACCATGGAGCGCGACATCCTAAAAAAAGCCACGGCGTACTTCGCTCGGGAATCTCTGTGAAGTACGCCTGGATAGCCAGCAACAAAGCCCACTGGCCCATTACTCTGGCCTGCGAGGTGTTGGGCGTGAGCACCAGCGGCTACTTTGAACACGGTCGGCGCAAGAAATTCCCCAAACCCAGTCAGCCCGGTGCTCACAAACGCATGAGCGACGAAGCACTGTTGGCGCACATCCGCGCCATCCATGCACAAGTCAAAGGGGAGTACGGCTGGCCCAAGATGTGGAAGGAACTGGTGGCGCGTGGACATCGGGTCGGCAAAGAGCGCGTACGCCGCTTGATGCAGTTGCACGGCATCCGTGCAAGGTGCAAGCGCAAGTTTGTCGTCACCACGGACAGCAAACACCATCTGCCCATTGCGCCTGACCTGGTACAACGCAACTTCACCCCGA
>NZ_NESK01000101.1 GCF_003063415.1 Limnohabitans sp. 2KL-17
TAGCAGCCGCCAAAGCCACAGCTGAAGCCGATGCGGCGGAACTTGCGGCTGCCAAGCAAATGGGTAATCTGGCCCCGTTGCTTTCAGCCGTGAATCACACTTTGATATTCACTGAAATGCTCGGTGCGGATAACGGATCTAACGCTCAGTTGGTCTTCAGCGGTTTGAGTGCCAGTGATTTAGACACCCAGTTGATGTCTGCGACGATGCGCATCACCAATGTCCAGGTTGGCGATGTGTTGCTGTTCACGGACACGGGAAAAATTACTGGCAGTTACAGCAATGGCGTTTTGACTTTGGCGACCAAATCAGGTGCCAACCCAAGTAGCAGTGAATTTTCAGCAGCGCTTGCTTCTGTTAAGTTCAACAACAGCTCCGACAATCCGGTCACCACAGATCGACAAATCAGCTTGGTGATCAGTGATGGCGCGAAGAACAGCCAGACCATTATCCAAACAGTGCAAGTTGTCTCGGTCAACGACGCACCCACGGTGAGCGCCGCCCTTGCTTCAAATGCAAGCGAGGGAGATGTCAGCTACACCGTCAATCTGCTGCAAGGGGCCACGGATGCAGATGCCGGCGAGACTGCCACACTCAGCACGCAAAGCCTTACCTATCAGGTAAATGGTGGCACTGCCAGCGCCACACTGCCTGCAGGCGTGAGCATCACCGGCAACACCCTGACGGTCGACCCCGCCAACGCGGTGTTTAACAGCTTGGCCTTTGG
>NZ_NESK01000102.1 GCF_003063415.1 Limnohabitans sp. 2KL-17
CTATGCGAAGTGATCGAGCCGCATTACCCCAAGCCGGGCAATGGTCGCCCGCCGGTGGGACTTGAGCGTATGTTGCGCATGTACTTTGTGCAGCACTGGTTCAACTTGGCCGACGAGGCTTGCGAGGAAGCGTTGCTCGATAGCACGTCCTTGCGCCGGTTCGTGGGCATTGACCTGGGGCGCGAGCGGGTACCCGACGGCACGACGCTGTTGAAGTTTCGTCGGCTGCTGGAGAAGCACCAATTGGGAGAAAAGCTGTTTGCCAAGGTGGGCCAGGTATTGCAGGCTCGTGGGATGAAGGTGGGCACGGGCACGATCGTGGACGCCACCATCATTGGTGCGCCCAGCTCGACCAAGAATGCAGACAAAGAGCGAGACCCCGAGATGCATCAAACGCGCAAAGGCCAGCAGTGGTACTTCGGTATGAAGATGCACATTGGCGTTGACAGCCGCACGGGGCTGGCTCACAGTGCCGTGGTGACGGCGGCCAACGTGCACGACAAACACCCGCTGCCCGATCTGCTGCACGGTGCCGAGCGGCGCGTGTACGGCGACAGTGCCTATGCCAGCCAGAAGGCACTGATCGCATCCAAGGCACCACATGCGAACGACTTCACCAACCAGCGGGTGCGCAAGGGAGGTGAGGTTGACCCGGCCCTGCGCTCGAAGAATCGCAACAAGTCCAAGGTACGCGCCCGG
>NZ_NESK01000103.1 GCF_003063415.1 Limnohabitans sp. 2KL-17
GCTTCAGCTGTGGCTTTGGCGGCTGCTAGTTTGGCCGCATCGAGCACGGCTTGGGCAGCAGTTTTCTCTGCTGTGGTGCCGCTGGCGTTGGCCGTAGTGAGTGCAGTTTGGGCAGCAACCAGCGCTTTGGCAGCAGCAACTTCATCGGCCGCTTTGGCAGCAATCTCTTCACCGGCCGCTTTGTCCGCCGCCGCTTTGTCTTGCACCGCTTTGGCCGCCGCGTCCGCTTCAGCTGTGGCTTTGGCGGCTGCTAGTTTGGCCGCATCGAGCACGGCTTGGGCAGCAGTTTTCTCTGCTGTGGTGCCGCTGGCGTTGGCCGTAGTGAGTGCAGTTTGGGCAGCAACCAGCGCTTTGGCAGCAGCAACTTCATCGGCCGCTTTGGCAGCAATCTCTTCACCGGCCGCTTTGTCCGCCGCCGCTTTGTCTTGCACCGCTTTGGCCGCCGCGTCCGCTTCAGCTGTGGCTTTGGCGGCTGCTAGTTTGGCCGCATCGAGCACGGCTTGGGCAGCAGTTTTCTCTGCTGTGGTGCCGCTGGCGTTGGCCGTAGTGAGTGCAGTTTGGGCAGCAACCAGCGCTTTGGCAGCAGCAACTTCATCGGCCGCTTTGGCAGCAATCTCTTCACCGGCCGCTTTGTCCGCCGCCGCTTTGTCTTGCACCGCTTTG
>NZ_NESK01000104.1 GCF_003063415.1 Limnohabitans sp. 2KL-17
CGACTGCGGCCGGGGAAGTCAGGATTGAGATTGAGCCTGCAATACAAAAGGCAAAAAGCGGGGCAGCGCCGACCAGCTGCGAGAAGTTGAGTGCAACTTAAACTGCCATCAAGGCTGTCCTGACTTTTGGGTCCACTTCACTGCACGCCACCGTGTATTGCGGCTTTCCGACGGCGATCGATGGTTTCAGGAGTGCGACCGAAGTGATCGAGCCTAAGGCTACGCTGAACAAGCCACCGAATTCAGCGATATGTTGCTAGTTGATTGCATGATGCGAGATGTGATGGGCGAAGCGGCCCAATTTCGGCCCGTATTTCTGGCCTTTTCACGCCAGACACGCGCATTGCGCGCTCTGAAGACGCACTCATGCCATGCGGCGTCCACGCGCTAAGTAGATGTTGGCCAGACCCAAGGCCACGAACGAGCGCGTGGCGTTCTTGGCCAGGCCGCGATAGCGCACCTTGGTGAAGCCCCACAGCCGCTTGACCACTGCGAAGACGTGCTCCACCCGGGCGCGTACCTTGGACTTGTTGCGATTCTTCGAGCGCAGGGCCGGGTCAACCTCACCTCCCTTGCGCACCCGCTGGTTGGTGAAGTCGTTCGCATGTGGTGCCTTGGATGCGATCAGTGCCTTC
>NZ_NESK01000105.1 GCF_003063415.1 Limnohabitans sp. 2KL-17
AACAAGCAAATACAGCGAAGAGCAACTCATTGGTTTTCTGCGGCAGGCCGTAGCGGGCATGCCGATCAAGGAAATCGGGCGCAAACCTGGCTTCAGTGATGCGTCGTTTGTAAGGCTGGCTCTTATATGCCGAAAACAGCTGGCTCCTTTATGCCGAAAAGTGACACTTGCAGATCCCGATCTCGCTCGAACTCCCGATATCAACCAATAAGGGTGTTTTTTCTTGGGTAGCCCAATTGTCTGATGTTCGCGCCAAGGCGTTGCCCGAGTTTGATGTACAGCTTGACTGCATGAGAACAACCAAATACAGCGAAGAGCAACTCATTGATTTTCTGCGGCAGGCCGTGCGGGCATGCCGATCAAGGAAATCGGGCGCAAACCTGGCTTCAGTGATGCGTCGTTTGTAAGCGATCTATTAACCGCGTCCCTTGCGGCGCGGGCTCAGATGTCATTGGCGTTTGAGACTCGGCTGCTCGACCCTATTCGTTCGGCAGCGCGATGTGTTGCCGCCGACCGAAAACTGCCCCCCCGGGGGGGGGTGAGGACAATAACTTGGACTAAATGAAGATAGTTCATGTTTTCATATGAAGAGAGAA
>NZ_NESK01000106.1 GCF_003063415.1 Limnohabitans sp. 2KL-17
GCCCCCTGAATCACAGTCCCGTCGGTATTCCTTAAACTAAGAAACAGGAATACGACCATGGATATGACTATGTCTTCAGCAACGCCCACCCGGGTTGAAGTGGTGACAAGCGTTCAACGCCGCAGGCGTTGGACCCCAGAGCAAAAGCTTGAAATCGTCAAACAGACCAACGAACCTGGCAGTTCCGTCTCGATGGTTGCCCGGCAATTCGGCATCTCTGCGGCTCAGCTCTTTCAATGGCGAAAGGCCTACCTGCAAGGCTCACTGATGGCTGTGGGTGCCAACGAAACCGTGGTGCCAGCGTCTGAGCTTCAAGACGCCATGCGCCGCATCAAACAACTCGAAGGCGCACTTGGCCGCAAGACTTTGGAGAACGAGATTCTCAAGGAGGCTGTGGACTTTGCCAAAGCAAAAAGTGGATTGCGCGCTCGCCAGTATTGCCCGGGGGCGAGCAGTGAGAGCCGTCTGCTGTGCTCTGAGCGTGTCGCGCAGCCATGTGTTGGCCATGAGAGATCGCCCGTCCGAATGGGCAGACTTGAGAAAGTCGCCACCACGCCATGGTGACGCCACAGTCACGCAAGCCATTG
>NZ_NESK01000107.1 GCF_003063415.1 Limnohabitans sp. 2KL-17
GAAGGCACTGATCGCATCCAAGGCACCACATGCGAACGACTTCACCAACCAGCGGGTGCGCAAGGGAGGTGAGGTTGACCCGGCCCTGCGCTCGAAGAATCGCAACAAGTCCAAGGTACGCGCCCGGGTGGAGCACGTCTTCGCAGTGGTCAAGCGGCTGTGGGGCTTCACCAAGGTGCGCTATCGCGGCCTGGCCAAGAACGCCACGCGCTCGTTCGTGGCCTTGGGTCTGGCCAACATCTACTTAGCGCGTGGACGCCGCATGGCATGAGTGCGTCTTCAGAGCGCGCAATGCGCGTGTCTGGCGTGAAAAGGCCAGAAATACGGGCCGAAATTGGGCCGCTTCGCCCATCACATCTCGCATCATGCAATCAACTAGCAACATATCGCTGAATTCGTTGGCTTGTTCAGCGTAGCCCTAACAGGCTGCTGAAATACTCCCATGTTTAGGTCCACGCCGAGCCCCTGAGAAACGTTAATTGTTGAGCAACTACACGGACACATGATGCGCGGCGCTGACACCTTCACCGAGAGCCTTTTCACGATGCG
>NZ_NESK01000108.1 GCF_003063415.1 Limnohabitans sp. 2KL-17
GTGGTCTTGACCCTGTAACCCAGTACCGCCGGTATGTTTAATTTGCCGCTCGTTTTCCCCTGAACAGCTTGGGTGGCACGTAGCCCAATGCGCTGTGCGGGTGGTAAGAATTGTAGTCATCGAACCATTTGGGCAGTTGCGCCATCACCGTTTGTGAGTCCGGCCTTTCTGCCAGTTTGGCGTAATCCCGCTTCAATGTTTTCACAAAACTCTCGGCCATGCCGTTGCTTTGTGGGCTTGTCACTGGCGTGGTCACTGGCTTGAGTCCCAATTGCTTGGCAAAGCTCCTGGTCTCGGCTGCCGTGTAACAGCTGCCGTTGTCAGTGAGCCATTCAATGGTCTTTGGCGGCTTGCCATCCGGGCCAAACCTGTTCTCCACCGCCTGTATCATCAAATCGCCCACCAAGGCCGCATCGATGCCTTTGGTGGTCGCCACCCAGCTCATGATTTCCCTGTCACAGCAGTCCAGCGCAAATGCCACCCGCACCTTCTCGCCGTTGTCGCATGACAGCTCCAGGCCATCTGAACACCAGCGCACATCACTTT
>NZ_NESK01000109.1 GCF_003063415.1 Limnohabitans sp. 2KL-17
GGCTTACAAGTGGGCCAAGGCGAACAAAAAACGAAGGGAATATCAGAATGCGAAAGGAAAATCAAAAAAATCAAAACCATGCGGGGCGAAATTGCGCTCGCGAATGGGGTATTTCAGCAGCCTGTTAAGGCTACGCTGAACAAGCCAACGAATTCAGCGATATGTTGCTAGTTGATTGCATGATGCGAGATGTGATGGGCGAAGCGGCCCAATTTCGGCCCGTATTTCTGGCCTTTTCACGCCAGACACGCGCATTGCGCGCTCTGAAGACGCACTCATGCCATGCGGCGTCCACGCGCTAAGTAGATGTTGGCCAGACCCAAGGCCACGAACGAGCGCGTGGCGTTCTTGGCCAGGCCGCGATAGCGCACCTTGGTGAAGCCCCACAGCCGCTTGACCACTGCGAAGACGTGCTCCACCCGGGCGCGTACCTTGGACTTGTTGCGATTCTTCGAGCGCAGGGCCGGGTCAACCTCACCTCCCTTGCGCACCCGCTGGTTGGTGAAGTCGTTCGCATGTGGTGCCTTGGATGCGATCAGTGCCTTC
>NZ_NESK01000011.1 GCF_003063415.1 Limnohabitans sp. 2KL-17
TGCGCTTGGCGATCTCGCTGTTGGAGAGTTGCTCGCGCAACTTCATGCGCCTGACCTTACCTATCATTTCCATGGTGATCACCTTCTATCTCTCCTGCTGAATATTTCAGCAGGCCAGTTGAACACCCTGGTCAATTTTGAGTCGGCACTACTAGGTTTAGATGGTCAGTTTTCGGTCGGCGGCAACAGTACCACACCGCACCGCGAAACACACCACCCAGCCCGGCGATGCGCGTGCCGCAGGGCAGCGTGAACACGCGGCCATGCAGGCTGCGATCGCTCACATCGTCGTGCCAGACGTTGCCAAAGTTGTCCGCATGGTCGGTGTCGTGGTTGCCGTGGATGAACCAGACGCGCTCCCAAATGGTTTCCAGCTCGATGTGCAGCGGCCGTGCCGGCTCCAGATCGCCGAGCGCGATGACGGCGCGGGCGTGGGTTTGCAAGGTGGCATCGATGATGTGCTGCCATTGGCCGTGTGGGTCGCCGCAGAAGATGATGGGGCCGGGGTGCATGGGCGTGAGTGAATAATGGTTCTTTCATATTGTGCAGGTCTTTGCAGCGCTGTTGACAGGGCCTTCGGATAAGCTTGAACAGTTACCTCGAATGCTTTCCGCTAAGCCACCCATGTCCCCCATCGCCATCATCGACTTCGAAACCACGGGCATCTCGCCCAATATGGGCGACCGCGCCACCGAGGTAGCCATCGTCATGCTCGAAGGCGGGCAAGTGGTGGACCGCTACCAAAGCCTGATGAACGCCGGGGTGCGGGTGAACCCTTTCATCACCCAACTGACGGGCATCACCAACGAGATGGTGCAGGCCGCACCAGCGGCCGAGCAGGTGATGCGCGAGGCAGCGCGCTTTGTGGGCGGGCGGCCCATGGTGGCGCACAACGCGGCCTTTGACAAAAAGTTTTGGCAGGCCGAGCTGGGCCGTTGCGGGCAAGACGGCGGGCACGCCTTTGCCTGCACATTGCTGCTGTCGCGCCGTCTTTACCCGCAAGCGCCCAACCACAAGCTGGGCACGCTGGCAGCGCTGCACCATTTGCCGTCGTCAGGCCGCGCCCACCGGGCCTTGGCCGATGCCGAAATGGCCGCGCATTTGCTGGCGCAGATGCAGCATGATCTGAAAACCCGCTATGGCTGCAACCACGCCGACCACGCTTTGCTCATGGGCCTGCAACGCACCAGCCGCCACATGGTGGGGCCGTATTTGAAAGCCCGGGTGCAGGGCTGAAAGCCCCTTACCTTCACCCCAAACCCAGCGGCAGCGCCGTTTTGTAGCGCACCTGTTTCAGCGCAAAGCTCGAGCGGATTTTTTCCACGCCGGGAATCGGTGAGAGTTGTTCCAAAATGAAGCGCTCCAGCGCCGCCATGTCGCGCACCGCCACCCGCAGCAGGTAGTCGCTGTCGCCGGTCATCAAATAGCACTCCATCACCTCATCGTGCCGCGCGATGTGGGCTTCAAAGTCGGCCAGGTTTTCCTTGCTTTGGGTCTTGAGGCTGATGGAGATGAACACCGTCAGGCCCAGCCCTAAAGCCGCTGCGCTGGCAAGCGCCACATAGCGCTGGATGACGCCGCCCGACTCCAGGGCCTTGACGCGGGCCAGGCAGGGCGAGGGCGACAGGCCAATGCGTTTGGCCAACGCCACGTTGGACAGCGACCCGTCGCGCTGCAGTTCGTCGAGTATTTTCAGATCCACAGTGTCAAGAATCATGTGCTGATTATTTGGTTAATTCGGCATATTGTGCTTTAAACAGGGTCATTCATGGTGCAAATAGGCAGCACATGCGCCCGCAGGCTCTGTACAGTGAATCCAATGAATGCACCTTATGAACCCCTGCTCAGCACGATGATCAAGACCCACGACATCGACCCCGAAGAGACCGCCGAGTGGCGCGAAGCCTTGTTGTCCCTGATCGACACACAAGGTTCGGCGCGCGCGCGACAAATTCTCGATGAGTTGGCCGTTGTGGCCCGGCAGCAGCGCACCGGCTGGCAGCCAGAGCTCAACACACCCTACATGAACACCATCGCAGTAGACGAGCAGCCAGTGTTTCCGGGTGATCTGGCGACCGAAGAGCGGCTCGTGGCCATCATGCGCTGGAACGCGCTGGCGATGGTGGTGCGCGCCAACCAGGCGTATGGCGAGCTGGGCGGGCACATCGCCAGTTACGCCAGCGTGGCCGATTTGTTCGAGACCGGGTTTCACCATTTCTTTCATGCGCGCAACGAGCAGCATCGGGGCGATTTGGTGTTCTTTCAGCCGCACAGCGCGCCGGGCGTTTACGCCCGCGCCTTTTTGGAAGGCCGCCTGAGCGAGGCGGACCTGATGCACTACCGCCAGGAAATCACTGCATCTGCGGATGGCGCGCGCGGTTTATCAAGCTACCCGCATCCCTGGCTGATGCCCGACTTCTGGCAGTTTCCCACCGGCTCGATGGGGCTGGGGCCGATCAGTTCGATCTACCACGCCCGATTCATGCGCTACCTGACGAACCGCCAGTTGCAGGACTGCAGCGCCCGCAAAGTGTGGGGCGTGTTTGGTGACGGCGAGATGGACGAGCCCGAAAGCATGAGCGCACTGACCCTGGCCGCTCGCGAAAAGCTGGACAACCTGGTGTGGGTGGTGAACTGCAATTTGCAGCGACTGGACGGCCCGGTGCGCGGCAATGGCCGCATCATTGACGAGCTGGAAAAACTGTTTGCCGGCGCAGGCTGGAAAGTGATCAAACTGGTGTGGGGCAGCGACTGGGACGGCTTGTTGGCGCGTGACACCACGGGCGCCTTGCTGCGCGCTTTTGCCAACACGGTAGATGGCCAGATGCAGACCTTTGCCGCCAAGGACGGGCGCTTCAACCGGGACAACTTTTTCGGCCAGAACGAAGAACTGGCGCGCCTGGCTCAGGGCATGACCGATGAGCAGATCGACCGCCTCAAACGCGGTGGCCATGACATCGTGAAAATCCACGCCGCTTACGCAGCCGCTGCAGCGCATCAGGGCCAGCCCACGGTGATCCTGGCGCACACCAAAAAAGGCTTTGGCATGGGCAGTGCAGGCCAAGGCAAGATGACCACGCACAGCCAGAAGAAGTTTGACGAGCAGGACCTGATTGACTACCGCAACCGCTTTGACTTGCCTCTGAGTGACGAGCAGGTCAAGGGGCTGAGCTTTTACAAACCCGCTGATGACAGCGCAGAGATGCGTTACCTGCGCGAACACCGCGCGCACCTGGGCGGCAGCTTGCCCAAACGCGAGACCTTGTGTGACCGCTTGCCCGTGCCCGCCTTGGCCAGCTACGGTCAGTTTGCACTGCAGGCCGACGGCAAAGAGATGAGCACCACCATGGCCTTTGTGCGCATGCTGGGCAACCTGCTGAAGGACCGCCAGCTGGGCCCGCGCATCGTGCCCATCGTGGCCGATGAGGCCCGGACCTTCGGCATGGCCAACCTGTTCAAGCAGGTTGGCATTTACAGCAGCGTGGGTCAGCGTTACGCGCCCGAAGACATTGGCTCGGTGCTCAGTTACCGCGAAGCCACCGATGGCCAGATTTTGGAAGAAGGCATCAGCGAGGCAGGTGCGATTGCCAGCTGGACGGCAGCGGCCACCAGCTACAGCGTGCACGGGCTGGCCATGTTGCCGTTTTATATCTATTACTCGATGTTCGGTTTTCAGCGCGTGGGCGATGCCATCTGGGCGGCTGCCGACCAACGGGCACGGGGCTTTTTGTTGGGGGCTACATCCGGCCGCACCACCTTAGGGGGCGAGGGCTTGCAACACCAGGACGGCAGCAGCCACCTGGTGGCGGCCACCATCCCCAATTGCAAAGCCTACGACCCGGCTTTTTCGGGCGAGTTGGCGGTCATTTTGGACGCAGGCATGCGCGAGATGGTCGAGCAGCAAGCCGATGTGTTTTATTACGTCACCCTCATGAACGAGAACTACGCCCAGCCTGATTTGCCTGCGGGCGTGGAGGCCGATGTGCTGCGTGGGGGGTATCGATTTGGGGTGTACGGTCCGCAAGACGGTGCCGCGCAGCGCGTGACCTTGCTCGGCTCTGGGGCTATCCTGAACGAGGTCATCAAGGCCGCTCACCAACTGGCTGCGCAAGGGGTGGGCGTGGAGGTGCTGAGCATCACCAGCTGGAGCGAACTCGCGCGCGACGGCATGGCCGATGAAACCGGCACCAGCAGCCACCTGATGCGGCTGTTGTCGGCCACCCATGGCCCGGTGATCGCAGCCACCGACTATGTGCGTGCGGTGCCTGAAAGCGTTCGCGCCTTTGTGCCAGAAGGCCGCCGCTACAGCACGCTGGGCACCGACGGCTTTGGCCGCAGTGACACGCGTGCGGCGCTGCGCCGCTTCTTTGCGGTGGACGCCGACAGCATTGCGCAAGCTGCGCTGACCGCTTTGGCGCGTTAAGGCAGGTGATGGGCGTTGGCAGCCGCCAGCGCCGGCTGGCCAGGCTGCTCAGCCCTGAACCACGGCAAGATAAGCCTTGCGGGTTTCTGGGGCGACCCCATCCAGGGCTTGCTCGTAGCGGGTCTGGTGTTGGGTCAGCATGCGGGCCGAGGCGATGGTCTTAGATTTGCAAAACCAGTGGCAGCTGTGTTGCATCAGGAACATCTCGCCCATCATTCGGAACGAACGCTCTTTGGGCGAAAAGTCTTGAAGGTTGTTCACCGTGCGCTGTATGCCTTCAGCGTGCACCTCCAGCATGCGGCGCATGTCAAAGCTGGCTTTGGGCGACAGCTGGTCAATGAATGGCAGCGCCACCTTGAATGCTCGCGTCAAGGGCGCTGGCAGTTTGGCAAATTCACGGGCCAGGTTCTGGGACTCGGAGGCCAGCTGCTGTTCGGCCTGCTCTTGCAGTTGCAGAATTTGCAGCTGCCGCTCAGGCTCTGTTTCGCCCAGTGCACGCATGTAAGCGCCAGTGAGCTGCTCCATGTGCTTTTCGATTTGGTAAGGCCGCAACTGCTCGGCCAACAAGGCGGTGCGCTTGCGCTGGCCTTGGGTGTTGAGCCAGTGGATGCCCGTGGCCAGAATGAGCAGCAGACTGAGAAATTCCATATGTAAAGGGTGTTCAGGCCGACGTGGCCATTGCGCCAAGTGTAATTGGAGTGTGCTCTCTAAAGTGCGGGTTTTCCCTTGCCTTGACCAGTGCGCAGTGTTCAAATTGCCGCATTGCAACAAATTCTTCAAAGGACCACACCATGAACTTCAACGCTGAACAATTCTCCGCTTCCCAACAAGCCAACCTGACCGCAGCCGCTGGCCTGTCGCAAAAAGCCTTCGCCGGTTTCGAGCGCCTGGTCGAACTCAACATGGCCGCTGGCAAAGCCGCTGTGGGTGAGACTTTCTCTGGCATGCAAGCCTTGATGGCTGCCAAGTCGCCGCAAGACCTGCTGGCCGTGCAAGCCGCCCTGATGCAGCCCGCATTCGAAAAGTCGGTTTCTTATGGCCGTCACTTGGCTGACATCGCCAACAGCACTGGCGCCGATTTCAGCAAAGCCGTCGAAGGCAAAATGGCCGAGTCCGAAAAAGCGGTCAAAAGCTTGGTTGAAAGCAGCCTGAAAAACGCCCCTGCCGGCTCCGATGCTGCTGTGGCCGCTTTCAAGACCGCATTCGAAGCCAGCCAGACAGCCACCGAAGCCCTGAAAAAAGTGGTCAAGCAAGCCGCTGACAGCGCAGAAGCCAACCTCAAGTCCGTGTCTGCCCAAGCCGAAGCTTCGGTGAAAGCTGCCATGTCGAAAGCCAAAATCAAGGCCTGATCTTTGGTTTGACAGGCGGGTTTCAGCGACCCGCTCTTCACAAAAAAGGGTGTCCTCGGACACCCTTTTTGTTTGTGGCTTGCAGCTTGGGCGCAAGTGCCCAAGCCTGTGTCATGGTTCAGCGGTTGGCCGTCTCAGGTGTTTGTGTTTCCTGGACCCTGCGGGCACCCGTGAAGCGTTTTGTCCAGTAGGCCGTGCGCAGGTCATCGACACGCACGGCTTTTCCAACGCTCGGCGCGTGGATGAACTTCCCATCGCCAAGGTAAATGCCCACATGGCTGAAGGTGCGGCGCATGGTGTTGAAAAAAACCAGGTCACCCGGGTTGAGTTCGCTTCGGTCGATTTTGTCGGTCACCGTGGCTTGCTCTTCTGCACGCCTTGGCAGCAATCGACCAATCGATGTTTCGTAGATGTGGCGAACGAATCCGCTGCAGTCAAAGCCCGTTTCGGACGTGCTGCCGCCGCGCTTGTAGGGCACGCCCAGCAGCATCATGGCCTTGCCCAGCATCTGGTTGGTTTTTTCGCCCACACTGGTCTTCATCTGCTCGCCCAACTGCATCAAGCTGGCAAGTTCCGACGCGCGCTTGACACCTGCTGCCGGGTCATCTTCAGGCGCAGCAAGGAGGGAGGAGGTGGCGATCAGCAAACATGCCGCCAGGGCGATAGACTTCAATTTCACAATGCAATATTTTGTGGCTTGGCCGATCATGATAACCGGTTCAAACCAAGGCACCTCACTGACGGCGTCAAGGGCCAAGCAGGTGGTTCCCACCCCTGCAGGGAGCGCCCATCAAACGCCGTAACGGTCCCGGTAGGCTTGGACTTTGGGCAGGTGCTGCGCCAGCGTGCTGCCGGTCTGGTTCGATAAATAAGCCAGCAAATCCGACAGTTGCGCGATCGTGCAGACCTGCATGCCCAGTGTGTTGCGCACATACTGCACGGCGCTGTGGGGCACGTCTTGCACCGAGCCATCGGGCTGCTTTTCGGTGGCCATTTCCTGGCGGTCCAGTGCAATGGCGATGGCGTGCGGTGTAGCACCTGCTGCCTCAATCAAGGCAATCGACTCGCGGGCGGCGGTGCCCGCACTCATCACATCGTCGACGATGAGCACACGGCCTTTCAGCGGCGCGCCCACCAGGCTGCCGCCTTCGCCATGGTCTTTGGCTTCTTTGCGGTTGTAGGCAAACGGCACGTTCTTGCCCAAGCGGGCCAACTCGACAGCCACGGCGGCCCCAAGCGGTATTCCCTTGTAAGCGGGGCCAAAGATCATGTCGAACTCGATGCCGCTGGCCAGCAAAGCTTTTGCATAGAATTGGGCCAATCGACTCAGCTTGGCGCCGTCGTCGAACAGACCGGCATTGAAAAAGTAAGGGCTCATGCGCCCGGCTTTTGTCTTGAATTCGCCAAAGCGCAGCACGCCCGAGTCGACCGCAAACTGCACAAATTCCTGAGCCAGCGCCTGCATTTCGGCGCTGCTTGCCTGTTTAGTCACCATGGGGAAATCCTTGTTCAAACTCACCAGCCTTAACCTGAACGGCATTCGTTCTGCTTCGACCAAAGGGCTCGAAGCCTGGTTGGCGCAAGCCAGGCCCGATTGTATTTGTGTGCAAGAAGTCAAAGCTCAGGCCGCTGATGTGGCCGGTAAATTCGAAGACTTGGCGGGCCTGAAAGGACATTTCCAGTTTGCTGAAAAGAAAGGCTATTCGGGCGTTGGCGTTTACACCCGCCACGAACCGAGCGATGTGGTGGTGGGCTTTGATGGCGGCGAGTTCGATGCCGAGGGTCGTTATGTGGAGTTGCGCTTTGACACCCCCGCGCGCAAGCTGTCCGTGATCAGCAGCTATTTCCCCAGTGGCTCGTCGGGGCCTGAGCGGCAAGAAGCCAAGTTCCGGTTTCTGGACAAGATGTACCCCCACCTCATGGGCCTCAAGGCTGAGAGGGAGTTCATTGTGTGCAGTGATGTGAACATCGCGCACCAGCAGGCCGACCTGAAAAACTGGCGCAGCAACCAGAAAAACAGCGGTTTTCTGCCTCAAGAGCGCGACTGGATGACCCAGCTCACCACCGAGGGCGGTGTGGTTGACGTCTACCGCCACTTGAAACCCGACACCACAGAGGCTTGCTACACCTGGTGGAGCAACCGGGGCCAGGCCTACGCCAAAAACGTGGGTTGGCGCCTCGACTACCACCTGGCCACCCCTGCTCTGGCAGACAAAGCCCGAAGTGAGTCGATCTACAAGGATGAAAAGTTTTCTGACCACGCACCCATCACGGTCGAATACGACCTCGACTTTTAAACGCGCAGTTGCTCGCCAGCAGAACGAGTTGACTTCACGCCATCAATGAGGGGGCGTTGGCTTGCTTGTCATCGGCATGCTTTAACCCCGGGTGTAGGTCAGCATTCGGCCTTTGTAGGCGGGCAAATTTTCTTGTGCAGACTGGTCAAGCACTTGTTCCTGAATCGAAAAGCCCACGCGTGCCATGTGTTTGTGAAATGCGCTGCGGTTGCCCCTGTTGGGGTCGACCACCCAAATTTCGGAGGCCACTGCAGCATGGGCATGGATGAAGCTGGCCAGTGTGCCTTCGTCGTCGCGCTCGTACAAGATATCGCTGCCCACGATCAGGTCAAACAAGCCACTCACACCTGCGTCATGGGCCGAAGTGAGCACGGGCGACCCATCTTCGCGAAGTGCTGCCGTGCCCCACAAGCCATGGCGATAAGCCATGGGAGGTAGACCGTTCAAGCGGGTGTTTTCATCGAGAAAGGTGCGTGTCAAGGGGTGGCAGTCGCTGGCTGTGACATTGGCGCCGCGCCGGTGTGCCACCAGGCTTGAAAGCCCCAGGCCGCAGCCAATTTCCAGAATGCGCTCGGCCGTCACAGGCCGGTTTGCCATGCGTTCGGCCATTTGCATACCCGAAGGCCATAACAGGCCGAACAAAGGCCAGGTGGCTGAAGAAATGCCCAAATTCAGGGCCTCGTCCAGCGGGTCATAAAACTGGTTCTTGTCGAGCAGGGAGCAAATCAGCAGGTCATCCGCGCCGGGCACCGCGATGGTTTCCTGTTTGGTCAGGTAGCCGGAATGTAAGGGAAGCAAAAGAGCAATCGTTGCAGCGCAAAGGCAGAAGATGAAGGGGCGCCGACTGCGCAGACTGTACACCCAGGCGGATAGTCAATCGCGTCAGAACTAGCGGTCGTGAAGCGCCGAATTGCAGCTGTCCAGCACTTGTTTCGATCGCCCATAGCCGGTGGTTTGGCGTACGATCCCCTTAACGAATTTTGACCATCGCCCGGGCGCTGATGCCGCCAAAGACATTGCCAACGATCCGAGCGTGCGTGAGGCTTGTCTGGGCAAGCACTGACATTTAAAAAATGAAAGACTGACATGAACAACGCCAACTATTCCAGCCGTATCAGTGGATTTCATAAAAAATCTGTCGATGAGCGAATTGCGCTGATTGCCGACATGGCGGGCCTGAACGACACCGAGCGCGCCTTGATGGGCAACTCCGGCAACCTCGATCAGGAAATCGGCAACCACATGATCGAGAACTTTCTGGGCACGATGACCATTCCCGTGGGCATTGCAACCAACATGAAGGTCGATGGTCGCGATGTGCTGGTGCCCATGGCCACCGAAGAGTCCTCGGTGGTGGCGGCGGTCTGCAATGCGGCCCGCCAGTCTTATGACAATGGGGGCTTCATCACCTCGATGTCGGGCACGCGCATGATCGCGCAGATTCAATTGGTGCAGGTGTCAGACCCGTACCACGCCCGAATGGCCATCCTGGAGCGCAAAGAAGACATTCGCCTGATTTGCGATGCCTGCGACCCGATGCTCATCAAGCTGGGGGGCGGGTTCCGAGAGCTGGAGGTACGCGTGATTGATACGCTTTCAGGCCCCATGGTGATCACCCACATCATTGTGGACACCCTGGATGCCATGGGGGCCAACGCGGTCAACACCATGGCTGAAAAACTGGCACCTTTCATTGCGCAGTGGACGGGTGGGCGCACCTACCTGCGCATCTTGTCCAACCTGGCGGACCATCGACTGGCCCGTGCGCGCTGTGTCTGGCGCAGCGAAGACATCGGGGGTGCAGACGTGCGTGATGGCATGTTGCTGGCGTATCACTTTGCCGAAGCAGACCCCTACCGTGCAGCCACGCACAACAAGGGCATCATGAACGGCATCAGCGCCGTGGTGTTGGCCACAGGCAATGACACGCGTGCGGTTGAATCGGGCGCACACGCCTACGCCTCACGCCATGGGCGATACACCAGCCTGACCCGCTGGGAAGTCACCAACGAAGGCCACCTCGCCGGCTCGATTGAAGTGCCCATGGCGGTTGGTTTGATTGGCGGCGCCACCAAGCTGCACCCCATGGCCAAGACCGCCTTGAAGATTCTCAATGTTCAATCGGCCAGTGAACTGGCCCGCATCATCGCTGCGGTCGGATTGGCACAAAACTTTGCCGCCATCAAGGCGTTGGCCACCACCGGCATCCAGAAGGGCCACATGTCCCTGCACTCGCACAACATCGCCATGATGGCCGGTGCGGTGGGCCATGAGGTTGATCAACTGGCCCAAATTCTGGTGGCCAAAGGCATGGTCCGCTTGGATATCGCCGAAAAGGAACTGGCGCTCATTCGCGGCAGCTGAGACATCCAGCAAATAACAGGCATCTGATAACAAAGTTTAGAGCTCGGCTTCTTCTAAAAAAGACGAAATCGGGCCAAAAATCTTTGTCAAAGTGTCGAATTACAGCGCTGAGGATAGACAGACTCTCAATTAATTTGAGGGCAATGTTTAAAACAGCGTTGGTTTACAAGGCAAATGGCTTGAGATCTAAGCAGGCCTGAGTCATTCAGTTTTATGACCGTTTGAGGCTGGGTGCGGTCTGTCAGATTTGCGAATCGAGAGGCTGCTCCCCGCGAAACGTGACGTTGACTGTTGACCAGGGCTTGCGGCGATGGCCCGCATGTATTAGTCGAAGCGATCGCGCTCCTCGTTGATTTCTTCTCTTTGAATTTCCCGGTCGAATTGTTCGATCTCGGTTTCTATCCATTGCGCGACCTGGAAATCGAATCCCGCTGTAAGCCAGCGCCGCAGGATGTCTCTCTGGTGCTTCAGATGTTGGCTCGTCGGACCTACCCATGATCCGGAGTGAAATGAGGCGCTTATCCCGGAACGTACGCCATCAATATGCCCATACCGTGTCAACAATTGCCGAGTCAGTAAGCCGCCCTCGTCGTCGAGCGTAGGAAGCGTCGCATGTGCGATCAAAGCAGCTCGACCGTCGGGGTCGGACTCGATCCAACCCAAAATGCTGACCTCCGGCAAGTTCGCAATGGGGCTGCGCTGCACTCCCTCCCTAAACGAACGGATGCCACCCTTCAGCCAGTTGTACACGTCGCTCCGCCATTTTGGCAATGTAGCCTCGAAGTGGTTTGCAGTGACCTGCCAGGCGCCTTCAGGGTCGATACTGACCAACTCATTGCTTAACGCTTCGACGTCATGGTCATAGCTCAGCTGGTATTGCTCGCCCATGGTAGTGAGGAGCGCATCAAGCAAGGGCGCTGCGAACTCAACATTGGATTTGACCAACCTTGAGCAAACGCGTTTCCAATTAAACCCAAAGGATTGTCCTGGGTGTCGTAAAAGGGGAATCGCATGTCGTGCGACATCGAAGGCGAAGTCTGGGCCGCAGGGCATGGGTCGCTCCGACGACATGGAACTCATCAACCCAATCAACAGCTGCAGAGCTTCCGGTATCTCTCGCTGTCGAATTAGCCTGAATAGGCGCTCTGCTTTTTCTGTTGGCACTGAATCCAACGCCCTGCCGAACTGCAACGCCCCAAACAGCGTAGGCTCGATCCATTTTTTCTCAAGGGCATCGAGACAGCGGTTGAATGCGCTTTCGTTGTAGCCGGATCGCAAAGTCATCTCCGCGCCCAGGATAGCCGTATCGCTGCTGTTCAACATTTCTAGAAGCCACAACTCAAACTGCCCGAATGACTGTGCTTTGATGCCAGTCAAATAGCCGTGCAGACAGGTGACGTTGCCGCAACTCCGAGCGATGTCTGTGAGCAAAGGAAACAGGACGCGCTGCACGTCGCTCGCAGCTAGTTGCTCCCCGAAATACAAAAGCGCCGGTCCATGACTCGATATGGTCAGAAGGTGAGAAATCTCACTGAGGCGATGCGGTTTCGCCGCGATTCGTTGCGCGAGCGCTGCAACCAGCGCCTTCGCATGGGAAGCCGGCCGATCACGCCGATCTCGATACTCTTCCTCCCACTCAAGCCGATCAACATCAAGGACGTATCTCTGGAAACGGCTGGTCAGATCCTGGCGCGTATACCGGCGGGCGAGACGCTTGATTCGAATCCCTATTTCACCGTGCTGCTCGTCCTCGCAATATTCCGTCCAGTGCCAAAAAAACTTGTTCAGCTGACTTGGGATCATGGCGCTGTCGGAGGCTAGTTTCTCCAGTACCTGCAGGGCAAGCTCTGTGCATGGTGGAGTGCGGATCTGATGTTCAACTGCTTTGAGCAGCGCCGAACAGACTTGCGGTCGGAGGGCTGCAGGCCAAGCCGAAGACTCGTTGATCAGGGTTTGGAAGTACAAAAGGTGTGCCTGCCGCCATTCGCCGTAAGTTGATGGAATCCAAAGCTTGGCTCGCTCCTGTAGCCCCTGGTATTCCGGCCCCACAGTTCGAAAGCCCATACCGCGCGTGTCCAAGGTCGAGTCCAGTATCTTCAAACCGAGCAGACGTTCAGCATCGGTGCTTCCTCTCAGGAGCGCAAGCAAGGCCGGCAGCCTTTGCTCCGGACTCGCCTCGGTCGCAGCGGCTTCGGGACCAATGCGAAACAGGTTCACCAGTGTGCCAGTCGAATTATTGGAAAAGTCGGCGTTCTCATTGACAGCAAGCCGGGACAGCAGGCCTAAGGCCCGCACTGTTAGCAGCGGCCAAACAGCAATCTTCGCAAGTGCCCAGACGATGTTCTGGCGGTTTGACTTGAACTCCGCAAGATCGGCGTCAGGCCAGTTGCCGATCGTGCTCTCAAGCAGACGTAGGACAGCAGAGGAATTGGCCTCAGCGAGCGTCGACAGGAATTGCGATCCGGTAGACGAGGTCAGCATGTCGTGAGAGGAAAAGACGCCGTCTGGCTTAAGAATCTCGTCAACAACAAATGCTGTGTCTTTGCCGCCAGCGAATCTGAATTTGTTCAAAAACCAGGCATGGAGCGATGAAGGCATGGATTCGAAAGTGGCGACAAAGTCGAACCCGCGCCCATAGCGTGTCCAGAACTGTTTCCAAAGGACGATGTGAAGCGCCTTGGGTACAAAAAACAGCGTCGTGCTGCCTTGCAGGACGCGTCGAGCCCGAAGACTCTGGACAATCTCTTGAAAGCGGGCCCAGCCGATCGTTGGATCAACCTTGTGAATCAACTGCGCGACGTAGTTAGCCTCATCTGATACGGGATCTTCAAATCCGAACCGGCTGAACAAGGCGAGGTGGTGAGCCACACAGTCGACTTGTCGTGACGTCGCATCCTCTTGCGTGCCATATCCGTGCAAGAACCTGGTCCACAGCGGAACCGTCGCCGGCGGACGCAGCAAATCAGTGGGATTCGCATGAAGATTCTCTGCAACGGCATGTGCTACTCGTGGCGAGCCCTCGCAGATCGTGACCCAACGTTCAAGGCTCTGGGACTCTCCGATCCGGTCTGCCAAGATACTCCGGATGGTTTCGTCTGGAAGACGGGGGGCATACAGGCGGAGAATTTCGTCGTCATGACTTTCATAACGCCCATGATCAAGAGTGACAAGTTTCATCGCGCCACAGAGGGTCTTCAGATGCCGCCAGACTTCAGACATCTCCGATTCGGATAGGTCATCGAGCACTAGTACGAGAGGCTTCGTCCAGCCGACCCGAAGCAGTTGCCTGAACAGCGCCGTCTGAACGAACTTGGAGCCGTGATACAAGTAGAGAACCGAGGGGGCAATATGCGGCGCCCTCAACGCCTCCAGGACCATGCGCGTCTTGCCTATGCCAGGCTCCCCTAGCACTCGAATATGCTTGGCATCGCCTTCGACGCCTGATCGAATCAGGTCGATCAGTTCAGTTTGAGCTGGCGCCGGCTTGAATGAACTGGCCATATGGGCATCGCGATCCCATTCGTCAAGTACCCAAGCCTCCTGAATAGAGTCATAGGTCAGCTGTGCCGCGATGCCAGGGTAACGCTCTGCAAAGTTCGACAGCTGGCTCGCACCCAACACGTCAACAAGGTTGCGATAGTCCGCGACACCTAAGGATTCGAGCACTGTGACAATTTGCTCGCAGGCGTCATTCCGTTGTTGGGGTGTGAGGTCGTGTCCCGTGCAGACGACGACATAGCGCCCCATTCTCTTGATCAGACGCGCCACCTCCGGAAATAGCGTCCCTTTGCCGTTAACTAATTCGCCACGAATGGAACCGTTGGTCCAAGGCTTGAACGATGTACCGGACTTCAACTGTATCCCTGTCAAACCGGCAGCAAAGAAACAATCTGTTGGGATTTGAGTATTGGGTGGTACATCGATTTCGGCGTCGATGCCACCGTCTGCGACGGTCAGTCGGCTAGAAATAGTGACGACGGACGGATTGAGCTTGGCGTAGTTTGACTCCGCTTTCAATATTCCACCCATAAGCTCTACAGCACGCTCGGCAGTGAGTGAAACGATCGTTGAAACAGGAACATGGATCAATTGGCTCACGTAGACGAACTCATTTGTAAATATTTTGGTATTTTCGTGCAATTTTTAAACACTAAAAAATTCATTCTTGCCTGACGATAGGATTCAGCATTCGTGTAGAAATTATGGCTGGTAAGCCCTAAGGGTGAGGGAACTAGCCGCTGACCTGGCAGGCCAGACCGAACTTGCAAGCGACAGGCCGGTTGGGGCAATTCCGGTCTCTTGCACAAACCCAGCGTAAGACTGCAATCGCTGCACAACCGACCCTCAATAACTAAAAAAGAGCAGAGAACGGCGGACCAATCCCTAGACTTCAATCAACTTGGAGGAGTTCATCCCGGAAAATCGAGACTAGTGCGACCCAAGTCCGAGTTCAAAACTTTGTTGTCAAGTCCCTTACCATCGAGGGATGCTGAAATACCAAACCATCCCCGTCACCCCCTTCCAGCAAAACTGTTCCCTGGTCTGGGACGATCAGACGCTTCAGGCTGCTGTGGTTGATCCGGGGGGCGACCTGGATTTGATTTTGGGCGCCGTGAAGCAACACGGCCTAAGCCTGGAGCAGATCTGGATCACCCATGGTCATCTGGACCACGCCTCGGGCACGGCTGATCTGGCCGAACAACTGGGGGGCCTGCCCATCATCGGCCCGCACCCGGCCGACCAGTTCTGGATTGACGGTTTGCCGCAAGCGGCCTCGGCCTATGGTTTTCCGCCGGCTCGGGTTTTCAAGCCCACGCGTTGGCTGGCCGATGGCGACACCGTCACGCTGGGTGCGCACACCTTGCAGGTGCGCCACTGCCCGGGGCACACGCCTGGTCACGTGGTGTTTTATTCGCCGGAGATCAAACGTGCCTTTGTGGGGGATGTGCTGTTTGCAGGCAGCATTGGCCGAACCGACTTTCCGCAAGGCAACCACGACGATTTGATCGCCAGCATCACCCAGCGCCTGTGGCCCATGGGCAATGACACGGTGTTCATTCCTGGCCATGGCCCCGAAAGCACCTTTGGCCGTGAACGCCAGTCCAACCCTTATGTCGGCGGCACCTGAAAGTGCTGGCGCCCTCAGCCTTTGAGGGCTTGCTGGTACAGGGTTTGCACCTTGGGCAGGTTGGCCTCGAGTTCCTGAATGCGGTTGGCCCCACTGGGGTGGGTGGACAGGAATGACGGGCTGCCATTGCTGCTGGCCGACTGCATTTTTTGCCATAGGCTGACACTGGCTTCGGGCTTGTAGCCACCTCGAGCGGCGATTTCCAGGCCCACCAAATCCGACTCGGTTTCGTCGTCGCGGCTGTACTTCAGGGTGAGCAACTGGGTGCCCAAATTGGCAGCGACATCGCCCAAAGAACCCAGGCCCAGCAGTTGCGATGCAATCGACAAACCGATGCTGGTGGCTTGGCTTTTGGCCAACCGTTCGCGGGCGTGCTCGCGCAGGGCATGCGCCATCTCGTGGCCCATGATCATGGCCGCCTCGTCATCGGTCAGCTTCAATTTGTCCAGGATGCCGGTGTAAAAAGCAATCTTGCCGCCCGGCATGCACCAGGCGTTGATCTGCTGGCTGCCGATCAGGTTGACTTGCCACTTCCAGTCGCGTGAGCGGGGGTTCCATTGGGCCGTATGCGGAATGAGTTTTTGCGCGATCGTTTGCAGGCGTTGCAGTTGTGGGTTGCCATCGGGGGCCAGCGCACCCTTGGCTCTGGCCTCTGCCAGAACCTGCGAATACTGTTGCCTGGCCGAGGTTTCCAGCGTTTCGGCTGGCACCAGTTTGCGCAAGCCAGACGATGAACCCACGTCTACCTGGGCCAAGGCCGAGCCGGCCGCTGTGGCACCCGCAGCCAGCATGAAAGCCCGCCGGGCTTGCCAGCGAGGGGATGCGTGAGCCGATGCTTTGGCATCGTCAGGCTGGGTTTTGAAGTTGCAGATAAAGCACATGATTCGCAAATGATAGCGATTTGCCCAAGTTCAAGATAGCCTGACCCGTGCGCAAGGGTCCGATAATCGCTGCATGGCCGATACCGCACCCCCCACCACCCCCACAGCGACCCATCCCGCAGCTTCTCCATCGCCGAACACGGTGCGCACCTGGCGCGAGGCATTGCGCCTGTATGTGCAACCCGCCAGCTTGCGCATGCTGGCGCTGGGTTTTTCGGCAGGTCTGCCCCTGCTGCTGGTGCTGGGCACGCTCAGCTTCAGGCTGCGCGAGGCGGGCATCGACCGCAGCACCATTGGTTATCTGAGCTGGGTGGGTCTGGCCTACGGCGTCAAGTGGATGTGGGCGCCGTTGGTGGACCGCATGCCCCTTCCCTGGCTCACACGGCAACTGGGGCGGCGGCGCAGCTGGTTGCTGCTGTCGCAAATCGTCATCGCGGTCGGTCTGGTGGGCATGGCCCTGAACGACCCTTCACAGCTGCTGGGGCCCTTGGTGGCCTGTGCTTTGGCGGTGGCGGTGGCATCGGCTACGCAAGACATTGCGCTCGATGCCTATCGCATCGAGTCGGCCGAGGTGAACGCCCAGGCCGTACTGGCGGCCAGTTACCAGACTGGATATCGCCTGGCCATGATCTGGGCGGGTGCTGGCGTGCTGTGGATCGCTGCGTGGGCCCAGGGCGACCAGGCCTCGGGCTATGCCCAGGTGGCCTGGCAAACGGCTTATCTGGTCATGGCGGCCAGCATGCTGCCGGGCATGCTCATGGTGCTGGGCTCACCCGAGCCGGTGACCGCGCCACTGAAGCCAGCGCGCAACTTGGCCGAATGGCTGCAAGGCGCACTGGTGGAACCATTTGCCGACTTCTGGCAACGCTACCGCTGGCAAGCACTTTGGTTGCTGGGCCTGATCGCGGTGTACCGCATCAGCGATGTGGTGATGGGCATCATGGCCAACCCGTTTTATGTCGACATGGGTTTCACCAAAACCGAAGTGGCCAGTGTGACCAAAGTCTATGGTGTGGTCATGACGCTGGTGGGTGCCTTTGTGGGGGGTGTGCTCTCGGCGCGATGGGGTGTCATGCGAATCCTCATGCTGGGCGCGGTGCTCAGCGCGGGCACCAACTTGCTGTTTGTGTGGCTGAGCGGGGTGGGGCACAACGTGAGCGCCCTGATATGGGTCATCTCGGCTGACAACCTGGCCAGCGGTATCGCCTCGGCTGCCTTCATTGCTTATTTGTCATCGCTCACCAACATCAGCTATTCGGCCACGCAATACGCTTTGCTGAGCTCCATGATGCTGCTGCTGCCGAAGTTCGTGGCAGGGTTTTCGGGGGAGTTTGTCGATGCCTATGGTTATGCCAGCTTCTTCACGGCCACCGCCTGGATGGGTTTGCCGGTGCTGCTGCTGGTGGCGTTGGCGTCCAGGGTGCATGCCCGGCAAACCGGGGCCGCCTGAGGCGCTACTTCTTAACCTGGTCGAGCGGCTTGCAGGGGCAGCTATGCGGAAAGCAAGGGCAAAAAAAATGCAGCGAACACCTGAAGGCGCGCTGCATTTTGGGCGCATCACCATGGTGGTGAATGCAAGCCTTTAGTGGTGGTGTCCCACCACCTCCCCGGCTTTCAGTTTGTAAACGGTGCCGCAATAAGGGCACCTGGCTTCACCGGTTTTGGTGATGTCCAAATAAACCTTGGGGTGGCTGTTCCAGAGCTTCATGTCGGCTTTGGGGCTGGGGCAAAACACACCGCCTTGGGGGTTCAGGTCGGTGGCCAGCAGTTCAACAGGGGTGCTCATGTTCACGGTCCTTAAACCAAAGTCAGCCAGTGGGCGTATTTGGGGTTGCGGCCGTTGACGATGTCAAAGAACGCGGTCTGGATTTTTTCGGTGATGGGGCCGCGGCTGCCCACATAGCCTTCCTTGCCCAACTCGATGCGGTCGAGTTCACGAATTGGCGTGACCTCGGCGGCGGTGCCGGTGAAGAAGGCTTCGTCGGCGATGTACACCTCGTCGCGGGTGATGCGCTTTTGCACGATTTCCAGGCCCAGATCCTTGGCGATGTGGAACACCGTGTTGCGGGTGATGCCGTTCAGGGCGCCAGCCGACAAGTCAGGGGTGTAGATCACACCGTCCTTAACGACAAAGATGTTTTCGCCAGCGCCCTCAGACACAAAGCCCGAGGTGTCCAGCAGCAAGGCTTCGTCATAGCCCTCGTCGGTCACTTCCATGTTGGCCAGGATCGAGTTGGTGTAGTTGCTCACCGCCTTGGCCTGCGTCATGGTGATGTTGACGTGGTGGCGTGTGTAGCTGCTGGTCTTGACGCGGATGCCGCGCTTCATGCCTTCTTCGCCCAGGTAGGCGCCCCAAGTCCAGGCGGCCACCATCAAATGGATGGTGTTGCCCTTCGGGCTCACACCCAGCTTTTTGTCGCCGATCCAGGTCAGGGGGCGGATGTAGCCGCTTTCCAGATGGTTTTCTCGGACCACGGCGCGCTGGGCTTCTTTGACTTGGTCTTTGGTGAACGGAATGGCCATGCGCAGAATTTTGGCGCTGTTGAACAGCCGCTCTGTGTGCTCTTCCAGGCGAAAGATGGCGGTGCCTTGGCCGGTTTTGTAGGCGCGCACGCCTTCAAATGCGCCGCAGCCGTAGTGCAGGGTGTGGCTCAGGACGTGGATCTTGGCGTCGCGCCAATCGACCATCTGGCCATCCATCCAGATTTTGCCGTCACGGTCTGACATGGAGGGAATGACTACGCTCATGAAAGTGTCCTTTGAAGGGGGGCTTGAAAAGGTAAAAAGCAATTTTAAGGTCTGGCGCCCCAGGTGGCGAAAAAGACCTTCAGGGATGTCTAGTTGGGCAGTGTGCCGGCTGGTGCGTCGGCCTGGCTTTCAGGTGCGGGGCGCTCCAGTGCCCATTCGGTCAGTTTGCCCCCCACAAAGGTGGCCGTGACGTGCGATTCGCTGGCATCGGTCCAGCGGTAAATCTCGGGTTGGGTGTCTTTGTCGGATTGCAGCGCGCCCAAAGACCGTGTCATGGCGATCACATGCATCAAGGTCGCGCCTTTTTGCAGCTTGGCGTTCAACATCACGGCGCTGGCCACATGGCCGATGGGGCGGTTGGCGGCCTTTTTCAGGATGGTGACCATGCGCGTGAAGTGCAGCAGGATCCACATCACCACGCCGCCTGCCGCCAAAGCAACACCCGCCCACTGAAAGGCTTGCCAGGCCCCAACGGTGAAGACGACGATGGCCAGAGGGGCCAGTAGTTTGTTGAAATTCATGGGGGCAGATTGTGCCTTGAGTTGTGCACTGAGTTGTGCCTTGTGGGCCTTTCAGTCCAGACCGCGCACCACCTGCATGGCCTCTTCGATGCGCTCGACCGGGTGGATGGTCAAGCCTTCAAAGCTTTTGTCGCTCTTTTTGGGCGCATTGGCTTTGGGCACCACCGCCACGGTGTAGCCCAGTTTGGCCGCCTCTTTCAAGCGGTCTTGGCCCCTTGGCGCGGGACGGACCTCTCCGGCCAGACCCACTTCGCCAAAAGCGATGAAGCCTTTGGGCAAGGGCTTGCCGCGCAGGCTGCTGGTGATGGCCAGCATCACCGCCAGATCGGCCGCCGGCTCGCTGATGCGAACCCCCCCCACCGCGTTCACAAAAACGTCCTGGTCCATGCAGGCCACGCCCGCATGGCGGTGCAGCACCGCCAGCAGCATGGCCAGGCGGTCACGGTCCAGCCCCACCGAAAGCCGCCGCGGGCTGGGGCCGCCACTGTCCACCAGGGCCTGAATCTCCACCAGCAAGGGGCGCGTGCCCTCCAGCGTCACCATCACGCAGCTGCCCGGCACGGGTTCGCTGTGCTGGCTCAAAAAGATGGCGCTCGGGTTGCTCACGCCCTTCAGGCCTTTTTCGGTCATGGCAAAAACGCCGATTTCGTTGACGGCGCCAAAGCGGTTCTTGATGGCACGGATCAACCTGAAGTTGGAATGCGTGTCGCCTTCAAAATAAAGCACCGTGTCGACCATGTGTTCCAGCACGCGGGGGCCAGCCAAGGCCCCTTCTTTGGTGACATGGCCAACCAGCACGATGGTGGTGCCGGTGGATTTGGCGGTGCGGGTCAGGTGGGCTGCACATTCGCGCACTTGGGCTACCGAGCCGGGGGCCGAGGTGAGCTGGTCCGAGTAGACCGTCTGGATCGAGTCGATGATGGCAATGCCGGGTTGGCGTGCTTGCAGGGTGTGCAAAATCTTTTCCAGCTGGATCTCGGGCAGCACCGGCACTTGCGAGTCGGGCATGCCAAGCCGCCGCGAGCGCATGGCCACTTGTGCACCGCTTTCTTCGCCCGTCACATACAAAGTGCTCATGCCGCTGCGCTGTAGCGCATCCACCGCCTGCAGCAGCAAGGTCGATTTGCCGATGCCCGGGTCGCCGCCGATCAGCACCACACCGCCTTCGACCATGCCCCCGCCCAGCACCCGGTCGAGTTCGTCGATGCCCGTCGGGTGGCGGTCAAAGTCGGCCGCTTCGATGGCAGACAAGGGCAACACCTCGGAAGTGGGGGCCAGTGAGGCATGCACCGAGCCAAAGCGGTTTTTGCCTGCAGCGGGCTCGGTTGAGCCTTCGATCAGGGTGTTCCAGGCGTTGCAACTGGGGCATTTGCCCATCCAGCGGGCGCTGGTGCCGCCGCATTCGGTACAGGTGAAAATCGATTTGTCTTTGGCCATGGGGTGCAAGTGTGCCTGAGCGCAAAGCTCAAGCGGTGCGCCAAGCGTGTAAAAAGTTGTGCGTGATTTCAGTGGCCGACAGTGCTTGGCAACCACGCGCGTTCTGCCCTGCCCAGAGCGGCGAGAAATCGCTGCAGCCTTGGGCTTCGGCAGCGGCGCGCAGCGGCGCCATGTCGGCAGTTGCCAATGGAAAAGCCGGTGCCACAGGGTTCAATGGGCCCAACTCGCGCATTACGCGGTTGACGATGCCGCGGGCGGGACGACCTGTGAACAGCCGGGTCAGGGCGGTGGTCTGTGATGCATCAGATTGCAATGCGGCCCGGTGCAGCGCGCTGGTGGTGGCCTCCTGGCTGCACAGATAAGCGGTACCGATTTGCACCGCTGTTGCGCCCAGTCCCCGTGCTGCCACCACGCCCGCCGCACTGCCGATGCCGCCTGCCGCAATGACGGGCAAATGGGTGGCCTGCACGATCTGTGGCAGCAATGAAAAGGTGCCCATCTGGGTGTTCAAGTCATCGCTGAGAAACATGCCCCGATGGCCTCCAGCTTCCAGGCCCTGGGCAATGATGGCATCGACGCCATGCGCTTCCAGCCAAAGCGCTTCAGGCACGGTCGTGGCCGATGACAGCACCACACTGCCCCAGCTTTTGACCCGTGCCATCAAGTCGGCCGATGGCAGTCCGAAGTGGAAACTGACCACTGCGGGGCGAAAGGCTTCCAGCACGTCGGCGGTTTCGTGGTTGAAGGGCACGCGCGAGGCGCTGGTTGCGGCGGTTTCTGGGCTCAAGCCCAAGGATTTGTAATAGGGGGCCAAAGCTTTGCGCCAGGCGGCCAGGGCTTGTGCATCGGGTGCGGGGTGCGTGTGGCAAAAAAAGTTGACGTTGTAGGGACCTTGGGTGGCTTGCTGCAAGGCTTGCAGTTCGCGCTGCAGCTCGCCCGGGCTGAGCATGGCCGCAGGCAGAGAACCCAGCCCGCCAGCTTCGCACACGGCGGCAGCCAGCCGGTGGTTTTGCGACCCGGCCATGGGGGCTTGCACGACGCAAGGCAAGTTGCTCGGCCATCGGCTGTGTTTGTTCATGGTGCAGGGTTCACTGTTGAGGTCGCAGGGTCTGGATCAGCCGGACCAGATCGGTAGTCATTTTTTCTTTGGCCGAAGGATCAGAGCCTGTCCATGAGAAGGTGGTGTGGTCTGTGCCATAGGTCAGCATTTTTCGGTCGATGAGACCCTGAAAAATGCCGTGTGCGGCATGGTCGTAAAACCAAATGTCGATGTCTGCGCCTTGCGTTTTGAGGCGTTGCATCCAGTCGATCGGTCTTTCAGTGAGGTTTGTCGGGTGATCACGCCCATTGCAGAGCAGCGCGTTGCCTGGCGGTATTTCGCGGCTTGGTGGCCGGTTGACCCGGCAACTTTCCTGGCGCAGCCACATCCAGTCTTCCTGGTGTTTTCCACCATAGTTGTCGAGTTTGCCAAAGATGAGCCGCACGGGCACAGCCACCGTGTCTGGCAGGCCAATGCCCATGCCGGGCAGACCCTCTGGAACGACCGCCCGAACATGTTCCGGGCTCACCACGCTGGCGAGATTGGCGACGACTGCCGCCCCGTTTGAGACTCCTTGCAGGAAGATGGCACGGTGATCGATCTTGTCGGACTGTGTCAAGGCCCATTCGTAAGCGCCTTGGGTGGCTTTGTAGATCATGCGTTGGCGCGATTCATTGGTCGCCTGAGAACCCCAGAAGGGGTAGCCTTGGTAAAAGCCATTCAGGTGGTAAGCGTCAAACACCAGTGTGGCGATGTCGTGTTTGTGCAGCGCTGCAGCCAAGTTGCGTTCGAGCATGCCCAGTCCGCCTCCGCCATGCGCGATGATGACCAGCGGTGGCTTTGTCGGTAATGGGCTGCCGTTCCAGCGGGAAGGCACTTTGAGCTGGACGGATTTGTGACACGGGTCAAATGGTGCCAATGGCCCTTTGACGGTATGAAAACGGGGTCGGATTTGCACCAGCTCTGCGACGTTTTCTGGCGCAGGATGGCAATCAGATGGGGTCTGTGCAGCACTGCACAGGCTGATCAGACCGAGGCATGCGGCCAAAGGCCAAGAGGTCAGGCGTCGCGGGCGGGTCATGGGGTCTCCGGGGTTGAGGCATCTTATGAGAAAAGTCTTGCAGGGGGATACAGAACAAAGTTGTTCAGTAAAAACCCGAATGTCAACCTGGGTGAATTCATTTAACATGTTAAACAAATGACCACCATACCTTCTTTTGTTCACCGCAACTTGCCTAGGCTCTTGCTTGAAGCCCGAGAGGCCGTGATGTTGCATACCCGACCCGCCCTGCGGGAGCATGGTCTGTCAGACCAGCAGTGGCGGGTGTTGCGGGTGTTGGGCGAACATGCCGATGAGCAAGGGGGCATCGAAACCGGGCGGGTGGCCCGTGAAGCCTATTTGCTCGGTCCCAGCCTGACGGGTGTATTGGCCCGCATGGAACGCGATGGCCTGATCGAACGCCAGCGTTGCCCGCAAGACGCCCGCCGCAGCGTGGTGCGTGCCACGGCAGAGGGGTTGGCCAAAGTGCAGGCCTTGTCGCAAACCATCGAAGCGCATTACGTTTGGATGGGGCAGCACTTGGGCAAGGCAAGTCTCACTGCTTTGTATGACTTGCTGGACAAGGTGATTGCCTTGGAAATACCCGATGCCGAAGCAACAGCACCGGCATCCGAGAACTTAGAGGAATAAGCGATGCAACCCCCGAATACGCTAACACGATCCTGGCAACCACAGGGCACGGTCTACGGCACCTTACTCAACTTTCGCCGCGAATGGGACTTGTGGTCACCTCGAATGACGCAAGACCCGTACAAGGCTGCACCCAAAGCACCCGTGCTGTATTTCAAGACGGCCAATACTTTCAGCACCGCCGGTCAAGACCTCGTGCTGCAGGACGGCGTGACCGAGGTGGACATTGGCGCCACGCTGGGGCTGGTGATCGGTGACGGTGGCCAAGTGGTCGCAGCTGCGCTGCTGTGCGACTGGTCTGTGCCCCACACGAGCTATTACAGACCCCCGGTCAAGTCCCGTTGCCGCGATGCTTATCTGGCCTTGCCCGAGCAAGTCACACCCTGTGCAGGTGTTGAGCCTTGGGAGAATTTGACAATCGACATTCGCCGCAATGGCGAGCAGGTGCAAACCGTTCAGCTGGCTGAGTTGGTGCGGCCTATGTCTCAACTGCTGGCCGATGTGGCTGAGTTCATGAGCTTGCAACCGGGCGACGTGCTGATGGTCGGCACCGACTGTCTGGCGGACGGCACACGTCCGCGCGCCAAAGCCGGTGACCGCATTGAAATAACGGCACCAGACTTTTGCCCTGTATCGGTTCACGTCGGAGCAGCGCCATGAAGCACGCGCGCATCGCCTGGTCGGGCGCCATCCAGCAAGCCATCGAGTCCGATGGTCAGTTGCTCATCACGCAAGGGCCACACAAAGGCCGCCGTGTAGAGTTTGACGACGTGGTCTGGCTGCCGCCGCTGGCTCCTGTGCCGAAAGCGCGCACCGTGATCGCGCTGGGCTTGAACTACGCCGACCATGCCAAAGAGCTGGCCTTCAAGGCACCCGAAGAACCGCTGGCCTTCATGAAAGGCGAGGCCGCCCTGATCGGCCACAAGGCTTTCACCCAGCGCCCTGCCGATGTGAAATACATGCACTACGAATGCGAGCTGGCCGTGGTGATCGGACGAACGGCCCGCCACGTCATAAAGTCGGACGCCTACGACCACGTGGCCGGCTACACCGTGGCCAACGACTACGCCATCCGCGACTACCTGGAAAACTGGTACCGGCCCAACCTGCGCGTGAAAAACCGCGACACTTGCACACCGATTGGCCCCTGGCTGGTCGATGCCGCCGATGTGCCCAAACCCATGGCGCTCAAGTTGCAAACCACCGTCAACAGCCAGATCACTCAAAGCGGCTCGACCGCCGACATGATTTTTGATGTGCCTACGCTGATCGAATACTTCAGCAGCTTCATGACGCTGAACCCCGGCGATTTGATATTGACGGGTACGCCTGACGGCATCGTCGACTGCCAGCCGGGTGACGTGATCGCTACCGAGATCGAAGGCGTCGGCGCCTTGATCAACACCATTGTGAAAGCCCAGCCATGAAAATCGACCACCTGATCAACGGCCAGCGTGTCGCTGGCAGCGACTACTTCGAAACCTGCAACCCTGCCACCCAAGAGGTGCTGGCCGAAGTGGCCTCAGGGGGCGAGGCAGAGGTCAACGCCGCTGTGGCTGCCGCCAAAGCCGCCTTTCCCAAGTGGGCTGCCACACCTGCCACCGAGCGCGCCAAGATCATGCACAAGCTCGGTGACCTGATCACCCGGCTCGTGCCTGAAATTGCAGAGACCGAAACCCGGGACTGCGGCCAAACCATCAGCCAGACGGGCAAACAGCTGGTACCGCGTGCGGCCGACAACTTCCATTACTTTGCCGAGATGTGCACCCGCGTGGACGGCCACACCTACTCCACGCCCACGCACCTGAACTACACGCTGTTCCACCCGGTGGGCGTGTGCGCCCTGATCTCGCCGTGGAACGTACCCTTCATGACTGCCACCTGGAAAGTCGCGCCGTGCCTGGCCTTTGGCAACACCGCCGTGCTCAAGATGAGCGAGCTCTCGCCTCTGTCGGCCGCGCGGCTGGGCGAGCTGGCTTTGGAGGCCGGTGTGCCCGCAGGCGTGCTCAACCTGGTGCATGGCTACGGCAAGCAAGCGGGCGAGCCGCTGGTCTCGCACCGCGATGTGCGCGCCATCAGCTTCACGGGTTCTACCGCCACGGGCAACCACATCGTGCAAAGCGCAGGTTTGAAAAAGTTCAGCATGGAGCTCGGCGGCAAAAGCCCCTTTGTGGTCTTTGAAGACGCCGACCTGGACCGCGCGCTCGATGCGGCCTTGTTCATGATCTTCAGCAACAACGGCGAACGGTGTACCGCGGGCAGCCGCATCCTGGTGCAGAAAAGCATCTATGCCGACTTTGCCGCCAAGTTTGCCGAGCGTGCCAAACGCATCACTGTGGGCGACCCGCTGGTTGAAAAAACCACCGTGGGCCCCATGATCAGCCAGGCCCACTTGGCCAAGGTGCGCAGCTACATCGAGCTGGGTCCCAAAGAGGGCGCCACGCTGTTGTGTGGAGGGCTCGACAGACCGTCTTATGCGGCCGCCCTGCCAGCCCATGTGAAGCATGGCAACTTCGTCTGGCCCACGGTGTTCGCCGACGTCGACAACCGCATGCGCATCGCCCAAGAAGAAATTTTCGGACCCGTTGCCTGCCTGATCCCCTTCAAGGACGAAGCCGATGCCATCCAGAAGGCCAACGACATTGAATACGGCCTGTCCAGCTATGTGTGGACCGAAAACATCGGCCGCGCGCACCGCGTGGCCGCCGCCGTCGAGGCGGGCATGTGCTTCGTCAACAGCCAGAACGTGCGCGACCTGCGCCAGCCATTTGGCGGCACCAAGGCCAGCGGTACGGGGCGCGAAGGCGGCACCTGGAGCTACGAAGTGTTTTGCGAACCCAAAAACGTGGCGGTGTCGATGGGCAGCCACCACATACCGCATTGGGGAGTTTGACCATGGGACAACTCGCCCTCGCCGCCAAGATCACCCATGTACCAAGCATGTACCTGAGCGAAATTCCGGGGCCACGTTTTGGCACCCGCCAAAGTGCGATCGACGGCCACCTTGAAATCAGCCGCCGTTGCCGCGACATGGGCGTGGACACGCTGGTGGTGTTTGACACGCACTGGCTGGTCAACGCGGGTTACCACATCAACTGCGGACCGCATTTCAAGGGCGTCTACACCAGCAACGAGCTGCCGCACTTCATCAGCAACATGCCGTTCGAGTCGCCGGGCAATCCGGCACTGGGCCATTTGCTGGCCCAAGTGTGCAACGAACACGGTGTGGAAACCCTGGCGCACGATGCCACCACCTTGCAGCCCGAGTACGGCACGCTGGTGCCCCTGCGCTACATGAACAAAGACCAGCACTTCAAGGTGGTGTCGGTGTCGGCGTTGTGCACCTCGCATTACCTCAACGACAGCGCCCGACTGGGCTGGGCCATGCGCCGCGCAGTAGAGCAGCATTACGACGGCAAGGTGGCTTTTTTGGCCAGCGGCTCACTCAGCCACCGCTTTGCCCAAAACGGCCTGGCCCCCGAATTTGCCCACAAGATCTGGAGCCCTTTTCTGGAAAAGCTGGACGAGCAGGTGCTGCGCATGTGGGACAAACGCGAGTGGACAGCCTTTTGCGAGATGCTGCCCGAGTACGCCAGCAAGGGCCACGGTGAGGGCTTCATGCACGACACCGCCATGTTGTTGGGCGCTTTGGGCTGGACAGGGTATGACGGCGGGGTGGACATCGTCACGCCGTACTTTGGTGCATCGGGCACGGGCCAGCTGAATGCGATTTTTGAAGTCACACCGCAAAGCGGCCAGCACATTCCGGCGGCGCAGGCCAGCAGCGCGCAGGCCTACACCCCCGTCAGCACGAGGCTTTGACCATGCCGCATCTTGTGATTCTCTACACCCCTCAGTTGGATGCTGAATTGAACATGACCACCTTGTGTCGCCAGATGGCCGATGCCATGTGCAGCGTGAACGACGAGGACGGCAAGCCCGTCTTTCCCACGGGCGGTGTCCGTGTGCTGGCTTATCCCGCTGCGCATTACGCCGTGGCCGATGGGGGTGCTGCGGGACACGCATCGGGCCAGTTTGCCGAGAACCCCAACGGGGGTTCGGGCGATTACGCTTTCGTGTACCTGAACGTGCGCATGGGCCGAGGCCGCAGCGAGGCCACGCAGCAACGTGCTGGCGAAACACTGACCGAGGTTGCCAAGGCTTTTTTTGCCCCCGCCATGGCCCAGCGCCACATTGGCATCACGCTGCAAATTGATGTGGGTCCGGAAGTGTTTGACGCCAAGTACAGCAACATCCACCCGCTTTTTAACAAGGCCTGAGTCATGTCCGTGTTCACCGAAGACCAGATCCAGCAGCTCGCCCACGAGCTCAACCAGTCAGAAAAATCGCGCGTGCAGATCACGCATTTTTCAGGGCGTTTTGCGGGCATGACGATCGAGGACGGTTACCGCATCAACCGCGCCTGGATGCAGCTCAAATTGGCCGAGGGGCGCACCCTGATCGGCCACAAAATTGGGCTGACCAGCCGTGCCATGCAGGTCTCCAGCCAAATCGATGAGCCCGATTACGGCACGCTGCTCGATGACATGCGTTACGACTGTACGCCCGGGCAGGTGCTCGACATTCCTTTCACCGACTTCATCGCGCCGCGTGTCGAGGTCGAGCTGGCCTTTGTGCTCAAGCACGAATTGCGCGGCCCCCATGTGACCGTGCAGCAGGTGCTGGAAGCCACCGACTACGTCACCCCCGCGGTCGAGATCATCGATGCGCGCATTGAACAGTTCGACCGCCACACCCAGCAGATGCGCAAGGTGTACGACACCATCAGCGACAACGCCGCCAATGCAGGCATCGTGCTGGGCGCCAAGCGGGTCGATCCAAACACCACCGACTTGCCCTGGTGCGGCGCCATCTTGCGGCAAAACGGGGTGGTCGAAGAAACCGGTCTGGCCGCTGGCGTGCAAGGGCACCCGGCAGTCGGCATCGCCTGGCTGGCCAATAAACTCGCACCCTGGGGCGAACACCTGCAGGCGGGCGAGATCGTGTTGGCGGGCTCGTTCACCAAACCGGCACCCGCTAAAGTGGGGGATGTTTTCGATGTGGACTATGGGCCATTGGGCAAGCTGGAGTTTCGGTTTGTTTGATGCCTTGTCTTTGCTTGACATGAGCGGGAAGCTGTCGGTGCCGGGGTGGCGGCCCGGGCTCAGAGGCGCTTCGCTTTGCCACATCGCCCAAACCGCCACCCTGGCACCGACAGACCACCAGCCTTCATCGATTTAATGAGGAGCAACCACCATGCAGACACCTGTGAATGAATTCAAGCAAGCCCTGAAAAACAAGCGCCCCCAGATCGGCTTGTGGATGGGGCTGGCCAATGCCTACACCGCTGAAATTTGCGCACTGGCCGGGTTCGACTGGCTCGTCGTTGACGGCGAGCACGCCCCCAACGATCTGCGCAGCATCCAGGCGCAGTTGCAAACGCTGGCGGCTTACCCTGCCAGCCACGCGGTCGCCCGTGTGCCCTTGGGCGAGACCGCCCTCATCAAGCAGTACCTGGACCTGGGCGCGCAGAACATTTTGGTGCCCATGGTTGACACGGCCGAGCAAGCCGCACAGCTGGTGCAAGCCATGCGCTATCCACAAGACGATGGTCAGGGCGGTGTGCGCGGCATGGCCGGGGCGCGGGCCTCGCGCTGGGGCCACTACCCCGATTACGCCCAACGCGCCAACGAAGAGGTGTGTTTGCTGGTTCAGGTCGAATCGCGCGAAGCCCTGAAGAACCTGGATGCCATCGTCGCCACACCCGGGGTGGACGGCGTGTTCATTGGCCCGGCCGACCTCTCGGCCTCCATGGGGCATGTGGGCAACGCCGCGCACCCGGAGGTGCAGGCGGCCATCGAAGACGCCATTGCCCGCATCCTTCGGGCCGGCAAGGCGCCGGGCATCCTGACGCCAGACCGCTCACTGGCTGAACACTACTTGTCTTTGGGCGCGGTGTTTGTGGCCGTGGGCCTGGACACCCAGCTCCTGATGCGCCACACCACCGAGCTGGCGGCACATTTCAAGGCCTCCGTGACCGCCCTGACCCCGTCAAAAGGGACAACCTATTGATCAGGGGCAGCCCCCGATTGACCAATTAATTTATTGGGGTCAGATCCCAATTAAATGACCCCGAATCAACTCCAGGAGACAAGACATGTTCCCCACACCCCGAGCCTTGGTGCCTTCGCTGCAAGCACGTGTGCACCCCGATGAGTGGCAAGCGCGCTTGCAACTGGCCGCTTGTTACCGGGTGTTTGCGCTGCTCGGATGGACCGAGATGATTTACAACCACATCACGTTGCGCCTGCCCGACAGCGTGACGGGGGGCGCCAAGCAGTTTTTGATCAACCCGTTTGGTTTGCATTACAGCGAGGTCACGGCCAGCAACCTGGTCAAGATCGATTTGCAGGGCCAGGTGCTCGATGGCTCGCCCTACCCGGTCAATCCGGCGGGGTTCACGGTGCATGCGGCGGTGCACGAAGGCCTGGCTGGCGCGCATTGTGTGATGCACACACACACCACCGCCGGTGTGGCGGTGGCCTGCTTGCAAGGGGGTTTGCAGCAGACCAATTTTTACACCGCCCAACTGCACAACATGGTGGCCTACCATGACTTTGAAGGCATCACCATCCATGCCGACGAAGCACCGCGCCTGCTAATCAGCATCGGCGACAAACAGGCGGTGATCTTGCGCAACCACGGCTTGCTGGCCTGGGGCCATACGCTGGCCCAGACCTTTGCGGTGCTGTGGACTTTGCAGCGGGCCTGTGAAATCCAGATGGCGACTTTGAGCATGGGCCAAGCCATTGCGGTGCCGCAAGCCATTGCCGAAAGATGCACACGCGATGCACTGCAGTTCAACCCCAACCATGGTGCGGGTGAGGATGTTTTTCAATCGTTGGTCAGGCAAGTCGACCGGCAAGACACAGGGTGGCGCGCATGAAGGTTTGTATTTATGGGGCGGGCGCCATAGGCGGCTGGATCGGGGTGCATCTGGCGCAGCAAGGCTGCGATTTGAGTGCTGTGGCTCGGGGCGCCACTTTGCAAGCTTTGCAGCAAAACGGGCTGAGTTTGCGGCAAGGTGATCAGGCTATTCAGGCCTCTGTCCGTGCCTGCGAAAACCCTGCCGAGCTGGGCCCGCAAGACCTGGTGATCGTGGCGGTCAAGGCTCCGGCCATGGCCGATGTGGCGCGCCACATCGGGCCTTTGATGGGCCCTGATACCGTGGTGCTGACGGCCATGAATGGCGTGCCTTGGTGGTTTTTGCAAGGCTTTGGCGGCGCACTGTCCGGCACCAGCTTGCAGTCGGTCGACCCGTCCGGGGTGATCGCGCAGCACATTCCCGCATCACGGGTCATCGGTGGTGTGGTGCATGCCAGCTGCTCGGTCGATGCGCCGGGTGTGATTCGGCACCATTTTGGCAATGGCCTGATCGTGGGTGAGCCAGGTGGCGACGACACACCGCGCCTTCGGGCCCTGACGGCTTTGCTGGTCCGGGCAGGCTTCAACGCCACTGCATCGGCGCAGATTCAAAAGGACGTTTGGTACAAGTTGTGGGGCAACATGACCATTAACCCGATCAGCGCGTTCACGGGGGCTACCACCGATGTGATTTTGGACGATCCACTGGTGCGTCAATTCGTCTCCAGCGTCATGCTGGAAGCCAGAGAAATTGGCGAGCTCGTGGGCATTCCGATCGCGCAAACCCCGGATGACCGGCACGCGGTCACGCGCAAGCTCGGTGCGTTTCGCACGTCGATGCTGCAAGACGTGCAGGCGCGCAAACCGGTCGAGTTGGATGCCCTGGTTTCTGCTGTGCGCGAACTGGGCCAGTTGACCGGCGTAGCCACCCCGTTCACCGACGCCCTGCTGGGCCTCAGTCGCCTGCATGCCAGAGGCTTGGGGCTATACCCCGCACAATAAAGGCATGAACACTGCCACCAAACCGGGCCTGACAGGGGCGGCCTTTGCCACCTTGTTGTTGATCGCTTTCATGATGGGGGCCAACCATGTGGCAGCCCGCACCGCTTTCAACCACGGCTTGGATGTGGTGACCGCTGTGACTGTGCGCAGCCTCATCACGGCCAGTGTGGTGGCCTTGATTTTGTGGCAGCAAAAGGTGAGCTTTCAGGTCGAGCCGAAACACCGGAAGTTTTTGGCTTGGGTGGGTTTGCTGATCGCCGTGCAAAGTGTTTGTTTGTATTCGGCGGTTGCGCGTTTGCCGGTGGCCCTGGCCTTGCTGGCTTTCAACACTTATCCCTTGACCACCGCCTTGTGGGCCAGGGTGCTGTACGGACACCGACCCGAGCGTGCGGTGCTTTGGGCCATGCCCGTCATGATGCTGGGGCTGGCCATGGCGCTGGATGTGCTGGGTGCCGCTTCAGGTTTGGGCGCCGCGCAGCATTGGGGCCAAATTGGTGTGGGCGTGGTCTTTGCGTTGGCGGCCTCAACCACATTTGGTTTGGCGTTGGTGCTGACCCAGCATGAAACGGTCGGGGTCGATGGCCGTTTGCGAACTTTCACCACCATGGCCATGGTGGGCGTGCTGGCGGCCTTGGTGGCGTTCACCCAGGGCGGTTTTCATTGGCCCACCGCGACCGTGGGTTGGTGGGGCCTGGGCATGTTGACCTTTTTGTACGGCACAGCCTTCACCGTCATGTTCACGGTGCTGCCCAAGCTGGGGGTGGTGGGCAATTCAGCCATCATGAACGTCGAGCCGGTGTTCGCCTTGGTTCTGGCCTGGGCGCTGCTGGACCAGTCGATTGCCGGGATGCAGTTGGTCGGCGCCTTGGTGGTGGTGGGCACTGTCTTGTGGCTGGGCTTGCGCAAACGCTGAGCTGCTCAGCCGTTTTTCAGACCCAGGGCCACGTCGTAAAGCACATTTTTTGACTCGCCGGTGATCTCGGCGGCCAGCTTGACGGCTGTTTTCAAGGGCAACTCGGGCAGCAGCAGTTGCAACACACGCAGACCTTCACCCGACGACTCGGCCACCGGGGCATCGTGCAGCACCAACACAAACTCGCCGCGCTGACGGTCGGGCTTTTCGGCCAACCAACCGGGCAGGTCTTGTGCGGCAAGTGTGTCGATCTGTTCAAATTGTTTGGTCAGCTCGCGCCCCACCGTGACGCGGCGCTCGCCCAACGTGGCCAGTGCTTGTGCCAAGGCCTCAATGCGGTGTGGCGCTTCGAGCAGCACCACCGCACGGCTGTCTTGCGCCAGGGCCTGAACAGCTTGCTGGCGCTCACCCGATTTGCTGGGCAAAAAGCCTGCAAATACAAAACCCTTGTCGCCGGTCATGCCTGCTGCACTGAGGGCCGTGGTCACGCTGCTGGCACCCGGCAAAGGCAGCACGCGGTAACCCGCTTGCCGCACGGCTGCCACCAGCCTTGCACCGGGGTCGCTGATGGCCGGTGTGCCGGCATCGCTCACGTAGGCCACACGCTCACCTTGAGCCAGTCGGTTGATCACGGTCTGGGCCGCTTCTGCTTCGTTGTGCTGGTGCACGGCCAGCAGTTGTGAGCCGGGTCGGTCCAGGCCATAGGCTCGCAGCAGTTGCTGGGTGTGGCGGGTGTCTTCGCAGGCCACAGCATCCACCCTTGCCAGCACATGCAGCGCACGCAGGCTGATGTCAGCGAGGTTGCCAATGGGGGTCGCCACGACATACAGTGTGCTGGCCGGGTGGTTTTGTGATCCGGCAGCATCGTGCGCCGCCTCCAAGGCTTTGGCAAACGAGGCAGACAAGGGAGACGGAGTCAATGCAATTCCTCAAAAAAGACACGGTGGGCCAGACCACCAAAGCCCGGGGCGATGCGGGCGAAGACGAAGCGTTGGCGTATTTGCAAGCGCGCGGCTTGCGCTTGCTACAACGCAATTATCGGACGCCGGGCCGGGGTGGTGGTGAAATTGACCTGATCATGCAATCGGCAGATGGCACCGTGGTGTTTGTTGAGGTCCGTAAACGCAGCCGCAGTGACCATGGCGGGGCCGCTGCCAGCATCGGCCATCTAAAGCAAAGGCGCATCATTTTTGCCGCGCAGCACTACCTGCTGCGCTGGCGCCGCTTGCCACCGATGCGCTTTGATGTAGTGACCATTGAAGCGGCCGGACCCGAATGGTTGCAAGCCGCGTTTGATGGCGATTGAAGCAAACCAACAGAAGGCCTGAGCAGGCGTGAATTCCCGGGTAATTAACCGTATTTGCCGGGGATGGCGGTGTTGTCGGGGTTATCATCGCCTGCGCATGCTAGACCTTCGAATCCAACAACACTTCATCGACAGTGCCGATTTGCACTACCAGGTGGCCGAGACTTTGGCCAAGCCTGTGGATGCGGCTGTTCAAGCGGTGTTGGCCTGTGTCACCGGGGGTGGCAAGGTGCTGGCGGGCGGCATGGGTCCTTCGGCTGCGTTGGCCCAGTATCTGGCGAATTTGCTGGTGGGCGGTTTCGAGCGAGAGCGCCCCGGCTTGGCGGCGTTGGCCTTGTCTTCAGACGCCCTGATGGCCACCCGATGGTCAGATGACCAAACCCTGGCCCGTCAGGTTCTGGCACTCGGGCAAACCGGGGATGTTCTGGTGCTCATCAGCGCCGACGGTGCAGAGCCTGCTTTGGCCTTGGCGGTGCAAGCCGCCCATGACCGGGAAATGAGCGTGCTGGCCTTGACCGGGCACCACGGGGGTGGTTTGGCCAGTCAACTGCGCGAAACCGATGTGCATGTGTGTGTGCCGCACGAGCGGGCCGCACGAATTCGTGAAGTGCAGCATTTGGTGCTGCACTGTCTGTGTGATGGAATTGACACCCAGCTTTTGGGTGAACAGGAGCCTTTTTAAATGAAACGCAATCTTCAATCTGTGGTCTTGAGCGGCGCTGTTTTGGCCGCCGCTTTGACGAGCCTGTCTGCTTGTGCGCCCCTGATCGTGGGTGGTGCTGTCATGACGGGCATTGTGGCCACTGACCGCCGCACCACGGGTGCGCAGGTCGAAGACGAGGGCATCGAGCTCAAAGTGGGCAGTGCGGTACGCCAGGATTTGGGCGACCGTGTTCACCTGAATGTGACCAGCTTCAATCGCAAGGTGCTGCTCAGCGGCGAGGTCCGTGCCCAGGCCGACAAGGAGCGAGCAGAAAAGCTGGCGCAAAGCCAGGAAAACGTCCAGTCGGTGGTGAACGATCTGGCGGTGGCTCCCCCCAGCAGCATGATGCAGCGCTCCAAAGATACGGTGACCACCAGCCAGGTCAAGGCGGCCTTTGTCGATGCCAAGGACCTGCAGGTCAACGCGATCAAGGTGGTGACCGAGCGTGGCGTTGTGTACTTGATGGGGCGCGTGACAGCGCGTGAAGCCAAACGTGCCAGCGACATCGTGCGCGGCATTGGTGGCGTGACCAAGGTGGTTCGGGTGTTTGACGAAATTTCTGAAGAAGAGCTCAAGCGCCTGAGTCAGCCACCGCTGTCCAAGTAACGGGGGCTTGCCCCACAAAAAAAGAGCGACCTGCGGGTCGCTCTTTTCGTGGTCAGCAGGCTTGAAACCAAGCCCGCATGTTCAGCGCAGCCGGCGAATCAGACTCGATGTGTCCCAGCGGCCACCGCCCATTTTTTGCACATCGCCATAAAACTGGTCGACCAATGCCGTGACCGGCAAACTTGCACCGTTGCGCTTGGCCTCGTCCAGCACCAAACCCAGGTCCTTGCGCATCCAGTCCACCGCGAAACCAAACTCGAACTTGTCATCGACCATGGTCTTGCCCCGGTTGTCCAGTTGCCAGCTTTGGGCGGCACCCTTGCCGATCACATCCAGTACCTGGTGCATGTCCAGGCCCGCTTGCTGGCCAAATGCAATGGCCTCGGACAAGCCCTGCACCAGTCCGGCAATGCAGATCTGGTTGACCATTTTGGCCAGTTGGCCTGCACCCGAAGCACCCAGCAAAGTGAAGGCGCGGGAAAAGGCCATGGCGGCGGGCTTGACCGGGTCGAAGGCTGCCGCGTCGCCGCCGCACATGACGGTGAGCATGCCGTTTTGTGCCCCAGCCTGGCCACCCGAAACCGGCGCATCGATGAAATGCAAGCCTAATTTTTGGGCTTGAGCGTGCAACTCACGGGCCACTTCGGAAGACGCAGTGGTGTGGTCCACAAAGATCGCGCCGGGCTTCATGCCGGCAAAAGCGCCATCGGGCCCCAGCACCACGCTGCGCAAATCAGCGTCGTTGCCTACGCAGGCAAACACCATGTCGGCGCCTGCGGCAGCTTCGCGGGGGCTTGGGGCACTGGCGTTGCCAGGACATTCGGCCAGCCAGCTGGCAGCCTTGGCGGCGCTGCGGTTGTAGACCGTGACATGGTGACCTGCGCGGGCCAGGTGCCCCGCCATCGGGTAGCCCATCACGCCCAAGCCCAAAAAGGCGACTTTTCGGGCAGGCGTGGGTTCGTAGGTTTTGGTGGCAATTTGGCTCATGTGTGTCTCGGTGGGTTGTGCGAAGCAGCTAATTTAGCAGCCTGACTGAAGGGGGGGTGGAACGGGGTGTTATTGGCTGACAGGTTGGCGACTTCAGGGGTTTTGGTACGCTCAGGCCATGAATGCTTTGATTGCAGAAAATTTGGCGCATGTTCAGGCTCAAATTGAGGCGGCTTGCCTTGCAGCGGGCCGTACCCCGGGCAGCGTCCGTTTGTTGGCCGTTTCCAAAACCTGGGGGCCGGATGCCGTGCGTCAGGCCCATGCCGCCGGCCAAACCGCCTTTGGTGAAAACTACATCCAGGAAGCGGTCGACAAAATCACCGCCCTGCGCGGCTTGCCTCTGGAATGGCATTGCATCGGCCCGATCCAGAGCAACAAGACGCGCTTGGTGGCCGAGCACTTTGACTGGGTGCACAGCATCGACCGCCTGAAAATCGCACAGCGCCTGAGCGAGCAACGCCCCGAAAACCTGGCGCCGCTGCAGGTGTGCATTCAGGTCAATGTGGATGGTGGTGCCACCAAGTCGGGTGTCGCACCGCAAGACTTGCCCGCGCTGGCGCAGGCGGTGGCGGCCTTGCCCCGTTTGCAGCTGCGTGGCCTCATGACCATCCCCGAGCCGGCCGAAACTGCTGCGCAGATGCACGCGGTGCACGCGCAAGCCAAAGCGCTTTTTGAAGCCCTGCGCCGGCAAGGTTTGCCGCTGGACACCTTGTCGATGGGCATGAGCGCCGACCTGGATGCCGCCATAGCCGAAGGCAGCACCCTGGTGCGGGTGGGCACCGCCATTTTTGGCAAACGCTGAGTTCTCAGGCTTTGCGGTCCGTGCTTGGCGTTTTGGCCGTGTTGGCTGGGCTTCCAAGCTTCATGGGCTGTTTTGCACGTGAATCAATACCCGTCTGAATTGTCCCGGACTTGACCGGCTCGCGCCTGGGCTGCGCCGCACAATGCCCCGATGCAAGACATTCGATCTCCCCTTCAAGCGCAGGTGGTGCAGTGGTTGGTGGCCAGCGGCGATGCCGTGGCTGCTGGTGATGTGCTGGTGATTCTGGAAGCCATGAAGATGGAGCACGAAATCCGTGCCACCCATGCCGGGCGACTGGGTGAGGTTTACTTTGAGGCCGGCGAGGCCGTGGGTGAGGGCGAAGTGCTGGCCGCGTTGACGGCACCGACTGAACAGTTGACCGAGGTGTTGCTGTCGCCAATCAGCGTCACCTTACAAGGCTTACCCGCTGAGCGCGCAGACCTGGCCAAGCTGCAAGCGCGTCTGTCATTCACGCAAGACGCGTTGCGCCCCGACGCAGTGGCCAAGCGCCACGCATTGGGCCTGCGCACCGCACGCGAAAACATCACCGATTTGTGCGACACCGGCTCGTTTGTCGAATACGGCGCTTTGGCTGTGGCGGCGCAAAGCCGCCGCCGCACGGCCGACGACCTGATGCGCAACACCCCGGCCGACGGCATGGTCACGGGCATCGGTTGCGTGAATGGCCAGCGTGTCGTGGTCATGGCCTATGACTTCACCGTGCTGGCGGGCACGCAAGGCATGCGCAACCACCAAAAAACCGACCGCATGCTGGGCATCGCCTTGCAGAACAATTTGCCAGTGGTGCTGTTTGCCGAGGGCGGCGGTGGGCGTCCCGGTGATGTCGACGTGGCCATCGTGGCCGGCTTGAACCTGGCGACTTTTGCCTCGTTTGCGCGCCTCAATGGCCGTGTGCCAGTGGTGGGCGTGGTGGCAGGGCGTTGCTTTGCGGGCAATGCGGCGCTGCTGGGTTGCTGCGACGTGATCATTGCCACGCGTGACAGTAACATCGGCATGGGCGGCCCCGCCATGGTCGAAGGCGGTGGCCTGGGCGTTTTCAAGCCCGAGCAGATCGGCCCAAGCGGCATTCAGCATGGCAACGGCGTGATCGATGTGTTGGTGGATGGCGAGGTGCAGGCCGTGGCAGTGGCCAGGCAGTACCTGTCTTTTTTTCAAGGTGCGCAAACCGATTGGCAGGCGCCACCCGCCGAGGCGCTGCGCCAGGTGGTGCCCGAAAACCGCTTGCGCGTGTACGACACCCGAACGGCCATGCAAGGCATCACCGACGAGGGCAGTGTTTTGCAGCTGCGTACGGCTTTTGGCCTGGGTATTCACACCGCTTTGGCGCGGGTGGGTGGTCGCCCGGTCGGCATGCTGGCCAATAACCCTTTGCATTTGGGTGGCGCCATCGATGCCGATGCTGCCGACAAGGCGGCCCGCTTCATGCAGTTGTGCAATGCACATGGCTTGCCCATCGTGAGCCTGGTGGATACGCCAGGATTCATGGTTGGGCCCGATACCGAAGCCACGGCCCAGGTCCGCCATGTCTCGCGCATGTTTGTGGCGGCAGCGCACTTGCGGGTGCCGCTGCTCAGCGTGGTATTGCGCAAGGGCTATGGCTTGGGCGCGATGGCCATGACTGGCGGCGGCTTTCATGAAACCCTGGCCACCGTGGCCTGGCCCACTGGCGAGTTTGGTGGCATGGGCCTCGAAGGCGCGGTGCGCCTGGGCTACCGCAAAGAGCTTGAAGCCTTGCCCGAGGGCCCCGAGCGCGAGGCCTTGTTTGAACAACTGCTGGCGCAGCAATACGACAACGGCAGCGCCATCAACATGGCGGCTACGCTGGAGATCGATGCGGTGATCGACCCTGCGGCCACACGCGATTGGTTGGTGGCGGGTTTGCAGGCGGGGCAGATCAAGGCGGCCAGCGGGACCTTGGCGATCGATACTTGGTGAGGCCCTAGCCCGTCAACAGCCCGGCAACAGCCAGGCTAACGGCCGCAGCAGTTTTATACCCGGGGCACCCGCGCAGGCAACACCGTGCCCACGCACTCGCCAAAGCCGATGCGCGCTGCACCGGTTTTTTCACACCAGCCGCGCAGCACCACGCTGTCGCCGTCTTCCAGCCAGGTGCGTTGCTCGCCATTCGGCAAGGCCATCGGGTTTTTGCCACCGGCGGTCAGCTCGATCAAAGCCGCGGCCTGGTCCAGCGTGGGGCCAGACAGGGTGCCGCTGCCAAACAGATCGCCTGGTTGCAGGTTGCAACCGTTCACCGTGTGGTGAGTGACCATTTGTGCCACGGTCCAGTAGGCGTGGCGGTAACTGGTGCGGCAAATGCTGGCGTCGGCTTGTCCTGCCGCGCGCATTTGCGGTGTGAGCAGGCCCACTTTCAACTGGATGTCAAAAGCCCCCCCGCTGCGGTTGGCCGCCGAGTCCAGATAAGCCATGGGCTGTGGGTCTTCGACCGGGCGGGTGAAGGGCACGCGGTATGGCGCCAGAGCTTCGAGCATGACCACCCATGGCGACAGGGTGGAGGCAAAGCTCTTGGACAGGAAGGGTCCCAGGGGCTGGTATTCCCAACCCTGGATGTCGCGGGCCGACCAGTCGTTGAGCAGGCAGATGCCGAACACATGGTCTTCGGCTTGGGTGATGTCGATGGCTTCGCCCAATGCGTTGCCGCTGCCGATGAAAATCCCCAGCTCCAGCTCGATGTCCAGGCGCTTGCTGGGCCCCAAGGTGGGCTCGGTGGCACCGGGTGGCAGGGTCTGGCCCACCGGACGGCGAAACTGTTGGCCAGAGATGCCGATGCTGGAGGCGCGGCCGTGGTAACCGATGGGCACCCATTTGTAATTGGGCAGCAGTGGGTTGTCTGGGCGGAACAGTCGGCCGATGTTGGTGGCGTGGTGCACCGAGGTGTAGAAGTCGGTGTAGTCACCAATGCGGGCGGGCACATCGAATTGCGCCTCGGCTTGTGGCACCAAGCAGGCTTGCAATGCGGCTTGCTCTGCAGCACCTTCGCGCAGTGCGCGTGACAGGGCCAGACGCAAGGCGCTCCAGGCCACATGGCCCATCGCCATCAAGGCATTGAGTTTGTCTTGGGCACCGGCTTGCACGGCTGCAGCTGCCGCGCCCTTGAAGACGCCCGTTTGGGCCACCGCAGCCAGGTCCAGAATTTGGTCGCCAATGGCGACGCCGCCACGAAAGGCTTCAGCCGAGCCTTGGTGACGAAACACCGCAAAGGGCAGGTTCTGGATGGGGAAGTCGCAGCCAGACAGGTGGGCCGAGCGGACCCAACTTTTCAGGGCGGGGTTGTGGGTTTCGTTCAAGGAGGTCATCGTGTTCTTTCATCAAGCCGCGCCGGCCTTGTGCATCCCGGCAGGCGCATGTCAAAGGTCTTGCAGGGCCGTGGCAATGTGTTGCTGGAATATCTTGTCGTCGGCCAGCGCATTGGCATTGAGCAAGGCCAGTTTGACGAGAAACAACGGCGTCTTGTCAGGGCCGGCTTGGTCCATGGCGGTGGCCAGCGCGTCGTACACGGTCTCAAGACCGTCAATGGAAAGTGCTTTGTCAGACATGGATTTCTTTCTTATTGCGGCAGGGCCGTGGTCAAGGCGGCTTGCAAGCGTGTGGCATCAAGTGTGAGCCAGCGCGCACAAATGTGCTGGTCGGGGCGCAGCAAATACGCCCCGCCATTGGCTGGCACGCCATAGCGCTCGCGCAAGTGGCCATCGTTATCGGGCAGTGTCGTGTTGGCACCGGCCACGGCGTGTGCTGCACCGACCGCAGTCACGTTCAAAGGCATGCCGTTTTTCCGTGCGGCATCGATGACGGTTTGCAGCGCCTGGGGAATGGCGGGTGCATCGGTGAAGTACAGCAGGTCAAAGCCGCCACCCAGGTGGTCCAGCAAGAAGTCATTGGCGCCCAGGCGCACGTTTTGCGGCGGCGCACCGTGGGCAGGCCCGGCCTTGAACAAGCCGTTGTCGTCGCCCGTGTTGTTGAGCATGGAGTGCGAGTATTCATGTGGCCGCGAGGTGCGCCAGTGGTACAGGGGGCGCACGAAGGCCTGGGTGAGTGAGAGTGAGAGCACCGCATCGCGCAGCAGGCGAAATCCTTTGCTGGGGGGGTCATGAAGCGTGTGCTTTTGCCCGATTCGGTGACGATCTCGCGGGCCGCGCCCACGCGTTCGGCGCTGTGGTTGGATAGCAGCGTTTTGCCCGCCAGGCCCTTGGCTACCAAAGCCAAGTGCCAGCCTAAGGACTGCGCGTCCTGAAAAGCCGTGTTGGCCCCGCGCACACCGAAGATGGGCAGCAGGTGCGCTGCGTCGCCCGTGAAAATCACGCTGCCGTGTACAAAGTCGGGCAGTGTCAGGGTGCGTGCGGAGTAGACCGAGGACCAGTCCATTTCCCACGGTGTCCCTGCATGCCCGATCATGGCCAGTTGCGCGTTGATGCGGGTCTTGAGCGACTCGGGGCGAAGCGCTTGCTCGGGTGTTTCGCCTTCGGGCAACTGGTAGTCCACGCGCCAGATACCGTGCGGTTCGCGGTGCATCAGTATGGTGTTGCCGGGGTTCCAGTCGGGGTCAAAATAAGCCAGTCTTTCGGTGGGCAATGGCAAGTCGATGCGGATGTCGGCGATCACGAAAAAGCCTTCGTAAGACGCGCCCTCCATCTGCAGGTTCATCGCCGTGCGGATACCCGACCGCCCACCATCGGCAGCCACCACCCAGTCGCTTTCCAGAGCGTAGGGGCCCTCGGGCGTGTCGACTTCGAGCACGACATAACCGTCTTTCTGGTCGACCTGGTTGACCTTGTTGCCCCAGCGGAACTCGATCAGCGGGTTGGCTTGGCAGGCGTCGTGCAGGTACTCTTCCATGAACTGCTGCTGCACATTGATGATCGGGAAAAATCGGTCATCGGCATCGTGCGGCGCTTCCATGCGGAACACGCGCTGGCCCCGGTAATACGAGTTGCCAAAGCGCCAGGGCAAGCCGCCTTCGGTTATCCGGTCGGCGACGCCGACTTGCTGCAGAATTTCCATCGATCGGCGTGTGAAACAAATCGCGCGGCTGCCTTGCGAGAACTGCAACTCGGCCGACAGCACCACGCTGGCCACGCCGTGGCGCGCCAGCTCCAGCGCGGTCACCATGCCCGCCGGGCCAGAGCCGACGACCACGACTTTCTTTCGGTCCTGCTTCGGGTTAGCCGAGGCCAGCCAGGGCTTGAAAACTTCGTAGGTGTAATAAATGCAAGGACGCGCTTGGGTGGTGGGGGTGTGCATGGTGTGATGGCCTGGAGTGGGTTTCAGCGAGGGCGGGCGTGGGCGATCAGGCGGTCGAACAGGGCGCTCAAGCTCGCCTGCTCTTTCGCTGTGAGGCAGCCAAAAATCTGTTCGTTGCGTTGGTTGATCATGTCCATGGCGCGCTGGAACACTTGGCGCCCGGAGGGTGTGAGCGTGAGCACCACGCCCCGGCCATCGCCCGGGTGGTCGGCTTTGAGCACCAGACCCTGATCGGCCAGGGACTGCGCAGCCCGGCTGGCCTGGCCTTTGTTCAGGTTGGCTTTGTCGGCCAGCTCCTTGACCGACAAAGGCTCGAATGCGCCAATCGTCGACAGGCATCGCCCGTCGCTCATCGACAAACCAGTGCGCTCCGGGTAGGCCGATTGACTGTCGGCATCGGTCAGTTTGTGCAGTTGGTGCAGACGGTAGGTCAGCGTGCGGTCGAGCTGCGGGGTCATGTTTTTACCGGGTCTCTTTGCCTTGAAGAAGCTGGATTCTAGATTTATTTTGTTGCGAGCGCAACTATTTATGCCGTGGAGAGGTGTGTGCCAGCCCGTGAGCCAAAAAAAACGCCTGAGGATCGCTCAGGCGTTGTCTGGGCGCTTTTTTTACTCAGAAGCGTTCGAGCTCCGGGTGTTTGATCGCCCCCGCCCGCACCAACATCCGGCCATATTCGGCGCAGCGGTTGAGCGTGGGGATGACCTTGCCGGGGTTCAGCAGGCTGTGCGGGTCAAACGCGCGTTTGACTGCAAACATCTGTTCGTTTTCTTCCGCACTGAATTGCACGCACATGCTGTTGACCTTCTCGATGCCCACGCCATGCTCGCCCGTGACGGTGCCGCCCATGGCCACGCTGGTTTCCAAAATGTCGGCGCCAAACAGTTCGCAACGGCGCAGCTGGTCGGCATCGTTGGCATCAAACAGGATCAGCGGGTGCAGGTTGCCGTCGCCTGCGTGAAACACGTTCAGGCATTTCAGGCCGTACTTGATTTCCATCTCGGAAATGGCTTGCAGGATGTCGGCCAGGCGCTTGCGCGGAATGGTCGAGTCCATGCACATGTAATCGGGGCTGATGCGGCCTGAGGCCGGGAAAGCATTTTTGCGGCCGCTCCAGAACTTCAGGCGCTGGGCTTCGTCGCGGCTCACGGAGATGGCGGTGGCGCCGCAGTTGCGCAGCACCTCGCTCATGCGGCCGATTTCCTCTTCGACTTCTTCAGGCGTGCCGTCGCTCTCGCACAGCAAGATGGCGGCGGCGCTCAGATCGTAGTCGGCGTGGACAAAGTCTTCCACGGCGGCGGTCATGGGGCCGTCCATCATTTCCAGGCCGGCGGGGATGATGCCGGCGGCGATCACGGCAGCCACGGCATCGCCGGCTTTGCGCACGTCGTCAAAGCTGGCCATGATGCAGCGCGCCAGCATGGGTTTGGGCACCAGCTTGACAGTGACTTCGGTGGTCACGGCCAGCATCCCTTCGCTGCCCACCAGCACGGCCAGCAGGTCGTAGCCAGGGGTGTCGAGCGCGTCACTGCCAAATTCGATCGGGTCACCTTCGATGGTGAAGCCGCGTACCTTGAGCACGTTGTGCACTGTCAGGCCGTATTTGAGGCAGTGCACGCCGCCTGAGTTTTCGGCCACGTTGCCACCGATCGTGCAGGCAATCTGGCTGGACGGGTCGGGCGCGTAGTACAGGCCGTAGGGCGCCGCCGCTTCGCTGATGGCCAGGTTGCGCACGCCGCATTGCACCACCGCGGTGCGACTGACGGGGTCTACTTTCTGTATCTGGTTGAAGCGCGCCATCGACAGCGTGACGCCCATGCGGTGAGGCATCGCACCACCCGACAAGCCCGTGCCTGCACCGCGTGCCACCACGGGCACTTTCAGGGCATGGCAAGCTTTGAGCACGGCTTGCACCTGCGCTTCGGTCTCTGGCAACGCCACCACCAAAGGCCGCTCGCGGTAGGCCGTCAGGCCATCGCATTCATAGGGCGTGGTGTCCTCGGGCGTGTAGAGGATGGCGTCGGCGGGCAATACCCGGCCCAAGGCCTGCACCACAACGCGTTGGCGCTCGGCGCGTTCGGTAGCGGTCAGTTGCTGCGTTTCGGTGGGGTTGTTGGCGCTCATGGCATTCAAAACCTTGAAATGAAGCCTTGAATGTACGCCTTGGCCGGATGGCGTGGGTTGAATAATCTTTGACAGGTCTGTGAATTCAGCCCTTGCGTCATGAGCCCCTAGGCCAAAACGCTTTTGAGCCAGTCGGCAAAGGTGGCGCATTCCCAGCGCTCCATCGTGCCGGTGCGCCAGCACAGGTAGTGGGCGTGCGGGCTGGGGACGCTGCGCTCAAACAGGCGGACCAGTTGGCCGCTTTCCAGCCAGGGAGCCCCCAGTTTGGTGCGGATCAGGCCAACGCCCAAGCCCTGTGCCGCGGCGTCGCACATGAGGCCGATGTCATTGAAAGACGAGCCGTCCATGGGCTCGGGCCAGTCAAGGTCGTGCGCGGCAAACCAGGTGCGCCAGGGTTCCAGCGGGCTGCGCAACAGCGAAACGCCCTGCAGATCTTCCGCGCTGCCGAAAGGGCCGTTTTCGCGCAGCCAGGCGGGTGAGGCCAGCGGCGTCACATCGTCCTTGGCCAGGCACACGTGCTCTACATCCGAGTAACGGCCAGTGCCAAATCGCACCGTCAGGTCGGCGTCTTCGGCCACCACATCCAGCAGCGGAATGCTCACTTGCAAGGTGATGTCGATCTCGGGGTAGGCGTCTAAAAAATGTTTCAGGCGCGGCATCAGGATGGAGCGGGCAAAGGTGGGCGTGACCGCCAGGCGCAATTTGCGCCGTCCGGGGGTGTTGCTGGTGCTCGGGAAGCGCTGCAAGGACACCAGGCCTTCGCGCACATGGGCCAGATACTCGTTGCCTTCGGTCGTGAGCGAAAAATCCGACCGGCCAAACAGCTTGGTGCCAATGATTTGTTCCAGCTGCTTGACCCGGTGGCTCACGGCGCTGGGGGTCACGCACAACTCTTCGGCCGCCTGGGTCACGCTGCGCAATCGTGCCAGGGCCTCAAATGTCAAGAGGCACTGGATGGGCGGGATGCGCGAGGTGGTGGACATGGCTGCTTAATCGGTTGGGGGCAGAGCTAAAGATCTGTCCCTCTAAGCTTAATAGGTTGAGGACAGAGCTAAAGATCTGTCCCTCAAAGCTTAATCGGTTGGGGACAGAGCTAAAGATCTGTCCCTCAAAGTTATTTATTTAAAAATCACGGTTTTGTGGCCGTTGATGAGGACGCGGTGTTCACTGTGCCACTTGACGGCGCGGGCCAGCACCTGGCTTTCGGTGTCGCGGCCAATCGTGGTCAGGTCTTCCACGGTTTTGCTGTGATCCACACGGGCCACATCCTGCTCGATGATCGGACCTTCGTCCAGGTCAGCAGTCACGTAATGGGCCGTCGCTCCGATCAGCTTTACCCCCCGGTCGTGCGCCTGGTAATAAGGCTTGGCCCCTTTGAAGCTGGGCAGGAATGAGTGGTGGATGTTGATGGCGCGCCCCGCCAACTTGCGGCACAGGTCGTCACTCAATATCTGCATGTAGCGGGCCAGCACCACCAGTTCTGCACCTTCAGCCTGAATGACCTCGTATTGCCGGGCTTCGGCCTGCTCTTTAGTGGCCGCTGTGACCGGAATATGGTGAAACGGCACGTTGTAACTGGCGGCCAGTTGGTAAAACTCGCGGTGGTTGCTCACGATGGCGCGAATGTCCAGCGGCAGCAGGCCGCTCTTCCAGCGGAACAGCAGATCGTTCAGGCAGTGGCCTTCCTTGCTGACCATGAGCACGGTGCGCATGGTTTGGGCCGTGGCGTGCAGATCCCACTTCATCTGGAAAGCCTGCGCAAATTCGCCCCACTGTGCATGGAGGGTTGCGCCGTCTGACTGATCGCAAGCGAACTGAACGCGCATGAAGAACAAGCCCGTATCGTGGTCGTTGTATTGCGCGGCTTCTTCGATGTTGCCCATGCGCTCCAGCAAAAACCCCGACACAGCATGCACGATGCCAGTACGGTCAGGGCAAGAAAGGGTAAGAATGTAAGTGGTGGTCATGGGTGCAGGCTGCAGGGCTCGCCGTGACCGTTGGAGGGGTGGGCGCGTTTTTTTTCAACGGGCTTATTGTAAAGACCCCCCACCGCCTCGCCGCCCGGGCTGTCTCGTCAGGACTGGCGCCTGCCGGATTGCCCTTTAAACTATACAACCGGATTTACCTCAAGGAGTTTTGCCGTGGCCCATACCGACCTGAACATGGACAACCAGTGGTTGCCCTTCACGCCCAACCGCAGCTTCCAGCAAGACCCGCGTGTGTTTGTGGGTGCCGAGGGCATGCATTTCACCACCCACGACGGCAAAAAAGTCCTCGACGGCATCTCCAGCCTCTGGTGCGTGGGTGCAGGCCACAACCGCAAGCCGATCAACGAGGCCATCAAGAAGCAATTGGACACACTGGACTACGCCACCGCTTTTCAGGCCAGCAACGACAAGGCTTTCAAGGCCGCTGAAATGATTGCCGCCATGGCGCCGGGTGACCTGAACAAGGTGTTGTTTTGCAATTCGGGCTCGGAAGCGGCTGATACGGCCCTGAAAGTGGCACTGGCTTACCACCGCGCGCGGGGCGAAGGCCACCGCAATGTGTTCATCGGCCGAGAAAAGGGTTACCACGGCGTCAACTTTGGCGGCATGAGCGTGGGGGGCCTGCCCGCCAACCGCAAGGCCTATGGCGCGCAACTGCTGCCACGTGTGGACCACATGCGCTTCATCCATGACCCGGTGAACCACGCCTACATCCACCACGAAGAGCCGGTGTGGGCCGAAGACCCGTTGCTGGAGCTGGAAAACCGCATCCTGGTGCTGCACGACCCGAGCAACGTGGCCGCAGTGATCGTCGAGCCCATTGCGGGCAGCGCGGGCTGGTACATCCCGCCCCAGGGTTACGTGAAACGCTTGCGCGAGATCTGTGACAAGCACGGCATTTTGCTGATTTTTGACGAAGTCATCACCGGCTTTGGTCGCTTGGGCGTGAACTTTGGCGCCGACTTCTATGGCGTGGTGCCCGACATGCTGAATTTCGCCAAAGCAGTGACCAATGGTGTGATTCCGCTGGGTGGTGTGATTTGCCGTGACTTCATTTACGACGCGATGATGAACGCCAACTCACCCCAGCACGCGGTCGAGTTTTTCCACGGCTACACCTACTCCGGTCACCCCGTGGCCTGCGCTGCAGCGATTGCCACACTTGACTTGATGAAGGAAGAAAACCTGTTTGCCCGTGCCGGCGAAAAAGGCAAAGTGCTGGGCGATGCGATGCACAGCGCCTTCAAGGGCTTGCCCAATGTGGTCGGCATCCGCACGCTGGGCCTGGCTGGGGCGGTAGAGCTGTCCAGCATCGCCGGCTCGCCCGGCAAGCGCGTGTTCGACATCTTCATGGATTGTTTCCACAAAGGCGTGTGGGTGCGGCCAGCAGGCGAAAACCTGGTGATCTGCCCGCCTTACATTGTGGAAGACGCGCACATCGACCAGATCGTGCAGACAGTGGCCGACAGCATCCGCAGGCATGCCTGAACTGCCAACGTGTACCAACCCATTTCGACCGCCCATGCGCAGCAACCCTGCTGCGCATTGCGTGGCAGAGGGTGATTGGCGTGAGTTGGTGCGCACCGCGCCCCGCTGAGGGGCTTGTGGATTGGGGTGGATCGATTTTCAACTGGACGGGTGGGCACAAAAAAACCGCCTGAGAGGCGGCTTTTTGGGGGGTGCTGGCGTTCAGTGCACCACAACAGGGTGTTGCGCGAGGCCTGTGTAGCCTTCCAGGGTGTCTTCGACTTCTTCCTGGGTGGGGGTGTGTTGCTGCCACGCTTGGATTTGTTGCTGGAACATTTCTGCCCACGAGCCATCCAGGTAAACCTCTTTGCCCGAGCGTTTGTCCACGATTTCGAAACCATGGCGTTCCATCAGGGGCTTTTGGGTCACAGGAGCCGGTTCGGCTGGTGCGTTGGCCAGCACATGCATCACGGCAAATGTCTCAGATTCGTACAACAAGTTCATGCGTTATTCTCTATCAAGATCAGACTTGTAACTGGGGTCTTTTGCTTGAACTTCAAGATGGTGTGGTTTTCGCCCTGTTGGGGGCAGTTGCAGGCAAGGGCGGCAAAGGTTCTTTGCCGATCAACAGCAAGTCGATGAAGCTGCCACTGACCTGGCTGATGCGGATGCGCACCGGCATCCATGCGTTCTGCGCTGACACCCAAAACTCCACCTTGGCATCAAAACGGTTGCGTGGCTGACACACCCATTTGGCGGTGGGCACGGCTTGACCGTCGAGCATCAAGGTTTCGGGTGGGCCCAGGGTCAGCAGCCAGGGTAAGGCATCCCGTGTGGTGGCGGTCTGAACTTGCAAACGCGCGCCGGGCTGAAAGCGCTGGGGGTCGCCCGCCATCGCAGCAGCCAGTTGCACATAAAGACTGATCTGGTCTTGTGCGCCCGGCTCCAGCACCGCAACGGGCGCGTTGGAACTGAAGACCACCCGGTTTTTTGCGCGGTCAAAGTGGGCTGCACGCTCGTTGCGCCAGCTGTCTGAAAAGCGTGTGGGGGCCAGACCTGCGCTGGTGATGTCGCCCTGGCTGCGCCAGTGGCGTGAGCCAACCAGAAAAGCCTTCACCGACAGACCCAGTGCATAGGCGGCCTCGTTGTGTTGCCACCTCAGCTCGCCACTGGCGTGGTAATTCAGGCCTTTTTCCTGGCCTGTCATGCTGTAGCTCAGCAAGACCGGCGGCGGCAAGGCCCCAACTGGAATGGGCGGCAGTGAGGCGTTGGCTGCAGCGGGCGGTGTGGGTGTGGCGTTACTGGCTGCATCTGGCGCAGCTGCTGGTGCAACTGCCGATGCAGCTGTTGATTCAGATGTGGGTTCAGCTGCTGGCGGGTTGCTGGTAAGCGCCGCTTGCGCTGGGGAGTTGTCGGGTGTCAAGCCCGATTTTTCGGCGTTCGGCTGTTCGGGTGTTGCCACAGGTTCCTCGGCTTGGCCTGAAACGGATGGGGCTGGCTTGGCTGCTGGCTCGGTTTGAGCCACGGTCGCCACACGTGTGCGGGCTGTGGCAGGGGCAACTCTTTTGACCGGGGCGGCTTGAGTGGGCGAAGGGGGTATCCAGCGGGTTTGCAGGGGGGCTACGCGGATGGCCTCGGCCGTTTGAAGCCGCCAGTCCATGGCCCCGGTCAGGCTCAAGAGCAATACCAGGTGGAGGGCCAGCACCGTGACCGCTAGCCAACCCAGGGTGCGGCGCGAAGGGCGCTTTGCCCCGGTCGGGGCTTTGGAGGTAGAGGGTCTTGCAGGCACCACGGGCATCACCGTTCAGCAGGCACGCCAGCCCAGATCGGCCGAAAGTTGCTGGGCAAAATGACGCAGGTGTTGAGCGATGGGTCCGTCCCAAGCGGTGTCCATCGTGGCCGATGAGCCCAAAGACACCACGCCCAATGCCAAATGTCCATCTGCGTCAAACACGGGGGCGCAAAACCCAGAAATACCGGGAAGCAAGACATTCACCACGCGGCCCAAGCCTTGTTGGCGCGTTTCTTTCACCATGGCCTGCACTTGGGCGGGGGTGCTGGGCAAGTCGCTGCGCCCGAGTTTGCGGGCCACAGCCAACTCCTGCTCGATCATGGGGCCTGTTTTGTCGGCCGTACCGCCGTGGCTGTTGAACGCGGCAAAGCAGCGCCCCGTGGCAGACGACAGCAGTGGCATCACATCACCCAGGCGCAAACTGACGGGCATGGCCAGCGGTGTTTCTTGCCAGTGCACCAGGGTTGGCCCCCGGTTGCCCCAGACGGCCAGGGCCATGGTGTGGCCAGTGGCCTCGATCAGCGCAGGCAAACGCTCCCGGGCCATCTTGACGGCGTCCAGGCGAGACAGGGTGGCCAGCCCCAAGCGCAAGGTGGCAGGGCCCAGTTCGTAGCGGGTGCTGGTGCTGTCTTGCACCACCAGGCCAAGGCGCTGGAAGCTGACCAGATAACGGTGGGCTTTGGCGGCGCTCATCTGGGCGGCGGCTGCCAGGTCGCGCAGCATCAAGGGACCCGGTGCTTGCGCCAGCACATCCAGCAGGGCAAAACCGACCTCGACCGATTGAATGCCTGCGCGTTCCTTGTCGCTGTGCTGGGGAGGGGAGGCCGTGCTGTCTGTGTCCATATCGCCTAGAATCTTGTTTCGTTTAGTTAAACGAGTTTAACAATGCGTAACTTATCGGTGCTTCACACTGTAGCGCATCGGGACCAGAACGGACACACTTAACATGAAATTGGCGACCTACAAAGACGGCTCACGCGATGGACAACTCGTGGTGGTTTCGCGTGACCTGAGTACCGCACATTATGCGACCGGCATTGCCGGCAAATTGCAGCAAGTACTGGATGATTGGAACTTTCTGGCCCCTCAGCTGGAAGACCTGTATACGACACTGAACCAGGGCAAGTCACGCCACGCTTTCCCTTTTGACCCCGCGCAATGCATGGCACCGTTGCCCCGCGCTTACCAATGGGCTGACGGCTCAGCCTACCTCAACCACGTTGAGTTGGTCCGTGCGGCACGCAACTCTGAAGTGCCCAGCAGTTTTTACACCGACCCGTTGATGTACCAGGGCGGCAGCGATGACTTCATCGGTCCTTGCGACCCGGTGGTCTGCGCCAGCGAAGCCTTTGGCATCGACTTTGAAGCCGAAATCGCCGTCATCACCGGCGACGTGCCCATGCAGACCAGCGCCGATGAGGCCATTGAAGGCGTGCGCCTGGTGATGCTGGCCAACGATGTGAGCCTGCGCAACCTGATTCCGAACGAATTGGCCAAAGGCTTTGGCTTCCTCCAGAGCAAGCCTGCCACCGCGTTCAGCCCGGTGGCCGTGACGCCCGATGAATTGGGTGAAGCCTGGCAGGGCGGCCGTGTGCACTTGACACTGCAGTCCACCTGGAACGGCCGCAAGGTCGGCATGTGCGAGGCGGGCCCCGAGATGAGCTTTCACTTCGGCCAGCTGATCGCCCACATCTGCAAAACTCGCAATGTGCGTGCCGGCACCATCGTGGGCAGCGGCACGGTGAGCAACAAGAGCGTGGAAGTCAACGGCCAACCCGAATGGCCCAAGGGCTACAGCTGCATCGCCGAAAAACGCGCCATCGAAACCATCCTGAATGGCCAGCCCAGTACAGAATTCATGAAATACGGCGACACCATCCGCATCGAGATGAAGGGCCTGAATGGCGAGAGTTTGTTCGGGGCTATTGAACAGGAAATCGTGCCGCTGGTTAATTGAGCCAAGGGTTCAAAACCTGATTGAAGCTGTACTTGTTGATAAGACTCAGCCCAGCTTCTTCATCAACAGCGCATTGACCTGTCCCGGGTTGGCCTTGCCCTTGCTGGCCTTCATGATCGGGCCGACCAGACCGTTCAGTGCCTTGGTGTTGCCGGCCTTGAACTCTTCCACGTTCTTGGGGTTGGCGGCCAGCACCTCGTCGATGATTTTTTCCAGCTCGCTGGTGTCGTTCATCTGCTTGAGGCCTTTGGCTTCGATGATGGCATCGACCTCCCCACCTTCGGTCCACAGGGCATCAAATACTTGACGCGCCGCGTTGTTGCTGATGGTGTTGTCGCTGATGCGGCCGATCAGTGCGGCCAATTGGGCAGCGCTCACCGGGGCTTGCTCGATGGCCATCTCACGGGTGTTCAGGCGGCGTGAGACCTCTCCCATGATCCAGTTGCTGGCCAGTTTGGGCTGCCCGCAGGCTTTGGCGGTGGCCTCAAAGTAGGCGGCGACCGCCTTGCTTTGGGTCAGTTGGGTGGCGTCGTATTCGGGCAGGGCGTAGTCGCGTACAAAGCGCTCGGCCATCACGCGGGGCAGCTCGGCCATCTCGCTCTTCACCCGCTCGACCCAATCACGGCCGATCACCAGAGGCGGCAGGTCCGGGTCGGGGAAGTAGCGGTAATCGGCAGCGTCTTCTTTGGTGCGCATGGCGCGGGTCTCGCCCGTGTCGGGGTCAAACAGCACGGTTGCTTGTTGGATGGTGCGGCCGTCTTCGATCTGGTCGATCTGCCAGAGCACTTCGTAGTCGATGGCCTGCTGCATGAACTTGAAGCTGTTCAGGTTTTTGATTTCGCGGCGCGTGCCCAGCTCGGCACCAGGTTTGCGCACAGACACGTTGGCATCACAACGGAAGCTGCCTTCTTGCATGTTGCCGTCGCAGATGCCGATCCAGGTGACGATTTTGTGCAGCTCTTTGGCGTAGGCCACCGCTTCGTCGCTGGAGCGCATGTCGGGCTGGGTCACGATCTCGAGCAGCGGGGTGCCGGCGCGGTTCAGGTCGATGCCGGACTGACCAATGAAATCCTCGTGAAGGGATTTGCCCGCGTCTTCTTCCAGGTGGGCACGTTCCAAGCGCACGGTTTTGCGCACTGTTTCTTGGCCTTCTTCCATGAAGAAAGACACCTCGCCACCTTGCACCACCGGGATCTCGAATTGGCTGATCTGGTAGCCCTTGGGCAGGTCGGGGTAGAAGTAATTTTTACGGGCAAAAACGCTGCGCTCGGCGATGTGCGCATTGATGGCCAGGCCGAACTCAATGGCGCGCTGCACAGCTCCCTCGTTCATTACCGGCAGGGTGCCGGGCAGGGCCATGTCGACCGCGCAGGCTTGCGTGTTGGGCTCAGCGCCGAACGCTACGGAGGCGCGGCTGAAAATTTTGCTCTGCGTCGAGAGTTGGGTGTGTGTCTCAAAGCCGATCACGACTTCGTAGCCTTGAACCAATTTAGCGGTCATCTCAAATGCCCTCCGGCTGGCGAAGGTGGAAGTCGGTGGCTTGTTGCAGGCGATGTGCGGCATTCAGCAATTGGGCTTCCTTGAAGTAGTTGCCTATCAGTTGCAAGCCAACGGGCATGCCCTGGGCGCCAAAGCCTGCGGGCACACTCATCGCGGGCAAGCCGGCCAGTGAGGCGGGCAGGGTGAAGATGTCGGCCAGGTAATCGGCCACCGGGTCGCCCGCGTTTTCGCCAAACTTCCAGGCGACAGAGGGGGCCACAGGTCCGGCGATCACGTCGCACTCCGTGAAGGCACGCTGAAAATCGTCTGCGATCATGCGGCGGATTTTTTGCGCTTGCAGGTAATAGGCGTCGTAATAGCCATGGCTCAGCACATAGGCGCCGGTCATGATGCGGCGCTTGACCTCGTTGCCAAAGCCCTCGGCGCGTGTCTTCTTGTACATGTCCACCAGGTCGGCGTAGTCCTTGGCGCGGAGGCCGAACTTCACGCCGTCGAAGCGGCTCAGGTTCGAGCTGGCTTCGGCCGGGGCAATGATGTAGTACACCGGAATCGACAACTCGGTGCGCGGCAAGCTGATGGGCACCAGCTTGGCTCCCAGCTTTTCGAGTTCGCGCAAGGCACCGTCCACGGCAGCGCGCACGTCGGCCGCCAGGCCTTCGCCAAAGAACTCTTGGGGCACGCCAATGCGCAGGCCTTCGATCGGGCGGTTCAGTGATGCCGAGAAGTCTTCGGTGGGCATGTCCAGCGAGGTCGAGTCGCGGTCAAGATCGGGGCCGCACATGGCCGACAGCAGCAAGGCGCAATCTTCGGCGCTACGGGCCATGGGGCCTGCTTGGTCGAGGCTGGAGGCGTAGGCGATCATCCCGTAACGGCTGGCGCGGCCATAGGTGGGTTTGATGCCGGTGATGCCGCAAAAGCTGGCGGGCTGGCGGATGGAGCCACCCGTGTCGGTGCCGGTGGCGGCGGGCGCCAGGCCTGCGGCCACTGCAGCAGCGCTGCCGCCAGACGAGCCGCCGGGCACGCGTGAAGTGCCCCAGGGGTTTTGCACCGGGCCATAGGCCGAGTTTTCGTTGGCCGAGCCCATGGCGAATTCGTCGCAGTTGAGCTTGCCCAAAGTGACCATGCCGGCAGTGCGCAGGCGTTGCACCACGGTGGCGTCAAACGGGGAGCGGTAGCCGCTCAGGATTTTCGACCCCGCTGTGGTGGCGAAGTCACGGGTCACAAACACGTCTTTGTGCGCGACGGGGACACCTTCCAGTGGCCCGGCTGTGCCATCGGCCAGTTTGGCGTCTGAGGCGCGTGCCTGGGCCAGCGTGACTTCGCTGTCGATGTCCAGAAATGCGTTGTGCGGGTTGCCGCCAGTGTGGGCCAGAAAGCGCGTGGCCACTTCGACAGCGCTGACTTGTCCGGACTTCAAAAGGTCGGCTAGCGCTTTCACGCTGAGCTGGTGCAGATCACTCATGGCTTACTCGATGACTTTGGGGACCAGGAACAGGCCGCGTTCCACGGCGGGGGCGCTTCGCTGGTTCAGGTCGCGTTGGTTGGGCTCGCTCACCACGTCAGGGCGCAGGCGCAGCGTGATGTCCTGGATGGCCGCCACGGGGTGGGCCATCGGCTCGATGCCGGTGGTGTCCACAGCCTGCATGGCTTCAACGATGCCGAAAAAGCCATTGATTTGAATGAGCATGCGCTCACTTTCGTCGGGCTTGAGCTCCAGCCGGGCGAGGTTCGCAATCCGGGCAATATCCTGCGGGGTCAGGGACATGGTTTGAAAAGAGTTGTAAAGGACGGGTTTTCCAGCTCAAACGGGGCTTGGAAGCGGCTGTTTCAGCAGGGGATCGGGTATTATCCAGTGTTTGTCGCAGCTCACATCTCAGCCTCTGAGTCAGCCTTGACGACCCACCAGATTTGACAGCCACGCCCGCCCCAGCATGCCACCCGATGGGCTTTGGGGTTGAGCGTCAAAGGACCTCTATGTTTTCTTCGTTTCGACGTTATTTTTCCAGCGACCTGGCCATTGACCTGGGCACCGCCAACACCCTGATTTTTGTGCGCGACAAGGGCATCGTCCTTGACGAGCCTTCTGTGGTGGCCATTCGCCACGAAGGTGGCCCCCAGGGCAAAAAGACCTTGCAAGCCGTCGGTCATGAAGCCAAGGCCATGCTGGGCAAGGTGCCCGGCAACATCGAAGCCATCCGCCCCATGAAAGACGGCGTGATCGCCGACTTCACCGTGACCGAGCAGATGCTCAAGCAGTTCATCCGCATGGTGCACCCGCGCAGCACCTTCCGCCCCAGCCCCCGCATCATCATTTGTGTGCCCTGTGGTTCGACCCAGGTCGAGCGCCGTGCCATCCGCGAGTCCGCATTGGGCGCAGGCGCCTCCGAGGTGTACCTGATCGAAGAACCCATGGCCGCAGCCATCGGCGCAGGCTTGCCGGTATCGGCAGCTTCGGGCTCCATGGTGGTCGACATTGGTGGCGGCACCACCGAAGTCGGCGTCATTTCCCTGGGCGGCATGGTCTACAAAGGCAGTGTGCGCGTAGGCGGTGACAAGTTTGACGAAGCCATCATCAGTTACATCCGCCGCAACTACGGCATGTTGATCGGTGAGCCCACGGCCGAGGCCATCAAGAAAAACATTGGCTCGGCCTTTCCCGGCAGCGAAGTCAAAGAGATGGAAGTCAAGGGCCGCAACTTATCCGAAGGCGTGCCACGCAGCTTCACCATCAGCTCCAACGAAATTCTTGAAGCCCTGACCGACCCGCTCAATCAGATTGTCTCTGCTGTCAAAACAGCACTGGAACACACTCCGCCCGAACTGGGTGCTGATATTGCCGAGCGCGGCATGATGCTCACCGGTGGTGGCGCGCTGCTGCGTGACCTGGACCGTCTGCTGGCCGAAGAAACCGGCTTGCCAGTCTTGGTGGCCGAAGACCCGCTGACCTGCGTGGCCCGTGGCTGTGGCATGGCGCTGGAGCGCATGGACCAGCTGGGCAGCATCTTCACCAGCGAATAAGCCACGCACCGGGCTGCTGAATGGCAGCCAGGTTCCAACTTTTAAAAACCTGAATCCGGCGCACCTCTTTCATGGCCCTGGATACCCTTGAACGCAGTGCTCCGCCGATTTTTCGGCAAGGCCTGTCTGCCACCACCAAATTGGTTCTGCTTGCGCTGCTATCTGTATTGTTGATGGCCTCAGACCACCGCTTTCGGATTTCGCAGCCGCTTCGTGCGGGCATTGCCATCGTGCTGGCCCCTTTTCAGTGGTTGTCATTGCAGCCGGTGCGTGCTGTAGGCGCTGTGGGGCTGTACTTTGGCAATCTGGAAGATGCACAAGATGCCGCTCAGAATTTTCAGACACGCGCCATAGCGCAGGCGCAACGCCTGCAACAAGTCGAACAGTTGAAGCAAGAAAACGCCCAGTTGCGGGAGTTGCTGGCCTTGCGTGAACAAATCGCAGGGCCCACCAAAGCCGTGGAAGTGCTTTACAACACAGCAGACCCTTACACCGACCGCATCGTGGTGGACCGTGGGCAAATCGCTGGCATTGTGCAAGGCTCAGCAGTCATCGATGCTTCGGGTGTTGTCGGTCAAGTCACGCGGGTGTACCCCCTGGTCAGTGAGGTGACCTTGCTGACAGACCGTGACCAGAGCATTCCTGTCATGAATGCCCGCACTGGCAGCCGCCATGTGGCAGTGGGTGACCCGTCCATGCAAGGGGGCTCGCTTGAACTGAAGTTCATGCCCTCCGGTACCGATGTCAAACAAGGCGATTTGCTCACCACCAGTGGCATCGACGGTGTCTACCCGCCTGGGTTGCATGTGGGACATATCAGCCAGATAGACCGCCGAGTGGATTCGTCGTTTGCCCGGGTTCATGCCACCCCGGCGGCCAAACCGAGAGGTCGGCATTTGCTGGTGCTGATGCCTGCAAAAGATTGGCCCGCCGCCCCCGTGGCGACACCAGAGCCCAAACGCCCTGGCAAGGGCCGTGCACCCAATGTGGATGCCGTGGCTAACCCTTCATCAGGAGCCAAGCCATGATCATGCCCGCAGGGCGTCCACTGCTCTTGCCTGCCAATTCCCGTTTCATTGCCTTGACCGTGGTGGTTGGCTTGTTGTTGAACATGTTGCTGGGCTTTGTGGGCTGGCACTGGTTGCCCGATGTTCTGGCCATCGTGGTCGTGTTCTGGAATGTTCACCAGCCTCGCCGTGTGGGGGTGTTGCTGGCTTTCTTGCTGGGCCTTGCGTTGGATGTGCATGAGTCAGCGTTGCTGGGACAAAACGCTTTGTCGTATGTCGTGCTGAGCAGCATGGCGCTGGCCATTCAGCGGCGACTTCTTTGGTTTCCATTGCGTGAGCAAGCCCTGCAAATTGTTCCACTTTTTGTCGCAACTGCATTACTGGAATGGGTGATCCGTTTGATCGTGCAAGATGCCTGGCCGCACTGGACTCAACTTTTCGCCCCCCTCATGCAAGCGGCCCTTTGGCCGCTGATAGGGGCATTGCTGCTCGCACCGCAGCGGCGCGCTTTTGATCCCGACAACATCCGTCCCCTTTGACCATGTCACTCAGGCTGCCCTCACTTGCCGATTTACGGGATAGTCAGGCCGATTTGCAGCGGTTTCGCAGCCGTGTGGCCATTGCTCAGATCGTCGTGTTGGCGTGCTTTGTCCTGGTGATTGTTCGCTTGTCGTATTTGCAAATCGTGCGCCACGAAGACCTGCTGGAGCAGGCTGAAAACAACCGTACTGCAGTGATCCCGACAGTCCCGCCGCGGGGCACCATTCTGGACCGCAATGGCGTGGTGCTGGCCAGCAACTATTCGGCGTACACCTTGGAGATCACACCCTCGAAAGTGCTTAACCTGGAAGCCACGATCGATGCCCTGGGCGAAGTGGTGGACATTCAGGGCAAAGACCGCCGTCGGTTCAAGCGCTTGCGTGAAGACTCGCGAAGCTTTGACTCCTTGCCCATTCGCACGCGCTTGAGTGACGAGGAAGTGGCGCGTTTCAGCGCACAGCGCTACCGTTTTCCGGGTGTTGAAATCAAGGCCCGCTTGTTTCGGCAATACCCCTACGGTGAATTGGCCAGCCATGTGGTGGGCTACATCGGTCGCATCAATACCAAGGAAAAAGAGCGCATTGAAGAAGACGACGATGCGGGCAATTACCGCGGCACCGAATACATCGGGAAACTGGGCGTGGAGCAGCGGTACGAGCGTGAGTTGCATGGCATCACGGGTGTGAACCGGGTCGAAACCTCGGCGGGTGGGCGTGCCACACGCAGTTTGTCGAGCCGTCTGGCGACACCCGGACAGAACGTGGTGCTGTCGATCGACATCCAGTTGCAAAAAATGGTGGAGGACTTGTTTGGCAACCGGCGCGGCGCCTTGGTCGCGCTGGACCCGAACACCGGTGAGGTGCTGGCCTTTGTCAGCAAACCCACGTTCGACCCCAATTTTTTTGTGGATGGCATCGATGTTGACAACTGGAAAATGCTCAACGAGTCGATTGACAAGCCATTGCTCAATCGGGCCTTGCGCGGCACCTATCCACCGGGCTCCACTTACAAGCCTTTCATGGCGATGGCCGCTTTGTCCACTGGCAAACGCAGCGCCAGTACCGTCATCAACGATGCTGGTTCGTGGACGTATGGTGGCCATACTTTCCGCAGTCATGGCGATGCTGGCCTTGGCCCGGTCGACATGGTTCGCTCGATCGTGCTGTCCAGCAACGTGTATTACTACTCGCTGGCCAACGACATGGGGGTGGACGTTATCCACGACTTCATGAAGCCGCTGGGCTTTGGCCAAATCACGGGCATCGACTTGCCCGGTGAGGTTCGCGGCATTTTGCCCAGCACCGAATGGAAGCGCAGTTATTACAAAAAGCCTGAGCAAAAAAAATGGTATGGCGGCGAAACTATTTCGCTGGGCATTGGTCAGGGCTACAACACCTTCACCATGCTGCAGCTGGCTTCGGCCACCGCCACTCTGGCCAGTGGAGGCGTGCAGTTCAAGCCCCGGGTGGTCACGGCCACGCAAGACGCCCTGACCCACGCCCAGTCGCAGGTCAATGCGTCAGAGCCCCTGAACCTGGGCTTCAAGCCCGAGCACATGGAGGTGATACGCAACGGATTGACGGGTGTGGTGACCTCGGGCACATCGGCCCGGGTGTTCGCCGGTGCCGGTTACACCAGTGCAGGAAAAACAGGCACAGCCCAGGCCGTGAGCATTGGGCAAAAAGAAAAATACAACGCCGCCAATTTGTCCGAGTACCAGCGTGACCATGCCTTGTACATGGCCTACGCACCGGCCGAGGCACCCAAAATTGCGCTGGCGGTGGTGGTCGAAAATGCCGGGTTTGGCGCAGCATCGGCCGCGCCCATTGCGCGGCGCGTTTTTGACTATTGGTTGCTGGGGCAATACCCCAGCGAAGAAGACATGGCTGCCACCCAAAAAGGCCAATCGGCCAGCCCGATAGGCAAGCCCCGCACCAAGCAGGATGTGCCGCTGGAAAGCCGGCGGGGCAACTGACTTCTAAGCCAAGGGTTTTGTGGGCGCTTCAGCTGTCGTAAACCGTGCCCAGGTCGGCAAAGCCCTTGACCTCGATCGGGTTGCCAAACGGGTCCATGAAGAACATGGTCCATTGCTCGCCCGGCTGACCCGCAAAGCGCAGATGCGGGTCGACCACAAACTTCATGTGTGCTGCCTGCAGGCGGTCGGCCAGGGCTTGCCAGTCGTCTTTTTGCAAGACCAGGCCAAAGTGCGGCATGGGCACCAGGTGTTCACCGACATGGCCCGTGAGGGTGGTTTTGAAAGCTTCACCCAGATGCAAGGAGATCTGGTGCGAGAAAAAGTCAAAGTCCACCCAGGTGTCTGTGGACCGACCCTCTTTGCAACCCAGCACGCCCCCGTAAAAGCGGCGGGCTTCGTTGAGGTCGGTGACATGAAAGGCAAAATGAAAAAGGCTGCGCATGACCGAAAGCATAGCAGCCAGAATGTGCGTCAGCGCCTTTGCTCAACCAAGGTCTGACAGTCAATGCAGCGCTTGGCCGTCGGGTAGGCCGTCAGCCGGTTGGCGGGAACGGTAACGCCGCAATCGGTACACAAGCCAAAAGTACCCGCCTGAATGCGCTCCAGCGCGGCCTCGATATCGCCCAATTCGGCGGTTTCGTGTTCGTTCATGGCGAACTCAGTCTGCCGCTCGGACTGGATCTGGGCGCGTGACTGGAAGCTGTTGTCAAAGTGATCAGCGGCCACATCGGCGCGTGAGACCACACCGCCGCGTTCGTAGGCGATGCGCTCCAACAGCTGCGCCCGGGCCTTGATCAGCTGGGCTTTGAAAACATCATGGGGGTGTGGAGTGGCTGTGTTCATGGGATCATCATGAATCCACCCTGGGGATGGTTGGTTGATGCAGGTCAACCAACCGGGGGCTGACCCATGATGTGGGTCAAGCTCCCGTGCCCTGGGAAATCAGGCCTTGGCTTTGGCCCGCGCCATCATCAACTCGGTGTTGGCCTTTCGGTCGGTGTTGACCTGTTGCATGACGGGCCGTTCATTCATGCGTTTGAGGTAATCGCGAACGGGCAGTTCCGCCAAATAGTCACGGCCGTAAACCACCTTGGTGGCGGCCGAGACCAAAGGCAAATGCACCACGGCCGCGCAGTCGGCCAGTGTCAGGCTGTCGCCCCACATGAACGGGCTGAACTGGGCCAGCTTGGCAAAAGCGGCCACGTTCTTTTCAAGCTGGGCACCGGTTTTTTCCTTGGCACTGTCGCTGATCTGCCCGCCAAAGAAAGCTTGCGTGTACAGGTTGCGGGCCACCAGCTCCAGGTGCAGCTCCAGAAAAGTCACCAGCTCGCGCACCTTGGCCGCGGCAAACGGGTCAGCTGGAAGCAAGGGGTTTTGCGGGTACTTTTGTTCGATGTACTCCATGATCACCCCCGACTCGCACAACATGCCTTGTTCGGTCTTGAGGTAGGGCACCTTGCCCAGGGGGCTGCCCACGGCATCGGTCTGGCCCACCCAGGCCAGCTCTTCTGTAAAGGGCACGTTTTTTTCGAGCAAGGCCAGTTTGACCTTGTTGTAGTAGTTGCTGGCCGAAAAGCCGCAGAGTGTGAGCATGAGGGTCTCCAGTAAAAGTGAACGAATACTGCCCAAGATTAAACGAGGGTCAACACCGCATGGGTCACGAACTTGACCCGGTGCTGATTTTAAAAAGTCAATCAGCCGTCGGGCCAAGGTGCCTCCGTTTAGTCGGCATCCCTGAATGCCATAATTCGGCTATGACCCCGATGCAAACCCTGCGCAACGCCCCCCACCTCACCCGCCTCGTGCTGGTGTGGTTTGCGTTGTTCATCGGGGTGGCCGTGGCCTCGCCGCTGGTCAACCCCGAGGGCGTGCAACTGGTGTGCACCACAGCGGGGAGTGTCAAGCTGCTCCAGCTCGATGCCGATGGAGAAGAGGCGCAAGGCAGCCAAAACGGCCTGCACTGCCCCTTGTGTTTGCCGGTGACGACGCCCCCCATGGTGTGTGTTCAAGCGCCAGTCCATGGCGGACTGTCTTATGCGCTGCTTCCGATAGAGCAGGCCCGAATGGCCTCGCTCATCGGCCTGCCCTGGCAGGCCCGCGCTCCCCCCGCCTTTATCTGATCACTGCGCCAGTTTGTCGGCTGGGTGCGGCTTGACCTACTTGTCGAAGTGCTGGTGTGCTTGTGCAGGGCGCCACCTGATATTTTCCCTTTTTGTCTTTTTTAACTGGAGTTCGCCATGAAGCGCGTTGTCATTTCTTTAGCAGTTCTTTTTTCGATGGTTGCTGCCCAAGCTCAAGTGACCGTGAAAGACGCCTGGGTGCGTGCTACCGTGGCGCAGCAAAAAGCCACGGGGGCTTTCATGCAGTTGCAATCGGCGCAAGACGCCAAGCTGATCTCGGTCCAATCGCCCGTGGCCGCCGTGGTCGAGGTGCATGAAATGGCCATGGACGGCGGCGTCATGAAAATGCGTGCTGTGCCCAGCCTGGCTTTGCCGGCAGGCAAGGCGGTAGAACTCAAGCCTGGCAGCTACCACGTCATGTTGATGGACCTGAAGGGCCAGGTCAAAGACGGCGACACCGTGCCCGTGACCCTGGTGGTCGAGGGCAAGGACGGCAAGCGCCAGAACATCAACATCAAGGTGCCCGCCCGCTCAGCCGCAGCACCTGCCATGAAGCATGGCGATGGCCAGATGCACAAACATTGAACGACTGACGTCGCACTGAGACTAAGCCGTGTTCATTTTTGCCACCTCAAAACACGCGGTTGCACGGCTGGTTCTGGCGTGGTACGTGTTGTTTGTCGCCGTGTCGGTGATGGCTTCGGTGGCTCAGCCGCGCAGCATGGAGGTAGTGTGCAGCAGCATGGGGGTCATTAAAGTCATCGTCCCAAGCGGTGAAGCCGAGCCAGACCAAGTCATGGCGATGGATTGCCCTTTGTGCGCCCACACCACGCCTGTTTTGTCACCCTTGCCCGCACTGACGAATTCGGTGGCGGTCGTTTCGGCGCTGTCACATGTGCTCATGCCGGTGTCCGAGGCCATTCTGGTCTCGCTCACCGCGCCGCCTTTGCCCTCTCGCGGGCCACCTGTTTTGAATTGATCATTTCTTGACGTCAGCTATCGCCGCAAGGTGATTGGCTTTTGTGATTGACCGTGTGCCGATGATGCTTGCGGTTGCAGATTGATTTGAAACAACATGAATACCCATTTTCAACTTGCTCCTTTGCCGTGGGCTGTGCTTGGCCTTTTCACCAGCTTGAGCGCTGGTGTGTATGCGCAAACCGCCGCTGCACTGGACACCATCGTGGTGTCCGGTTCGCGCTCTGAAACCAAATTGTCCGAAACACCCGTATCCATCGGCTCGGCCAGCCGTACCCAGTGGGATGCAGACAAGCCCAAGTCGGTCGGTGAGATCATCAACCGCATTCCGGGGGTGCACTGGAACGATTTGGGCAACGAGCAGCACAGCATGGCCATTCGCCAGCCCATCAGCACCAATGCGGTGTACCAGTATTTGGAAGACGGCATTCCGATTCGCCCACTGGGCGTGTTCAACCACAATGCGCTCAATGAAATCAACATGAACGGCGCGGGTGGTGTCGAGGTGGTCAAAGGCGCGGCCTCGTCGCTGTACGGCAGCAACGCGGTGGGTGGTGCGATCAACTTTTTGACCCAACGCTCTTCACGCACACCCACGGGCTATCTGGGCATTCGTCATGACCACACCGACGGCTTCACCCGTTTCGACTCGGGCGCCAGCAACACTTGGGGGGATCTGGGTTTGCGTTTTTCACACTACAGCTCGCAGCGTGACAGCCAGAACTGGCAACAGTACAGCGGTGGCAAAAAGGATTCCTTCACACTGCGCGCCGACTACAACTTGGGTGAAAAATCCTGGTTGCGTGCCTCGCTGGTGCACACGAATCTGGACTCGGACACGCCCGGTAGTTTGTTTGAAAACGACTTCCGAACCAACCCCGGAAAAAGCATCAACACCTTCACCTGGCGCAAAGACAAAACCACCCGCGCCAATCTGGCTTGGGAGGGCGAGACCACCCAGGGCGGCTTGACCACCGTCACCCTGTTTGCCCGCAACAACGACCATGGGCAGTTGCCCAATTACACGATCTCTGGTTGCTCGGGGGCCTCATGCAAAGGCACTCTGAACAACAACCACGTTGAATCGTTGGGCGTGGATGTCAAGCACGCGCAAAAGCTGGACTGGCTGCGCGCCCGCCTGGTCGCAGGCGCCTACATTGACCGCAGCCAGAATGACTATGTATCTGACAACCTGGCCATCGTGCGCGATGTGCCCACAGGTCGCCACATTCGCTACACCTTGAACAGCGTGGCCAACCCCAGCGGTGTGCGCAACTATGGTGCAGGCATTGCCAACGATGCGGTGTTTGCACAACTGGAGTTGAGCCCCAGCGAGCAAATCCGTGTGGTGGCAGGTGGCCGTTATGACAGCATCCGCTACGACTTCAAGAACTACTTGACACCCGGTGCCAACTACGGCGCTGCCAACGAAGTGCGCAGCTTTGCCAAGTTCAGCCCCAAGTTGGGTGCGACCTACGCCATCAGTCCCACCAGCAGCCTGTACAGCAACTTGAGCAGGGGCTTCACACCGCCCGAAGTCAGCCAGTTGTATGGCAAGAACGCCATCCCCGAGTTGAACTCTGCGACGTATGACAACGTCGAGGTGGGCTGGCGTGCCTTGTTGGGGCCGGGTATTCGCCTCGATTCCGCGCTGTATCAACTCAAGGGCAAGGACACCATCGTGTCTTACACATCGGACATTGGCAACAGCTTCAACAAGAACGCAGGCAACACCCGCAGCCGGGGCCTGGAGTTGAGCCTGAACCAGGATTTGCGCGAATGGGATTGGCGCGTGGGCGCGACCTGGGCCGAGCACACTTTCGTGTCTTACCGTGTGAGCGATAAAGTGGGGGCCATCGAAGACTATTCGGGCAAAGACATGCCGCAGGCCCCCAACCACACCATCACCGCCCAAGTCGGTTGGAAATTCACACCGACTTCGCGCGTGGCTTTGGGCCTGGTCAAGCAAGGCAGTTACTGGATGAACAACGCCAACACCGTTCGTTATGCAGGCCACAGCTTGCTCAACCTGACGGGCAGCCACAAGCTGCCCGATGGCTGGGAAGTTTGGGGCCAGATTCGTAACCTGACCGATAAGGCATATTCCGACAACGCATCAAGCTCGTACAAAAGCGGTGCTTACAGGCCTAACACGCAAAACACATATGCGGCCGGTGCGCCGCGCAGCTTCATGCTGGGTTTAACCAAGTTGTTTGGCAACCGCTAAAGCCGCAAAGGGCTTGCGGTCACAGAGCTGCAGGGTTCGGTGGATTCGCAAGCCCATTCCCCTTTGAATTGAATCCAACTGTCGTCAGGACTTTATGAACAACTCGACCCGATGGCACTGGTGGTGCGCAATCCTTGGCATGGTGATGGCCTTCGTGTGGCTTGCGCCGCGGGCCGTCGCTCAAGAAGCAGCCTCTGCCAAGACCGCACCCCACATCAACCCCCAGCGCCCTCAACTGGCCACGGGCGCAGCCATTGCGCCCGATGGGCGTTTGTGGGTGGTGGGGCTGACTGCGCAAGCGCAGCTCTTTGTTCAAAGCACGCCTTTGGGCGGCGCTGTGCAGTGGCGCGAAGCGCGCATCCTGAACACCGGCACCGACCCCATTGCGGCCGATGGCGAAAGCCGACCCAAGATTGCCTTTGGCCCCAACAATTGGGCGGTGATCAGCTACACCATGCCGCTGGCCAAGCCCTACACGGGCTTCATTCGCATGCTGCACAGCAGCGATGGCGGGCAAAGCTTCGGCGCAGCTTTCACGGTGCACCAGGACCGGCAGGAAATCACCCACCGTTTTGAATCGGTGGCATTTGATGCACAAGGCGTCTTGCACACGCTGTGGGTGGACAAGCGCGATCAGCCGCCCAAGGGCTCGGCACAAAAATATGCAGGTGCCGCGATTTACCGCAACGAGTCCAAGGATGGTGGCCAGACTTTTGGCCCCGACACCAAACTGGCCGATCATTCGTGTGAGTGTTGTCGCATTGGCCTGGCGCCCAACCCACAAGGGCAGTTGCAAGCCACCTGGCGGCATGTGTTTGCAGGCGGCACGCGCGACCATGCTTTTGCCAGCGTGGCTGCACCGGCCAACCGCATCACCCGCAGCACGCACGACGACTGGCAGATCAACGCCTGCCCGCACCACGGCCCGGGTCTGGCGCTCAATGCGGGCAGCACGCAATCGGGTTACCACACCGTCTGGTTTGGCATTCGAAAAGTCAAGGGGCAAGACCAGGCGGCGGTGCGCTATGCCCGCCTGAATGCACAAGGGGAGCCTTTGCCGGACACCGTGCGCGTTTTGCCCGACCCACGGGCTGAGCATGCCGATGTGCTGGCCGATGGGAAAAACGTGGCTGTGGTCTGGCGCAGCAGCGAAGGGGCGGTGACCACGCTCAAGGCCTGGCTGTCCAAAGATGGCGGGCAAACCTTTGCGCAGAAAACCCTTGGCCAAGTCACCGGCTACAACGACCACCCCCGCCTGGCCCAAAATGGTTCGCGCCGCGTGGTGGTCTGGCGCAACGCACAGGAGATACAAGTCCATGAACTCGAGTTTTAAGACAGCAGCAGGGGTCGCCATGTGCGCGACCCTCCTCGGTGGGGGCGCCTCGGCCGCATGGGCACAGACGCACCAACCCGGGCACCCTGCGCAGCAGGCTGCACCGGCTGGCCGCAGTACATTGCCTTTCGACGAAAAAACCTGGCCGCATCTGCTCCAGCATGGCCCACGCCCTGCGGCCTATTTGTTCACCACTTCGTATTGCAGTACCTGCCCCGCAGCCTTTGTGGTGTTGCACAAGGCCGTGCAACACCGCAAAGAAAAGCCCGAGCTCAACGCGGTCATGATGGATGTCACCGGCCCTCAGGCGTTGCGCCATGCTGCGCATTTCAAGGGCATGACCCGCATGTATGCCTTCGACGGTTTTGAGTCCGCCATTCGCCAGGCGGTTGACCCGGCTTGGCCCAACGTCACACCCTATGTGGTGCTGGTGGACAAAAAAGGCCAGACGCAGCGGGTGATTGGGCCGCCCACGGCAGCGATGTTGAAACGCTGGTTAACGGCGTTTTGAGGCGAGCAGCATGCCGATACGGGTCCAGCAAAGGCTTGATAGATGATTCCCTCATTAAGAAATAGAAAAACAGTCGTTTGAGTTTTAGAGGCTCGCTCGCAGAATCCAGCCCATCAACTTTCTGATGTGCGTTTCTGGAATGACCCGATGAAAATCAAAAGCCACTTGATCAACCTGGCCACCATCGTGACCGTGGTCCTCTCGGGTCTGAGCGCTATGGCCCAAGCCCAAGCCCCGGCCGTGGTTACTTTGCTCAACGTTTCGTATGACCCGACCCGCGAGCTGTACGCCGAATTCAACCAGGCCTTTGCCAAGCACTGGAAAGGCAAAACCGGGCAAGACGTGAGCGTCAAGCAATCGCACGGCGGCTCGGGCAAACAAGCCCGCTCCATCATCGATGGCCTGGACGCCGACGTGGCCACCCTGGCTTTGGCCGGTGACACCGATGCCCTGCACAAAAACGGCAACCTGATCCCCAAAGACTGGCAAAAGCGCTTGCCGCACAACAGTTCGCCCTACACCTCGACCATCGTGCTGGTGGTGCGTGCGGGCAACCCCAAGGGCATCAAGGACTGGGACGACTTGGTCAAGCCCGGCATCAGCGTGATCACGCCCAACCCCAAAACATCGGGCGGTGCGCGATGGAACTACCTGGCCGCCTGGGAATTTGCCAAACGCAAATACGGCAACGAAGCCAAAGCCAAAGACTTTGTGGCGGCGCTTTACAAAAACGTGCCCGTGCTCGACACCGGGGCCCGTGGGTCGTCCATCACCTTTGCCCAGCGTGCACAAGGGGACGTCTTCATCAGCTGGGAAAACGAAGCCAACCTGCTGGAGAAAGAATTCGGCAACAAGTTTGACGTGGTCTATCCTTCCATCAGCATTCTGGCCGAGCCCGCTGTGGCGGTGGTCGATAAAAATGTAGACCGCAAAGGCACCCGTGCCGTGGCCCAGGCCTATCTGGAATTCCTCTACACAGACGAAGGCCAGGACATTGCCGGCAAAAACTTCTATCGCCCGATATCACCCAAGGCCCAGGCCAAATACGCTAAACAATTTCCCAAGATCAAGCTGTTCAAAATCGAAGAAGCCTTTGGAAGTTGGGAGCAAGCCGCCAAAACCCACTTCTCCGATGGGGCTTACTTTGATCAGATTTACACCCAAAAATGACGGGGCCTGCTCAGGGTTGTGAGCTATGTGCCAGACCCGCTCTGGCATGATGAAAACATGACCCTCTTGACCCAAGTCTCCACGGTGTACCAAAGCTTTGTAGCCGAACCGTACACCCCCAATATCGGTGCCACGCTCCATGGTTTGGACTTGACGCAGCCCCTGAGCGACTTGGTTCAAGCCGAGTTGAAAGCCGCATTGGCTCAGTACGAGGTCATTTTTTTTCGCGATCAAATACTCACTCCCGCGCAGCAGGTGGCGTTCACCCGCTGCTTTGGCCAGGTCAATGAAGTCCAAGCCTTCTTTCCAAGGGTGGAAAGCCAGCCTGAGATCGAAATTGTGGAAAGCACCGCCGAGCGACCCAGCGTCTCCAACAACTGGCATGCCGACATCACCTGGCGCGACAACCCGCCCGTGGGCACCAGCCTGTATGCGCAGGTCATCCCGGCCAGCGGAGGCGACACCCTGTGGGCCAGTCTGACTGCTGCCTATGAAACGCTGCCTGCCGAGTTCAAGGTCTATCTGGAAACCCTGAGTGCCATGCACACCTGGGAAATCAGTGGCTGGACCGAATACCTGTTGCAACAAGACGCCAGCGGCCAACAACTGCAAGAAGCCCGTGCCAAATACCCGCCCGTGACGCACCCGGTGGTGCGTGTTCACCCGATCACCGGCAAAAAAATCTTGTATGTGAACCCCACCTTCACCAGCCACATCCATGGCCTGCCACGTGTGCAAAGTGATGCGTTGCTGGCCCAGTTGTATGGGTTGATCACGGTGCCCGAAGTCCAGGCGCGCCTGCGTTGGCAACCCAACACGCTGGCCGTGTGGGACAACCGTTCTACCCAGCACTACGCTGTTGCCGATTTCTTTCCACAGCACCGCAAGCTGCACCGGATCACGTTTACGGCGGATCAGGCGTTCTGAGCCCGCAGCACAACAAAGTCTCCAGAACCCAAATGGGTTCATGGGACCCACGGCCAAAGCCGTGGGTTTTTTTACGGTTGTTCATGGCTATTTGTGGATATTTACAGTTATTTGTGGATATATTTGCGGCTATGTTTAAAACAGACACCCTCCAGATCACCCCCGATGTGCTGTCGCTGATTGCCCAAATTGACGAGTTCAAAGGGGCTTGGCGTTCGCTGGGCTCACTGGCACCAGAACGCCTGCTGGCATTGCGGCATGTGGCCACCATCGAAAGCGTGGCTTCGTCCACGCGCATTGAGGGCAGTAAATTGACCAATGCCGAGGTCGATGCCTTGTTGTCGAACATCAAGGTCAAGAAATTCACCACCCGCGACGAACAAGAAGTCGCGGGCTATGCCGATGTGATGGAACTGCTCTACGCGTCCTGGGAGCACATTCCATTCAACGAAAACCATATCCAGCAACTTCACCGCGACTTGCTGCAGTACAGCAACAAAGACACACACCATCAAGGGCGCTACAAAAAAATTTCCAACAAGATCGTAGCCTTCAATGAAAAGGGCGAACAGGTGGCGGTGGTCTTTGAAACAGCGTCTCCGTTTGACACGCCACGCCTCATGCAAGAGCTGTTGGAGTGGGTGCGCCATGCACGCGACAACAAAACCCTGCACCCGCTGCTGATCGTGGCGATCTTTGTGGTGGTCTTTCTGGAGATACATCCCTTTGAGGATGGCAACGGCCGCTTGTCGCGCATCTTGACCACGCTGCTCATGCTCCAGTTTGGCTACAGCTACGTGCCCTACAGTTCGCTCGAAAGCATCATTGAACAAAACAAGGCTGGCTACTACATCGCCCTGCGGCAGACACAAGGCACGATTCGAACAGACCAGCCCAACTGGCAAGCTTGGTTGGTGTTTTTCCTTTCATCGTTGGCATCCCAAGTCAAACGCCTAGGGGAAAAAGTTGAACGCGAAAAAATGATGTCTCAACGATTGCCCAAGCTCTCGGTTGATCTGCTGGCGCTGGCCAAAGCGCATGGCCATCTCACCACCGCGCAGGCCGAACAACAAACGGGTGCCAACCGCGCCACCATCAAGGTGCACTTGGCCAAACTCGTCAAAGAGGGGCATCTGGTTATGCATGGCATTGGGCGCGGCACTTGGTATGGCGTCGCTGGGCGGTGAATGCTCAATTCACTGGAGGTGTGGGATTAGCGATCAACTCAGAACAGCGCCGTGGGCGACTTTTACCCACAACATCACACAATGCACAGGATCACCTTTACGGCGGATCAGGCGTTGTGACCCCGCGCAACTACAAAGTCTCATGAGTCTGGATGGGTTCATGTAGCCCACGGCAAAAGCCGTGGTTTTTTTGTTTGTAGGGGCGGTGATTTCCTGGCGGGTGGGTGACGAATTTGGTGGATTTATAGATTGGTGGTTTGGGCAGAATGGCGTGAATAAAAAGTCGGCTGAAGGCTGATACCGGACCATCAGCCTCATCGCGCGACCTAAAGCTACCGACCCGTTGCAGACGTAGCCGATGTGGAATGAAGCGCTGCCAAGCGGACGTTCAACCGTAAACTGCTCTGCACCACGCGAGAACACCACATGCCTCTGGAACTCAAGGACCCTGTCAAACTGCATCAAATCATTGGACGGATTCAGGCAGGAGCCTTCGATGAGAATGATGTTGACAACCTACTCATGAAGCTTCGCGCCTATGCGGGAGAGAAGACCGTCTTCCGCGAGGTGGCAGACTTCGTTGCGCATTCAGAGGAACGAAACCGAGGTCTAGCGCAGGAGTCCATCACGGCGTTCGTTCATTCGATTCAATATTTCCAGGAGTACGTGTCGGAGAAGCGACCGCTTGACCTCAGTACCTCCTTCCCTGCGTATATCTACAAACTATTTTTGTCCCAGGCCCGCCTGTCGGACGAGCGCCGCCTGAAGGCCGAGTACAAGATGAGTCACGCAACACTCATCAAGAAGATCGAATCCAATTTCTCTATCGACAAGAAGACGGGCACTTGCAGCATGCGCAACAACAAGGGCGGCGTTGAGTTGTTGGCGGCACTCCAGTTCATCACCAGTTTCATCCACTCAAGAGCAGCCTTCCATATCCGCGACTTTCACACGGAACTGAAGGATGTCATGCGTGCGCAAAGGGTCACATTCGATGAGGCGGCGTGGGAAACTCAGGCAGACCGAATATCGCTCGCGATTTTGTGTCTTGTATCAAACACCCAATTCGTGCTTGCAAACGGAAGCCAAGCAGGCTGCAAGCTGCAAACAGAAAATCACTTCCGGCTTCTCAATGGACAGCGCCGGCTGCCGACCGGCATGATGAGTTCCGAACCAACCAGCTTCGGGCGACTGATGATTCTGGGTGAGGCTGCGATCAATAGGGCGAATGAGGCCCCGTTGCGGATCAGCTTCCCGCTGATCGACACCGACCTTGACCCGCACAAACACTGCGACCCTACACTCTTTGTCCAGGACCAATCTCCAGCGGATTTTGGCGACTGCAATGTCGAAATCATTAACTGGGCTGCCGCCATGTCTTTGACAGAAGACTTCAAACTTGTTCGAACGGACTCTCTGCTCCAATGACATCAGGCGCGGAAGAAGGTGCTCGTTCCTGCTGACGAACCAGACATTGGCGAACGGCTGCTTCTGGCCGTGAGATGTCCTCCGGGACGTGTTTCCTGACCGACCGCAACCGCTGCAATCCAGCCATTGATCTAAATTGACTGAAGTCCGAAGCTTGAGGCCTTATCCCCATCTGTCCATATTCCCAACTCATCGAAGAAACTCCCCATCTGATTTGGTTCTTTTTCATCACAAGGCCGTTTGAATAAAGGCTCACCATCGAATAAGCATGGAATGAGTGATGAAGCAACGTATTGCCCAATGGTCTTTGAGTTTTGGCCTGTTCGGGGCCGCTGCTGTCCAGGCGCAAGACGCCAAATAAAACGTACCGGCTCTGATCTGCATCCGCGTAGCCACTGGCGGTTTGAGCTTGCCCATTCGCACTGGCATCCATGGACATCGATGTCAGCTTTGACAATGTGGGCCACTTCAATTTGTACAACAAAGGCTTGAGGCCACCCAGTATCGGCCTGAAAGTGACGCAAAACTCTTTATAGCGCCCCGGCGCAAGTTGGCAGAGGGGGTAAGACAGGATGGGCGGTGCCCATGCTGCTTGGGTGTGCCGGTTTGAAAAGGTCTCATATATCGAATCGAGCATAAACAAACAACAAATGATTCGTTTGCGATTGAGCCTCTCGCTTCCACAATCCCAACCTTGACTTGATGCTTGCCGATCACCGCGATCGGTAAGGCGTATCAAGCCCCGTCATTTGTTAAAAACAATCTTCATGAAAAAAATCACACCCATCGCTGTGGCGCTCACGCTGGCCTTGTTCGGCGTTTCAGTCAACGCGCAGAACCTGCTCAATGCTTCTTATGACGTGGCCCGGGAGTTCTACAAGGACTACAACGCGGCTTTTGTGGCCCATTACAAAAAGACCACTGGCAAAGACATCAAGATCGACCAGGCCCATGGCGGCTCAAGCGCTCAGGCCCGCGCGGTCAACGATGGTCTGGAAGCCGATGTGGTGACCATGAACACCACCACCGATGTGGATTTTCTGGCCAGCACAGGTGTGGTGGCCAAGGACTGGAACAAGCGTTTTCCACACAGCGCATCGCCCACCACCTCGACCATGCTGTTCCTCACGCGCAATGGCAACCCCAAGGGCATCAAGGATTGGGACGATCTGGTCAAGCCCGGCATCAAGGTAATCGTGGTCAACCCCAAAACCGGGGGCAATGGCCGCATGGCCTATCTGGCGGCCTGGGGCTATGTCAAAAAGAAGGGTGGCTCTGACGCCGATGCCGCCGACTTTGTGGGCAAGCTCTACAAAAACGTGCCCGTGCTGGCCAAGGGCGGGCGCGATGCCACCACCATTTTCTTGCAACGCAACATTGGCGATGTGCTGGTGACATTCGAGTCCGAAGTTGTGTCGGTAGACCGTGAATTTGGCGAAGGCAAGGTGGATTCGGTGCATCCGTCCATCAGCATCGTGGCCGAAAACCCGGTGGCCGTGGTCGAGCGTACCGTGGCCAAAAAGGGCACAGGCGCATTGGCCAAGGAATACCTGGATTACCTGTATTCCGAAGAGGCGCAAGAGATCGCAGCCAAGCATGCCTTGCGTCCCCGGTCACAAGCTGTACTCAAAAAATACAGCAAGACTTTCAAGCCGATTCAGTTGTTCACGGTGAACGAAGTCTTCGGCTCTTTTGCCGAAGCCCAGAAGCTTCACTTCAACGATGGCGGCCAGTTCGACAAGATCTACACCGTCAAATAAGTTCCCGCCATGACCGCACTGCCCATTGCGGCGCCCGCCAAACGGCGGGCGCAAGCCAAAGTGTTGCCCGGGTTCAACCTGACCCTGGGGTTCACCATTTTTTACCTGAGCCTGATTGTGCTGATCCCCTTGTCGGCGCTCGTCTTCAAAACTTTCACCCTGACTTGGGACCAGTTTTGGGCCGCCGTCACCGGGCCTCGCGTCATGGCGTCTTACCGGTTGACCTTTGGCGCGTCACTGATCGCTGCGTTGGTGAATGTGGTGTTCGGCTTGCTGGTGGCCTGGGTGCTGGTGCGCTATGACTTCTTTGGCAAAAAGATCATCGATGCACTGGTGGACTTGCCGTTTGCCTTGCCCACAGCGGTGGCGGGCATCTCGCTCACGGCATTGCTGGCAGGCAACGGCTGGGTGGGTCAATACCTGGAGCCCATGGGCATCGTGCTGGCTTTCAATGCCAACGGGGTGGTGATTGCGCTGATCTTCATTGGCTTGCCTTTTGTGGTGCGCACGGTGCAGCCCGTTCTGGAGGACACCGAAAAAGAACTCGAGGAAGCCGCGACCTGCTTGGGCGCGACAAGCTGGCAAACTTTCAGCAAGGTGATTTTTCCGACCATTGCACCGGCTCTGCTCACGGGCTTTGCCATGGCCTTTGCCCGTGCCATTGGCGAATACGGCTCGGTCATCTTCATTGCGGGCAACATGCCCATGGTGTCCGAGATCACGCCGCTCATCATCATCGGCAAGCTCGAGCAGTACGACTATGCCGGCGCCACGGCTGTGGCGTTGGTCATGCTGATGTTTTCCTTTGTGTTGCTGCTCATCATCAATGCGCTGCAGACTTGGCAGCGTCGCCGTTCAGGAGCCTCCGTATGAGCACTGCGTTGACCTCCAAAAAAGTCCAGGCAGGCACCACCGAGTCACGCTGGATCCGCTACAGCCTGATCGGGCTGGCCCTGACCTTCATGTTTTTGTTCTTGGTCTTGCCACTGGCAGCGGTTTTTACCGAAGCCTTGCGCAAAGGATTGGACGCGTACTTTGAAGCGCTCAAAGAACCCGACGCCTGGTCTGCCATTTACCTCACGCTGATCACCGCAGCAGTGGCTGTGCCACTGAATCTGGTGTTTGGCGTGGCGGCAGCCTGGGCGATTGCCAAATACGAGTTCAAGGGCAAGTCGCTCTTGACCACGCTGGTGGACTTGCCGTTTTCGGTGTCGCCGGTGGTGGCCGGTTTGATCTATGTGCTGATGTTCGGTGCGCAAGGTTGGTTTGGCCCTTGGCTGCAGGCGCACGACATCAAGATCGTGTTTGCCGTGCCCGGCATCATTTTGGCGACGGTGTTCGTGACTTTCCCGTTCATCGCCCGTGAGCTGATTCCGCTCATGCAAGCACAAGGCAGTGACGAAGAGCAGGCCGCCATTGTGCTGGGCGCTACGGGCTGGCAGACTTTCTGGCGCGTCACCTTGCCCAACATCAAATGGGGCCTGTTGTATGGCGTGATTTTGTGCAATGCCCGTGCCATGGGTGAGTTTGGCGCCGTGTCGGTGGTGTCCGGGCACATCCGGGGGCAAACCAACACCATGCCGCTGCATGTGGAGATTTTGTACAACGAATACCAGTCGGTGGCCGCGTTCGCTGTGGCCTCTCTGCTGGCTTTGCTGGCGCTGGTGACCTTGGGCATCAAGTCGGTGATTGAGTGGCGGCATGAGCAGGAAACCAAAGCCGCTGCCAACACCCCTCCCGAGCGGCCTCTGGCATCGACCCCTGACGCAGTCGTCTGAATCTGACGGAAAGCATTTGAACCATGAGCATCGAAATCCGAAACGTCCACAAGCAGTTTGGCGACTTCACCGCGTTGAACAATGTCAGCCTTGACATCGAGTCCGGCGAGCTGGTGGCCTTGTTGGGGCCATCAGGCTGCGGCAAAACCACGCTGCTGCGCATCATCGCTGGTCTGGAAACGGCGGACCAAGGCACGATTGCCTTCAGTGGCGCAGACACCACCCATGTGCATGTGCGCGAACGCCAGGTGGGTTTTGTGTTTCAGCACTACGCCTTGTTCCGCCACATGACGGTGTTTGAGAACGTGGCGTTTGGTCTGCGTGTCAAACCTCGCAAAGAGCGCCCCAGCGAATCAGAAATCAAACGCAAGGTACAGGAGCTGCTGGCTTTGGTTCAGCTCGATTGGCTGGCTGACCGTTACCCATCGCAACTGTCGGGCGGGCAGCGCCAACGCATCGCACTGGCCCGAGCCCTGGCCGTCGAGCCCAAGGTGCTGTTGCTGGACGAGCCTTTTGGCGCGCTCGACGCCAAAGTTCGCAAGGAGTTGCGCCGTTGGTTGCGTCGACTGCACGACGAACTGCATGTGACCAGTATTTTTGTGACCCATGACCAGGAAGAGGCGCTTGAAGTGGCCGATCGCGTGGTGTTGATGAACAAAGGCAATATCGAGCAAATCGGGTCGCCGCAAGAGGTGTGGGACCACCCCGCCAGTCCGTTTGTGTATGGCTTTCTGGGCGATGTGAACTTGTTCCATGGCCGTGCCCATGAAGGCGAGATGCTCATTGGCGCTGACCAGCACGCCATTCGCTTGGACAGTCCCGAGCACGGGCAGGTGCAAGATGCCAAGGCCTTTGCCTATGTGCGACCGCACGATCTGGATGTGACCCGTTACACACCGGGTCAAGCCAATGCAGGCATCGTGGCCAAACTGACCCGCGCCATCGTGGTGGGGCCGGTGGCGCGTCTGGAATTGGAGCCTGTTGAAGCGGGCATGTTTGGCAAGGACGCCATCATAGAAGCCCAACTGTCGGCATCGCAATTCCGCCAGCAAGCCTTCCTGGAGGGTGAAACCCTGGTGCTGACGCCTCGCAAGGCGCGGGTGTTTGTGGAGGGTTGAGCGCGATGCATGCCGGTGCACTTGTTGACTTGCCGCAAGAGACAGGGGGAGGGTCAAAGCGATCGCTCAACAAGCACCTGACTTTGTCAGAAACGAATCAGGGCGTCTTGGAGTAAGCTTTGCGCTGCATTTCATCAGGAGACAAGCATGAGCGACACATCGGCTTTCGGCTTTGGCCAATTCGTCCCCGGTTTTGATTTTTTGCAAAATCTGTCCAAAACGGCGGCTCAGGCGGCGCCAGCGGCTGGCGCTGTACCAGGCATGTCCAGCTGGATTGCGCCGACCCTGAGCATCGAAGAAATCGACAAGCGCATTCAGGAGCTTAAAGCCGTGCAGTTCTGGCTGGACCAGAACGCCACGGCGCTCAAGGCCACCATTCAGGCCATGGAGGTGCAAAAAATGACCTTGTCCACCTTGCAAAGCATGAATGTGAACATGGCTGATCTGGCCAAGGCTTTCACGGCCAAGCCGCCAACGCCAGAGGCTGCCGCTGAAGCCGCACCCGTGCCCAAATCTTCGATTTTTTCACCCAAGCCCAAGCCCGCGACTGCGCCCAAGCCAGAGCCAGAGCCAAAGGCCGAGCCTGCCCCTGCCTCGCAACCGACCGCTGAAGCCGCCAACGACAAGCCCGCCGTGGACCCGATGCAATGGTGGGGGGCTTTGACCGAGCAATTTCAGGGCATTGCCGCCGCGGCCATGAAAGACGTTGCCGGCGAGGCGCTGAAGGCCGGTATGACCGTCAAGCAAGCCGTCAAAGCAGGAACCAAAACGGGCACCAAGAGTGGCGTAAAAAGCAAGCCCAAGGCGACCCCGAAAGCACCGGCCAAAGTCACAGGCAAGCCAACCGCCAGGGCTGCAGCCAAGTCGGCGGCACGCCCGGCAGCCAGGAAACGCGCAGCCCCATGAAGCTGTTTCCCTATGGCCACGCCACCCACCCGCAGTGGCTAATGGCCGCAGGACTGGTGCTGGCCCAATTGCGGGCTCAGATGAGTTTGCCCGACCACGCCAGCTCCCCCCGTTTGGCGCTGCTCTATATCACCGACCACTATGCTGGCCAGGCGCAAGCCATTCTTGACCATCTTCGCCAGGAGTTGCCAGCCGTGACCGATTGGGTGGGCACGGTGGGGGTGGGGCTGGCGGTGAACAACGCCGAATATTTTGACGAACCCGCCATGGCGCTGATGCTGTGTGATTTGCCGCCAGACCAATACCGCGTGTTCTCTGGACTGGCCCCACTGCCGGCAAGTGCCTTGGCCGATGTCGCGCTGGTGCATGCCGACCCTTCTACCCCTGAATTGACCGAGCTGATCAGTGAGATGGCTGGGCGCACGCAAAAGGGGTACTTGTTTGGCGGCCTGACCTCCAGCCGCACCCGCAGTGTGCAATTTGCTGTCAAGGACGGGCAGAGCCTGACCGATGGCGGTGTTTTGGAGGGCGGCTTGAGTGGTGTGGCGTTTGCGCCCGGGGTGGGCTTGTTGTCCCGCGTCACCCAAGGGTGTCAACCCGTGTCCCTTGAGCGCGAAATCACCGAGGTGGACCAACAAGTGGTGCTCAAGCTCAATGGCGTCCCTGCGCTGGATGTGTTGCTGACCGATCTGGACATTTCATTGAGTGACCCCCAAAAAGCCATTGCCGTGGTTCGCACCACCATGGTCGGCTTGAGCCCGGCAGGGCAAACCAGCACGGGTCGGACAGGGCATTTGGGCGGCGATGTGCGCGTCCGCCACATCGTGGGGCTTGATCCGAGGCGACTGGGTGTGGTGGTTGCCGACAACCTGCAGCCTGGCATGCGGCTGACGCTTTGTCGTCGTGATGTGCAGTCTGCCCGGGCCGATCTGGTGCGCGTGTGCGCCGAAATCCGCGAAGAACTCGAGCCCGAAATGTTGTCCATTGAGGCCATCAACGCCTTGAGCGATGACCCGATACCGACCTTGCCGCAGCCCGGCAAACGCATCGCGGGTGCTGTGTATGTCAGCTGCACGGGGCGGGGTGGCCCGCACTTCGGGGGCCCGAATGCCGAGATGCAGATCATCCGCCACGCACTGGGCGATGTGCCTTTGGTGGGGTTTTTTGCTGCCGGAGAGATTGCCCACAACCAGTTGTATGGCTACACCGGTGTTTTGACGGTGTTCACCACCGATTGATCACACGCCGCGTGCGCGCTCCGCCTTGAACTGCGCCCGGAATGCGCTGAACTGCCCCGTGTCCAGCGATTCGCGCACTTCGCGCATCAGGTTCAGGTAGTAGTGCAGGTTGTGGATGGTGGTCAACATGGGGCCGAGCATTTCGCCGCAGCGGTCCAGGTGGTGCAGGTAGGCACGGCTGAAGCCTTCCCGGCCGCCCTGGTCCCACGACACCCCCCCGCCACCAGAGGACGATCCTGTAGGACTGCCGGCACACGCGTAGCAGGTGCAGCTGGTGTCCAGCGGTTGCGGATCAATCTTGTGCCGGGCGTTGCGCAGTTTCAGATCGCCAAAGCGGGTGAACACCGTGCCGTTGCGGGCATTGCGGGTGGGCATGACACAGTCGAACATGTCCACGCCTTCGGCCACGCCCTGCACCAGGTCTTCGGGGGTGCCCACGCCCATCAGGTAGCGCGGCTTGTGGGCGGGCAGGCGGTGCGGCGTGTGCGCCATGATTTGCAGCATTTGCTCTTTGGGTTCGCCCACGCTGACGCCACCGACGGCATAGCCGGGGAAATTCATGTCCACCAGTGCATCCAGTGATTCCTGGCGCAGGTTTTCAAACATGCCGCCCTGCACGATGCCAAACAGTGCGTTGGGGTTTTCCAGTCGGGCAAATTCGTCCTGGCTGCGCACGGCCCAGCGGCGGCTCATCTCCATCGATTTGCGGGCTTCGGCTTCGGTCGTCAGGTGACCCTTGGTCTCGTAGGGTGTGCACTCGTCCAGCTGCATCACGATGTCCGAATTCAAGGTCGTTTGAATCTGCATGCTCACCTCTGGCGACATGAACAGCTTGTCGCCGTTCACGGGCGAGGCAAAGGTCACGCCTTCCTCGGTGATCTTGCGCATGTCGCCCAGCGACCAGACCTGAAACCCGCCCGAGTCGGTCAGGATCGGTTTGTCCCATTTCTCGAACTGGTGCAGACCGCCAAAGCTTTCCATGATCTCCCGCCCGGGGCGCATCCACAGGTGAAAGGTGTTGCCCAAAATGATCTGCGCGCCCATCTCATGCAGGCTGCGCGGCATCACGCCCTTGACGGTGCCGTAAGTGCCGACCGGCATGAAGATAGGGGTTTGCACCACGCCATGGTTCAGGGTCAGTGTGCCGCGTCGGGCGTGGCTGGACGGGTCGGTTTTGAGCAGGTCGAATTGAAGCATGGGGGGATTGTAGGAGGGCACTGCCGGCTCAGGCGGCTGTGGCGGGCATGGCGGGTGCGGTGGTTGCGCCTTCGTCGCCAAAGCATTGCGCCACCACCCCCCGCAGCCACTGGTGCCCCGGGTCTTTGTGCAGCCGTGCATGCCAGAACTGGTGGATCACGCTGCCGTCCACGGCCAGCGGCAAGGGGCGGGTGGTCAGGGCAAAGGGGGCGGTGACGCGCTGTGCAAACCGTTCGGGCACGGTGGCGATCAGGTCGGAATGGCCGAGCACATCACCCAGGGCCACGTAGTGTGGCACCGTGAGGCGAATGCGCCGTTGCAAGCCTTGGCGTGCCAGGGCTTCACTCAGCGCGTCGTCCACCCGGCCGTGGCCCGTGCCTGCGGCAATCACGCGAACATGGCTGGCGCCGGCAAAGTCGGACAAGCCCAGGCTGGGGGCAGCGGCCAGCGGATGGCCTTCGCGCATCAGGCACACATAAGGCTGGCGAAAAAGCGCTTGCTGAAAAAAGCCCGCTTGCAATTGGAGCAGCAGGCCCAGGGCCAGGTCGGTACGGCCAGACGCCATGTCGGTCCCCAAGCTGGCGCTGGTCACGGCGACCACATTGAGCGTGACCCCGGGGGCGGACTGCGCCAGTGCGTCCATCAACACGGGCAGGAAATACATCTCGCCCACATCGGTCATGGCCAGGGTAAAGCTGCGCTGGCTGATGGCCGGGTCAAACGCAGCGCGCACATTGAGCGCTTGTTGCAAGCCATCGAGCGCCAGGGCCACGGGTTCGGCCAGTTGCAGGGCGTAGGGCGTGGGTGCCATGCCGTGCTGGGTGCGCAAAAACAGATCGTCGTCCAGGTGGGTGCGCAGGCGGCCCAGGGCGCTGCTGACGGCGGGCTGGCTCATGCCCAGCACCGTGGCCACAGCCGAGACCCGCTTTTCGCGCAGCAGGTGGTGAAAGACCAGCAGCAGGTTCAGGTCGAGGCGGGCGAGTTCCATGGGTGGGTGTGGGTGGTGATATTTGAAATTCAGATAATGATTATCTACAGATTTCGATTTGCAAAATTCGATCTTGCCGACATGATGTGCAGCATTGGGCGAGCCAAAGCCCACCCTGAGGAGACACCATGCGCGAACAAGCCATTCACTGGGAAACGGAAGGTACCAGCCGCATCCCGTTTGCCGTTTACACCGACGAAGACCGGCACAAGAAGGAGCTGGCGCGCTTCTTTTATAAGAGCCACTGGAGCTATGTGGGCCTGGAGGCCGAGATTGCCAACCCCGGCGACTTCAAGCGCACTGTGGTTGGCGAGCGCTCGGTCATCATGACGCGCGGCACCAACGGGCAGATCCATGTGGTCGAAAACGTCTGTGCCCACCGGGGCATGCAGTTTTGCCGCGAGCGCCATGGCAACAAGAAAGAGTTTGTCTGCCCCTACCACCAGTGGAGCTACAGCCTCAAGGGCGACTTGCAGGGCGTGCCGTTTCGGCGCGGTGTGCGGCAAGACGGCAAAGTCAATGGCGGCATGCCGGCCGACTTCGACCCCAAGGACCATGGCCTCACGGCCCTGAAAGTGGCGACACGCGGCGGCGTGGTGTTTGCCTCGTTCGACCACGAGGTGGAGTCACTCGAAGACTTCATGGGCCCGACCATCCTGCGCTACTTTGATCGGCTGTTCAATGGACGCAAGCTGGTGGTGCTGGGCTACAACCGACAGCGCATTCCGGGCAACTGGAAGCTGATGCAGGAAAACATCAAGGACCCCTACCACCCTGGCCTGCTGCACACCTGGTTTGTGACCTTTGGCCTCTGGCGCGCCGACAACCAAAGTGAGTTGCGCATGGACGCACACCACCGCCATGCGGCCATGATCTCGACCCGCGGCAGCGCGGGCCAGGCCACGGGTGCTGCGTCTCAGGTCACGCAAGTCAGCAGCTTCAAGGAGAGCATGCAACTCAACGACCCAAGCTTTCTGGACATCGTGCCCGAGGACTGGTGGCGCTTGGGCGATCAGGTGCCCTCGGCCGTGATGATGACGCTGTTTCCCAGTGTGATTTTTCAGCAGCAGGTCAACAGCGTGTCCACCCGCCACATCCAGCCCGATGGGCATGGCGCATTTGATTTTGTCTGGACGCACTTCGGCTTTGAAGACGACACGCCCGAGATGCACGAGCGCCGCCTGCGCCAGTCCAACCTGTTTGGCCCGGCCGGTTTTGTGAGTGCGGACGATGGCGAGGTGATCGAGTTTTCGCAGCAGGCCTTCGAGACCAAACCCGAGCACCGCATGCTGGTGGAACTGGGCGGACGCGATGTGGCCGAGACCGACCACATGGTGACCGAGACCCTGATCCGCGGCATGTATGAATACTGGCGCAAAGTGATGGAGGCTTGATGATGGTGAACTTTGAAACCCACATGGCCTTGAGCCGCTTGTATGCCGATTACGCCCTGGCCGTGGACAGCGGCCACTGGGATTTGTGGCCCGAGTTTTTCACCGAGCAGTGCGTGTACAAGCTGCAGCCGCGTGAGAATTTTGAGCGCGGCTTTCCCTTGTGTACCTTGTCTTTCACCAGCAAGGGCATGCTCAAGGACCGCGTGTACGGCATCCAGGAAACGCTGTACCACGACCCCTATTACCAGCGGCACGTGGTGGGCGCGCCCGTGGTGCAGCGCGTGGACGGTGAGCGCATCCATGCCGAAGCCAATTACGCCGTGTTCCGCACCAAACTCGACAAGGAAAGCACCGTGTTCAATGTGGGGCGCTACATCGACACCATCGTGCAAACCCCTGAAGGCCTGAAGTTTGCCGAGCGCTTGTGTGTGTACGACAGCGAAATGATCCCCAACGCCATCATCTACCCCATCTGAAATTGAGCTTCTTATGACCGCTTGGATCGACGTGGCCGCTGAGGCCGATTTGTTTGAAGGCGCAGGCATTGCCGTGGCCCCCGAGGGGCAGGACATCGCTTTGTTCAGCGTGGACGGCGAAGTCTTTGCCATCAACAACCTCTGCACCCACGGCAACGCCAAACTGTGCGATGGTTTTGTGGAAGGGCACAACGTGGAATGCCCCTTCCACCAAGCCCAATTCAGCCTGCGCGACGGCAGCGTGAGCTGCGGCCCGGCGACCGAGCCGGTCAAATCCTGGCCCGTAAAGATCGAACAGGGGCGGGTTTTCCTGCAATTGACGGAGTGAACCTCTCTAGATGTAATGTCTTTTGACCAGTCCTTGTGGGCCTGGTATCTCATAAATTCACAACATTCAGGAGAGAGAAAATGAACGACACCTACGTTCTGGTGCATGGTGCCTGGCATACCGGCGGATTGCTGGAGCCCACGGCCGAATACATCCGCCAACAAGGCCACACCGTGCATTGCCCGACCCTGAAGGGCAACCGTGTGGGGGACGACCGAAGTCACATCGGTCTGGAAGATGCAGCCCAATCGGTGTGTGATTACCTGCGAGAACATGATTTAACGAGTGTGCGGCTGGTGGGGCACAGCTATGGCGGCATGGTCATATCGCGTGTGGCCGATGTGATGCCTGAGCGCATTGCACGCCTGGTCTATGTGAACGCTTTTGTGCCCAACCCTGGCGAGTGCCTGAACGACATGGTTCCCCCACACTACAAACAGCTGTTTGATGCTGTTGCTGCAGCCAGCAACAATGCCGTGATGCTGCCTTTCCCCATCTGGCGCGAAGCTTTTATCAACGATGCGGACATGGCGTTGGCCCAATCTGCTTTTAACCAGCTCAACTTACAACCATACAAAACCTTTACCGACCCGATCTCGCTCAAAGCCCCCTTGGCTGAGCTTGCGATCGGCAAGTCGTATGTGAATTGCCTGCAAGACACCGCCATGCCGCACAGCATGCCTTGGCACCCTCGACTGTCGGAGCGCTTGGGCCTGTTTCGCTTAGTAGAGTGTCAGGGTAGCCACGAAATCTGGTTCACCGACCCGGCCACCATAGCCGACGCAATCATTCGGGCTGGACGGGATTGAGCATGATGGGGAAGCAAAGGCCTGCTTCTCTGATCCTTTTCAGTCGGTCCGACTGAGCAACATCGCATCCCCGTAGCTGAAAAAACGGTACTGATTTGCAATCGCGTGTCGGTACAGGCCCATGATGTGCTCATAGCCTGCAAAGGCGCTGACCAGCATCATCAACGTGCTTTTGGGCAAATGGAAGTTGGTGATGAGGTGGTCCACCACTTTGAACTCAAAGCCCGGCGTGATGAAAATCTGCGTGTCGCCGCTGGCCTGGCCTGATTTAGCCCATGACTCCAGCGTGCGCACGGTGGTCGTGCCCACCGCCAACACCTGGCCGCCCCGTGCCTTGCACGCTGCAATGGCTTGCTGCGTGGCTTCGGGCACTTCGTACCACTCGCGGTGCATGGTGTGATCGGCAATGTTCTCGGTCTTGACGGGCTGAAAGGTGCCGGCGCCCACGTGCAAGGTCACGCTGGCGGTCTGCACGCCTTGCGCTGCCAGGGCTGCCAATACACCCTCGTCAAAATGCAGCGCCGCTGTGGGCGCTGCCACCGCGCCGGGGGCGCGCGCAAAAACAGTTTGGTAGCGTTCGGCGTCTTCTTGGGTGTCCGCGTGATCGGCAGTGCCTGCAGGGCGCTCGATGTAAGGCGGCAGCGGCACCACGCCGTGCTTTTCCATCAGCACATGCGGCTCGTCGCTCAGCTTGAGGTGAAACAGCTGGCCGTTGGCATCGGGCCAGCGGCCGAGCAGCACGGCATCAAACCCGCCGTTGCGGGCGCCGCCGGCCATGAACATCTTGCCACCCAACAGCGGCTTTTTGCTCACCTTCATGTGCGCCACCACCTCGTGGCCGGGAAGCACACGCTCGATCAGCAGCTCCAGCTTGCCGCCCGAAGCTTTCTCGCCAAAGATGCGCGCCTTGACCACCTTGGTGTCGTTGAACACCAGCAGGTCGCCAGATTTAAGCAAGCCGGGCAGTTCATGAAAGATGCGGTTCACCACCGTGGGCGATGAGCCGTCCAGCAAACGCGAGCCGCTGCGTTCGGCGACGGGGTGCTGGGCAATCAGTTCGGGGGGCAGCTCAAAGTCGAAATCGCTGAGCGTGAAGGCGCGGGGCGCGCTGGGGAAGGCAGAAGAAGACATGGTGTATAGGCTTGACAGGCCCGAACAATGGTGAAGACAGGCATTTTGCCTGAAGGATATCTTGTCGTGGCTGCTCCGAGTGCAGGCACTCGCGGCACAATCAGCCCATGTCCGTTGCTTCCCCGCCCAAGCCCGCCAAAACGCTCTCCGCCCCCCAAAAGGCGCTGATCAAGCTCGGCTTGAAGCGGGACATTGATCTGGCGCTGCATTTGCCGCTGCGCTACGAAGACGAGACCCGGATCGTCAAGCTGCGTGATGCCCGCGAGGGGGATGTGGCGCAGATCGAGGCGACGGTGACGGCGTGCGAGATCACGCTGCGGCCGCGGCGCCAGTTGCTGGTGACGGTGGACGACGGCTCGGACACCTGCGTGATGCGGTTTTTCAGCTTTTACCCTTCGCACCAAAAGGCGCTGGCGGTGGGCAGCCGCATCCGTGCGCGGGGCGAGGTCAAGGGCGGTTTCATGGGCCTGACCATGATGCACCCGAGTTTCAAGGCGGCGGGTGGCAGCCTGGCCGAAGCCTTGACGCCGGTTTATTCGACCGTGGCGGGTCTGGCCCAGGCTTATTTGCGCCGGGCCGTGATCACCGGCTTGAACCACGCAGACCTGAGCGAGACCCTGCCCCAGGGCATCGCCTGGCCCGACCGGCGCGGGTCTTGGGCCTTGCGCGATGCCTTGCAGTTTTTGCACCACCCCACGCCCGATGTGTCGCTGGCTGCGCTGGAAGACCGAAGCCACCAAGCCTGGATTCGCCTCAAATGCGAGGAGTTGCTGGCGCAGCAGTTGTCGCAGCTCACAGCCAAGCGCGAACGCGATTTGTTGCGCGCGCCTGCACTGAAATTCAAACCCGATGGTTTGTATGGCCAGCTGTTGGCCGCCCTGCCTTTTGGCCTGACGAATGCCCAGCAGCGCGTGGGGCAGGAGATTGCCCAAGATCTCGCCCGTCATGTGCCGATGCACCGTTTACTGCAAGGCGATGTGGGCTCGGGCAAAACCGTGGTGGCGGCGCTGGCGGCCATGTTGGCGGTCGATGCCGGTTGGCAGTGCGCCCTGATGGCGCCCACCGAAATTCTGGCCACCCAGCACTTTGCCAAGCTGGTTGGGTGGCTGGAGCCTTTGGGTGTGAAAGTCGCCTGGCTGATTGGTAGCCAGAAAAAGAAAGAGCGCGCCACCATGCTGGCGCTGATCGAGTCGGGTGAAGCCGCGCTGGTGGTGGGCACGCACGCGGTGATTCAGGAGCACGTGAAGTTCAAAAATCTGGCACTGGCCGTGATCGACGAGCAGCACCGCTTTGGGGTGGCGCAGCGACTGGCCTTGCGCAGCAAGATGCAAGCCGAAGGCATGGAGCCGCACATGTTGATGATGACGGCCACGCCCATTCCGCGCACGCTCGCCATGAGTTATTACGCCGACCTGGACGTGTCGGTGATCGACGAGTTGCCCCCGGGCCGCACCCCCATCTTGACCCGGGTGGTGTCAGACCACCGTCGCCACGAAGTGGTCGAGCGCATCGGCGCCCAGCTGCAACAGGGGCGGCAGGTGTATTGGGTGTGTCCGCTGATCGAAGAAAGCGAAGCGCTGGACTTGACCAACGCCACCCAAACACATGCCGATCTGAGCGAGGCCTTGCCGGGCGTGATGGTAGGCCTGCTGCATTCGCGCATGCCGGTGGCCGAAAAAAAGGCGGTGATGGACCTTTTCACCCATGGCCAGATGGGCGTGCTGGTCAGCACCACGGTGATCGAGGTGGGGGTGGATGTGCCCAATGCTTCGTTGATGGTGATTGAGCACGCTGAGCGATTTGGCCTCTCTCAGTTGCATCAGTTGCGCGGCCGCGTGGGCCGGGGGGCTGCGGCCTCGGCCTGCGTGCTGCTGTATGGCACACCCGAGGGTGGGCGGCTGAGCGAGACGGCGCGTGAGCGTTTGCGGGCGATGGTGGAGACCAACGATGGTTTTGAGATCGCGCGGCGCGATCTGGAGATCCGTGGGCCTGGTGAATTTTTGGGGGCGCGCCAGTCGGGTGCGCCTTTGCTGCGTTTTGCCGATCTGGACACCGATGCCCATTTGCTGGAGTGGGCCCGTGCGCTGGCCCCGCAGATGCTGGACCAGCACCCGCAACTGGCCGAGCGGCATATCCACCGCTGGCTGGGCGGGAAATCCGAATATTTGAAAGCCTGATGTTCAAATACCGCCTATGACACTGACCGAACTGAAATACATCGTGGCCGTGGCGCGGGAAAAGCATTTTGGCAAAGCTGCTGAGGCGTGCTTTGTCTCGCAACCCACACTGTCGCTGGCCATCAAGAAACTCGAAGAAGAGTTGGCGGTCAAGCTGTTCGAGCGCAGCGCCAGTGAGGTGTCCGTCACCCAATTGGGCGAGGAGATCGTGCGCCAGGCGCAAAGCGTGCTGGAGCAAGCCGCCGAGATCAAGGAAATTGCCAAACGCGGAAAAGACCCCCTGGCGGGCACCATGCGGCTGGGCGTGATCTACACCATTGGGCCGTATTTGCTGCCCGATCTGGTGCGCCAGATCATCACCGACATCCCGCAAATGCCGCTGATGCTGCAAGAAAATTTCACGGTGCGCTTGCTGGAGATGCTGCGCACTGGCGAGATCGACTGCGCCATCCTGGCCGAGCCATTTCCTGAGTCTGGCCTGGCGCTGGCGCCTTTGTACGACGAGACCTTCATGGCGGCCTTGCCCCTGAACCACCCGCTGGCCAAGCAAGCCTTCATCACGCCCGAGCAGCTGAAAAACGAAACCATGCTGCTGCTGGGTACCGGGCATTGCTTTCGCGACCATGTGCTCGAGGTGTGTCCCGAATTTGCCCGTTACGCCAGCCAGACAGATGGCATCCGCAAGACTTTTGAAGGCTCGTCGCTGGAGACCATCAAGCACATGGTGGCGGCAGGCATGGGGGTGACCTTGGTGCCGCGTTTGTCGGTTCCCGAGCTCAAGCCGGTGCAAAAGCGTTCAGGCGGGCGGCACGATTCGCCCGTGCGCTATCTGCCCATCGTGGACCCGGCTGGCGGCAAGCCGCCCACCCGCCGTGTGGTGCTGGCCTGGCGCCGCAGTTACACCCGCTATGAAGCCATTGCCGCTGTGCGAAACGCCATTTATGCCTGCCCGCTGCCCGGTGTGACGCGCTTGTCCTGAAATTTTTGAATGCTGGGCGCCATGACTGGGAAACTCAAGCTTTATCTGGACCTGATCCGCTGGAACCGCCCTGCCGGCTGGTTGCTGTTGCTGTGGCCATCATTGGCGGCTTTGTGGGTGGCTGCAGGGGGCTTTCCTGGTTGGCATTTGATCGCCGTGTTCACTTTGGGCACCATCCTCATGCGCAGTGCGGGGTGCTGCGTCAACGATGTGGCGGACCGTGACTTTGACAAACATGTCCAACGCACGGCCAATCGGCCAGTGACCAGTGGGCGCATCGGCACGAAAGAGGCGCTGCTGGTGGGCGCAGTGCTGGCGCTGTGTGCATTCGCCTTGGTGCTGACGACCAACAAGGCCGCGATCGCCTGGTCATTCGCAGCGCTGGGGGTGACGCTGATTTACCCTTATGCCAAGCGCTATGTGTCCATGCCGCAAGCCGTGCTGGGCGTGGCCTTCAGCTTTGGCATTCCGATGGCCTTTGCTGCCGTGCAAGGCGATGTGCCGCCGCTGGCCTGGGGCTTGTTGCTGGGCAACCTGTTCTGGGTGCTGGCCTACGACACCGAATACGCCATGGTGGACCGCGATGACGATTTGAAGATCGGCATGAAAACCTCGGCCATCACGTTGGGCCGTTGGGACGTGGCGGCCATTGCCGGTTTTTATAGCGCCTACCTGTTGATTTGGGCCGCCTTGCTGGACGCCCCCGCACGTGGCTTGTGGCTTGCACTGGGTCTGGCCGGAGCCGCAGCGCAGGTGGCCTGGCATGTCGTGTTGATCAAGGACAGAAGCCGCGAAGGCTGTTTCAAGGCTTTCCGCTTGAACCATTGGCTGGGGTTCAGCGTGTTTGCCGGGGTGGTGCTTTCTTGCCGCTTTGGCTGAAGTTCTTCTTGGGGCTTAACTTGGCGCGTTGCAGCCCCAAGGCCACCGCAACAAGGCCACCACCTCAGGCCTTGCCGAATTCGTCACCCAGCTCGCGTGCGCGCAGTTCGGCTGCTTGCATGGCTTTTACAAAAGCGGGCTTAATGCCTGAGGCCTCCATGGCGGTAATTGCCGCATAGGTGGTGCCGCCTTTGGAGGTCACACGCTGGCGCAACACCTCGGGTGACTCGGTTGATGCGGCGGCCAAAGCAGATGCGCCTGAAAACGTGGCCACGGCCAGTTTGTAGGCTTGCTCGGTGCTCAGGCCCATGCCCACGCCAGCCTCGGTCATGGCCTCGAGAAAATAAAACACATACGCTGGACCCGAGCCTGACAAGGCGGTCACGGCGTCCAGTTGCGACTCTTTGTCCACCCAAAGGTATTGTCCGGTGGTGCCTATGACTTGCTCCACCAGAGCCTTGTCGGCTGCGGTAACGCTGGGGTTGGGAAACAGCGCCGTGATGCCCTGACCCACCAGCGCAGGGGTGTTGGGCATGCATCGCACCACCCGGTCGGTGCCAACCCAGCGGCAAATGCTGTCGGTGCGAATGCCTGCGGCCACCGACAGGTGCAATGCCTCGCCGGTGTGGGGCATGACGGGTGCAGCAGCTTCGCTGAACATTTGCGGCTTGACCGCCCAGACCACCAGGTCAGCTTGGGCCAGCGCAGCGCCTGCTGCGGGCAAAACGGTGATGCCAAAGTCCTTGAGCAGTTTGCCTGCGGTTTCGGCAAAGGGCTCGATCACGGTGATCTGCATGGGCTGCATGCCCTGACGAATCAGCCCGCCAATGATGGCACTGGCCATGTTGCCGCCGCCAATGAATGCGATGTGTCGTGAGGTGTTGCTCATGCTGGTGTGGCTCCGGGGAGAACGCTGGGGTGTTTGGATGAAAAGGTCAATCGGGGAATTGTCGCTGTTTGTGAGCGCTGCTTTGCGGTAGTCTTGGTGCATGGACTACATCCTTTCAATCGACCAAGGCACGACCAGTTCACGGGCGGTGGTGTTTGACCGTGCCGGCCAGGTGGTGGCCATGGCGCAACGCGAGTTTGCCCAGCACTTTCCCCAACCCGGTTGGGTGGAGCATGACGCCCGTGAGATCTGGCAAAGCCAATTGGCTGTGATACAGCAAGCCATGGCGCAAGCGAACATTCAGGCCAGCCAGTTGCGCGCCATGGGCATCACCAATCAGCGCGAGACCACGGTGCTTTGGGACCGGGCGACCGGTGAGCCTGTCGCCCCCGCCATCGTTTGGCAGGACAGGCGCACAGCCGTGTTTTGCGATGGCTTGCGTGCCGCAGGCCATGGCCCCAAGATCGCCCGCAAGACAGGCTTGGTGCTGGACGCTTATTTTTCAGGCACCAAGCTGGCGTGGTTGCTGGACCATGTGCCAGGTGCCCGGGTGCGTGCCGAGCAAGGCGAGTTGGCCTTTGGCACCATTGACAGCTGGCTGGTCTGGCAACTCACCGGCGGGCGTGTGCATGCCACCGACGCCAGCAATGCTTCGCGAACCCTGTTGTTCAACCTGAAAACGGGCGCCTGGGATCCTGAATTGCTGGCGCTGCTGAAAATCCCTGCCGCCGTTTTGCCTCAGGTGCTGCCTTCGTGCGGCATCGTGGCCGAGACCGATGCCCATTGGCTGGGGGCTTCTGTGCCGATAGCCGGCTGGGCCGGTGATCAGCAGGCAGCCTTGTTCGGGCAGGCCTGTTTTGCACCGGGCATGGCCAAAAACACCTATGGCACGGGCTGTTTCATGCTCATGAACACCGGCAATCAGCCTGTGGCGAGCCGCCACCAATTGCTCAGCACGGTGGCCTGGCAAGGCCCCGCAAGCTCAAAGCATGCCATGGCCTATGCGCTGGAGGGTTCGGTGTTCATGGCGGGCGCAACCGTGCAGTGGCTGCGCGACGGTTTGCAGATCATTGGCCGTGCCGCCGATGTCGAAGCGCTGGCTGCCAGCGTGCCCGACACGGGCGATGTGTTTTTGGTGCCTGCTTTTGCGGGCCTGGGGGCCCCCGATTGGGACGGACAGGCCCGAGCGACGCTGGTAGGCATGACCCGGGGCACGGACCGGGCCCACATTGCGCGCGCGGCTTTGGAGGCGATCGCTTTACAAACCGCCGATGTGTTTCACGCCATGGCCGCCGACAGCGGGTTGGCGCTGCGCGAGCTGCGGGTGGATGGGGGTGCCAGTCGCAACAATTTGCTGATGCAGATTCAGGCCAATGTGTTGGGTGTGCCTGTGGTTCGCAGTCGCGTGACTGAGACGACCGCCTTGGGTGCGGCGTCTTTGGCCGGCTTGGCCACCGGGTTTTGGTCTGGGGCAGAAGAAATATCGGCACTGTGGCAAGAGGAATGCCGCTTTGAGCCTGAATGGGGCGCGGCGCAACGGCAGCAATTCAGCGCGCGTTGGCGCGAGGCGGTGAGTCGATCACGGTCTTGGGCAAGGAACTGATGTGACGGACAAGCCTGTAGAAGTGGGTCCTGCCCCTTTGCCCACTCGGCGAGAAGACCTGCTGGCACAGCTTGTAGCGCCCCAAATTTGGGATTTGTTGGTGGTGGGCGGTGGTGCCACGGGCTTGGGGGTGGCTTTGCAGGCTGCCCGTGAAGGCTTGACGGTGGCGCTTTTGGAGGCCAATGACCTGGCCCAGGGAACGTCGTCACGATCGACCAAGCTGGTGCACGGTGGCGTGCGTTATTTGGCACAAGGCCATTGGCCTTTGGTGAGTGAGGCGCTTCACGAACGCCGGGCGTTGTTGGAGCGTGCGCCCCACCTGGCCCAACCGTTGGCCTTTGTCATGCCCGCTTACCGATGGGGAGAGCAGGCTTTTTATGGGGCTGGGCTCAAGCTGTATGAGTGGCTGGCGGCATCCGCCAGCCTGGGCAAAACCCGATTTTTGAATGCGCAGTCAACCCGCGAGGCAATTGCAGGCATCCGTACAGAGGGCTTGCGTGGAGGTGTTCAATATTGGGACGGTCAATTTGACGATGCCCGCCTTGCGGTGGCGCTGGCCCGAACGGCAGCCCGCGAAGGTGCTTGCGTGCTCAACCATGTGTCTGTTCAGGGCTTGATCTATGAGGGCAAGCGGGTGGCGGGGGTGCAGGCGCGTGATGCAGAGCGTGGCCTTGACTTCGAGCTGCGGGCGCAATGCGTGGTCAATGCCACGGGTGTCTGGGTGGATGGTTTGAGGCAGGCCGATGGCCGGCAGTTGGGTCAGGACTTGCCTGCCTTGGTGTCGCCTAGCCAGGGTGTCCATTTGGTGGTTGATGCGTCTTTTTGGCCCGGTGACAAAGCGCTGCTGGTGCCCCGGACCGAAGATGGCCGGGTTTTGTTTGCCGTGCCATGGCTGGGCAAGGTGTTGCTGGGCACAACAGATACCGGGCGCGAAGATGCGCCCACCGAACCCCGTCCGGCGAGTGAGGAGGTGGACTGGATCCTGCAAGAAGCAGGGCGCTATTTGGCAAAGGCTCCAAGGCGTCAGGATGTCTTGAGCGCCTGGGCTGGGCTTCGCCCCTTGGCAAGACCTGCGGCCTCATCTGCAGCTCAAAACGGCGCCACCCAAAAGGTCAGCCGAGAGCACCAAGTTGAAGTCTCGGCATCCGGCCTGGTGACTGTGACGGGCGGAAAGTGGACCACTTACAGTGCCATGGCTGAAGATGCGTTGGGCCAGGCCAGAAGTTTGGCCGGTTTGAAACCTCCCATTCGGTCGCAGGCTAAAAATTACAAACTGGTCGGGGCGCCGCTAGCAGGTGCTGAGCTTGTCGGGCTCAATCAGCCAGCTGGCTTGCATTTGTTCGGATCTGAGCAAAGCTGGCTCTGCGCGCTGCCGGGTGCAGATATCGAATTGGCCCCAGGTTTGACCGAAGCCATGGTGCGGTTTGCCGCCCGTCATGAATACGCCAGGAGCGTAGAGGATGTGTTGGCCCGACGCTCCAGGTGCCTTTTTCTGGATGCGGCATTGGCCAAAGCACTGGCCCCAAGGGTTGCCCACATCCTGAATGAGGAGTTGGGGATTGACCCGGCTTTGGCGGCCTTTGAAGCTTTGGCCGATGACTATGGGCGTTGCCCCTGAAGGCGTGATCCCATCAAACCAGGCTGTGTGACGGGTCGAAAGGGCGGAGGGAGATGACTGGCGCGGCCCTTTCGGACGCCATCATCACAAAATATTTCTCCGACTTGTTGCGCAGGCCCATTTTTTCAGACATAATCAGGGGCTTCGCTTTGCAAAAGGCGTAAGTATCTGCCCAATCTGAAGTGTTGCGAGTGGTTCGCGGCGTGAATGACGGGTCCAAGACTGATTTCTGCTTGTCGGCCAATAGGTTGGCAGGGAAGAAATACAAGTTGGGAATAAAGAAATGATCCAGACAGAATCTCGGTTGGATGTGGCCGACAACACCGGCGCCAAGTCCGTGCTGTGCATTAAGGTGCTCGGCGGGTCTAAGCGTCGCTATGCAAGTGTTGGCGACGTCATCAAGGTGAGCATCAAGGAAGCCGCTCCGCGTGGTCGCGTCAAAAAAGGCGAGATCTACAGTGCTGTGGTGGTCCGTACAGCCAAGGGCATCCGCCGTGGCGATGGCTCCCTCATCAAATTCGACGGCAATGCAGCTGTATTGCTGAATGCCAAGTTGGAGCCTATCGGCACCCGCATCTTCGGCCCGGTCACGCGCGAACTGCGTACCGAGAAGTTCATGAAGATCGTGTCCCTGGCTCCTGAAGTACTGTAAGGACGCGTCATGAACAAGATTCGCAAAGGCGACGAAGTCATCGTCATCACAGGTCGTGACAAGGGCAAGCGCGGCAAAGTGTCGTTGCGCGCCAGTGATTCGCACCTGTTGATTGAAGGTGTGAACATCGTCAAAAAACACGCTAAGCCAAACCCCATGAAGGGCACAACTGGCGGCATCATCGAAAAGGCCATGCCGATTCACCAATCCAATGTGGCCATTTTCAATGCCGCAGCGGGCAAGGCTGATCGTGTGGGCATCAAGCTGCAAGCTGACGGAAAGCGCGTTCGCGTTTACAAGTCCAGCGGCGAAGAAATCAAGGTGGCATGAGCATGGCACGTTTGCAAAAACTTTTCCGCGAGAAAATCGCTGCTGACCTGGTGACCAAATTTGGTTACAAGTCGGTCATGCAGGTCCCTCGCATCACCAAAATCACCTTGAACATGGGTGTGTCCGAGGCCGTGGCTGACAAGAAGGTCATGGACCACGCAGTCAGCGACTTGACCAAGATCGCAGGGCAAAAGCCTGTTGTGACCAAGGCCAAGAAGGCGATTGCCGGATTCAAGATCCGTGAGCAACAGCCCATTGGTTGCATGGTGACTTTGCGCGGCGTGCAGATGTATGAGTTCCTGGACCGTTTCGTGACCGTGGCTCTGCCACGCGTTCGTGACTTCCGTGGTATCTCCGGCCGTGCATTTGATGGTCGCGGCAATTACAACATTGGCGTGAAAGAGCAAATCATTTTCCCTGAGATTGAATACGACAAGGTAGATGCCTTGCGCGGACTCAACATCAGCATTACCACTACGGCCAAGTCTGACGAAGAGTGCAAAGCTCTTTTGGCGGCTTTCCGCTTCCCCTTCAAGAACTGAGGTGTCACGTGGCTAAAGTAGCTTTGATCGAGCGAGAGCTCAAGCGTGAAAAACTGGCAGCAAAGTACGCGAAAAAATACGCGGAATTTAAAGCCATCGCCAACGATGCCAAGCGCAGCGATGATGAGCGTGCTGCTGCCCGGATGGGTTTGCAAAAGCTCCCGCGCAACGCCAACCCGACTCGCCAACGCAACCGCTGTGCAATCACCGGTCGTCCACGTGGTACGTTCCGTCAATTTGGTCTGGGTCGCGCCAAGATCCGTGAATTAGCCTTCGCAGGCAATATTCCGGGCGTGACCAAGGCCAGCTGGTAATCGGCAGGAGATAACAACATGAGCATGAGTGATCCTATTGCCGATCTGTTGACCCGCATCCGTAACGCACAAATGGTTTCAAAAGCCAATGTGTTGGTTCCATCTTCCAAAGTGAAGGTGGCCATCGCTCAAGTGCTGAAAGATGAAGGCTACATTGACGGCTTCCAAGTCAAAACCGAGGACGGCAAGTCTGTTCTCGATATCGCCCTGAAGTATTATGCCGGTCGCCCAGTGATCGAGCGTATTGAGCGTGTGAGCCGTCCTGGCCTGCGCGTGTACAAAGGCCGTGACGCCATACCGCAAGTCCAAAACGGCTTGGGTGTCGCCATTGTCACCACACCCCAAGGTGTGATGACCGACCGCAAAGCGCGCGCAGCCGGTGTCGGCGGCGAAGTGCTTTGCTATGTCGCTTAAAGGCAGGAGAGACTGAATGTCCCGAGTAGGAAAAATGCCTGTGATCATCCCCGCTGGTGTGGATGTGTCGATCAAACAAGATCAAATCAGTGTGAAGGGCGCGGGTGGTCAATTGGCCACTGCATCCAACATGCTGGTCAATGTGAGCAATGAAGGTGGCAAGCTGAGCTTCGCCCCTGCCAATGACTCACGTGAAGCCAACGCCATGAGTGGCACCTTGCGTCAGCTGGTCAACAACATGGTGACTGGCGTGACCAAGGGCTTCGAAAAGAAGTTGAACCTGGTCGGTGTGGGTTACAAGGCGGCTGCGTCTGGTACCAAACTGAACCTGGCCGTTGGTTACTCACACCCTGTCAACATCGACATGCCTGCTGGCATCTCGGTGGCTACCCCGACCGCGACTGAAATCGTGATCAAAGGTGCCGACCGCCAACGTGTTGGCCAAATTGCTGCTGAGATCCGTGCTGTTCGTCCTCCTGAGCCTTACAAGGGCAAGGGCATCCGTTATTCGGATGAGAAGATCACGATCAAAGAGACTAAGAAGAAATAAGGAGCTGCATCATGTTGACCAAGAAAGAGCAGCGTCTCCGTCGTGCACGTCAAACGCGCATTCGCATTGCACAGCAAGGCGTGGCCCGTCTGACCGTGAACAGGACCAACCTGCATATCTACGCCAGCGTTATCTCTGGTTGCGGTACAAAAGTGCTGGCCACTGCTTCTACAGCAGAAGCCGAAGTGCGCACAGTTTTGGGCGCCACGGGCAAAGGCGGCAATGCCGCGGCAGCCGCAGTCATTGGCAAGCGGATTGCTGAAAAAGCAAAAGCTGCCGGCGTTGAGAAGGTCGCTTTCGACCGCGCAGGTTTCGCTTACCACGGTCGAGTCAAGGCTTTGGCCGAAGCAGCCCGTGAAGCAGGTCTGCAGTTCTAAACGGATCGGAGATACAAATGGCTAAATTTACAGCAAAACCGCAAAGTGACGGTCCTGAAGACGGTCTCCGCGAAAAGATGATCGCGGTCAACCGCGTGACCAAGGTGGTCAAGGGTGGCCGTATTCTCGGTTTCGCCGCATTGACAGTGGTCGGTGACGGTGATGGCAAAGTGGGCATGGGCAAGGGCAAGTCGAAAGAAGTGCCAGCAGCTGTGCAAAAAGCGATGGAAGAAGCCCGTCGCAACTTGGCCAAAGTCCACCTCAAGAACGGAACCATTCACCACGCAGTGCACGGGCACCACGGTGCTGCACGCGTCATGATGGCACCAGCACCCAAGGGTACCGGCATCATCGCGGGTGGTCCAATGCGTGCTGTCTTTGAAGTAGTGGGTATTACTGATATCGTGGCCAAGAGCCATGGTTCGTCCAACCCTTACAACATGGTTCGTGCCACTCTGGACGCATTGTCCAATTGCACCACAGCCTCCAACGTGGCGGCCAAACGTGGCAAGTCCGTTGAAGAGTTGTTCGGCTGAATCGGAGATCCAACATGACGACACAATCAACCGTGAAAGTCCAATTGGTTCGCAGCCCGATTGGCACCAAAGTTTCGCACCGTGCCACTGTTCGTGGTCTGGGTCTTCGCAAGGTCAACTCTGTGAGTGAACTTGAAGACACACCTGCAGTGCGCGGAATGATCAACAAGATCAGCTACCTGGTCAAAGTTCTCTAAGAGGCCGATGATGGAACTCAATAGCATCAAGCCCGCAGAAGGCTCAAAACACGCACCCCGCCGAGTCGGTCGTGGAATCGGTTCAGGTTTGGGTAAAACCGCCGGCCGTGGTCACAAAGGCCAGAAATCCCGCGCAGGTGGTTACCACAAGGTGGGCTTTGAAGGCGGTCAAATGCCTTTGCAGCGCCGTCTTCCCAAGCGTGGCTTTAAATCACACTTGCTAAAGTACAACGCTGAAATCACGCTGACAAGCTTGGCGCGCCTTGACTTGGCCGAAGTGGATGTTTTGACATTGAAGCAAGCCGGTCTGGTGTCGCAAATGGTCAAAGTGGTCAAAGTGATCAAGTCTGGTGAACTTGTCAAAGCGGTCAAACTGACCGGCATAGTCGCGACTGCGGGTGCCAAAGCAGCGATTGAAGCTGCTGGCGGCTCCGTAGCCTGAATTCACAGATAGACGAGACATAACGTGGTAACCAGCGCAAATCAGACAGCCAAAGGAGACAAGTTCGGTGACCTTCGTCGCCGGCTTATCTTTTTGTTGCTTGCGTTGGTGGTTTACCGCGCTGGTGCGCACATCCCAGTCCCAGGCATTGATCCTGAACAACTCAAGCAATTGTTCAATGGCCAGCAAGGCGGCATCCTGAGCTTGTTCAACATGTTCTCGGGTGGCGCCCTGTCGAGATTTACCGTGTTTGCCTTGGGCATCATGCCGTACATTTCTGCTTCCATCGTGATGCAATTGTTGACCTACGTGGTCCCCACCTTCGAACAGATGAAGAAAGAGGGCGAAGCAGGTCGACGCAAAATTACACAGTACACACGCCTGGGTGCACTGGCTTTGGCCGTGTTTCAGTCCCTGGGTATTGCGGTTGCATTGGAAGCTTCGGCAGGGTTGGTGATCAACCCAGGCATGGGTTTTCGCATGACTGCTGTGGTCAGCTTGACCGCGGGCACTATGTTCCTGATGTGGTTGGGTGAACAGATCACTGAGCGCGGTTTGGGCAATGGAATTTCCATACTGATCTTTGCCGGTATCGCTGCTGGCTTGCCAAGTGCACTGGGGGGCTTGTTTGAACTTGTCCGTACAGGTGCCATGAACCCATTTATTTCAATTCTGATCATCGTGGTCGTGGCCCTTGTGACCTACTTCGTGGTCTTTGTTGAACGAGGTCAGCGCAAGATACTGGTTAATTACGCGCGCCGTCAGGTGGGCAACAAGGTTTACGGTGGCCAATCTTCGCACTTGCCGCTGAAACTGAACATGGCCGGTGTGATTCCGCCAATCTTTGCGTCTTCGATCATTCTTTTGCCGGCCACTTTGATTGGTTGGTTCAGTTCGGGGACATCTGAAAGCTTTGTGGTTCGGTTCTTCAAGGATGTTGCCAATGCATTGGCACCTGGACAGCCTGTATACGTGATGTTTTACGCTGCGGCCATCATTTTCTTCTGCTTCTTTTACACAGCGTTGGTTTTCAACAGCCGTGAAACTGCAGATAACCTGAAGAAAAGTGGAGCTTTCATCCCTGGTATCCGTCCAGGTGATCAAACGGCCAAGTACATTGACAAGATTTTGTTGCGTTTGACCGCAGTGGGAGCCGCTTACATCACATTCGTGTGTTTGCTGCCTGAATTTTTGATTCTGAAATACAATGTTCCATTTTACTTTGGCGGTACATCACTGCTGATCATTGTGGTTGTGACCATGGATTTCATGGCTCAAGTACAAAATTATTTGATGTCGCAACAATACGATTCTCTTTTGAAGAAGGCCAGTTTCAAGTCTTGAGCAAACAGATGGGGCTTGTTCTCCTCTGATGCCGAAACATGATGCAGTGTTATTGGGACGAAGTTGAGTTTGGTAGAGATCCTTGCTATTTGTGCAAGGCCAATAAATTTGATCCAGTCTGATAAGGGCTGGGTGAACGATGAGTTTTAGGAGAAAACCATGAGAGTTTCTGCTTCGGTGAAGAAAATTTGCCGCAACTGCAAAGTCATTCGCCGTAAAGGCGTTGTTCGTGTGATCTGCACAGATCCACGTCACAAGCAGCGTCAAGGCTGATTGAATTAGTATTAGAGGACGAAAATGGCACGTATCGCTGGCATCAACATTCCGCCGCATAAACATGCTGAAATTGGCTTGACAGCCATTTTCGGTATTGGACGCACTCGCGCACGACAAATTTGCGAGGCATCTGGCATCGCATATTCCAAAAAGATCAAAGATCTGACGGACGCGGATCTCGAAAAAATTCGCGATCAAATCGCAGTTTTCACCATTGAAGGTGACCTGCGCCGCGAAACAACCATGAACATCAAGCGTTTGATGGACATTGGTTGCTACCGTGGTTTCCGTCACCGTCGCGGTTTGCCCATGCGCGGTCAGCGTACCCGTACCAATGCACGCACTCGCAAGGGTCCGCGCAAAGGTGCAGCGGCTCTGAAGAAATAAGCAGGATTGAGAGACCACCATGGCTAAAGCACAATCAAACAGCGCATCACAACGTGTACGCAAAAAAGTCCGCAAGAACATTGCTGACGGCATTGCACACGTTCACGCGTCTTTCAACAACACCATCATCACGATCACCGACAGACAGGGCAACGCCTTGGCGTGGGCTTCTTCGGGTGGCCAGGGTTTCAAGGGTTCGCGTAAATCGACTCCTTTTGCTGCCCAGGTTGCTTCAGAAGTTGCAGGTCGTGCGGCTCAAGAACAAGGCATCAAAAACCTTGACGTCGAAATCAAGGGTCCCGGCCCTGGTCGCGAGTCATCGGTTCGCGCCTTGGGTGCGTTGGGCATCCGCATTACATCCATCGCCGATGTGACGCCGGTACCACACAACGGCTGCCGCCCTCAAAAGCGTCGTCGTATCTAATTCAAACCAAGCCCACCGCCAGGCAATGCTTGCATCGCCTGGCTCCCGCATTTCTGATGCGGTAGTTGCATAAAGGAAAATCAAGTGGCACGCTATCTCGGCCCCAAGGCCAAACTCTCTCGCCGTGAAGGCACTGACTTGTTCCTCAAGAGCGCACGTCGCTCGATCGCGGACAAGTCCAAATTTGACACCAAGCCAGGCCAACACGGTCGTACGTCGGGTCAGCGCACCTCGGATTACGGTCTGCAGTTGCGTGAAAAGCAGAAAGTCAAACGCATGTACGGCGTGCTTGAAAAGCAATTCCGACGCTATTTTGCTGAAGCAGATCGCCGCAAGGGCAATACAGGCTCCAATTTGCTGGGATTGCTGGAATGCCGTCTCGACAATGTGGTTTACCGCATGGGTTTTGGCTCGACACGCGCTGAAGCACGTCAGATGGTTTCTCACAAAGCCATCACGGTGAACGGTCAATCTGTCAACATCCCTTCCTACCTGGTCAAGGCTGGTGACATGATCGCTGTTCGCGAAAAGTCCAAAAAGCAAAACCGTGTGGTCGAGGCTTTGCAATTGGCACTTCAAGTGGGCATGCCTGCTTGGGTTGAAGTCAATGCTGACAAAGCAGAAGGAACCTTCAAGAAGGTCCCTGATCGCGATGAATTCGCTGCTGACATCAACGAATCGTTGATCGTCGAACTGTATTCACGTTAATTCGTTGTTTCAATCGTTCCCGGTACACAAGGCATTGTGTGTCGGGTGCTTCATCTGCCTTACCGGTGTAACGAACCGGGGGTATTGAGAGGAAGTCTGAATGCAAACCAATCTGTTGAAACCCAAAGCCATCCAAGTCGAACAACTTGCACCTAACCGTGCGAAAGTTACATTGGAGCCGTTTGAACGTGGTTATGGCCACACACTCGGCAATGCATTGCGTCGCGTTTTGTTGTCTTCCATGGTGGGCTACTCCGCCACAGAAGTGACCATCGCCGGTGTCGTGCATGAGTACTCTTCCATTGACGGCATTCAAGAAGACGTCGTTAACATCTTGTTGAACCTCAAAGGTGTGGTTTTCAAGTTGCACAACCGTGATGAAGTGACGCTGAGTTTGCGCAAAGATGGCGAAGGCGCCGTGACTGCCGCTGACATTCAGACGCCGCATGACGTTGAAATCATCAACTCTGAGCACATCATTGCCAACTTGTCGCATGGCGGCAAACTGGACATGCAGATCAAGGTCGAAAAGGGCCGTGGTTATGTGCCAGGCAGCATGCGCAGGTTTGCAGACGAGCCAACCAAAGCCTTGGGCCGGATCGTTCTGGACGCATCGTTCTCGCCGGTAAAGCGGGTGAGCTACACCGTTGAAAGCGCACGTGTTGAGCAGCGCACAGACCTTGACAAGCTGGTCATTGAAATTGAAACCAACGGTGCGATCACGGCAGAAGACGCCGTACGCTCCTCTGCCAAAATTCTGGTTGAGCAACTTGCTGTGTTTGCGCAGCTTGAGGGCAGTGAGTTGTCTGCCTTCAACGAGCCTGCTCAACGTGGTGGCACAAGCAGCTTCGACCCGATTTTGTTGCGTCCTGTGGATGAGCTCGAACTCACTGTTCGTTCTGCCAATTGCCTCAAAGCAGAAAACATTTACTACATCGGCGATCTGATTCAGCGAACCGAAAACGAATTGCTGAAGACCCCTAACCTGGGTCGTAAATCGCTCAATGAGATCAAGGAAGTTCTCGCTTCCCGCGGTTTGACTTTGGGCATGAAGCTCGAAGCTTGGCCTCCAGCAGGTCTGGAAAAGCGTTAACATCAAATTCCCGGATAACTCCGGTGTGTGCACGGGCAGTACCTGATACGGCTGTCTGTTTAATAAAGAAAGGTAAGCACCATGCGTCACGGACACGGCCTCCGTAAGTTGAACCGCACCAGCGAGCACCGTCTCGCTATGTTGCGCAACATGATGAACTCGCTCATCGAGCACGAAGTCATCAAAACAACACTCCCCAAAGCCAAAGAGTTGCGTCGCGTCATTGAGCCGATGATCACCTTGGCCAAAGAAGACAATCTGTCGAACAAACGCTTGGCATTCAACCGCCTGCGTGACCGCGACAGCGTCGTCAAATTATTTGCCGATCTGGGCCCACGTTTTGCTAAGCGCCCTGGTGGTTACACACGTATTTTGAAAATGGGTTACCGTGTTGGCGACAACGCACCCATGGCCTTGGTTGAATTGGTTGATCGTGCAGAAACTTCTGCCGAACAAGCTGCAGATTAAGATACAATGTAAATATACCGCGGGGTGGAGCAGTCTGGTAGCTCGTTGGGCTCATAACCCAAAGGTCGTTGGTTCAAATCCGGCCCCCGCAACCAGAAAATTTCAACTTTGGTTGGAAACAAAAAACCCTCTTCGGAGGGTTTTTTTGTTTGCAGGATTGCCGCCAGCCAGTTTAAAGTGAAAGTCGAGCAATCAAGCCCTTGAGTGCGCAGACAGTTGTGGCCTCTCTGATCTGCTGACGATTGCCATCAAAGTGATGGATCTCAGCCGTCACAAGTCCATTGATGCACCATGCCAACCAGACAGTTCCGACTGGTTTGTCAGGCGTTCCACCGCTGGGGCCCGCCACGCCTGTGACAGCCACTGAAACGAGAGATTTGGAACGGTATACAGCCCCCAGCACCATCGCTCGCGCTACAGACTCGCTAACAGCACCATTGGCCTCCAGCAATTCATTGGACACACCCAGCATTTGGGTTTTAGCATCATTGGAGTAAGTCACAAATCCACGGTCAAACCACACACTGGAGCCTGCCAAGTCGGTACATCGGGCCGCAATCAAACCACCGGTGCAGCTTTCGGCTGTTGCGAGCATCCAATTCAAACGGGTTAATTGATGTGCAAGCTGCATAGTCAAATCAGGGATCAAAGCCACCTCCACAAAGCAATGGTCATCAGTGTGCAAAAAGCCGCAACGAGATCATCCCAGATGATGCCCCAGCCACCACGCCAGCCAAAGCCTTTGAAAAGTTGATCAGCCCGCCCGACAGGCCCGGGTTTGACGATGTCAAAAAAACGGAACATGGCAAATGCGGTCAGTTGTCCCCAAAAACCTGTGGGCATGATCAAAAAGAAAATCAACCAAATGGCGATCACTTCGTCCCACACAATGGCGCCGGGATCGCTGACGCCCATGTCTTGCGCTGTCACGGTGCAGGCCCACCAGCCCAGCAAAAGTCCCAGGGCAATCAAAGCGGCTTGTGCAGGCAAAGAGAGGTAGTTTTGAATCACAAGCCACGAAGCCCAGCCCCACAAGCTACCTATGGTGCCAGGTGCTTTGCGTGCCAAGCCAGACCCCAGTCCAAGCGCGATGGCATGCGCCGGATGCGACAGCATGAATTTGGCCGTGGGTCTGATGGACCGAATGACGGGATCGGCTTCAGAAGAGGCGGTCATCTTCAGGCAAAGTGGTCAAAGGAGCGAAATGCAGTCGTGACAGCTTGGCCCTTGGCATCCAGCAAAGACAAAGTTCGTGTTGGCGTGATGCGGCCGATGCGTGTGACGCGCGTGCCGCAAGCATGGGCAGCGGCGTGAACCTGCTCAGAAGACGCAACAGGTGCGGTAAAAATCAATTCGTAATCATCCCCGCCTGACATCACGCAAGTCATGGCCAAATTAAGGGGGCAAGACCACTGGTCAGCGGTTTGCATCAGTGTTGCCGCGATGTGCGTGTCAATTTCAGCACCGACTTGACTGGCTTTGAGGATGTGACCCAAGTCACCGAGCAGGCCGTCGCTGACGTCAGCCATGGCGTGGGCAATGCCGCGAAGCGACTGACCCAGCGAAACACGGGGTGTTGGGCATTCCATGCGAAGCCTCGCCGCATCCAACACGGCCTGAGGCAAGCTGACCGTGCCACGAAAGGCTTCAAGGGCCAAGCGGGCGTCGCCCAAATGGCCACTGACATACAAGTCGTCCCCTGCTAGGGCACCGCTGCGCAATATGGATTGTCCTTGGGGAACTTCCCCCATCACCGTGATGGCAATGTTCAAAGGACCTTGCGTGGTGTCACCACCTATCAATTCGCATGCATGGGCATCTGCCAACTGGAAAAGCCCTTCGGTAAAGCCGGACAGCCAATGGACATCGGCATGGGGCAAAGACAAGGACAGAAGGAAGGCTTGGGGGACGGCACCGCATGCGGCCAAGTCACTCAAATTCACAGCCAGTGCTTTGTGACCAAGATGATGAGGGGCAACTGTGGATAAAAAATGACGACCCTCAACCAGCATGTCGGCCGAAAATGCCAACTGGTAGCCGGCCCGTGGTGACCAAACGGCGCAGTCGTCGCCAATGCCAACGTCCGCCCGTTGTGGAGGTCGTTTGAAAAACCGTTCGATCAGGTCAAATTCACCCATGGTCATCAGCTTAACCGCAAGAAAGCGATGCCCTTAATGCAGTGTGCGGCCCGTCAGTCCGGAATTGGAGGATTCGAGCACAAAAGGTTCAATGGGCACATCAAATTTGTGCCCATCTTCGGCCACGAAAAAGTAGCTGCCGCGCATGGTGCCACTGGGCGCGCGAAGACGGCAACCGCTTGAGTACTGAAATGACTCGCCTGGCCGCAGCAAGGGTTGCTGGCCCACAACGCCAAGGCCATTGACTTCATCGGTGTGCCCGCGCTCATCCTGAATCACCCATTGGCGGGAGATCAGCTGTGCGGGCACGGTTCCCATGTTGGTCACAGTGACGGTATAAGCAAAAGCAAAAATCTCTTGCAGCGGGTTGCTCTGGTCTGCCACGTATTGGGGCAGCACTTCAATTTGAACGGCGTATGCAGACATTCCTATATGTTAACTGCGACAATTCGAGTATGACAACGACCTTTCGAATTGCCCCTTCCATCCTCTCGGCTGACTTCGCCCGCTTGGGCGAAGAAGTCAAAAGCGTCATCGACGCCGGTGCCGACTGGATCCACTTCGATGTGATGGACAACCATTACGTGCCCAACCTCACTTTTGGTCCGATGGTTTGCCAAGCCCTCAAACCTCATGCCAAAACCGCAGCGGGTGTGGCTGTACCGATCGATGTACACCTGATGATTTCTCCTGTTGATGCATTGGCCGCCGCCTTTGCCGAAGCTGGCGCAGACCTCATCAGTTTTCACCCCGATGCCAGTGGGCATGTCCACCGGAGCATTCAAGCCATCAAGAGCAAAGGCGTGCAGGCCGGCCTTGTGTTCAATCCGGCTGAAACATTGGATGTGCTGGCGTGGACCATCGATGAGATTGACTTGATCCTCATCATGAGCGTCAACCCCGGCTTTGGCGGCCAGAGTTTCATCGACTCGGCCCTGCGCAAAATCGAGCAAGCGCGCAAGTTGATTGAAGCCAGTGGGCGTGATATCCGCCTTGAGGTTGATGGTGGCATCAAGGTCGACAACATTCGCCGTGTGGCCTATGCAGGCGCCGACACCTTCGTGGCCGGCAGTGCCATTTTTGGCAAACCCGATTACAAAAGGGTGATCGACCAGATGCGCTTGGCTTTGGGCTGAAAAAATGCCGGCCATCGCCCAAGACCTGACCCGAATCGAGGCCGTTATTTTTGACCTGGACGGCACCATGGTGCACACACTGGGTGATTTCCAGGTGGCCTTGCACCGAACCATGGCCGACTTGGGCCTGCCGCCAGTGTCGGATGCCCTGATTGAAGAGACCATCGGCAAGGGCTCGGAGCACCTGATTCGCACCCTGCTGGCCCATCAGCGAACCAGAGCCGAGGCTCGAAGGGTGGGGCAAGAATTAACGGCGTGGTCTGTAGACGCTTTGTTCGAACAGGCGTGGCAGGCTTACCAAGGCCATTACCTTCAGGTCAACGGGCAGTTTTCAAGCGTTTACCCAGGGGTACTTCCGGCTTTGCAGGCATTGTCTGTACAAGGCATGCCCATGGCCTGCCTGACCAACAAACCGCTGTCGTTTGCCCGTGCGCTGCTGAAAGAAAAATCGCTGGACCATTTTTTTGGCCCTGTATTTGGCGGGGACAGTTTCGAGCGCAAAAAACCTGACCCATTGCCAATTCTCAAAACCTGTGAAGCCCTGGGTATTCCCGTAGCCAGAACCTTGATGGTTGGCGACTCCAGCAATGATGCCCAAGCCGCTCACGCGGCGGGTTGCCCTGTGGTGCTGGTGACATACGGCTACAACCACGGCCAGCCTGTACAGGGTACGCCCGCTGCCGCGTGGCTGGATTCCCTGGCGGTTCTGCCGTACCGCTTGAGGGCCGCCCCCCATTGATCAAATGCAAGGCCGCTCCAGAAACAGCCCCTCGGCTTTGCTACACTCGAACCATCATGTTCATCGTCCACAGTAACTCCTGCGCAGCCTACCTGCCGAGCCTCACCGGCCGGGGAGCCTGGCCCTGGCGTCAGCCAGCCTGACCCCTACGCTGTGCGGCATTGCCGCAACCCGCACCCAGCATTGGCTGGGCACCTGGATGAATGAAAAGCACCTCGCCTGAGGTCGCTGAGCTTTTTGGAGGCTCTTGCCCGTGATCACCGAACTTGAATTCAAAAGCCTGGCCAGCCAAGGCTACAACCGCATACCCCTCATGCTGGAGGCCTTTGCGGACCTGGAAACCCCCTTGTCACTTTATTTGAAGCTGGCACACACCAAAGACAATGGCAAGTTCAGCTTCTTGCTGGAGTCTGTTGTGGGTGGCGAGCGTTTTGGCCGATACAGCTTTATCGGCTTGCCTGCGCGTACGCTGCTGAGGGCCAGCGGATTTGGTTCTGACGCCAAGACTGAAGTGGTGTGTGATGGCATGGTGATCGAGACCGCAACAGGCAATCCGCTGGACTTCATTGAACAGTATCAAAAGCGTTTCAAAGTTGCCCTGCGTCCGGGCTTGCCACGTTTTTGCGGCGGTTTGGCGGGCTATTTCGGTTACGACGCGGTGCGCTATATCGAGAAAAAACTCGAAAAATCCTGTCCACTGGACACTTTGGGAACCCCCGACATCCTGCTGTTGCAATGCGAAGAATTGGCGGTGATCGACAACTTGTCGGGCAAGCTGTATTTGATTGTTTATGCCGACCCCGCCACGCCTGAAGCCTATGTGAGCGCCAAAAAACGCCTGCGAGACCTCAAGGAGCAGTTGAGGTATTCGGTCAGTGCCCCGGTGGTCAAACCCACCCAGTCATACCCCGCCGAACGTGACTTTGCAAAAGCCGATTACATCGCTGCTGTCGAGCGTGCCAAAGAACTGATCGCGGGAGGTGATTTCATGCAGGTGCAGGTGGGCCAGCGCATCAAAAAGCGCTACACCGAGAGCCCCTTGTCCTTGTACCGTGCGCTGCGTTCGCTCAACCCCAGCCCCTACATGTATTTCTACAACTTTGGAGATTTCCATGTGGTGGGCGCCAGCCCGGAAATTCTGGTTCGTCAGGAGCAAACGGAACAGGGTGCCAAAGTCATCATTCGCCCCTTGGCTGGAACGCGACCCCGAGGCGCCACCCCCGAATTAGACAAAGCAGCAGAGCACGAGCTGATCAATGACCCGAAAGAGCGGGCTGAGCATGTGATGTTGATCGACTTGGCACGCAACGACATTGGCCGCATTGCAACAATCGGATCGGTCAAGGTGACCGAGGCTTTTGTGGTCGAGCGCTACAGCCATGTCATGCACATCGTGAGCAATGTCGAGGGCGTACTGAAAGAGGGCATGACCAACATGGATGTGCTCAAGGCCACTTTCCCTGCGGGCACGCTGACGGGCGCACCCAAGGTCCATGCCATGGAGTTGATCGACCAGTTCGAGCCCGTCAAGCGCGGTATTTATGGGGGGGCCTGCGGCTACATCAGCTATGCCGGTGACATGGATGTGGCCATTGCCATTCGCACGGCCGTCATCAAGGACCAGACCTTGTATGTTCAGGCGGCAGCTGGTGTCGTGGCCGATTCAGTGCCCGAGATGGAGTGGCGAGAAACCGAACACAAGGCGCGCGCCTTGTTGCGGGCAAGCGAGTTGGTCGAAGAAGGCCTGGAGTGAAGTCATGAAAAAAATCAAACTCCTCATGATCGACAACTACGACTCCTTCACCTTCAACATCGTTCAGTACTTTGGCGAACTCGGCGCAGAGGTCGAGGTTTTTCGCAATGATGAAATCACCCTCGAAGGCATCGATGCACGCAGCCCTGACCGGCTGGTGATTTCGCCAGGCCCTTGTTCCCCTGCTCAGGCTGGCATTTCGGTGGCCGCCATTCAGCATTTCGCGGGCAAGATGCCCATTTTGGGCATTTGTTTGGGGCATCAAAGCATAGGCGCCGCATTTGGTGGAAAGATCGTGCGCGCCAAAGAGCTGATGCATGGCAAGACCAGTCTGATCACGACCACACAAGAGGGCGTATTTTCGGATTTGCCGAAGCAATTTACCGTCAACCGTTACCACTCCCTGGCGATTGATGCGGCCACTTGCCCACCCTGCCTGAAAGTCACGGCCTGGACAGAAGATGGTGAGATCATGGGTGTTCGCCATAAGGAGCTTGACATTGAGGGCGTGCAGTTTCACCCGGAATCCATCCTGACCGAGCATGGGCACGCCATGCTCAATAACTTTCTATCACGACCATGATCATTGACCTGCGCAGCGATACGGTCACGCAGCCCACGGCGGCGATGCGTGATGCCATGCTGAAAGCCCCATTGGGCGATGATGTATTTGGCGATGACCCTACGGTCAATGCCTTGCAAGAACGCATTGCGCAAATCACAGGCAAAGAGTTTGCGTTGTTCATGCCCTCCGGAACGCAGAGCAATCTGTGCGCCCTGATGGCGCATTGCGAACGCGGTGACGAATACATCGTTGGACAAAACGCGCACACCTACCGCTACGAAGGCGGGGGCGCCGCTGTGCTGGGCAGCATTCAGCCGCAACCGCTGGCACAAAACACCTCGGGCGAAATGGCGCTGGCCGACATCGCTGCCGCCATCAAACCGGTGGATTGTCACTTTGCACGCACCCGTTTGCTGGCTCTTGAAAACACCTGGAATGGTCACCCCATGTCACAGGCCTATCTCGCGCAAGCGACAGGTTTGGCCAGGCAACATGGCCTGGCTACGCACTTCGACGGCGCCCGTCTGTTCAACGCCGCCGTGGCACAAGCCCAAGGAGGCACTGTGGCCGACAGCGTGCGCCGGATCGTGGACCACTTTGACAGCGTTTCCGTGTGTTTCAGCAAGGGTTTGGGTGCGCCTGTCGGTTCTGCCTTGTGCGGTAGCAAAGAGCTGATCGCGAAGGCGCTGCGTTGGCGCAAAGTATTGGGTGGTGGCTTGCGTCAGTCCGGCATTCTGGCGGCAGCTGCTTTGCATGCGCTGGACCACCATGTGGACCGTCTGGCGGACGATCACGCATTGGCCCAGCGCTTGGCCCAAGGGTTGCTCGGCATTGAAGGACTGAGCGTGCGGTCGGTTCAAACCAATATTGTTTTTGTGGATGTGGCCGATGACCGTGGTCCTGCGTTGCTGAGCGACTTGAAAGCCCACGGTGTTCTGGCCACCGGATTGATCGGTCTGCGCTTTGTGACCCACATGGGTGTGGATGCCGAAGGGATTGACCATGCACTGGTGTGCATTCGCCGCCACATGGGCAGTCAATCCACTGAGGCTTCACGTGCTCAAGGGGCTTTCGGTGTTTACTGATCGTTGCAAGCCATGCCAGAAGCCCAGCAAATCCTGATGTTCATGTTGGCCGGTGTGCTGCTGAACCTCACGCCCGGCCCTGACGTAATTTTCATCGTCAGCCAGTCGTTGCGTGGGGGCGCTCGCTTGGGTCTGGTGGCTGCGTGGGGCATCACCGCAGGTTGTTTTGTGCATGTGGCGATTGCCGCTTGTGGTTTGGGCGCTTTGCTGGCCAGTTCTGCGTCAGCATTCAATTTGATCAAATGGCTGGGCGCTGCTTATCTGATGTGGATGGGCGTGCGTTTGTTGAAGACCACTGCACTCACCGCTGGTGAGGGCTGGACTGAAAACCCCGTTTCGCAGACTGGCGCTGCAAGCGACAACAGTCCAAACTCGAGAGCAGTTTTTTTCAAGGCGTTTGCCACCAATGCACTGAACCCTAAGGTCGCGCTGTTTTTCCTGGCATTTGTGCCGCAATTCATACCTGCCAACTCCCCAGATCCTGCCTGGACATTTGTGCTTCTGGGCTGCCTGTTTAATTTCAATGGCTTGCTGATATGTATGGCCTGGGCGCTGGCCGCGTCCTGGCTGTCGCAACGAGCAAGCGCGCTGCAGCTTGGACTGCGCAAGCTGGACAGTCTGGCGGGTCTTATGTTTGTCGGTTTTGGTCTCAAGCTGGCCATGACCGACGCACCCGTGCATTGATGCCCTGAAAAAATTGCTTATTTGTAAGGAAGACGCCCATGCCCATTACCCCTCAGGAAGCCCTCCAACGTACCATTGAGCACCGTGAAATTTTTCATGACGAGATGCTGAAAATCATGCGCATGATCATGAATGGCGAGCTGACTCCCGTCATGACGGCCGCACTCATCACCGGCTTGCGTGTGAAAAAAGAAACCATCGGCGAGATCACCGCTGCAGCGCAGGTCATGCGCGAGTTTTCTACCAAGGTGCATGTGGCTGACCCCACCCATTTGGTGGACATTGTGGGCACGGGTGGAGATGGTGCCCACACCTTCAACATCTCGACCTGCGCCATGTTTGTGGCCGCTGCAGCGGGCGCCAAAACCGCCAAACACGGTGGCCGCAGTGTCAGCAGCAAATCAGGCAGTGCCGATGTGGTGGAGGCGTTGGGGGGCAACATCCATCTCTCTCCAGAGCAAATTGCGCGGTCCATAGAAGAAGTCGGGATCGGCTTCATGTTCGCGCCCAACCACCACCCCGCCATGAAAAACGTCGCACCAGTGCGCAAGGAACTGGGCGTCAGGACCATCTTCAACATCTTGGGGCCACTGACCAACCCAGCCAGCGCCCCCAACATCCTGATGGGGGTTTTCCACTCCGATTTGGTGGGCATTCAGGTGCGTGCTTTGCAGCGTTTGGGGGCCGAGCATGCCGTGGTCGTTTATGGCCGCGATGGCATGGACGAAATCAGTCTGGGGGCAGCCACTTTGGTGGGTGAACTCAAGAACGGCCAGATCACAGAATACGAAATTCACCCTGAAGATTTTGGTTTGTCCATGGCGAGCAACCGCACCTTGAAGGTGGATACGCCTGAGCAGTCGATGGCCATGCTGCGGGGTGTGCTGGACAATGAGCCCGGGGCTGCGCGAGACATTGTCATGATCAATGCAGGCGCCGCCTTGTATGCAGCCAATGTCGCCAGCAGCATGGTAGATGGTCTTGCGCGTGCGCGATTGGCCATTGAATCAGGTGCTGCCAAAGCCAAGCTGGCCCAGTTTGTGGCTTTTGGTCGCACGGCAGTTTGAGCCATGTTTTGTGGCGGCAGGGCGTGCGCTGCAAAGAAGAGTGGGTTGAGTGACGAAAAACGGGGCCACGGAGCCCAAACAGGAAAAATACATGAGTGACATTCTTGACGAAATTGTGGCGGTCAAACGTGAGGAGGTTGCGGCCGCCTTGGCCAAGAAGTCCTTGGCTGCTGTCCGTGCCGATGCTGAGAGCCGCGTTTTGACCCGGGACTTTGAAGGTGCCTTGCGCGCCAAGATTTCAGCTGGGCAAGCTGCTGTGATCGCCGAGATCAAAAAGGCCAGCCCATCCAAAGGTGTTCTGCGTGCAGAGTTCATTCCGGCGGACATCGCGCAAAGCTATGCCGAATATGGCGCTGCCTGCTTGTCTGTGTTGACGGACAAGCAGTTTTTTCAGGGCAGCATTGATTTCCTCAAACAAGCACGCGCCAGTTGCGATTTGCCTGTGCTGCGCAAAGACTTCATGATCGACACCTACCAGGTCTATGAATCCCGAGCAATGGGTACAGATGCCATTTTGCTGATTGCAGCCTGCCTGGACGATGCGCAGATGGCCGACATGGAGGCCGTGGCCCGCAGTCTGGACATGGCGGTGCTGGTGGAGGTGCATGACCGCGAAGAGCTGTCGCGCGCCCTGAAGTTAAAAACCCGCTTGGTGGGCATCAACAACCGGAATCTGAAAACCTTTGAGGTGTCCTTACAGACCACTCTCGACATGCTGCCCGATGTGCCCACCGATCGGCTTTTGGTGACAGAAAGCGGCATTCAGACGGCGGACGATGTCAAACGCATGCGTGATGCCAAGGTCAACGCCTTTTTGGTGGGTGAGGCTTTCATGCGTGCAGCCGAGCCCGGTGAGGCCTTGGCCCAACTCTTTGCCTGACGATGCCCCGCGCAGCTGCCCAGCAGAACCTTGGTTTTGAGGATGCGCCCACGGGCGCTGATTTTTTGAAAAGGTGGCCGCCAGACCTGCAAGGCTTGGACGTTGGTTGGGCGACCTTGGTTCATGATTTTCTGGCCTCTCCGGAAGGGCAGTCCTTGTCGGCTCGTTTGCTTAATGCACTGGCAGAAGGTCAAACCATTTATCCGCCGGAGCCATTCAGGGCATTGTTCCTGACCCCGTTGCCAAAAGTGCGCGCAGTGATTCTTGGGCAAGACCCCTACCATGGTTCGGGCCAGGCGGAAGGCTTGGCTTTTTCAGTGGCACCCGGCGTGCGACTGCCCCCCAGCTTGCGCAATATTTTCAAGGAATTGCAGAGCAGTCTGGGCCTGGCGACGCCGACCCAAGGGTCTTTGGTGCATTGGGCCAAGCAGGGGGTGTTGCTTCTGAACACGTGTTTGACCGTGGAATCGGGGCGGCCTGCCAGCCATGCCCGGTGGGGTTGGGAGGTGTTGACCGATGCGCTGGTCACTGCCGTGGCCAAAAATTCGCAGCCTGTCGTGTTCATGCTATGGGGCGCCCATGCGCAAGCCAAAAAGAACTTGATTGAAGCGGCTGATGGCCAAAAGAGGCATTTGATTTTGCAGGCGAATCACCCATCCCCGCTGTCAGCCATGCGCCCGCCAAAGCCATTTCTGGGCTGCGGCCACTTTGTTCAGGCCGCAGATTTTTGGTCACGCCACGGAGAAAAAGCCATCAATTGGTGAAAAGTCGTTGCCAAACTTGCGGCGTGTCACAAAAGGATGGCATAATCTGAGTCTCGCTTATGGAGGGGTGCCCGAGTGGCTAAAGGGGGCAGACTGTAAATCTGTTGGCTTACGCCTACACTGGTTCGAATCCAGTCTCCTCCACCAGCAAACTGACTTATATCGTTTGATTCATGGAAATGGTTTCCAAGCATTGGCATTGCATCCACTCGTGCAATGCAGGCAATGCGGGAGTAGTTTAATGGTAGAACCTTAGCCTTCCAAGCTAATGACACGGGTTCGATTCCCGTTTCCCGCTCCAGTCATTCGGTTGAGTTTGTAAGAAGATTTCGCCCTTGTGGCTCAGTGGTAGAGCACTCCCTTGGTAAGGGAGAGGTCGCGGGTCCGATTCCCGCCAAGGGCACCAGTTCCGGGACGCGCATCTGATTTGGCGCGCCCACTGTCTTGGTTGTTGACCCCTACTTTTCGGAGTTGAAGATATGGCAAAAGAAAAATTCGAACGGACCAAACCTCACGTCAACGTGGGCACCATCGGTCACGTTGACCACGGTAAAACCACACTGACAGCTGCCATCACCACCGTGTTGGCCGCCAAGTTCGGTGGTTCGGCCA
>NZ_NESK01000110.1 GCF_003063415.1 Limnohabitans sp. 2KL-17
CTGACTTTGTGGTCATGCTTGGCGGTGCGCAGGTGACATCCAACGTAACCATCGGAGCCCCCACGCTAGTTTCAGGCAACAAATACAAGGTCAACGTCAGTGGCGCAGCGATTACCAGCGGCACGGGTGCACTCAGCCTGTCATTGGTCAACGGCTACAGCCTGAACGATGTGGCGGGCAACAACAGCAAGACCTTGTTGAGCAACGGCACCTTTGACACTGACCTCACCGGATGGTTGATTGGGATATCGGGTGCGAAGCCAGAGGCCAACGTTCAATGGTTTGGGACTACTACTGCCATGTTTGGTTATCCCAGAGCTAACGGCGGTACGCTGTCCCAAACGATGACTACAGTGGCCCAAGAGTCATATACGGTCACGTACATGATCAAAACGAGCAACTCGACAGCTGGGGTATCTACTCTGGTCGCTTCGGCTGTGGCATCAGACGGCACGACTGCGCTTGCAAGCTTGACGTCGAGTATTCAAGACAGCAATTGGCGCTACCAGAGTTTTACGTTTGTGGCCACGGGCACCAGCACA
>NZ_NESK01000111.1 GCF_003063415.1 Limnohabitans sp. 2KL-17
GACGCAGGCATCAAAGACGCCAGCGGCAAACTGCTGGTCACAAGCCTGAACTTGGCCGCCATCAACTCAGCTCTGGCCTCTACCAGCGTGACCGCCGCGCAGCTCAACAACACTGCCGCCATCGCTTTACTGGTCGCGTCCTACAACACCATCCTCAACTGGGCCAACGGCACTCTGTCCGACAGCGGCACACGCCCTCAGGCAGCTGACTACACCAAGATCGGCGTGTCTCTTGGCAAAGCTGCCAGCGGCAATACCCTCAACCTGCTCAACGCCGTCGTCGGCGGCAAAACCCGCAGCGGCGTGGACTCGATTGGCGAGCTGCAAACCCTGGTCAACGCCACCAACACCCTGCAAGCCGTGGTCGCAGGCACAACACCGGTCAGCGCACTGACCGTGGCCAACCTGCAAAGCCTGGGCTTGAGCGGCATCACCACCAAAAACTTACCCGCCGTGCTCAGCGCCCTGGCTGCACAGGCAGATGACGGCAGTGCCACAGACTCCCTGACCGAACTGCAAA
>NZ_NESK01000012.1 GCF_003063415.1 Limnohabitans sp. 2KL-17
ATCGTGAAAAGGCTCTCGGTGAAGGTGTCAGCGCCGCGCATCATGTGTCCGTGTAGTTGCTCAACAATTAACGTTTCTCAGGGGCTCGGCGTGGACCTAAACATGGGAGTATTTCAGCAGCCTGCTAAGAAGAACGATAAGGCTTCCAGCAGCGCATCCCGGCCCAGCACCTCGCGGTACAAAAACTCCACTGGGTATTCGGTGTCATCGGTTGCCTTATTTGTCAGCCCCATGTTGTGCCAACGAAAGTTCTCTTCCCGGCGCGGGTCTGTGGCGGCTTTCACATCGCTGGTGTCGGCAGCCAGGTACAAAAATGGATGCTGAAAAATCTTGCGCGTATGGTCGCGCTTTGTGAACTGCGCCACAGCGTCATGCACCGTCTGGTTTTTTTCGTGCTTCAACTCCAGCGCAACGATAGGCAGGCCGTTGAGGAAGAACACAAAGTCAATCTCTTGGTTCGTCTCCCCAAAGTAAAAATGCGGCCGAAAGGTGATGCGGTTTTGCCCGTACTTCTGCGCGGCAGCACTCTCGCTGGAGCGGGGCTTGGGGTAAAACAGCCGAAACTCCAGCGCCCGCACTTTCAAGCCATGGCGCAGCAGCATCCACAGTGGCGTGTGGGCCAGTTCGCTGCGCAAGGCTTTGAACACCTCGTCCCGCGCATCGGTGCCGTAGTCGGCGGTCAGTTTTTGGAGCGTATCCGCCTGGGTGGCGGTCAGGAAAGCCCACAGCGCATCCTCGGCAATGCTCTGCTCGGCATCATGAATGTCTGCCTGGTCCAACACGCCATATTTGTGCACGCGCACCAGAAAGTCGGCGATGTGCTTTTGAAAAACAAGCTCCGGGGGTTTCTTTGCCATACCTATTTCACACCACTTTTAGCCGCTGCTCTAGCCGCTCCAACCAAGTCCGAAACAGGGGGCATTCCTGACGAATGGAATCAAGCCCAATTTCGAGTACCGCCAAAGTCCCCATCAAAGGCTTTTCGTACCGTGGGAACAGAGCCAAAATCCGCTTGGAAGGCGCAGTTTGAGGTGAATCGTTAATCTCCTCGGGCGTACCAAACTGATCCCGGATGGCTTGAAATTGTGGTGCCAAGTCGGGTCGACCAATGCCACGGCCTAACTTTGCTGCATCACTAAAAAGCAAGCCCTCAAACTCATGCATCATCACAAAAGGCACGAAGCGGCTGGCCTCAACGCCATTGCCGAGTTCATGGCCGATGTCTGCCAGCAATGCGCTTTCAACCGCATGGGCCTTGTGCGCAAAGGCAAGTTGCGCAGCTTGCGCACGGCCCGGCCACGCTCGGTCCCCTGTTTGAGGCAACGCATAGAAATCCACCATGGTCGTTGAGAGACAGCCCGCGTCCTCTTTCAGGTGATGAAGAATATCCTTGCGCACTGCGCTCCAGGCGCGAATGCCGCCACGCCGATCGCGCTGACGGGCGTTGCCAACCAGCCGGGCGCTTACCCTTGTGTAGCCGCAACCGTAGAGGTGCGGGGCCAGCACCTCGTTCACAAAGGCTTCTTCCGTTTCACCTTCAACATGGATCAGCAAGCGCGTCATGCGTCTACTCGACCCCAGGGCGGCCGCCCAATTCATTCTTCTCCCAAAGCTGGCCCAAGCTGTAGTCCTGTAACCACGAGTCGAGCTTGCTAGGGTCAAGCCGAGTGAACTGTGTGCCACCGTCCACCCGGTCTGCCACCAGCACATCTTCCGGCTGGAAGTGATCAAGCAAGAAAGGGGACTGCGTGGAGATGATCACCTGTGTGGTTACAGAGGCTTGTTTGACCAACGAAGCCAGCAAGGTGATCGCCAACGGATGTAGGCCCAATTCAGGTTCATCCACCAATATGACCGAAGGCCGATAAGCCTCGGGCTGCAAAAACAGCGTAGCCAGCGCAATGAAACGCAGCGTCCCATCCGACAGTGCCGGTGCATCAAAGTAGGCATCTGACCCCTTATGCCGCCACTCCAGGCGGATTTTGTCGGGGTTCAGCTTTTGCGGTTCCAGTTGAAAGTCATCGAAAAACGGTGCGACACGCTGCACCGTTCGACGGATCAGGCTGTATGAGGTCTCGTGTTTCTCGCGTAGGTAGTAAAGAAATGCGGCCAGGTTGGAGCCATCCTGACGCAGGTAGCGGTTGTCATTGACATCCGCCGTTTTCTTCATCGGCGACGTGGAGCCTGTATCGTGAAAATGGTAGAGACGCCAGCGATCGAGATGGTCGCGCACGAAGTTGGCAATCTGCGAGGCATTCTGGGCGCTAATGCCAGCTTCCTTACCAACACGCGCCACACCCTCGCTATAGGGCTGCCCTGGGTGCTTCACCTTGTCCCAAAAATAAACCAGCTCCGTGGTGGGCACGAGTTCATCCGCATCTGTCGGTCCAAGGATCAGCCGGTACTGATTCCTCTCGCCTTTGAATGAAACATGAATGTCTAGTTTTTGGGTAACTTTCGCGCCAAAGTGAAGCACCTTGTCGGCCCCGCCTGCCTTGATCACGTAGTCCTGCAGGTGCCCCGCGCGGATGGCGTGCAAGAAAGCGAACACTCCAATGAAGTTGGATTTGCCGGAACCATTTGGGCCGATGACGACATTGATTGCGCCAAGTTTCAACTTCTCGATGGAAGCAATGCTCTTGAAGCCTTTGACGGTAATGGAGTCGAGTTCCGGCATGGTTCTCTCAAATGGGAGCTATTGGGGTGGTTTGGATAGGGTGCCCCATAGCTTACCTACTTTGGCAAGCCTGGATAGGTACAACTTGTACAGACCCATTTCTCACTTCCGTGCTCCCAAAAGGGGGGGGGACAAATTGACCCTCCCCTTTGGCGGATAACCGGCGGCGTGCCATGGTCGCTTCAGCCCTTGCACGACCAGTCTGCACCTTCTGATGGTAATAATTTATGCCAAATCGGCCTGTAGCCCTCGTAGAACGTGCGCAAGCAGCTACTAAAACAATAGCAACTGCGGGATGGGACAGATTCAGCATGGCATTCATACAACGGCCAGAACGTTCGCCTCCGTCACCCGCCGCTGGCCTGTGACGCATTCGTGGATCAGGGATTTGCGGTAGGCAGTCAGGGTGTCGATTTGGGCGGTGATCGTTGCGGTGATGCGGTCCACTTCGGCTGTCTTGGCATCCAGGTGGGCGCAAATGGCCGTCTGTACTGACAGCGGCGGCAAGGGAATGGGGAACTGGCCGACCTTGGTGGCGTTGGTGTTGGCCAGGTTGGTGGTCTTCTTGCCCGTGGCCTCAAAGTAGTCGCGCCCGTATTGGGCAGCGGTGGCATAAGCTAGAAACATGGGCTTGAGTTTGTGCGGGAAGCAGCGCACAGCGAAGATATGGTTCTGGTGCAGGCAGCCTGCAATCTCGCCGCGCCACAAATGACCACGCCCCAGCTTGTCCAGGTCGCCGCCCTCGGTCATCAACACATCGTCCGGGCACAACTGCACGCCTGCCGCCACGCTGGCCGGAAGTTCGATCACGGACACGTCGGCCAAATCAAGGTGGCCGTCTTGCACATTGCCGACACGCAAATACGGGCGTTCAATCAGCTCACCTTCGTATTGTTTGCCAAGGGTCAGTCCGCCCCGAATCTCGGAAATGCGTTTTAGGGCCACCAGTTTCCAGCCGCGTGGTATTTTCTCTAGCCACGCATTGCCGGTGGATTCAAGAACGGTGTCGGATGCAATGCCCCACGTGACCGCCCGTTGAATGATGGATTTGCGCAGGGCATCCAGGGTGTCGAGCTGGCGGCGCTTGGCGGAGACTGCTGCGTCGATGGCGGCGCAGCTTGCGTCCAGATAGGCGGCGATGCGGTGTTGCTCGGGCAAGGGGGGCATCGGAACCTGTATTTCACCAAGATCGCGTGACCCAAGCCCTGCCGCGAAGCCCCGGTAAAACCTGCAAAAACCTGATCTTGACCCCACGGGGCAGACAGGCAATAGGTCAGAAACTTGTAGTTCAGCTTTGCTGCGGGACGGATGATGCACACATGCTGATTGACGTTGCCCTCACCAAAGCTGTCAGGCACAAACGCGCATCGGCCAATGGATGCGCCAGTGATATTCAACAGCACATCGCCAGGACGCAACTTCGAGCCACCCATTTCATCGTGCGTGTCCTCACCGATGTAGGCAACGTCGTCAAGCCGAAGGCCGTCGAAATGCACGTTTTGACTTCGCAACAGCGGTACCCCGGCATCAAGATAGGCTGCCGCGCCACCCGTAGGAGTGACACCGCTACCAATCTTCCATGCGTGATCTTTGACTCGGTCAACCGGCCAAACAGTTTGCGCGGCCAACGCCGACGCGGGCTGCACAACGCTCATTTCGCCAACCCCTCCAACATCTTCTCAGCCTCTTTCTCCAACGTCCAGAACTGCGCCAGCAAGTCTTTGGCCGGTGTCGGCGGCTGGTAGCGGTAGAAGTATTTGTTGGGCAGGATTTCATAGCCCAGTTGCGGGCTGTCTTCCCAACGGATGATGGGTTTGGCGATTTCGCGTTTCAGGAAAGCGGCAATGTCTTCGCCGTGGGGGATGTATTCGTCGTCGGCCACATAGTGGCGGTGCGTCCACTCCACCGACACAATCTCGGGCCAGTCACCCAGGGTCTGGCCCAGTGCAATTTTGAGTTTCTTAGCCGCACTGTCGGCGGGTGTCAAAGCGACGGTGATGGTTTTTACTTTGTCGTCCACCTTCACGCGCACCCGGAATGTGATGTCGCTGTCATGAAACTCTTGCTCCTTCTTCAGGTTGGCAGCGGTAAAGGCTTTCTCATACGGCTCAGTCAGGGTGGCGGGCTCGTCATGCGCGTCGGTTTGCCAGAACACGACCTTGACTTTGTGAAAGGCAAAGTCCTTCGTCTTGAACAGCTTGACGTTGGCATCGTCAAAACTCTTCGCCCAGCCTTTGGCATAGCGGATTTCAATCCACTGCCGGTGCGCGTCGGTCATGCGATTGCGCTTGTTGCCAAAGGCCTTGGGCTCTTTCTCAAATTGCTGGCGTGCGTCGATCAGCATCACGCGGTCCTTGTGGCTGGCGGGCTTGTCGTTACGCAGCAGCCAGATGTAGGTAAAGATGCCGGTGTTGTAGAAGAGCTGATCGGGCAGCATGACGATGGCGTCGAGCCAGTCGTTTTCCAAAATCCAGCGGCGAATTTCGCTCTCGCCCGAGCCGCAGTCACCATTGGACAGCGGCGAGCCATTGAAGACGATGGCTGTGCGGCTGCCACCGTCGGCGGGGGCCACCATCTTGGCCAGCATGGTTTGCAGGAACAGCAGCGCACCGTCGTTCACACGGGGCAACCCGGCGCTGTACCGGGTTTTTTGCAGCTTGCGGGCTTCCAGTTCGTAGCCGTCTTTGCCGCCCCAGGTCACGCCAAAGGGCGGGTTGCTGAGCATGCGGTTAAAGCGGTATTTGGTTTCAGGCAACTGGTCGCCGGGGTCGCGGCTGTGCGGGTCGTGCGGGATGAGCGAATTGCCTAAAAAGACTTTGGCGCTCTGGTCGTTTTTGATCAGCAGGTCGGCTTGACATACCGCAAAGTTGGTAGGCGAAAGCTCTTGGCCGTGGATGGTCAGAAACTGTTCCACCCGCTCTTTTTCAGCCGCTGTGCTGGCCCGGTCCAGCAGGTGTTCTTTGCAGACAGACAACATGCCACCCGAGCCACTGGCCGGGTCATAGACGGAAAAATGCCGCTCAGGTATCGGGATGTCGAGCAGCTCCACCATCAGGCGCACCACTTCACGCGGGGTGAAGTGTTCCCCGGCTTCGTCGCCGCTTTGCTCCGAGAAGCGGCGCAACAGTTCTTCGTAGATGTAGCCCATTTCCAGGCCCGAGAGTTGGTCGGGACCAAGGGGCAGCTCTTTGTACTGGTTCAGGATCGGGGCCAGCCGGTTGTAAGCCACCATGGTGGTGATGGTGGCGCGGTAGTTGAAGTGCTGAATGATCTCGTCCACATTGGCAGAAAAACCATTGATGTAAGCGCGAAAATTTTCCGCCAGCAGCGTTTGGTCGTCTTCATAGACGCCCCGCAACGTCCAGGTGGTGGCGTTGGAGAACGGTGACTGCTTGGGGTTGAGCTCCAGGTCTTTCACCAGCTTGGCCAGTGCCTCGGGCGTGAGGTTGGGTCGTTTGGCGAGCACCTCGGCACTTTTGGCCTCGCGCCACGCCATCAGCACACATTCCAGGCGGCGGATGACGATGATGGGCAGGATGACGCTTTGGTATTCGTACGACTTGAACTTGCCACGCAAGCGCTCGGCTGACTTCCAGATTTCGTTGGTGAGGTTGTCGAGCTTGGGTTTATTGAGCGAGAGTGCCATTGATTTATTTTCCTGTCCCTGTCCGTTATCCGATTGGCACCCACTGCAATTCAATACTTAACCCGGACGGACAAGTTACAGTTAGTGCAATAAGCTTCATTAGAGTGTATTTCACCACACCAAAGGGAGAAAAACGATGGCCCGTCACTACTAGACCAGGGACTTTTTCCGACACATGCCCATTGTGCTGCTGTCCCGCTACTTTGCGGGGCGCACGGTATTTGAAAAGTTAGACATTGCCGCCATGTCAGAGACCCGGCACAACGAGTTGTTTGCCGCCTATAAAGCTGGCCTCGCTGGTCAACCACTATGAGCGCGCCATGGTCACGTATCTGGACCACAACCTGTTTTGCCGTGGTGCCAAGCATTTCTGCCATGCCGACAATCTGTCCCGCTGGCGCAAGCGCAAGAACCTGCCGCATAACGCCGCGCGAGTGGGCACCGCCAGCATCCAGGCACTGGCCAACCGTATCTGCTCCCACTTTCACGTCACCGAAGTCCAGAGAAAAAACTGCGCAGTGCCCTCCAAAATTATTTTTCTTACCGCTGAAACAACCTGCAAACCAGCTGCCTCATCCACTGGTGACGCGAGTCGTTGTCGGTACTTTTATGCCAGACCATTCGGACTTCATACACAGGCGCATCGGTGATGTCCCAAATTCGAAGATCTTGGCGCCATTTCAGTTCACGCACATACATCTCGGGAATGATGGCCACCAAATCGGTTTGGCGGGCGATGTCGGGCATGGCACTGAAGTGCCTGGACCGCAACACAATGCGGTCTTCCAATTTCATGCGCGACAACATTTTCTCCACGCTGCCATGAAAAGTGGCGGTGGGTGAAGCCACGGCAAAGCCGGACTGACGCAATTGGTCCGCGCTCAAGGTTTTCCCTGCTCGCCCACTGGGTGGCCTCCAGCCCAGGGACGTCACGGCCATGTAGCGCTCATGAAACAAAAGCTCGGATCGAATGCCGCGATGCTCTGGCGCCAAGATGCCGATCGCCATGTCAATTTCGCGCGACTCGAGCGCTGCAGTTACCTGGTCGGCGTTGACTGAAATATTGGACAAGCGTGAATGCGGCGCCTCGGCCCGCAAAGTGGACGCCAGCTTGGGCAGAAACATCATCTCGCCCAGATCTGACAAGGAGATTTTCCAGTGCACTTCACTGTTTGCGGGGACATACTCTTGGCGCCCGACCAGTTGGGTCTCCAGGGCTAACAATTGCTCATGCACATCGGTGGCCAATTGCTCACCCAAGCGGGTGGGCTTGAGGCCTGTGGGCGCCCGGACAAACAACTCGTCTTCAAAATAGTCACGCAAACGCGCCAAGGCATTGCTCGTGGCCGGCTGCGACAAGGCCAGAGACTTCCCCGCCAAGGTGACGGAGCCCGTTCTGTGAATGGCGACCAACACCCGCAAAAGGTTGAGGTCAAGCTGCCGAAAATTCATGCCGGTTTCCTTCTCAGGGTTTGACCTAATTATTCACCAAACAAATGTGCTTCATTTAATTTATCCATTTGTCGAATGAAAAAAACTATCCTAAATTGAACTTTATTCAACAATTTCAACCAGAGTTCGCTCACGAAGGACATCGCGCAAATGGCAGAACGTTCATTCCTTGCGGAGGTCGAAAAACTCAAGCTGGGTGCAGGAGAAGAGTTTCACGGCGAAGGCATTTTGGCGGTCACCAAGGCCCTGCTGCAGTCTGGCGTGTCCTATGTGGCGGGCTACCAGGGGGCACCCATTTCGCATTTGATGGATGTGCTGACCGATGCCAACGACATCCTGTCCGAACTGGGCGTTCATTTTGAACACAGCGCCTCTGAAGCCACGGCCACAGCCACGCTGGCGGCTTCTGTGAACTACCCACTTCGGGGCGCGGTCACCTTCAAATCAACGGTAGGCACCAATGTGGCGTCTGACGCTTTGGCCAATTTGGCCTCAGGCGGTGTGATTGGCGGGGCCATGATCATAGTAGGCGAAGACTACGGCGAGGGCTCCAGCATCATGCAAGAGCGCTCGCATGCATTCGCCATGAAATCGCAGGTTTGGCTGCTGGACCCCAGACCCAATTTGCCCAGCATCGTGAAGGCCGTTGAAACAGGCTTTGAGTTGTCAGAGGCCAGCAACACGCCTGTCATGCTGGAACTGCGCATTCGGGCATGCCATGTGCACGGGCAATTTGCCACCAAAGACAATGTGCGCCCCAAATTCACGTTGAAAGATGCCATCGAGCATCCCAAACGGGATGTCAACCGCATTGTGTTGCCCCCATCGAGCTATTTGCACGAGCAAGAAAAGGTAAAGGACCGCTGGCCTGCTGCCGTCAAATTCATTCAAGACCATGGCATCAATGAATTCTTTGCGCCAACAGCCCAGGATTTCGGCATCGTCATGCAAGGCGGCTTGTACAACGGCGTGCTCCGCGCCCTGGAGGTATTGGGCTTGGCGAATGCTTTCGGTGAGTCGAAAATTCCGCTGTATGTATTGAATGTGACCTACCCACTCGTGGACGAAGAGTTCAAAACCTTTTGCACCGGCAAGCGCGGGCTGCTCATTGTGGAAGAAGGACAGCCCGATTTCATCGAACAAAACATCCACGCCATATTGCGCAAAGCCGATGTGGCCACACGTGTTCATGGCAAAGAGTTTTTACCCATGGCGGGCGAATACACCGGCGGGGTGCTGTTGCAAGGCATCCGGCGTTTCGTTGAACTGTATGCGCCTGAGAGCTTGGGCCAAGGGGCCGTAGATGCGCCAGCGGTGCCAGCGAATGCGCTGGTGACGCAGGCCATCGCAGACGCGACGGCGCAAGTGCTGCCCAGACCGCCCTCCTTTTGCACGGGTTGTCCTGAGCGCCCCATTTTCACGGCGATGAAACTCATTGAACGGGAACTGGGGCCGCGCCACATCAGCTGCGACATTGGTTGCCACCTGTTTTCCATTTTGCCGCCGTTCAACATTGGCGCCACCACCATGGGTTACGGCTTGGGCTGGGCGGGTGCTTCGGCATTCAATACCCCCGAGACAGAACACCGCACCATGGCCATCATGGGCGATGGCGGCTTTTGGCACAACGGACTGACCAGCGGCGTGGGCAATGCGGTTTTCAACCAAACAGACAACGTGTTGCTGGTGGTGGACAACGGCTACTCTGCCGCGACTGGCGGCCAAGATGTTTTGTCATCCAAAGCCATCAACCCGATTCGCAGCACCAACAACCCGATCGAGAAAGCCGTCAAGGGCGTGGGGGTGGACTGGGTGAAAACAGTCACGCATACCTACAGCCTCGATCAAATGCGGGGTGCCCTGCGCGAGGCACTGACCACCCCGGTGAAGGGCCCCAAGGTCATCGTGGCGCAAAGCGAGTGCATGCTCAATCGCCAGCGTCGCGTCAAACCACAAATCAAGCAGCGTATCCAGCAAGGCGAACGCGTGGTACGCGAAAAATTCGGCATTGATCCCGACACATGCACCGGAGACCACTCGTGCATTCGTTTGTCGGGTTGCCCGTCCCTGAGCATCAAAACCAATCCTGACCCCTTGAGAACCGATCCCGTCGCGGCCGTTGACGACAGTTGTGTCGGTTGCGGTTTGTGTGGCGAAGTGGCGCACGCGGCCGTTTTGTGTCCTTCGTTTTACCGCGCTGAAATCATCAACAACCCCAGCGGCTGGGACCAGTTCAAAGAAAAAATCCGCACCTGGGTCATTGGCCGTTTGCAAAATCGCATTGAACGTCGCCTTGCGGGCATCACTGCCACAGTCTGAGTGACATGCCCATGACAATGACAACAACATCCACAACGACTCAAACCCGCGCCATCACCATCACCATCGCCATCCTGGCCATGGGCGGTGAAGGCGGCGGTGTGCTGGCCGACTGGCTGGTGGATTTGGCAGAACACAATGGTTTTCTGGCCCAAACCACCTCGGTGCCGGGTGTGGCCCAACGCACTGGCGCCACCATCTATTACCTTGAAATGTTTGACAAAGCGAGCATTCCCGATGCACGCCAACCGGTCTTTGCACTCAGCCCATTCCCAGGGCATGTCGACATTGTGCTGGCCTCGGAATTGATGGAAGCGGGCCGTGCACTCCAGCGCGGATTGGTCAACCCCGAGCGCACCACCCTGATTACTTCATCGCACCGCGTCTATGCCATGACCGAGCGCATTGCGATGGGTGATGGCCGAATGGACTCGGCCAAATTGATGGCAGGCGCCCAAGCCGCTGCGCACCAGTTCATTGCGGCCGATTTCTCTGCCATTGCCAGCCAGTCCGGCAGCCTGATAGGCCCGGCCTTGTACGGCGCCCTGGCGGCATCTTGCCAGTTGCCCTTCACACGCCAGCAGTTCGAAGACACGATTCGACGCGGTGGCATTGGGGTCGCGTCAAGCCTTCAAGCTTTTGCCGCAGGGCACCAAGCGGCTCAGCAACAACTGCTGCCCCACAACGCTGCGGCAGCAACGCCAGTGCATGAGCCTGCTGCACCGCAGTTGCCGCAGTTGCCGGCTGTGGGCCCTCGACTCCATGCGATGGCACAAAGAATTCAGCAAGACTTCAGGCCTGCAGCGCAAGCCAATCTCATGGCAGGCATTGCTCGCTTGACGGATTACCAAAGTGAAAAATACGCCACCCTTTATCTGGACCGACTGACCCTGCTGAACCAAAAGGCAGAGGCCAGTGCACTGGGCGACGAGATTGTGGCTGAGGCAGCGAGGCATCTGGCGCTGTGGATGAGTTACGAAGACACGGTGCGTGTGGCAGATCTGAAAATCAGGCGCTCACGCTTTGACCGAGTGCGTGGCGAAGTGAAAAAGAGTTCTGAGCAACTGCTGGACATCAACGAGTTTTTACACCCCCGCCTTGAAGAAATTGCCGACACCTTGCCAGCGCCGGTGGGACGGTGGCTTCTCAAAACCAACTGGGCCCGCAAGTTGTTGGGCCGTTTCACGCAACAGGGCCGGATTGTGAAAACAACCTCCCTCAGAGGCTATTTGTTGCTGTACGCGATTGCAGAACTGCGGGCCACCCGCCCCTATTCCTTGCGCTACAGCCATGAACAAGAGCGGATCAGCGATTGGTTGAACACCGTGGAGAATTTGCTTCAGGCCAACAACAGCTTGGCGCTCCAAGTGGTCAAGGCGCAACAATTGGTCAAAGGTTATGGCGAGACCCACAGCCGAGGCTGGCGCAATTTTCAACGCCTGATGAGCGCCTTGCCCAAACTGCAAAACGACGCCGATGCCGCGGGCCAACTTCGCAAGCTTCAAACCATTGCGCTCAGCGACGACTCCGAACAAGAACTGTTGACAAGCCTGAAGGCGCAAGGTTTACTGCAGCACAACTGAACGCCACAGCACTTCAGGCTCACCATTTTTTAACTGAACCATCCAAACCCGGAGACACCCCATGAAAACAAGAGTCATCAAATCCGCCCTGCTATGGGTCCTTGCCGCCTCAAGCGCGACCACCGTGTTGGCCCAAGAGGTCACACTGCGACTGGTCAGTGCCTTTGCAGAAAACGGCATTTATGTGCAACGCCTGCAACCCTGGATCAACAAAGTCAACGCCGAAGGCAAGGGCGTGCTTCAAATCAATTTCATCGGTGGCCCCAAAGCCATCCCTACCTTCGAGGTGGGCAACGCGGTCAAAACCGGTGTGGTGGACATGGCCTTGAATACCGGGGCTTTTTACACCAATGTGATGCCCGAGGCCGACTTTTTAAAGCTCACCCAAATGACCGTGGCAGAGCAGCGCAAAAACGGCTCCTTTGATGCCATAAACAAGGTGTGGAACGAAAAAGGCAACATGCAATATTTGGCCCGCATCGTTGAAAACCAACCCTTTCACATCTACACCAACAAGAAGGTCGACAAACCCGACTTGAGTGGCCAGAAAATTCGCATCACCCCCGTCTATCGCGATTTCTTCCAATCGCTCAATGCCAATGTGATCACCACGCCGCCTGGCGAGGTCTACACAGCACTGGAGCGTGGCGTGGTGGACGGCTATGGCTGGCCCATTGGCGGCATTTTTGACCTGAACTGGCACGAGAAAACCAAGTTCCGCATTGACCCCGGTTTTTACGATGCCGAAGTGTCTTTGGTCATGAACCTGCCTGCCTTCAAAAAGCTCACCGATGCACAACGCGTTTATTTGCAAAAACAACTGCTGGCTTTAGAGGCAGAGAACACGTTCTGGGTTCGTTATGCCGCAGAAGAAACGGCACGCCAAGCCAAATCCGGCATCCAAACCATTGCCTTTGACGCGGCCACCAGCAAGGCATTCAAAGACAAGGCTTACGACATTGCCTGGACATCTGCATTGAAGCAAAGCCCAGAAATCGCGGCCAAATTCAAATCGCTGTTCTCTAAATGATTTCCAAACTTTCTGAGGCCTATGGGCGATTGATTTCCGCCCTGGCGCTGTTTGGATGCCTGATGTTGTTGGTCATGATGCTCATCATCGTGACCGATGTGGCACTGCGCAACTTCGCTTTCAGCGGCGGCCCCCAGGGCATCGGCTGGAGCAACGAGGTCTCAGAATTCATTTTGTATGGCGTCACCTTGTGTGTTTCACCTTGGCTGCTGCGCCAGGGTCAACACATCCGCGTTGACATTGTTCTTCAGGCCATTCCGGCCAAATTGGCCTGGGCGTTTGAATGGGTCGGCGACACGCTGGGATTGGCCTGCTGCCTGATCATGACCTTTTACGGTGTGCAGGCCACCTGGGCCAGCTACACCGCCAATTCGCTCAATATCAAAACATTGGTCACGCCTGAATGGTGGTCGTTGGCCCCCCTGCCCTTTGTGTTTACATTGCTCAGCCTTGAAATGTTGTTTCGCATGCACCGGCTGTGGTTGGCTGAACGAGGCCCACGCAATGACGCAGTGAGCGCCGCATGAGCAGCTGGCAATTTGCGGCCTGCCTCATGCTCGGAGGCTCAACGGTTTTGCTCTTCATTGGGATGCCCGTTGCACTGACCTTCATTGCGGTCAATATTTTGGGGGCATGGCTCTATATGGGCGGTGAACCTGGCTTGGTGCAACTGGTTCGCAGCAGTGTCAGTTCGGTCATGGCGTTCTCCCTGACGCCCATTCCGCTGTTTGTGCTGATGGGCGAGATTCTGTTTCACACAGGTCTGGCCTTCAAGGTCATTGAAGGCGTGGAGCGACTCATCATGCGCGTGCCGGGTCGCTTGGCTGTGGTGGCTGTGGTGGCGGGCACCGTGTTCTCTGCCATCTCAGGTTCGACCATTGCCACCACCGCCATGCTCGGGGCACTCATGCTGCCCGTCATGCTGGCCAGGGGCTATCACCCCACCATCGCCACGGGTCCCATCATGGCCATTGGCGCGGTGGACATGCTCATCCCACCCTCTGCCTTGACGGTGCTGTTGGGTTCCTTGTCGGGAATTTCCATTTCGAAATTACTGATTGGTGGCGTCTTGCCGGGCGTGTTGCTGTCCATTTCGTTTGTGGCCTGGATCATCATTCGCGTTCGAATCAGCCCACACTTGGCGCCCACTGAATCCGATGTGGTTCATCACACAGGCTGGGCTCGCTGGCAACCTTTCTTTGGCTATGTCTTGCCCACACTGTCCATTTTTGGCGTGGTGGTTGGGGCCTTGGCAGCAGGTTGGGCCACCCCCACCGAATGTGCCGCATTGGGTGCTTTTGCCACCATGGTGTTGGCAGCGTTTTACAAAGCCCTGAAGTGGCAGGCCGTGTTGAAAGCCCTCAAGGGCACAGCTGGCATCTCGGGCATGATTTTGTTCATCATTTTGGGTGCCACCACATTTGCCCAAATACTTTCCTTCTCGGGTGCCAGTACGGGCTTGGTGCAGTTCATCACGGGCCAAGGCTTGTCCACCACCTGGATTGTGGTCGGCATGATGCTGATGCTCATTTTCCTGGGCATCTTTGTCGATCAGGTGAGCATGATGATGATCACCTTGCCGATCTTCATGCCCATTGTGAACACCTTGGGCGTGGACCCCATCTGGTTTGGCGTGATGTTCCTCATTTGCATGCAACTGGGTTTGCTGCTGCCACCCCATGGCCTGCTGCTGATGACCATGCGCGGTGTCGCGCCCCCCTCGGTCACGATGGGGCACATCTTCCTGGCGGTTGGCCCTTATGTGGTCATGAGTTTGATTTTGTTGTTGGCCGTCTTTTTCATACCCGGCATTGCCACATGGCTGCCCGCATGGATTGGGTGAAAAAGTTCACCTGTTAAACGGGAAAACACTGATTTCAATGCATCAATTTTCGGCTAAGAATGCAGGGTGCCCCAGGGGCAGGTGCTTTCTTTTTTTATCGGTCTCACCAGGAGTTCATCATGTCTTTTCCGCTCGTTAAAAGTCTTGTTAGCCTCACCGCCGCGGCCACGTTGTCCATGCAACCCGCGCTGGCAGCCGATAAAGTGAAAGTGGGCTTTGTCAGCACACTGTCTGGCCCCTCGGCAGCTTTGGGTGTCGACATTCGCGATGCCTTCATGCTGGCAGTGAAGCTCAACGGTGGAAAACTGGGCGGATTGCCCGCCGATGTGTCCATTTCTGATGACCAATTCAAACCCGATGTGGGCAAACAATTGTTCGAGCGCTATGTCAAACGCGACAAAGTCGATTTCTTAACGGGCGTTGTCTTCTCCAACATCATGCTGGCAGGCCTTCCCGAAGCGGTGGAGAACAAAACCATTTACCTCAGCCCCAACGCAGCACCTTCGCCGATTGCAGGCGCGCAGTGCACGCCCTACTTCTTTGCGGTGTCCTGGCCCAACGACGCCTACCATGAAGCTGCAGGTCAATACGCTACCAACCTCAAAGTCAAGTCTGCTTATTTGCTGGCACCCAACTACCAAGCCGGCAAAGATTCATTGGCGGGTTTCAAACGCTTCTACAAAGGCAACGTCAACGGTGAGGTTTACACCAAACTGGGACAACTCGACTACTCGGCTGAACTCGCGGAGATTCGGGCAGCCAAACCCGAAGTGGTCTACACCTTTTTACCGGGCGGGATGGGCATCAACTTCATCAAGCAGTTCATGGCAGCAGGCCTGAACAAGGACATCCGCCTGATTCAGCCCGGCTTTGGCGCTGACCAGGACGTGATCCGTGCAGTGGGCAACGACATGCTCGGTATTTTTGACACAGCACACTGGGGCATGGATTTGCCCAACGAAGCCAACAAGAAATTTGTGGCCGAGTTTGAAAAAGAATACAAGCGCCTGCCGACTTTGTACGCAGCCCAGGGCTATGACACTGCGCTCCTGATCGATGCTGCTGTGCGGGCGGCAAACGGCAAGGTCGAGGACAAAGACCTGATGATCAAAACGCTCAAGACGGTGAAGTTCAATTCCGTGCGTGGCGACTTCCGCTTCAATACCAACCAGTATCCGATTCAAAACTACTACCTGCGCGAGATTCAAAAAGACGCACAGGGCCGGCTGGTCAATCGGATTGTGGGTCAGCCGGTTTTGACCAACCATGGCGACGCTTATGTCAAAGACTGCCCCATGAAATAACGGGGGCTAAGGTCTCCCCATGAGCAGTATTTTGATGTTGGAGCAGGCCTTGAATGGCCTGCAGTTTGGTTTGATGTTGTTTTTGCTGGCGTCTGGTTTGACGCTTGTATTCGGCATCATGGACATGATCAACCTGGCCCATGGCGCGCTCTACATGGTGGGGGCCTTCTTGGCCGCCTGGCTGGTTCAGCTGACCCAGTCATTCTTGCTGGGTGTGATCTTGGCCGTCTTGCTCACCGCCGTGGTGGGCATGGTTTTGGAAGCCACGCTGCTGCGAACGCTGTATGCCAGAGACCACTTATCCCAAGTCTTGGCCACGTTTGCGCTCATTCTCATCATCAACGAATCGGTTCGCATGATTTGGGGATCTGATCTCCCCCTTTCTGCGCCCCAAGCCTTGTCTGGCCCCGTAGAACTGTTACCCGGATTGATGTACTCCAGCTATCGGTTGGTCATCATTGGCGTGGGCTTGACCATTGCCCTGTTGTTGTTTCTGTTGGTCACCAAAACCCGTATGGGGGCCTGGGTTCGTGCAGGCGCCTCCAATCGAGAGATGGCCATGGCGATGGGGATCAACATCAGGACCCTGTTCACCGGCGTCTTTGGCATTGGTGCTGCGTTGTGCGCTGTCGCGGGTGCCATGCTGGGCCCTTTGCTGGCTGTTCAAGTGGGCATGGGTGAAAACATCCTGATTTTGGCCTTTGTGGTCATTGTGATTGGCGGTATCGGTTCGGTCTGGGGCGCCTTTGTGGGGGCCATCCTGGTGGGCTTTGTCGACACGCTGGGACGGACCCTGCTGCCGCATCTGTTTCGAGAAATATTCTCACCCCAATTTGCCAGTGCTGCCGGCCCTGCCGTCGCCTCGATTTCGGTCTATCTCTTGATGGCCTTGGTTCTTTTTGTTCGCCCACAAGGCTTGTTTTCAGGTCGCTCTTAAGCCAGGTCAAGATGAAACGTGAAACACCACCCTGGCTCTGGGCCTTGTTGTTGATACTGGCCATTGCATTGCCATTGGCGCTGCATGTCGGCGGCCAGGATTTTTACATCAGCATGCTCAGCCGCATGATGATTTACGGCATTGCGGCTTGCAGCCTCAACCTCATCTTAGGTTTTGGCGGATTGGTCTCGTTTGGACATGCTGCGTTCGTGGGCATTGGCGCCTATACCGTTGGCATCATGATCACAGAGGGTGTGACCAATGGCTGGGTGAACTTTGCTGTGGCCATGGCCGTGTCGGCTTTGGCAGCCGCTGTGATTGGCGCCATCTCCTTGAGAACGCGTGGTGTTTACTTCATCATGATCACACTGGCTTTTGCCCAAATGATTTACTACCTGGTGAACTCCATCAAGGCTTATGGGGGCGATGAAGGCTTGAACATCAAGTTCAGATCCAACTTTGGCATGGGGCTGAATTTAAAAAATGATCTGACGTTTTACTTTGTTGTCCTGTTTGTACTGGTCATCACCCTGATCCTGATTTCGCGCATGATGAAGTCACGCTTTGGCAGAGTGATTTTGGCCATCCGTGACGACGACACACGCGTAGAAGCCATCGGGTTTCCAGCCTATACCTACAAATGGGTTTTGTTCACCGTCGCCGGTACTTTGGGTGGCCTGGCGGGCGCCTTGATGGTCAACCATCAAAACTATGTCAGTCCCAATTTGATGCACTGGACGCAATCGGGCATCTTGATGGTGATGGTCATTTTGGGAGGTGTAGGAACCCTCTCAGGCGGTTTGTGGGGCGCCTTGGTCTTGCTCATTTTGGAAGATTTGATTGCTGAACACACGGTGTATTGGCAGTTCTATATCGGGTGGTTCTTGCTGGCAGTGGTGTTGTTGGCACCCAAGGGGCTTTCGACCTTTTTTAACCGTCCACCCAAATTCAAGGTCAAGGGGCATTCATGAGCCAAGCACCTTTGCTCGACGTTCAAAATTTGGTGAAGAAGTTTGGCGCCGTGTTGGCCACGGACCACGTGAGCCTGCAAGTCCAACCACATGAAATTCATGCCCTGATTGGCCCCAATGGCGCGGGCAAGACCAGCTTGGTGGCACAGTTGTCAGGTTTGCTGCCCAGTGACAGCGGGCAGATTTTCTTCAAGGGTCAGGACATCACGGGCATGTCAACCCACGAGCGCGTGCGCTCAGGTCTGGCGCGTTCGTTTCAAATCACCCGCCTCTTCAAATCCTTCACGACCCTGGAAAACGTGGCTTTGTCCATCCAGGCGCGCATGGGAAATAGTTTTTCATTTTGGAAACCCGTGAGCCAAGATTTGGCTCTGACAGACCACGCCATGCACCTGCTCAGCGACCTGGGTCTGGCGCACCGCGCCAACGACCCTGCCAGCGAACTGTCCCATGGTGAGCAGCGCATTCTGGAGCTGGGTCTGGCTGTCGCTACGCAACCCAAGTTATTGCTGCTGGATGAGCCCATGGCAGGCGCAGGCCCGGTGGAGTCTGAGCGCATCTTGAACCTCATCCTGAAATTGCGCGAACAATCGGCCATCTTGCTCATTGAACACGACATGGACGCTGTGTTCAGACTTGCCGACAGAATTTCCGTGTTGGTAAGCGGTGCGGTCATTGCCACGGGCACCCCTACCGAAATCAGGCACCACCCACAAGTCATCGCCGCCTACTTGGGCGAGGAGAACGCATGAGCTTGCTGCAAGTACGCAATGTGCAGTCGGCTTACCAAGAGAGTCAGGTCTTGTTCGGCGTTGACTTCAGCCTGAAGGCGGGCGAATCGATGGGCTTGCTTGGCCGCAACGGCATGGGCAAAACCACGCTGATTCGAAGCATTCTGGGTCTCAAATCCGTTCAGGGTGGCCAGGTTATTTTTGATGGCCATGACATCACCAACCAAAGCACCGACAAAATTGCGCGGCTTGGCATCGCCGTGGTGCCCGAGGGAAGACAGGTTTTCCCCAATTTAACGGTGGACGAACACCTCACAGCCTTTGTCAGTAACCGACACAAAAGCCCAAGGCTTTGGACGCCCGCCCGCGTCTACGAACTTTTCCCCCGGTTGGCTGAACGCAAATCCAACCTGGGCTCTCAGCTGTCGGGGGGGGAACAGCAAATGCTGGCTATTGGCCGTGCTTTGGTCACCAACCCATGCCTGATCATTCTTGACGAAGCCACCGAAGGTTTGGCACCGCTCATTCGCGAAGAAATCTGGAAATGCCTGCGACTGCTCAGCGAGGAAGGGCAGACCTTGATCGTGGTGGACAAGTACGTGAACCGATTGGTGGACATCGCATCCCACCATCTCATCATGGAGCGCGGTCAAGTGGCCTGGGCAGGCAGCTCGCAGGCGCTGCGGGATGATCGCCAGTTGTGGACGCGCTATTTGGGCGTTTGAGCTTAAAACGACTGCGCCACCGATTTCACGGCTTGCATGAGCAGCTTGCTGGCAGGACTCAAGGTGCCTTTGCGGCGCCGCGTGATGCCCACCCTTCTCTCCCATTGGTGGCCTGTGGCTTCCAGCGCCTTGAGTTGCCCTGCGCGCACTTCCCAATAAATCAATTCTTTCGGAATGAAGGTCAAGGCCTCGCTTTGCATGACCATGGATTTCATCAAAACGGTCGAGGTTGTTTCGACTTGGGCTACAGGTGGCTCCAGATCATGCACCACAAAATAATCGTCAAATGCCAGCCGTTCCAACTCGCGTTGCCTGGGCAAAATCCAGTGGTATTTCAGCAACATTTGGGGTGTGACCACTTTGTATTTTGAAAGCGGGTGGTCTGCGCGAGCCACCACGGTGGCATGTTCGGTCGACAAGAAGTCGTGAACCAATTCTGTATCCGTTGATCTTGCAGGCACAGATGACAGCGCAAAATCAACCTCCCCTTGTTTGACCCAAGGCATCAAAGCCTCGTTCAATCCATACAACACCGTGACATGGACTTCCGGGTTTTGACCGGCCAGCACTTTGAGGGCCAATGGCAAAAGCCGTGTGGCTTCTGTCGGGCCACAGCCCACCATCACATGCCCACGTTGGGCCCCTCGCATGGATTGATTTCACCCACGGCATTGCGCATCTCCGCCTCAATGACGCGCCCATGTTCCATGAGGGCCTGTCCAAAAGGCGTGAGGCTAACCCCAAAACGGCCTCTTTCGAGCAGACGCACCCCCAGGGTTTTTTCGAGGGCCTTGATGCTCTTGGAAAGCGCCGGTTGAGAAATTTCCATCGACGCCGCAGCTTCTGTCAGATTGCCGTAGCGGGCGGCCGCCAGGAAGAGCTGAACTTTTCTGTAATCCATAACCTATGGTAATGGAAAAAGCATGAATTGTTGTAGATCAATGTTCCAACCTGCGATAAGTTACGGGTTCGTGTTCATCTCAAGCCCTGAAATGGAGTTTCCATGCAATCGATAGATTTAGATCAACTGGTTCAACCAGACCGCGTTCACAAGAGCGTCTACACGGATCAAAAACTTTTTGATCTTGAAATGGAACACATTTTTGAAAAGGCTTGGGTCTATTGTGGCCACGAGTCACAAGTCAAAGAGGTCGGCGACTACTTCACCATGCAAATCGGGCGTCAACCCATGGTCATGGTGCGCGACATCGACAACAGCGTCAAAGTGCTTTACAACCGCTGCCCCCATCGCGGTGTGGAGCTGTGTGGCAATCAAAGTGGCAACACAGGCAAAGGCTTTGTCTGCTCGTACCATGCCTGGAGCTTTCATCTGAACGGAAAAGTCAAAGCCATCCCCCTGGTCAAAGGCTACGACGGCACCCGCTTGAACACCAAGGATGCAGATTGCAGCATGGTGGCAGCCGCCCGCGTCGACAGCTACCGTGGTTTCGTGTTTGCCAGCTTGTCCAAAGAAGGCCCCACTTTGGTGGAGTTTTTAGGTGACGCCAAAGTGGCCTTTGATGACATGTGCGACCGGTCACCCGTGGGTGAAGTGGAAGCCGTCCCCGTCTGCCACCGCGTGATGCAAAAGTCCAATTGGAAATTCTTCATGGAGAACCAACTGGATGCCTTGCACCCTTCCGTCACTCACCAGTCGACGGGGGTGTCTGCGCGCAAAGTGGAGCAGCGCCTAAAAAAGGAAAAAGGCGATGCGCCTTTGTTCTTCCATTACCTGTCCACCTTTGCCTCCAGCTTTGACCAGTGGGACTCCGTGCAAACGGTGAACTTCAAATACGGCCACGGCATTTTGAAAGCCTACATGGGCTTGCGCCCTACGGACCCTGACACCGTCGAATACGAGGCCTTGATCAAGAAGGCGTATGGCGAAGAAAAAGGTGAAGAATATTTGGCACGCAGCATTCACCACGTCCTCATCTACCCGTATTTGTCGGTTCAGTCGCCCTTGCAACAAGTGCGGGTCTTGAGGCCTATAGCTCCAAACAAAACGCTGTCCGAGATTTGGCACTTCCGACTCAAAGGTGTGTCAGAGGCCATCTACGAACGTGCATTGTGGTATTTCAACTTGGTGAACTCACCCGCCACCATGATCAATGCCGACGACCTGGAAAATTGGACCAAGGGCCAACTGGGACTGGAATCCAATGGTGGCGAATGGGTGAGCTTGCACCGCAACTACGGTGGAGACACCGAAAAAGATGGTGTTTTGTACTCCAACAACGGCACCAGCGAAGTCGTGATGCGCAATCAGTTCAAGGCTTGGGAATCGTATATCCGCGCCGCCATTCAACCTTCGGCCAAAGCCTGAACAGGAGTCCACACACATGAAAACCAATGAAGTCAAAGATGCACTGGGCACAGGTGTTGTGATTGAAGGCATTCAATCGATGTCTGGCGCGGATTCCATCGAACCCGATCACATGGGCCGTGGCCGCAAGCCAAGCCAGGGTTATATCCCCAAAGCCATCCGAGTCGATGCCGCTTTGCAGCGACAAGTTGAAGAACTGCTGTTCCATCAAGCCGCTTTGCTGGACAACAAAGCCTGGGGTGATTGGACCCATCTGTTCAGTGAAGATGGTGTTTACTGGATGCCCTCCACGCCGACGCAAACCGACTGGCGCCGCGAAGCCTCTATCTTTGCAGAAGACCAATTGCTGATGGAAGTTCGCATGAGCCGCTTGCAACACCCCAACGCTTGGTCACAAGCCGCGCAGTGGGGCACCAATCACATGGTGGGCAACATCGTGATTGAAGCCGTCAGCGCCACCACGGTGGAGGTTTATTCACGTTTCCAGATGATGGAGATGCGTCGCGACGACATACGTCATTTCGGCGGGAGCTACCGTCACACCCTGGTCAAACAAGGCGATGACTTGAAAATCAAATTGCAACGCGTGGACATGACCAACGGCCAAGCGGCCTACGACTACGTCCTGCAAGCCTGGGTTTGACTACCTGACGCCCAAGCCCACGCCGTAAAGCCCGGATAGGGTGTGAAACCATGGCCTTGCAGTGATGCAAGGCCAACTTTATGGGGCCCGTCATTTCTACGACCCCACGCCAATCAACATGGATGATGGCATTCGCCCAAACCTATAGACAGTTTTCTCAGAGCAGATCGACGCAGTCATTGGGACGCATAGAAAATTGGGCTGTTGAATTCTGTGATGGGAGTTTCGATATTCCTCCAGTGCTATCGATTTCGCACTAGCACTAGCACTAGAACAACACCAAAAGAAAAACCCCAAGCAAATCAATTACTTGGGGTTTTAAACTGGCGGAAACGGAGGGATTCGAACCCTCGATGAGGCTCTACACCCCATACTCCCTTAGCAGGGGAGCACCTTCGGCCACTCGGTCACGTTTCCAGTGCGCTAATTATAACTTAGGCTTGATCCAGGTCGAAGGCTTTGTGCAAGGCGCGCACGGCCAGCTCCATGTATTTTTCGTCGATCACGACCGAGGTCTTGATTTCTGAGGTGGAGATCATCTGTATGTTGATGCCTTCTTCGCTCAGGGACCGAAACATCTTGCTGGCCACACCGACGTGGCTGCGCATGCCGATGCCCACGATGGATACTTTGCAGATCTTCGCGTCGCCAGCAACTTCTGCGGCCCCCAGAGAGGGCAAGACTTTTTCCTTGAGCAGGTCAATCGTCCTGGCGTAGTCGTTGCGGTGCACGGTAAAGCTGAAATCGGTCTTGCCGTCTTTGCTCAGGTTCTGGATGATCACGTCCACTTCAATGTTGGCATCGGCCACAGCACCCAGGATTTGGTAAGCGATGCCGGGTTTGTCAGGCACGCCCAACACGGAGATCTTGGCTTCGTCGCGGTTGAATGCGATGCCGGAAACGACGGCTTGTTCCATTTGTTCGTCTTCCTCAAAAGTGATCAGGGTGCCGGATGCGGCTTCTTCGTTGATGTCAATGTCCCAGGGCGTGAAGCTCGACAACACGCGCATGGGCACTTTGTATTTGCCGGCAAATTCGACCGAACGGATCTGCAGGACTTTGGAGCCGAGCGATGCCATTTCGAGCATTTCTTCAAAGCTCACCGTGTGTAGGCGACGGGCCTCTGGCACGACCCGAGGGTCGGTTGTGTAAACCCCATCCACGTCGGTATAAATCAGGCATTCGTTCGCCTTCATGGCTGCTGCAATGGCCACAGCCGAAGTGTCTGAGCCACCACGGCCCAGCGTGGTGATGTTGCCGTTGTCATCCACACCCTGGAAGCCTGTGATGATGACCACGCGGCCATTGTTCAGGTCGGCACGGATGCGGGCATCGTCAATCGATTCGATGCGGGCCTTGGTGAAGGCGTTGTTGGTCTTGATGGCCACTTGCCAGCCTGCATAGCTGACCGCGGGCATGCCCTCGGACTGCAAGGCAATCGCCAACAAAGCCGAAGAAACCTGTTCGCCCGTGGAAGCCAGCATGTCGAGTTCACGGTTGAAGGCCTCGTTGGGCTTGGCAGGGGCCAACTCTTTGGCCAAGCCCAGCAAGCGGTTGGTCTCGCCGCTCATGGCGCTTGGGACCACCACGATCTGATGGCCTGCACGCGCCCATTTGGCCACGCGCTTGGCGACATTGCGAATGCGCTCGGTCGAGCCCATCGAGGTGCCGCCGTATTTATGAACGAACAAAGCCATGTGTAGTTTTGAAAAGAAAAATCAAGAAGGGGTAGGCCCCGGCAAAACACGTCGATTGTACCCATGGGTTGTGCGGGTTTCTGCCCATGGAACAGCAAAAAGCCGCGGCCTTCAGGACGAATGCCACACCAGGCTAGGGCCATCACGTCTGACAAACCCCTGACCCACTTTCAGATGAAGGCGATGACCCCGGGTGGTGCAGTCGGCCACCTGATTGAGCAGTTCGGTCAGTTGGGCTGTACTGGGTGTGTTGGCGTGCTGACTTTGCAACCAATGGCGCAGCACCAGCGCCTGGCGGGCATGGCTCAGTTGCTGCAGGGCCTCAATGCAAGGTGGGACGCCGATTTGCAAGAGGTCTTGCTCGGCCACCTCGTTCAAGACCTCTTGCGCTTGTGCTGCATGGGCCGCACTGCGGGCAAACGTATCGCGAAAAGCCGGCAGCGCTTCGGCCAGAGCGGGCAAGACTTTGGCACGGATGCGGTTGCGGGTGAAGTTTTCGTCGGTGTTGGTGGGGTCTTCGATCCAGCCGTGGCCCTGCGCTTGCAGCCAGTCACGCAATGCCAAACCAGGAACCTTCAACCAGGGCCTGTGCCAGTGCAAACCCAGGCGCTGCTTGTGTGCAGGCATGCTGGCCAAACCGGGCAAGCCCGATCCGCGCGACAAGGCGATCAGCAAGGTCTCGATCTGGTCGTCCGCGTGCTGGGCCAATGCGATGTCCTTGACTTCAGGCCATTCGGTTTGCACCGCTTCAGCCAGTGCCTTGTAGCGGGCTTTGCGAGCCGCGTCTTCAGGGCTTTGGCCTTGTGCGTGTCCAGCCTGCAAGCGGCGAACCGACAACGGGACATCGAGTTTTTGACACAACGCCTTGCAATGACGCTCGAAATCGTCAGCGGCCAATTGCAGGCCGTGGTGAATGTGAACCGCCCTCACCTGACCCGGCCAGCGCCGCGCACAAGCCACCAGCAAAGCCGTGGAATCGGCGCCCCCACTGAAGGCCACTGCAAAAGGAAGGCCCGGGCTGAAATCAGCCAGGGCCTGTTCGGGAGTTTTCGCCATGTCTGAAGCCGAGCGATTCGCCTCGGCGTTTATTTACCGGCTTTGGTATCGGTGAACCGACCATAGCTGTTCAAGCGCTCGTAGCGGCGCTCCAACAGCTCTTTGGGCTTGAGGTCAGCCACCTGGCGCCAAGCATCGCCCAAGGCACGCTTGAGAAAGGAAATCATCTGGTCGGTGTCTCGGTGGGCACCGCCCACTGGCTCATTGACAATTTTGTCGACCAAGTTCAATGCCTTCAGGCGGTGCGCTGTGATGCCCAGGGCTTCGGCAGCAACCTCTGCTTTGTCGCTGGTCTTCCACAAAATGGATGCACAGCCTTCGGGGCTGATGACAGAGTAAACGGAATATTGCAGCATCAGCACCTGGTCGGCTACCGAGATAGCCAAAGCGCCGCCCGAGCCGCCCTCACCAATGATGGTGGTAATGATCGGCACCTCCAGTTGGGCCATTTCGAAAATGTTGCGGCCGATGGCTTCGGACTGGCCACGCTCTTCGGCATCAATGCCTGGGTAAGCGCCTGGCGTGTCCACAAAGGTGAACACGGGCAGCTTGAACTTCTCGGCGGTTTTCATCAGGCGCAGGGCTTTGCGGTAGCCCTCGGGTTTGCTCATGCCGAAGTTGCGCATGGTGCGCTCTTTGGTGTCTCGCCCTTTTTGCTGACCCAGCACCATGCAGGCCTGGCCATTGAAACGGGCCAGACCGCCCACAATCGACAAATCATCGGCAAAGTGGCGATCGCCGTGCATCTCGACAAAGTCGGTGAAGATGCCCTGGATGTAGTCCAGCGTGTAAGGACGTTCGGGATGACGTGCGATCTTGGTGATCTGCCAAGGGGTCAGATCGCTGTAAATGTCTTTGGTCAGCTGCTGGCTTTTTTTGCTCAGTTGGTCGATTTCGAGGGTGATGTCCACCGCCGATTCGCTTTGCACGTAACGCAACTCTTCGATCTTGGCTTCGAGTTCGGCAACGGGTTGCTCAAAGTCGAGAAATGTTTTTTTGGCCAAGTTTTACTCCTCTTTTCATAACCGGGTGGACGCCTCGTCCAGCCCTCAATAGGCCACGGGCATGGGGTCCAGTGAGCGCCAAATATACCAAGTTGCCACAGTCGAATAGGGACTCCAGGCCTGGGCTACCTCCCGAGCATCGCTGCGGCTGACGGGCTCGCCCGAAAAATAGTTGCGGCTGATGCCATTGATCAGGCCCACATCGTCCAGCGGCAGCACATTGGGGCGCATGAGGTGGAAGATCAGAAACATCTCTGCCGTCCATCGGCCAATGCCCCGAATGGTCACCAACTCCTCAACAATGGTTTCGTCCTCCATCTCTTGCCAGGCCTTGACGTGCACGGTGCCCGAACTGAAGTGCATGGCCAGGTCCACCAGGTATTCGACCTTGCGGGCCGACAAACCTGCTGCCCGCATGTCGTCGACCTTGAGCTTGAGCACAGCAGCGGGCGTCAAGCGTTTGGTCAGCACTGAAAAACGGCCCCAGACCGATTGCGCGGCCTTGACCGAAATTTGCTGGCCCACGATAGATCGCGCCAAGGTTACAAACGCATCGCCCCGGGTTTCCAGGATGGCGTCACCAAATTGGGGGATCAGTTTTTTCATGACCCGGTCTTTTTTGGCCAGATGCGTGCAGGCCTCGGCCCAATAAGCGGGTGTCACGGGTACCACTTTGTTCAAGATCGCTGTGGTCATTGTGCAGACTCCCAAGTTGTACCCGCTGCGGCATCTTTCAGCACAATGCCAAGTGCCAGCAAATCGTTGCGAATGCGGTCAGCCTCGGCAAAGTTTTTGGTCTTTTTGGCATCGGCACGGGCTTGAATGAGCGCCTGAATGGCCGCCTCGTCGAGACCGGCACCCGATTGCAAATAAACGGTGGGCTCGGTTTGCAACAAACCCAGCAGGCCTCCCAGTGACTTGAGCAAGCCCGATCGCTCTGCCGAGCCGGAGCGGTTGATCTCACTGGCCAGCTCAAACAGCACAGAAACGGCTTCGGGCGTGCCAAAGTCTTCGTCCATCGCTGCCTTAAAACGTGCGGCCAGCGGGTCGGTCCAATCGATGCTCACGTCTGCAGGCGGCACGGTTTGCAAAGCGGTGTAAAGGCGTTTCAGGGCGCCTTTGGCGTCGCTCAGGTGCACGTCGCTGTAATTGAGCGCACTGCGGTAATGGCTGCGCACAATGAAGAAGCGCACAGTCTCGGCGTCAAACTCTTTCAGGACATCGCGAATGGTGAAGAAGTTGCCCAGGCTTTTGGACATCTTTTCGTTGTCTACGTTGACGAACCCGTTGTGCATCCAAACGCTTGCCAGTGGCTGACCGTTGGCCCCTTCGCTTTGGGCGATCTCGTTTTCGTGGTGCGGGAACTGCAGGTCGGCACCCCCTCCGTGAATGTCAAACGTCTGGCCCAACAATTCGCAGGCCATGGCCGAGCACTCGATGTGCCAGCCAGGGCGGCCGGTGCCAAAGGGGCTGGCCCATTTGACGTCTTCGGTCTCGGTGGGTTTGGCGCTTTTCCAGAGAACGAAGTCGAGCGGGTCGTTCTTGGCGCCCTCTTCCGTGTTCACCGCCACACGTTCACCGGCATGAAGTTCGTCCAGCGATTTGCCCGACAACTTGCCGTAGCCGGGAAACTTGCGCACTGCGTAGTTCACATCGCCATTGCCTGCACGGTAGGCCAGGCCTTTTTGCTCCAGCGTTCCGATCATGCTCAACATTTGAGGCACATAGTCGGTGGCACGGGGTTCATGTTGCGGGCGCTCAATGCCCAATGCATCGGCATCCTGGTGCAAGGCATCGATCATGCGGTCGGTTAAATTGCGGATGGTTTCGCCATTTTCCAGGGCACGCTTGATGATTTTGTCGTCAATGTCGGTCACGTTGCGCGCATAGGTCACCCGGTAGCCGCTGGCCTTGAGCCAGCGCTGCACCACATCAAAGGCGATCATCGAACGCGCATGGCCCAAGTGGCACAGGTCATACACCGTCATGCCACACACGTACATGCGCACATGACCTGGCTCGGCGGGTGAAAAGTCGGAGACAGCACGGCTCAGCGTGTTGAAGATGCGCAGACTCATGTCAGATCAAGGATATTTTGAAAACCAAAAGACCAAAAAACAACCGCCAGAATCAGGGTCTGGTGGGCAGCAAGGATGCAGAAATTAAGCTTGAAAGCGCTCGCCTTGTACATGGGCAGAAGGCCTTGCCAGCAGGGTGGCAGCCGAATGGCCTCCGCTACAATGAGGCTTCAGTATATCCCCGACCGGGCCTTTTGCGCTCAGTTGCTGGAGCCCGGATCAGACACCTTTGGCGCGCATGCAATCTCTAACATCGTTTGTATTCTTCAGTCTGTTGCTGTTGTTCAGTGTGGGTGTCAAAGCGGACGCCTACAACGATGTCAACCGGCTGGTCGGGGCCGGCGAGTGGGCCAAAGCCCAAACTCAAGCCGAAGCGCACCTCAACAGCCGCCCCACCGACCCGCAAATGCGTTTATTGCTCAGCCGCATTCAGGATGGACAAGGTCAGACCGCAGCGGCCATGGAAACCTTGCAGTCGTTAACGCAGTCTTTTCCAGAATTGCCCGAACCGCACAACAACCTCGCGGCACTGCTGGCCCGGCAAAACCGTTACGCTGAGGCTTTGGTGGCCTTGCAAGCTGCTGTGCGGGCGCGCCCTGATTACGCCATAGCCCTTGAAAATCTGGGTGATGTGTACATGGCCCTGGCCATTCAGGCCTACCAGAGCGCCAGCCAAGGCAGCCCGTCGCCCACTCGCGCTGCGGCAAAACGACTGGCCGCCGAACAACTTTTGAAGTCAACAGCACCTTGAGATACCACGCACCCGTCCGAAAGACCTCATGAACCGTTTTCGCTTTTTGACCTCTTTTTTTGCGCTGATGATCGCCTTGCCCTTGTCGATTCCCTTGGTCTGTCATGCCCAAGTCGGCGGCATCAGCAAAGTGCGGATCAGCACGTCGGCAGGTGACATCGAAGCTGAGTTGTACGCCGACAAAGCCCCCAAAACCGTGGCCAACTTTCTGCAGTACGTGAACGACAAGCATTACGACGGCACGGTCTTTCACCGAGTGATTGCGGGCTTCATGGTGCAAGGGGGGGGCTATGACGCCCAGTACAAAGAAAAGAAAACCCGCGCCCCCGTTCAGCACGAAGGTCGTTTGTCGCTGGCCGCTGGTTTGAAAAACACCACCGGCACGCTGGCCATGGCCCGCACCAATGACCCGCAATCGGCCACTTCGCAGTTTTTCATCAACGTGGTGGACAACGCTTTTCTGGACCCCACCCCGATTCCGGATGGCGACCCGGTCGCCAAATTTGAACACCAAGGCCGCGTTTACGAAAAAGTAGCACGCGCTCAATTGCTGAACTCACCCCAACTGTTCGGCTATACCGTTTTTGGCAAAGTCACGTCCGGCATGGACGTGGTCCAAAAAATCAGGAACACCCCCACCGGTGCGGGTGGTCCTTTTCCCTCCGATGTCCCTCGGACACCGGTCCTCATTCAATCCATCACTTTGTTGAAATAAACCATGACCAACCCACAAGTTGAATTGCACGTGACAGGCTACGGCGTCATCACGATCGAACTGGATGCTGAAAAAGCACCCAAGTCCACAGAAAACTTTCTGGCCTATGTGAACAAGGGTCACTACGACAACACGATTTTTCACCGTGTCATCCCCGGCTTCATGGTTCAAGGCGGCGGCTTTGAGCCTGGCATGTCGCAAAAGCCTACCGATGCCACCATCGAAAACGAAGCCAACAACGGCCTGAAGAACAACGAGTACACCTTGGCCATGGCCCGCACCTCGGCGCCCCACTCGGCCTCGTCCCAGTTTTTCATCAACGTGGCCAATAACGACTTTTTGAACCACACAGCGCCGTCCATGCAAGGCTGGGGTTACGCCGTGTTCGGCAAAGTGGTCAAGGGCACTGAAGTTGTGGACCAAATCAAAGGCGTGAAAACCGGCAGCAAAGGCGGCCATGGTGACGTGCCCAACGATGACGTCGTGATCGAAAAAGCCATTGCCATCTGACGCGCTGCGCCATGTCTGCAGATCTGCGCACAGCCATACCGAACATCGGCTTGCTGAAAGCGCCTGCAGCATGGCACACCGTGGACCTGATCTCGGACCTGCATTTGCAAGCGTCCGAGACGGCCACATTTGAAGGCTGGCGCGCCTATATGGCCAGCACCCCCGCCGATGCGGTGTTGATTTTGGGTGACTTGTTCGAGGTCTGGGTCGGTGACGACGCTGCAGCCCAAGACCCATTCTTGCAAGCCTGCGCGGACGTATTGCGCCAGACAGCGCAACGTGTGCATGTGGCTTTCATGCCCGGTAACCGTGATTTCTTGGTCAGCCCCGATTTTTTGTCTCGGTGTGGCGTGCAGCCATTGACCGACCCCACGTTGCTTGAGCTTTCTGCTCAACGCATTTTGCTCACCCACGGCGATGCGCTTTGCCTGGATGACAAGCCCTACCAGGCTTTTCGGCTGCAAGCCCGCAACGCCGAATGGCAACAATCCTTTTTGGCCAAGCCTTTGGCTGAACGCCAGGAATTTGCCCGCAACTTGCGTGCGCTGAGCGAGTCGCAAAAGCATGAGGGCATGAGCTTTGCAGATGCCGACTTGGAAATGAGCCTTTTTTGGCTGGCACAAGCGCAAGCTGATCGCTTGGTGCACGGCCATACGCACCGGCCAGCCGACCATGCGCTGGGGCACGCGCAACGGCATGTCTTGAGCGACTGGTCGCTTGACCATCAGCCCTTTCGGGCGCAGGTGTTCAGGCTAAACAGCTCTGGCGGTGTGGTGAGAATCGATTTGCACCCACGCGCTTGAAGTGCCCCTGAATCAGCCCCGCAACAGGTTCTTCAAGACGTTTTGCAAACGGAGCGCCGTGGCGGGCTCGTGCGGTCCGGATAAGACTTGCGCCACATCCTGGCCCCAGGTTTCGCGGGGACCGGGCTGGTTGCGTTGTGTCAACAACTGCAATTGCAGGGCACGGCGCTCGTTCAGGTTGTCGGCTGGCGTCGGGATTTCGGCAGCCATCTCGAGGCGCAGCAATGCGGTTGCTGCGGGAGCTTTGGGGACTTCACCGACGGCTTGAGCCCAAGCCTGACGGGTCGAGGCATTGATGGCCCGTCCCAGTTCTTGCGCGCTGGGCAAAGCTTCAGCCTGGCGTTCTTGCCAAGCAGTCATCAAACGCGTCAGGGTTTCGCCATGGGCTTGAGACGCCAATTTACGCAGCGACATTTCGGCACGTTCCAGCGCCTCGCGCTGGGCGCGGAAGGCCGCATCACCCAGACGGGGTCCGCGGTCTTCACGGTCGGCAAAATTGCCGCGCGGGAAACGATCTCCTCCTCGGTCACTTCCACGGTCACCTGTTCGAGGCTGTCCCCGATCCCCAGGTCGACCATCGCGGCGCCCGGCAACAGCGCCTTCTGTCTTTTTCTGACCCGGACGGTCATCGCCACGCACCGCCACCACAGGTTTGACTGGCTTGGGCACTGCCACAGGGGCTGCGGCCTCAACGGGGACCATTGGTTCAACACGCTCGCTGCTGTCGTCGGAAGTTTCTGAAGCCTCGGTTTGGCCTTCGCCTGCTTCTGTCTGATTGGCTGCTTCATCCGCAACACCCTCTGCCGCTTCGGTCAATGACTCTGGCGCAGGCACAGGCGCATGAGCCTGAGCAACCGGCTTTTCTGCCACCGCTTCGGCTTGCCCCCGCAATGCCGCATCCAGTGCTGCCATGGCAGCACGAATCTTGGCGGCGTCTCCACCTGCATTCGCCGCATCCAGCAATTTGGACGCATCGATGACGGCACGATCGTGTGCAGTGATCGGTGCAGACGAGGACTGACGGTCAGTGCCTTTGCGCTGGAACGCTTCGTCCAGCGGGGCACGGAAGACTTCCCAGAGTTTTTGTTCGGTCTTGCGGTCAAGCGGCACCACCTGAGCTTCTACCTGCCACCTTTGCTGCAAAGCTTTGACGGCATCCACGCGCAAAGCGGGCGCTGCACCCAGCGCCCGGGCTTCGTCGATCAAGGCCTGGCGGCGTTCGACACTTGCTTTTTGGGCGGCTTCCAGTGGTGCGGCTGCAGCTTTGAAGTTTGCCTTCCACTGTGACTGCATCTCTGCAAATGATTTTTCGCTCAGATGACCCGCATTGCGCCACCGGTCTGCGAACTGGTGAAGCGCACGCAACTGGCTGCGCCAGTCTTCGTTGTCGGCATTGGCCACCGTCCACGCCTTGACTTCCTCCATCAAGGCCACGCGCTGGGCACGGTGATCAGCCGATTCTTTTTTCATCTGCTCCAGCCAGGCCAGAACGGTTTTGTAGGCGTCGTTGCAGGCTGCGTCGAAGCGTTTCCACAAGGCATGGTTAGGCAAGCCACCTTGGTCGGTTTGCTTCCAGTTGTCACGCAACTGGCGCAGTTTGTCCTGCATTTTTCGCCCACCCACAGTGGGGGCTTTTTCGGCATCCAGCAAGGCTTCTGCCTGGGCGACCAGGTCTTGCCGAATCTGGTCGGATCGCCAGCGTTGCCAGCCCTCGGTGTCGCCTGCGGTCGTCAGCGCGTTGTGTACGCGCTCATCAAGGGCGGTGTCCAGGTTCTTGCCATGGGTCTTGAGCGCGGCGCGCAAGCCGACAGCAGCATCGGCCAGGTTTGCACCTTGGCTTTCGATGGTTTGTTTTTCCAGCGCTTCAAGCGCTTCAGTCACTGCCTTGTTGGCTTCCTCACGCAAGGCCTGACGCTGCGCTGCGTCCATCTTGGGTTTGGCCGGCTTGACCTCTTTGGCGACTTCGGTGGCTACCGCATCTGTGGCAGATGGCTGGGTATGTGCCACAACTTCACCGCGCAAACGGCGAATTTCTTCGGCCCAAACAGGCACCAATGGCAAGGCGACCGAGGCATCAGCCTGGGCTTGTTGCGCCAGAGTCAATGCGCCAAAAAAACCTTGCCAAACGGCTTGCAACTGTTGCAGTGCCGCATCCAGCTGGTTCGGGAATTTCAAATCCACACTGGGCCAGACCGGGTTGGCCTTGAGCAGATTGGCCTGTGTTTGCCATTGGTCCACATCGGCTTGTACACCAGCAAGACCAATCAGGGCCTCCGCCATCGGTTTGGTCGAAAGCACTTCGATGCGTTGCGCCAGCAACACGGCGGATTCGCGCTGCACCATGACTTGGTGCTGCAAATCCTCAACCCCTTTGACCACTTCGGCCAAACGGACCTTCAAGCCGGCCAGCGGCTCGCGCGACAAAGGCGCGCCTGCTTTAGCAGCATCGCGCTGCCAAGCCATGGCATCTGCAATGTTCAGGCGAGGCGCTTGCAGCAGGCTCTCTGCTTTTTGGGCCCAATCACCCGCCAATGCATCTTGGCCATGAACACGGCGGAGCTCGTCGAGTTTTTCCTTGAGCAGCTTGGCCGCACCTTTGTCACGGGAAGACATTTCGCGATAAACCTCACCCAACGCGTCGGCTGAGGGGTCAGTCAACAGCCATTCGCGCAAACGGGCCGTGCGCTCACCCGTTGATGCGGCGTGAAATGCACCCGCAGTTAATTGGTCAAGGGCGGCGAGGTCAAGAGGCTTAGAGGATGAAGTCACGGTAAAAAACTTTAAAACACAGTCCATGCCAAATACGGCATCAGTGTCGCAGCCGGACGTCCGTGCACACAAGACAGAGCGGCTGACAACAACTGCGTATTTTCGCCGGGATTTGCCCAGACCCAGCCCCTTGAGCAGAATACGCAACAATCTGTTGTGATTTCAAGCGCACAAAGCATCCTATATTTCTTTTATGAATCATTTATTATTTTTTTAGTCTTGACTCGATATTAAATATTCCTAGAATTTGACAGACGCAAAATTAGGGAAAACCCGGCATCGCAGCCATCCCTAGCTCATCTGCCCCCCCACTGGATGTGCCGCAAGCCGTGCATCACCCCAAACACCCATGCCATGTGACGCCCCTCACGGCATCGGCCATGAAAGGAAGCGCCATGACAGCGACATTGAACATGTCCCGCCTGGTTTTGTGCCTGCAAGTATGGGCGACCGATGTCCGTGAAGGTTTTGTGGAAATCACCCGCCACGGTTTGGCCTTGTTCGGTCTGGCGGTGGTGTTGGTCAGCATGACTTTTTTGGCGCGCCCCAACCTGCAAGCATCTGCCAGCGAAATGCTGTTGGGTTGGCTCGAAATTCGGCAAACTGACACCATCGAGGCGCCCTCAGCAGGGAATGCTGCGGCAAGGTCCACTGCAAAAAGTCTCAAAAACCTCACTGACGAACAATTGGCTGTCACCCGTTGGCTCAGTCGCAAGTACCGTGTCTCAGCCGAGCCAATGGGCGCCATGGTCGCCGAAGCCTGGACTCTGGGCGAGCGAGCGCAGTTGGCCCCCACCTTGATCCTGGCCATCATGGCCATCGAATCCCGGTTCAACCCGTTTGCCTCAGGCAGCCCAGGCACATCAGGACTGATGCAACTCGAGCTCAAAGCCCATTCAGAGGCCCTTGATCAATTTGGCGGCATGTTGTCGGCCTTCGACCCCCTGACCAACGTGCGCGTAGGGGTCCGGCATTTACAGGCCCTGGTTCAGCAAACCGAGACAATCGAGGAGGCCTTGTCACTTTATGGTGCTTCTTCAGGACAACCCACCGAGGGCCAGTACGTGGATCGGGTTTTGGCCGAGCAAAAACTGCTTGAAAAAGTGACTGAGAAGCAAAATACTGCGGCCCTCGCCAACCAGGGCAAGCACGCCCCACTTTAAGCCTGGCCGACTCGCGGACAGAAAAGCCTAGGCTACACTTACGCAGTGCGCGACTGGCGATAGGAGCCCTCTCTTGAACAACAAGGCGGGACCACTCTGACGTGGAGCGCGGTGGCACCAAGCCACCCCCGAACCACTGGGAAGCGCACACCCGATACTGGCCCAGTAAGGCCTGACCCGGGTTTTCAGCCGTTCGCCTGGGCAGCCCTTGTCAAAGACTTTTTTGCACATGTGTCTGACAAGGTTCCATCTATTGAAGGACTGCCATGTACCACCGTAATATTCTGATTGAACAAACCGATCCCGAATTGTTTGCTGCCATCCAGGCCGAAAATGCGCGCCAGGAACACCACATCGAGCTGATTGCCAGCGAAAACTACGCCTCGCCCGCCGTGATGGCCGCGCAGGGCTCTCAACTGACCAACAAATACGCCGAAGGCTACCCCGGCAAGCGCTACTACGGGGGTTGCGAGCACGTGGACGTGGCAGAACAATTGGCCATCGACCGCGTCAAGCAGCTCTTTGGCGCAGAAGCTGCCAACGTCCAACCCCATTGCGGCGCATCGGCCAACGAGGCCGTGTTTCTGGCCTTTTTGAAACCTGGCGACACCATCATGGGCATGAGCCTGGCAGAAGGCGGTCACCTGACCCATGGCATGCCGCTCAACATCTCTGGCAAGTGGTTCAATGTTGTGTCGTATGGTCTGGACGCCAAAGAAGCGATTGACTACGAAGCGATGGAAGCCAAAGCCCGCGAAACCAAGCCAAAGCTCATCATTGCCGGCGCCTCTGCTTATTCACTGCACATTGACTGGGCACGCTTTGCCAAAGTGGCCAAAGAAGTCGGGGCCATCTTCATGGTGGACATGGCCCACTACGCCGGCCTGATCGCAGCTGGCCAGTACCCCAACCCGGTTCCCCACGCAGACGTGGTGACTTCGACCACACACAAGAGCTTGCGCGGCCCTCGGGGCGGCATCATCTTGATGAAGGCCGAACACGAAAAAGCCATCAACAGCGCCATCTTTCCCGGTCTGCAAGGCGGTCCGCTGATGCACGTCATTGCCGCCAAGGCTGTGGCGTTCAAAGAAGCGCTGCAACCTGAGTTCAAAAACTACCAGGCCCAAGTCATCAAAAACGCCCAGATCATCGCCCAGACCCTGACTGAGCGCGGCCTGCGCATCGTCAGCGGTGGCACCCAAAGCCACGTCATGCTGGTGGACCTGCGTGCCAAGGGCATCACGGGCAAAGTGGCCGAAACCGCTTTGGGCAACGCCCACATGACCATCAACAAAAACACCATCCCGAATGACCCTGAAAAGCCATTCGTGACCAGCGGTGTGCGCATCGGGACCCCCGCCATGACCACCCGGGGCTTCATGGAAGAAGAAGCCCGCGCCACGGCACACCTGATAGCTGACGTACTGGACAACCCGCTGGACGAAGCCAACTTGGCCGCAGTGCGTGCCAAGGTCCACGTGCTGACCAGCCGCTTTCCGGTTTACGGCTGATCGGTCTGAACGATGAAATGCCCGTTTTGCGGTCACCTCGAAACCCAGGTTGTAGAAACCCGGTTGGCTGAGGACGGAGATTTCATCCGCCGTCGCCGTCAATGTGGTGCATGTGAAAAGCGCTTCACCACCTACGAAAAACCGGAAGTCAACTTTCCGGCCATCGTTAAAAAGGACGGCCGGCGCATCGAGTACCAACGTGAAAAATTGCGTGGCAGCCTCAACCTGGCGCTGCGCAAACGCCCTGTCAGCACAGAGCAGGTTGACGGGGCCATTGAGCGGATTGAGGAAAAGCTGCTGAATCTGGCCATTCGTGAGGTCGCGTCACACCGCATTGGCGAATTGGTCATGCGCGAGCTGAAAAAGCTCGACAAAGTGGCTTATGTGCGCTTTGCCAGCGTGTACCGAAATTTCGAAGACATCGACGATTTCAAGACCCTGGTGGACGAAGTTCAAAGCTGATCAAGCCTTTTTGGGCGGGTCATGTCCCATGCCCACTTTTCCGCTCAACAAGCCACATTGGAAGGCATGCTTGCAGTTTCCAGCCGGGGCTTGCCCACCGCGTTGATCACCAAACGCCACGCAGCGGTTTGGCCGGGGACGCACAAGGTCAGGGTGCCCGCCTGAAACCCCCCGGAGATGCTTTGGCTGCGGCCCTCGGGGCCGTAAGATACGTAGCGGTTCACGGTCGCGTTGCCTTTGAGTTTCAAAAATGGCGGCAAAGCCGAATGAACCATCAAAACGGTTTCTGTTGAATCCCGCACGGCGTTGTCATTGCCATCCACAAACACCAGCCAGCCTTGCCCCCAGCTGCCCTCCGTTGCGCAGCCACCCCCCAAACCCAGCACACAAAGCGTGACGCGTTGCTGCCGCTGCAAAGCCTCAGACCGCGCCAGCATGAGGCTGCCCAGCATTTGCTCGGCCTGGCTTTGCATCTGGTGCTTTTGACGCAACCCGGACAGGCTGGGCGCCGCCAAAGCCGCGAGTGTGGCCAGCAGCGCCAGCACCACCAGAGCTTCAAGCAAGGTGAATCCATCGGGACTGCATCCAGGAGTGGATGAATGCCTGACCGGCCCCGGCCTCGGCGGGCTTGCTTGCCAGGCTGTTTGCATGTTCACCTGTCCCTTAAGCATTCTTGAACCCCCTTGTGCCGCGAGCCGACCGACCAGCTTGCACCTGCAATTCGGCCTGTACAAGTGATTATTAAGTATTCACAATGCAAAGTCTCAACCATTTTCAAAGGAGACGGGCATGGGCGCTCTCACCGGGAAAAGAAAGGCTGCAGATCGGCTCCGCACACAGGGCTGGACCTTGAGCGAATTGCTCATCAGCCTGGCCCTGATGGCCGTGCTGGCCGCCGTGGCCCTGCCCGCCTACACCGCACAACAGCGCCAGGCCCGGCGCACCGATGCGCAAAGCGCCTTGCAACAATTGCAACTGGACCAGGCCCGATGGCGTGGCAGCCACGACACCCATGCGAGCGATCTGGCCAGTCTGGGCTGGACCTCTGACCGCTCACCCGCCGGGCATTACCAGATCGCCATCGAAGAGGCATCGGCCGATGGGTACGTCTTGACCGCCAGCCCGGTGGGCACTCAAGCCAGCGACACCCCTTGCCAACCCATGCGCTTACAACTGCTGCACACAGCCAGCGTGATCCTCAGCAGTGGCAACGACCTGAGCGCTGACCCTGGCCGATGCTGGCGTCAATAAGCACCCCATAAAACACCATCCAATGCACCCTCCAGCCTTATTCGCCGCAAATTGCGGCACCAAATTTACGCAGAGGGGCGAGACCCTGGTGGGCCTGATGGTGGGCATGGGCATCGGTCTGCTTGTACTGGCGGCTGGCGCAAAAATGCTCGCTCAACACCTGCAAGGGCACCGCTGGGCCTTGCAAGACAGCCACCTCCACCACGATCTGCGCTCGGCCTTGGACGCCTTGACGCGGGAACTGCGCCAGGCCCAATCCGTGGGTCAGGCCTGGAAAGCCAGGTCCACGGCGGATTGCAAAGATGCTTTTTGCGGTGGCGCCGGAGACATCAAAATCCAGGGAAACCGCATCGACTTCAGCCGTGACCGCAACCACAATGGCCTGCTCGACAACAACGAATGTTCGGGCTTTCGCTTGAAAGACCAGAAGCTTCAGGTGAGGACAGCCTGCACGCCTGAGGTCTGGACCGATCTGACCGATGCAGGCAGCCTGAAGATGGTGGATATGCAATGGCAGCTGCACTGCGAAAGGCGTGAGCGCTGGGTGCAAAGGTGGGTCACGGTACAGTTGAACGCCGAGTGGCCACGCGATGCGACGCGACAGTTGAGCTTGTCGCAAACGGTGTCCCTGCGCAACAATGTACCCGCCCTGCCCTGGCCAGCGGTATGTGGTGCAGCACCATGAAGCCATCTGCAAAGCTGGGTCAAAGTGGCGCCATCACCTTGCTGGTGGCCATCACCCTGGTCATGCTGGCGAGCCTGGCCAGCTTTTACAGTGCCCGCAGCGTGTTGCTGGACCGTCTGACCAGCAACCAGCAAGTCCAGGCAACGCAATCACGCCTGTCTGCCGAAGCCGCACTGGCTTGGTCACGGGCGGAACTGGCACGGCAATACACCGCCAGCCAGCAAACACCCGCTTTTTGGCAAAACGCCGCCAACACGCCTTGCCCTGCAAACTACACAGGGCCACGTTGGCAATGCAGCCTGCTGTCGCCGCCTGCTCATCCGGGCATGAGCCAGTCGGTGTCACAGGTCGTGGCCGTGCGCGACCTGGTGACATCGCCCCATGTGACCGAGTTGCATGCCAGCGCCAGCCAAACGGGTCAAAACAGCCGAGGGCAAGTGCGGGCCAGTGTTTTCTTACCCATACTGGCACCAGCCCCCACCGGGGCCAGCACAGCGGCCTTGGTGCTCAATGGCTGCACATCGCCAGCAGCGGGTGCGGTGGGTGCGGCGGTGAAGGTCTGCCCTCTCAGTCAAAGCGGGCAACCCTGCAGTGGCTCCCCAGTCGGCCATGCCGTGCAAAGCTTCTGGCTGGCTGACCTGGATGGCGATGGCCTGATTTCTGCCACCGAACGAAGCAAGTGCCTGGCCTTGTTGCCCGAACACCTGCCAGGCCATGGCAGCTTGATAGGGCCCACCACTTCTGCACCTCGTTCATCTTGTGTGTTGGCCGCCTGGAAAAATGTGCTCGGGGACATCAGCCCCGAACAACTCAAAGCCTGGTCAGACGCGCAAGAGCGCAATGGCCTGAACGCCCAAAGCCAACCCCCGCGCAGCATTTATTGGGTCGACAGCGCCGCCACCTGGACACAAAGCCTGGGCCAGGCCGATGCGCCCGTGCTGCTCGTGTTTTCGGCCATGGCCTGCGGCCAGCGCTGCCCCAGCCTGGCCAGTGGCGTGCAGATTTTTGGCACGGTGGTGCTGCAAACCCAATGCCAGGACGAGAAAGCGCGGGGATGGCGAGCAGGCCGCATCGAAGGCCAGGTGGTGGTCGAGTCGGGCTTGCAAGACCTGCAAAGCGGGAGCCACATTCAGGCACGCGTGTTCACAAAACCGGCTTACGAACTGGCTTGGCCAGCAGGCATGGACGCCAACCGGGTGCAAGCTGTGGCCGGCAGCTGGCGGGAGGGCTTGAGATGAAGCCGCGCAGGGTCAGCCCAGCCATACGGCTGCCCCACCAAAAACGCTTTCAGGGCATGGCCCTGATCGAGGCCCTGGTGGCCTCGGCGGTGATGGGCATCGGTCTGGCGGGCGCCACACGGCTGACTTTGCACACCTTGCAAACTGCAGGCGACACACGGCAACAAGGGCTAGCCAACACCCTGGGGGTCAACGCGATGGAGTGCCATCAATCGGGCCGGGCTTTGTGCGTGATGGACCAGGCGGTGACGGTCCAGGGCACGACCTACACCCTTCAAAGCCAGTTAAGACCACGCGCTGACTTGGCGCTGGTCGACATCGAAGTCAGGGTGCAATGGCCCACTCTGGGGCGGCCGCAGACTAACCCAAACGGGGGCGCTGCCCTGAGCACGGGAACTGGGCAAGGCCTGGGTCAACTCATTTTGTACAGCAGCCGTGACCAGGTGCCCACCTGGCTTGGCGTATCCTTGCCCTGATCTGTTGCCGACTATTCCTGCCGTGATGTCTACTGCCTTGCCACCCACTTTGACCTTTGCCCCGGACCACCCCATGCACCGCGCACTGGCGCTGGCCAAGGAGGGCTTGTGGCTGACCTCGCCCAACCCCCGAGTGGGCTGCATCATCACCGCCGCCGATGGCCAGGTACTGGGCCAAGGCCACACCCAACGCGCCGGCGGGCCCCATGCTGAAATCATGGCGCTGCGCAATGCCCAAGCGCTCGGACATGACGTGAAAGGGGCCACCGCTTGGGTCACGCTAGAGCCCTGCGCCCACCACGGCCGAACCGGGCCATGCTGCGATGCGTTGGCCGCAGCAGGCATTGGCCGGGTGGTTTGCGCCCTGACCGACCCCAACCCGAAAGTGTCGGGCCAAGGCCTCGTTCGTTTGCAAGCGTTGGGGGTGCACACCGAAACACTAGCCCCGCAACACGACATCGCCATTCAGGCCCGCGAACTGAACATCGGTTTTTTCAGCCGCATGGAACGCAGCCGGCCCTGGGTCCGCATGAAAATCGCGGCTTCGCTGGATGGGCAAACCGCGCTGCAAAACGGGCAAAGCCAGTGGATCACCAGCGAGCCTGCCCGCAGCGACGGCCACGCCTGGCGCGCCCGTGCCTGCGCCGTGTTAACAGGCATAGGCACCGTGCTGGAAGACAACCCTCGCCTCGATGTGCGTGGCCATGATGTGCCGCGCCAACCCCATCTGGTCATCGTGGACAGCCGGCTGGAAACCCCACTGGATGCCCGCCTGTTTGAAACGCTGGGCACAGGCGATCTGGCCCGCAAGATATGGATTTACACCGCCGCCACGGGCCTTGACATTAATCGCCAAGCCCTTGAAAACAAAGGTGTCACCGTGATCGACATGGCTGGCCCCAATGGCAAGGTCAATCTGGCGGCCATGCTGTTTGATCTGGCCTCGCGTGAAATCAACGAACTGCATCTGGAGGCAGGGCACAAGCTCAACGGCTCGTTCATCCGGGAAGGCCTGGTCGACGAGTTGTTGCTCTACTTGTCCCCCCAACTTCTTGGCCCCGGCCAAGGCATGGCCAGTTTGCCAGCGCTGACCGATTTGAGCGGCTCGGTGAAACTGGCCTTCCATGCGGTGGACCGGATTGGCCCGGATTTACGCTTGCTGCTGCGCCGGCAGTAAGTCGCCGCCAATCAGGGGCCGCCAACAAGACGTGGGCGAGACAGTCTGCTCAGCCGCTTCAAGCCCACAATGGTCAACCCAATGACAGGAACCCCCATTGAACCTCGCCCATTTGTTGCAAAGACAAGCCAGCATCGACCCAGAGCGCCCAGCCATCCTGAACGGCACGCAGTTGGTGGCCACGCATGGCCAGTGGGCACAGCGCTGCCAGCACCTGGCCCGCCAGTTTCAGGCTGCGGGACTGCAGCCGGGCGACCGGGTAGCTCTGTTCATGCGCAACCATGTACGCACACTGGAAGTGATTTTTGCCGCCTGGTGGGCCGGGCTGGCGGTGGTGCCCATCAACGCCAAACTGCACCTGCGTGAAGCCCAATGGATCATGGACAACGCCCAGGCCCGCTGGGCTTTCGTGACCGCCGACATCACCAGCAAAACCGATGACAAGCTCACCGGGCTGGAGCGCCTCGTCGACCTGGACAGCGCCGAAGCCGATGCCTTGTGGTTTCTGCCGGCAAAGGGTTATCAAGCCGGGTGTGAAACCCCCATTGCAGAACGCCATGCCGACGACCTGGCCTGGCTGTTTTACACCAGTGGCACCACCGGACGGCCCAAGGGCGTGATGATCACCCACCGCAACCTCATGACCATGGGGCTGGCCTATTTCTGCGATGTGGACGCCATCAGCCCGCAAGACACCATCGCCTACGCTGCCCCCATGTCACACGGTGCAGGCATTTACGCCATTCCCCACCTCATGGCGGGGGCCCGGCACATGGTGCCACCTTCGGGTGGGTTTGATCCGGCAGAGCTGTTTGCGCTGGGTGAACAAGTCGGGCCGCTGTCGATGTTTGCAGCACCCACCATCGTCAAGCGGCTGGTCGATCATGCCGAGGCCGCAGGTCTTTCAATGCAGACTTGCAGCCAGACGTTCAAGACCGTGGTCTACGGCGGTGCACCCATGTATGCCGCCGACATACAACGGGCGCTGCGCGTGATGGGGCCATGCTTTGTACAAATTTACGGCCAGGGCGAAAGCCCCATGGTGGGTACGGCCCTGTCACGGCACCACCTGCAAGATACAGCCCACCCGCGCCACCTGGAGCGGTTGGCCTCGGTCGGTGTGGCCCAAACCCCCGTGCGCATCCGGGTGACCGACGCACATGGACAAGACTTGCCAACGGGCGAAGTGGGTGAAGTGCTGATCCAGGGTGACAGCGTCATGGCCGGGTATTGGCGCAACCCCGAAGCCACGGCCAGCGCCATTCAGAAAGATTGGCTTTTCACAGGTGACATGGGCTGCCTGGACGCGGACGGGTTTTTGACCCTGAAAGACCGCAGCAAAGACATGATCATCAGCGGTGGCTCCAACATCTACCCCCGTGAAATCGAGGAAGTGCTGCTGCACGCACCGGGCGTGGCCGAAGTGGCCGTGGTAGGTGCGCCAGATCCGGAATGGGGAGAAGTGGTGGTGGCCTTTGTGGTGCCGCAAACCGGCCATGAACTCGACACCGCCACGCTCGACGCCCTCTGCCTGCAAGAGATTGCCCGCTTCAAGCGCCCCAAACGTTATGAGATCGTGGCCAGTCTGCCCAAGAACAACTACGGCAAAGTGCTCAAGACCGAATTGCGCAAGCGGCTTGGCTGACTTTAAAAAGTCAAGGTCTTGACCCCTTGGGAGGTGCCCAGCAAACAGACTTGCGCCTTCTGGCGGGCAAAAACCCCCACAGTGACCACGCCGGGCCACTGGCTGACGTCGGTTTCAAAGGCCACCGGGTCGGTGATCTTCAGGCCCTTCACGTCCACGATGTATTGACCGTTGTCGGTCACCAAGGGCTGGCCGTCTTTGAGACGCACGGCAGCGGTGCCACCGATGGCTGCAAACTGGCGCATCACACGGGCTGTCGCCATCGGGATCACCTCCACTGGCAACGGAAAGGCCCCCAGCACGTCGACCAGTTTGCTTTCATCGGCAATGCACACAAACTGCCTGGACTGGGCCGCCACGATTTTTTCGCGGGTCAGCGCCGCACCTCCACCCTTGACCATGTGGCCCTGGTGGTCGATCTCGTCGGCGCCATCGATGTAGACCGACAGGCTGTCGACTTCGTTGCACTCAAACACCGCAATGCCCAGGGCCTTCAGCCTTGCCGTTGAGGCCTCGGAGCTGGACACCGCGCCCTTGATCTGGTCTTTCATGGTGGCCAGCGCGTCGATGAATTTGTTGACCGTGGAGCCGGTTCCCACGCCGACGATTTCGCCGGGTACAACGTATTGCAGGGCAGCTTGGCCCACCAGGGCTTTGAGTTCGTCTTGTGTCATGTGGGCGTATGGGGGGTGAAAAAATGAAAGGGCTGTGGGGTTTGAGACAATCAGGGCAACCCTTTTCAAAGCCCCCTAGACATCCCTTACAGGCCGGAATTATCCAATGTCCCTGATCCCTTACGCTCTCGCCCGCTCGTTTTTGTTCAAGATGGACCCCGAAGCGGCCCACGACCTGACGATTGAGGGCCTTGCCCGGACCCAAAACACCCCGCTGGACCGTGCTTACCGCCAGCCATTTGTGGCCCAGCCCATCACGCTGGCAGGCCTGCAATTTCCTAACCGTGTCGGCCTGGCGGCCGGGCTGGACAAAAACGCACGCTGCATTGACGGTCTGGGCGCCATGGGCTTTGGTTTTGTCGAAGTGGGCACTGTCACGCCCAAGGCGCAGCCGGGCAACCCCAAGCCGCGCATGTTTCGCTTGCCCGAAGCGCAAGCCCTCATCAACCGCCTGGGCTTCAACAACGACGGGCTGGATGCCTTCGTTGCCAACGTCAAGCGCTCGAAGTTTCGCCAAAACGGTCGCTTGCTGGGCCTGAACATCGGCAAGAACGCTGCCACCCCGATTGAAAACGCCACCGATGATTATTTGATCGCGCTTGCAGGCGTGTACCCCCATGCCGATTACGTGACAGTGAACATCTCCAGCCCCAACACCAAGAACCTGCGCGCCCTGCAAAGTGACGAAGCGCTCGATGGCCTTTTAGGTGCCCTGGTGGCACGGCGCGAGACGCTGGCGGCCGAGCACGGCCGCCATGTGCCGATGTTCCTGAAAATCGCACCCGATCTGGACGAAACCCAGGTGAGCGTCATCGCTGCAACGCTGCAAAAACATGGCATGGACGGCGTGATCGCCACCAACACCACGCTGGCCCGCGATGCCGTCAGCGGCCTTTTGCACGCCGAAGAAATGGGCGGCCTGTCGGGTGCGCCCGTGCTGGAAGGCAGCAACCGTGTGATCCGATTGCTGCGTGCCGCCTTGGGCAAAGACTTTCCCATCATCGGTGTGGGCGGCATCCTGAGCGGCCACGATGCCATTGCAAAAATCGAGGCGGGTGCCGACGTGGTGCAGATTTACACGGGCCTCATCTACAAAGGCCCGGCATTGGTGACCGAAGTGGCGAGCGCGCTGCAGCAAATGAAGCGCTGAAGCGCTCACTCTTTGTAATAAACCACCTGGTGGGTGCTGGCCAGCAACTGGCCCTCGGCGCTCCAGAGTTCACCGCTTTGGTCAAAGTAGCCGTTGCGGTAGTTGAGAGCACGGGCCGTGGCCATCACATGGGCGGTGCCAACGCCCGACAGCATGTCTTGGTCTGCATGGAAATAGGTGGTCATCGAAATGGTGCCGATCAAGGCGCGGCGGCGACGGCGGATGTAAATGCGCGGGAAAAAGCTGTCGCTGATGGCAGCCAGTGAGGCGAAATCCAGCGGTCGCACGGGCTCGTCGCGTACCCACAAATTCGAACGTGAATGCGGCTGCTCCTGCTCGTCGAACTTGTCGGGGAATTCGCCTTGCGCAAAGCGCATGTCATAGCGTTGCGGCCATGCGGGCATACCGGGGCCGGGCATCATCCGTTGCAAAGCCTCGGCGGGCGGCATGTCTTGCGGGGGCACAGCCTCGGTGTCCGACCAGGTGCTGCGCCTTTCGGCAAAAACAGCCGTGGCCATCGCCACCACCGAGTCACCCTGGCTGGCTTCAATCGCCCAGTGCTGGGTAGACCGGTTGGTGCGCACGGCACGCGCCACGAACGCAATGGGGCCGTCTTGCACCGGCGCTGCAAAATTCACCGTCAAGGCAATCGGCTGTCCCAGTTTGTCCGGGTGCTGCAGCGCCGCATTGAGCAACTGCGCTGCCGTTGTGCCACCAAAAGGCCCCACCATGTTGGCGAAGGCGGGGTGGGTGGCGCCGGCGTAATGGCCAGGGGCTGTGGCCTGCAAGGTCATGGCTTCATCAAAGGGATGCATCAGACATTCTCTTGGAGCAGGTGGTTGACATGGGCCGCAATGGCCAGCGAACTGGTCAGTCCCGGCGATTCGATGCCCAGCAAATTGACCAAGCCGGGCACACCGTGGTCTGCGGGCCCTTGGATCATGAAGTCGGCTGCGGCCTCGTCTGGCCCGCTGATTTTGGGGCGCATGCCCGCATAACCAGGCTGCAGCGCCCCATCCGGCAAGCCGGGCCAATAGCGGCGCACCTCGGCATAAAAGGCGTCACCCCGGCGCGGGTCCACTTGCAAATCTGCCGGGTCGCTGACCCACTGCACATCCGGGCCGAACTTGGCTTGACCGCCCAGGTCGAGCGTGAGGTGCACACCCAGCCCGGCTTTTTCGGGCACGGGGTAAATGAGGCGCGAAAAAGGGGCCTTGACCGCCAGCGTGAAGTAATTGCCTTTGGCGCAATGCGCTTGAGGCAGCCCGCTTTTGTCCAGCCCGTCCATGCGCCCAGCCAGCGCCACGGCGCTCAGGCCTGCGGCGTTGACCAGCACCTTGCAAGCCAGCTCGGTGCCGTCTTGAGTGGTCACGCGGATTGGGTGCGTGGCGGTGCCTTGCTTCAGGCCGATGTGCTGCACCGGCGAGACCAGCGCCAGCAAACCGCCAGCGTTTTCCAGATCCCCTTGCAGGCTCAGCATCAGGCCGTGGCTGTCCACCACGCCCGTGCTGGGCGACAACAGCGCAGCCTCGCAAACCAGTGCAGGCTCCAGGGCGCGCGCCTGTGCACTGGTAAGTTTTTGCAGGTCCTGCACGCCGTTGGCCCCCGCCTTGGCGATGATGCCGTCCAAGGCTTTGACTTGACTCGGGCTGGTGGCCACAATCAGCTTGCCCAGACGCTGGTGCCCCACGCCGCGCTCGGCGCAATAGGCGTAAAGCAGTGCTTTGCCTTGCACGCACAAACGCGCCTTGAGCGAGCCTGCAGGGTAATAAATGCCCGCGTGAATCACCTCGCTGTTGCGCGAACTGGTGCCGGTGCCGATGCCGTTTTCCGATTCAAGCACCATCACCTCGCGGCCTGCCAGCGCCAGCGCACGCCCTACGGCCAAGCCGATCACGCCGGCCCCGATCACCACTGCATCCACTTCTTCCACACACACCTCACGGTTTCATTCGTTCGGAACGATTGTGACCCATCCCCTCCCCGCGATGCCGCCTGCCTGACGCCCGCAGGACAGGCCCCTGTAACGGCCTCGGGCAGACTGCCAGACACATTCAATCAGGAGGCTTCATCATGTCCTTGTTCAATCTGAAAGGCCAAGTGGCCATCGTGACCGGCTCCAGCCGGGGCATTGGCCGCTCCATCGCGAACCAGCTGGCCAAAGCGGGCGCGAAGGTGGTGGTGTCCAGCCGCAACCTGGATGCCTGCGAGGCGGTGCTCAAGGAGATCCAGGCCGAAGGGGGTGAGGCGATGGCCATAGCCGCCAGCATCTCCAACAAGGCGCAGCTTGAGGCCCTGATTGCCCAGACCCATGCGGCCTGGGGTGGCATCGACATCCTGGTCTGCAACGCGGCGACCAACCCCTACTACGGCCCGACCACGGGCATGAGCGACGAGGTGTTCGACAAAGTCATGCGCAACAACGTGTTGTCCAACACCTGGCTGTGCAACATGGTCTACCCGGACATGAAAGCCCAAAAAAACGGGGCGATTGTGTTGGTGTCGTCGATCGGCGGGCTGCACGGCTCGGCGGTGATTGGGGCCTACAACCTGTCCAAAGCGGCCGACATGCAGCTGGCGCGCAACCTGGCGGTGGAATGGGGCCCGGACAATATTCGGGTCAATTGCATCGCTCCAGGTCTCATCAAGACCGACTTTGCCAAGGCGCTGCACGAAGACCCGGTATTGAGCGCCAAGTACAACAGCCAGGCCCCTTTGCGCCGCATGGGCGAGCCGGACGACATCGGCGGCATCGCGGTGTTTTTGGCCAGCCCGGCAGGCCAGTACGTGACGGGCCAAACCATCGTGGCGGATGGCGGGATGATGATTCGATGATTCGCTGATTCGCGGAACCAGCTTATTTGCTGTGGATGCTTGGTGCTGCTGGCACCGCTGAGCATGGGCTGGGGCCGGGCACCTCATGAGGGGGTACCCAAAATCGATGCCCGGCCCCAGCCCATGCTCAGCTTTCAAGAAAAGCAAACAGGCTCCCATTCGGATCAAGAAAGAGCTGTACGAGGCTGCTCATTGATCCGCACCCTCGGCACTCATTCTCATGGCGGCCATAAAACAAAAAGCCCGCATCAGCGGGCTTTTTGAATGGGGTAAAGCTTCGATCAGCCGAAGTTTTTCTCGGCGAACGACCAGTTCACCAGCTTGTCGAGGAAAGTCTCGACAAACTTGGGACGCATGTTGCGGTAGTCGATGTAATAGGCGTGTTCCCAGACGTCGACGGTCAGCAAGGCTGTGTCGCCAGTGGTCAGCGGGGTGCCAGCGGCGCCCATGTTGACGATGTCAACCGAACCGTCGGCTTTCTTGACCAGCCATGTCCAGCCAGAGCCGAAATTGCCCACAGCGCTCTTGACGAAGGCTTCCTTGAATGCAGCGTAGCTGCCGAACTTGGCGTTGATGGCTGTGGCCAAAGCGCCAGTGGGCTCGCCACCACCGTTCGGCTTCATGCAATTCCAAAAGAAGGTGTGGTTCCAGATTTGGGCAGAGTTGTTGTAAACACCACCGCTGGACTTCTTGATGATCTCTTCAAGCGTCAGGCTCTCGAATTCCGTGCCTTTTTGCAGGTTGTTCAGGTTCACCACATACGCGTTGTGGTGCTTGCCGTGGTGAAACTCCAGGGTTTCCTGGCTGTAGTGAGGGGCCAAAGCGTCGATCGCGTAAGGCAGTGCGGGCAAGGTGTGTTCCATGAGGGTGTCCTTTTGTTGTTGCAAGTTGAAGGTTCAGCGCTGCATTTTAGGGGTTGAGCGATCGCCCTTTGGCGCAGCAGGTCACTGAAAAAACACAAGCACCAGGTCCAAGCCACCCACCACCGTCATGGGCTGGGGCCTGGGAACCGATTTTGGATACGCCCTCATGAGGTGCCCAGGCCCCAGCCCATATGGGCCTGCTCAGCCCTTGACCGTCATCGGCACATCCCCGTCGGCCAAGGTCGCCCGGACCGACTGGCCTGGTTGAAACTGGGCCGCATGGGTCAGTGCTTGGCCACGCTCATCGCTGAGCCAGGCATACCCCCGCTCCAACACACGGTGCGGGTCGACCGACGACAAGCGCAAGGCGGCCCGCTCTAAACGTTGAGCGCGTTGCTGCACCTGCTGGCCTTGGTTGAAGCTCAGACGGTCACCCAGACGTTCCAGCCTGTGCCCCGCCTCGGTCAGTCGGTTTTGAACACCCGTTTGCAGACCATTCGCCAGCCGGTCTAACCACTGGCTGTGCTGACCCAGCATGGCTTGTGGGCGGCTCAGGCGGGCGGCAACGGCACTCAGCCGCTGGTTCTGAAGGTCTTGCTGACGGGCCAGGCCGACACCCAACCGCGCAGCCACGCTGTCTAGGCACTGAGCTTGCCGGTCTTGTTGGCGTTGCAAACCCCGGGCCAGCCGATCTTCCAGCACGGACAGGGCTTCGAGGCCAACACCCCGGTCTGTCGCTGCCATCTCTGCGGCGGCGGTGGGCGTGGGGGCGCGCACATCGGCCACAAAATCGGCGATGGTGAAGTCGGTTTCGTGGCCCAGTCCGCAAATGAGAGGCACGGGGCTTTGCGCGATGCAACGGGCGAGTGTTTCGTCGTTGAAAGACCACAAGTCTTCCATCGACCCGCCACCTCGAACCAGCAAAATCACGTCTACGGGCGGGCTGAGCGGGTTGTCTTCTGCCGTGAGGGCATACATGTTTTGCAAGGCCTGAACCAGCGTGGCGGCAGCCCCGGCGCCTTGCACCAGGGCGGGCACCATGAGCACAGGAATATGGGGTACGCGCCGCTGCAAGGCCGTGACCACATCGTGCCAAGCGGCTGCGCCCAGCGAAGTGACCACGCCGATGGCTCTGGGCTGGGCAGGCAACGCACGTTTGTGGGCAGGGTCAAACAAGCCTTCGGCCTCGAGTTTGGCCTTGAGGCGCAAAAACTGCTCAAACAGCGCGCCTTGCCCTGCACGCTCCATCGACTCAACCACCATTTGCAAGTCGCCCCGCGCTTCGTACACGCCCAAGCGCCCGCGCACTTCCACCAATTCGCCATCACGGGGGGCAAAGTCCATCAAGGCGGCCGCCCTGCGAAACATGGCGCAGCGTATTTGCCCGGTATCGTCCTTGATTGAAAAATAGCAATGGCCGCTGGCAGCACGCGAAAAACCGGAAATTTCCCCACGAACGGTGACCGGGTTGAATTGGGCGTCCAACGTGTCTGCCACGGCGCGGCACAAGGCAGAAACTGTCCAGGCGCGGGGCTTCAAATCGTCATTGGCGTGCATCGGGGAGAGGTTTTATCAGCGTTTCAAGAGGTTTTCTGGCGTCAAACCCAAACCAGGGGCGGGTGAGTACTCCACAAGCCAAGCCCACCGGGGTTTGCGGTCAACGGTCGACACCGAACCATTAAAGAAACCTCCAAGCCATTGATTTTATTAATGATTTTAAAAATGACCGCTGAAATTTTGAGACAATTTTAAATACTTGAGTATGCGAAACAGCGAAGAGGCCCAAGTTCTTCACAAAGTTATCCACAGAAATTCGTGGCGTTTTCGTGCCTCAGGTCCATGCACTTCGTTGGCTCTCGGCATTCACCGATAATCAACCACGTTCAATACCGAAAACTGGAAGGTGTTTCCTTGCTGTCCATCATACAAGCCGCAGGTTGGCCCATCTGGCCCTTGATCCTGTGTTCCATTGTGGCTTTGGCTTTGATCCTGGAGCGCTGGGTTCAGTTGCAAGACGCCAGGGTCATGCCCGCCAACATCCTCAAGCAAACCATCGAGGCCACTCAGCGCGGCTTGCACGCACAAGAGATGATCCAGACTCTGGAACAGGCGGGGGCCATGGGCCCGGTTCTGGCCAGCGGACTGCGCTGTTTGCAAGAAAACCCTCAAGCCTCCAGCGAAGATATCCAATCCAGCATGCAGATGGCAGGTCGCCTGTCCGCTCAGCAACTGGAGCGCTACTTGCCAAGCTTGGCAACCATCGCATCCGCCGCCCCTTTGCTGGGTTTGCTGGGGACCGTGGTCGGCATGATCGACATTTTCGGAGCCCATACGGCAGCCAATAACCAGCCGGCCTTATTGGCGCAAGGCATATCCGTGGCGCTGTACAACACGGCATTCGGCTTGATCGTGGCCATCCCTTCGCTGATGTTTTGGCGCTACTTCCGCGCCACGGTGGACCGCCATGTACTGGCCATGGAAGTCGCTGCCGAGGCCTTTGCCCGGCATCTGCTCCGTATGCGCAACCCACACGGTTAAAGCTTGAACGTGAACTTCAGACCCAGAACCCCGACCCCGGAACCCGAGATCAATCTGGTCCCGTTCATCGATGTGTTGTTGGTCGTGCTGATTTTCTTGATGCTGACCACCACCTGGTCGCGCCTGACCGAGATCCATCTGAATCTGCCTGTGGCCGATGCCACAGCCTCCAGCCAGCGTCCTCTACAAATCGTCCTGACGATCACTTCACGCGGTGAATATGCCATCAACAAATCTCCGCTCGGCGGCAGTTCGGTCGCTGCGCTGGTGGCAGTACTGACCCCGCTGGCCCACCAAGACACGATGCTGGTCATCAGTGCGGACGCATCGGCTGCGCACCAAAGCGTGGTCAATGCCATGGAGGCGGCACGCCGCAGTGGCTTGTCCAAAATCACCTTTGCTGCTCAGGCAGCCCAAGCCCCTGGCTTTTGACCCGCATGCGGTTGACCTTCTGGCTTCACCAACACTTGCCGCAGGTCTGGCTGCAGCGCGGCCCGCTCGCCTGGGCCTTGCGCCCGCTGGCAGCGGTCTATGGTGTCCTCATGGTCGTGCGGCGCATGGCCTATGCCAAAGGCCTCTTCAAAACCCGACGCGTTCCAGCCCTGGTGATCGTGGTGGGCAACGTGGTGGCGGGCGGCGCTGGCAAGACACCGGTCACCATCGCCTTGGCCAAACACTTGCTGGCCAAGGGGTTTTGCGTTGGCGTGATCTCGCGCGGCCACGGCCGCCAGACCCGGGACGTCCGCGCCGTGGTGAACGGCAGCCAAGCCCGGGATGTGGGGGACGAGCCCTTGCTGATTCACCAAGCCACCGGCGTGCCGGTTTGGGTGGCCCCGGCCAGAGCCGATGCGGCGATTGGCTTGCTGCAGGCGCATCCCGATGTGCAAATCCTGATTTGCGACGATGGCTTGCAGCATCTGGCCTTGGCGCGCGACCTCGAAATTTGCGTGATGGACGAGCGCGGCATTGGAAATGGTTGGTTGCTGCCCGCGGGTCCCTTGCGCGAGCCTTGGCCACGCCCGGTCGACTGGGTGCTGATCACAAGCCCAACCGGGTCAGGTTCTGGCGCAGGCCCTGTCGAGGGCTATCGCGCCACGCGGCAACTGGCTGACCACGCCGTGAGCGCTGATGGCCGGCTTGTGCCGCTGATCTCACTGAAAAATCAGCCTTTGCACGCGGTTGCAGGGTTGGCGCGTCCAGAAGCATTTTTCGAGATGCTGCGCCAATCGGGCCTGACTTTGGCGAGCACCACCGCCCTGCCGGACCACCACGATTACCAGGATTGGCCCGCTGCAACATCAGAGGGAAAAACCCATCGAAGACCCGGTGGCATCTGGTTGTGCTCCGAAAAAGACGCGGCCAAACTCTGGCCCCACGAACCAGGCGCCCTGGCCGTGCCCTTGGTCATCACGCCAGAAAGTAGCTTCTGGACCGCACTGGACACTCGGATCAGGCAGCTGCTGACTCACTGACCCAGAAGGCGGCTGGTCAGCAAACCCACAGTTTTTTTGGGCCCGGTATCATGGGCGGCATGGACACCAAATTGCTTGAATTGCTGGTTTGCCCAGTCACCAAAGGCCCGCTCGACTTCGACCGGGAACACCAAGAACTGCTGTCGCGCAGCGCACGCCTGGCTTATCCGGTGCGCAACGGTATTCCCATCCTGCTGGAAAACGAAGCCCGCACCTTGACCGACGAGGAAATCGACAAACTCGCGGCCCTGCGACCAGCCCTCTAAGGCCTACCCCATGACCCTGTCCACAAAGCCGCCAGGCTTCACCGTGGTGATTCCGGCGCGCATGGCCTCGAGCCGCCTGCCCAACAAGCCCCTGGCCGACATTGCCGGACTGCCCATGGTGGTGCGCGTGGCGCAACGCGCCATGCAGTCGCAAGCCAGCCTGGTGGTGGTGGCTGCCGATGACGCGCGCATTGTGCAAGCCTGCAAGGACCACGGCATTCAAGCCCTTTTGACCCGGCAAGACCATGTCAGCGGCAGCGACCGGCTGGCCGAAGCCTGCCAATTGCTGGGCTTGGCCGACGACGCGGTGGTGGTCAATGTGCAAGGGGACGAGCCCTTGATGCTGCCAGCGCTCATCAATGAAGTGGCGCGTTTGCTGACCGAGCGTCCCGAAGCCAGCATGAGCACGGCGGCCCACCCCATCGACTCGGTGGCCGATTTTTGCAATCCCAATGTCGTCAAGGTGGTAACGGACGCTCGCCAAATGGCGCTTTATTTCAGCCGTGCACCCATTCCATGTTGGCGAGATGGCCAGACGGCCTCGGGCTTGACGGCCTTGCCCACGCCCGCCCCGCTGCGCCACATCGGCATTTATGGCTACCGGGTCGGTTTTTTGGCAATGTTCCCCGGCTTGCCGCCAGCGCCCATCGAAAGGATGGAGTCCCTGGAACAGTTGCGCGCCTTGTGGCATGGCCACCGCATTGCCGTTCATGTGACCACCGAGGTGCCCGGACCGGGTGTGGACATGCTTGAAGACCTGGAACGCGTGCGTCAACTGCTGAGCTGAGAACCGGGGTTTACACCGTAAGCCAACTTTGAGGCTGGCGTGATAATCTCAAAAGCAATCGTCAGGCCTGTCTGACTGAAACGAATTCAAACGATAAGGACCTACACATGAGACTGATTTTGTTGGGCGCACCTGGTGCCGGCAAGGGCACACAAGCCACGTTCATTTGCCAGAAATACAACATCCCTCAAATCTCTACCGGTGACATGCTGCGTGCCGCCGTCAAAGCTGGCACACCGCTGGGTCTGCAAGCCAAAGCCGTGATGGAATCGGGTGGCCTGGTCAGCGATGACCTGATCATCAACCTGGTCAAAGAGCGGATTGCACAGGCCGATTGCGCCAACGGTTTCTTGTTTGACGGTTTTCCGCGCACCATCCCCCAAGCCGATGCCATGAAGGCCGCAGGTGTCAAGCTCGACTACGTGCTCGAAATCGATGTGCCTTTTGACGCCATCATCGAGCGCATGAGTGGTCGCCGCTCGCACCCCGCTTCGGGCCGCACCTACCATGTCAAGTTCAACCCACCCAAAGTGGAAGGCGCGGACGACCTGACCGGCGAGCCCTTGGTACAGCGCGCAGACGACCAAGAAGAAACCGTGAAAAAGCGCCTGGATGTTTACAGCGCCCAGACCCGCCCCTTGGTGGATTACTACGCCAACTGGGCAAAAGCCGATGCGGCCTCTGCCCCCAAGTACCGTGCCATCAGCGGAACAGGCAGCGTGGAAGACATCACCACCCGCGCTTTTGCAGCCCTGGCTGACTGATCAGCCCCTGAAGCCCACATCCATCACCCCGGATTCAGCAGCCCGCCCTGAGCGCTCATCAAGCTGAGCATCAGGCTGATGCGCGCCTTGACCGGGCTGAGCCCGCCAACATCCTGCCAACGCGTGGAAGAGCCCACGATCTGACCCATCGTGCAGCGCGTGCTCAGGCGCACCTGAACACCTTGCTTTTCAGCGTCCTGCAATCCAGATTCCAGCGCCACATGTACCGTGCCATTCCCCGTGCCCGCGACCACCAAACCCAGCACGCCGGATTGCACCAACGCATCCACCGTACGGCGACTGGCGCATGCATGGCTCAGCACCACCTCGACCCAGGGCCATTGCTCAATCGGTGTTTGAAGGACCAGGTCAAGACATGAGGCCCCCAGCCTCGGCGCTTCAGTCCATTCAGACCAGCGCACCCGCCCGTCTTCAACCCAACCCACAGGACCTGCGTCACCGGAACTGAACGCATCCAAGCGGTAAGGGTGCACCTTTTGCACCTGCCTGGCACTGTGAATATTTCCTGCACACACCACCCAAGTCCCTGCGCGGGGGGCACCACCCGCCGCGGCCAAGGCGTCCATCAAATTCTGTGGCCCATCGGCGACGAGGGCCGTGGCTGGGCGCATGGCGCAGGTCAGGACCAAGGATTTGGCAGGCTGCAAAACCGTTTGCAAAAACCAGGCGGTTTCCTCAAGTGTGTCAGTGCCATGGGTCACCACCACACTGTGCACATCCGGCTGTAATAGCCAATGCGAACACCGATCAGCCAGCTTCTGCCAAGTAGCTAAGTCCATGTCCTTGCTGTCCAGTTGGGCCACCTGTTCGACCACCAGGCTTCGGCCGGACAACATCTGAGGCAAGCCGGGCAGCACCGCCAGCAGTTGCTCTACGCCCAGCTGTGCAGAGGAGTAGCCCACATGGTCTGAAGCCTGAGCAGCCGTCCCAGCAATCGTGCCACCTGTGCCCAAAACCACTATTTTTTCAACTTCTTTCATTTAAAACCCTTGCGCAACCCAAAAAACTGGTTAAAAATACAGTCACTGGATGAAAAAACAGTTCATCCATCCTTTTCAAGGAAACCCTCATGACCGACAGCCCCAAACTCACCGCCCGACAGCAAGAAATTCTGGAACTGATCCAGAACACCATTGCCAATACCGGCGCGCCACCCACACGTGCCGAAATTGCCAAAGTGCTGGGGTTCAAGTCAGCCAACGCCGCCGAAGAGCACCTCAAAGCCCTGGCACGCAAAGGCGCGATCGAACTGGTCAGCGGCACCTCCCGTGGCATCCGGCTCAAAGGCAGCCACCGCAGCAGTCTGCGCGCCCCGTCTGACTTGTTCAGCCTCACCCTTCCAGGCTTGGGCCAATTGAGCCTGCCCCTAATTGGGCGCGTTGCCGCAGGCTCACCTATTTTGGCGCAGGAACACGTGGATCGGACCTACCAGGTCGAAAGCACCTTGTTCACCGAGCAACCCGACTATCTGCTGCGCGTTCGTGGCATGTCCATGCGCGATGCGGGCATCATGGATGGTGACCTGCTGGCCGTGAAATCCACCAAAGAAGTTCGCAACGGTCAAATCGTTGTGGCCCGACTCGGTGATGAAGTCACCGTCAAACGCCTTCGCAAAACAGCCACCGGCATCGAATTGCTGCCCGAAAACCCCGACTACCAGACCATTGTGGTCAACCCCGATGAGCCTTTTGACATCGAAGGCCTGGCCGTGGGACTGATCCGCAACACGCTCTTGATGTAACGCACCTGCTTGTTGCAACAGGTGGCGGGCGCTGACGGAATCATTTTTGGCAGCCCTGATGCAACAAGCCTTTTCAGCAATCCTGTCTGTGTCCAACCTCCATGCTTTTGAAAGGTTTCACATGGGAATCGCTCTGCTTGCTCTTTCAGGTCTTTTTCAAGGCTTCACCCGTGCCACTCGCACATTGACCCCGGTCCCGAAACCGCAACGCTCCAACGCCTATTTGCGCCCAGTCTGGGCTACGCGCAGGCCAGCTTGCGCAGCCTTGGGTCAAAAAACCATCACCCCGCCGCATCGTTTCCAGTCTGCTTCTGCCAAGCCCGCCCTGCGGGTCTTGCGTGTCAGCGAAAACGGTCAACGCACCCAAGGGGCCGGGCGCATGGTCATTTCAGGCCGCATGGCCGATGTCTGCGCTGAACTGGACCGTCTGGCGGCACTTGAAGCCGCCCAAGTCCGAATTTGATCTGAAATGCAGCCCCGGCGACCCGGCTTGGTCGCCGCGCCAAGGCACAATGGAGGGATGAACATTGTGATCCTTGACGACTACCAAGACGCCGTGCGTAAACTTGATTGCGCTGCCAAACTCGAGAATTTTCCGGCTAAGGTTTATACCAATACAGTAAAAGGTATTGGCCAGTTGTCCGTGCGTCTGAAGGACGCCGACATCATCGTTTTGATCCGGGAGCGCACCCATCTGACGCGCGCGGTGATCGAAAAACTCCCTCGCTTGAAACTGATTGCCCAAACGGGCCGAATTGGCAGTCACATCGACTTGGCGGCCTGCACAGAACGTGGTGTCGCTGTTGCAGAGGGCATTGGATCGCCCATAGCGCCTGCTGAACTGACCTGGGCCTTGATCATGGCTTCTGTGAGGCGGCTGCCGCAGTACATTGGCAACCTCAAGCATGGTGCTTGGCAGCAGTCAGGACTGAAGGCGGGCTCCATGCCCACCAACTTTGGCTTGGGCACGGTCCTCCATGGCAAAACTCTGGGCATCTGGGGGTTCGGAAAAATTGGGCAGCTGGTGGCAGGATACGGCAAAGCCTTTGGCATGGATGTCGTGGTTTGGGGCAGCGATGAATCCCGCACCAAAGCCAGCCAAAGTGGCTACCGATCGGCGACCAGCCGCGCCTCATTTTTTGAGCAATCCGACGTTTTGTCGCTTCATTTGCGCTTCAGCGACACCACCCGGGGCATCGTCACCGGCGAAGACTTGGGCCGCATGAAGCCTTCCGCGCTTTTCGTGAACACGTCCCGCGCTGAATTGATCGAGCCCAATGCCTTGATTGGCGCCCTGAACCGTGGCCGGCCCGGTTTAGCAGCCATTGACGTGTTCGAATCTGAACCCATTTTGCAAGGCTCTGCGCTGCTGCGTCTGGAAAACTGCATCTGCACACCCCACATCGGGTACGTCGAAAAGAACAGTTACGAACTTTACTTTGGTGCTGCTTTTGACAACGTGGTGAACTTCATCAAAGGAACCCCCACCAACATCGTCAATCCGGGCGCCCTGCAGGTTCGGCGCTGAGAGTGCACACAGCCCTCAGCGTTATGCACCGCCATAACCACATCACTCCCACAAACAAGCACTGAGACTGCGGGACTCGCCTCTAGTCGGCACGCCCTTGGACGCACGAACTGAGGCGATAATCTCGGTTTATCTTTCAGGGGCGAGGTGCTGTTAGACCAGCCAAAGCCAATCCTGCACTGGTTGGTTGACTTGCCATTCATTCCCCATTCGTTTGAAGCACTATGACTCTCGCATTTTCCAAAGTGGCCATCATTGGCGCTGGCGCCATGGGCCGGGGCATCGCCCAAATTGCAGCCCAGGCGGGTAGCCAGGTCTGGTTGTTCGACACACAGGCTGAAGCCATCCAGAAAGCGCGTGATGCCGTGTTCCAGCAATGGGACAAGTTGCAGGAAAAAGGCCGATTGACTGCCGAGGCTGTGGCCGGATACAAAAGCCGTTTATTGGCTGCTACCAGCCTGCAAGACTTGGCTGACTGTGAATTGGTGGTCGAAGCCATTGTGGAAAAGCTCGACATCAAGAAAAGTCTGTTCACAGACCTGGAAAAAATCCTGGCCCCCACAGCGGTGCTGGTCACCAACACATCCTCCCTGTCGGTGACCGCTATTGCTGCGGCATTGAAGCGCCCAGGACAATTTGCGGGATACCACTTCTTCAACCCTGTGCCCTTGATGAAAGTGGTCGAGGTCATTGCCGGTCTCAAAACCGATGCCGCTGTTTGCCAGCGTTTGTCGGAATTTGCCCGCCAGATGGGCCACACGCCTGTACAGGCGCAAGACACGCCGGGTTTTATCGTCAACCATGCCGGTCGCGGCTATGGCACGGAAGCCCTGCGCATCGTGAGCGAAGGCATTGCCGATTTCGCCACCATCGACCGCATTCTGCGCGATCAGGTCGGCTTCAGACTTGGCCCTTTCGAGCTGTTTGACCTGACGGCACTGGATGTTTCGCACCATGTGATCGAAGCCATTTACCACCAGTATTACGAAGAGCCGCGCTACCGTCCCAACGTGATCACCGCGCAACGCCTGGCAGGCGGTGTCGTGGGCAAAAAAGTCGGCGAGGGCTTCTACAAATACACCGATGGCGTGGCCCAACTGCCTGCCGAGCCACCAGTACCCGTGGTGGACGACATGCCGCCTGTATGGGTCTCACCGCGCGCTGCACGCCGCATGGAACTGCTGCAACTGCTCAAGGACTTGGGTGCCAACATCGAAAGCGGTGCATCGCCCTCCCCCCATGCGCTCACCATCGTCGCCCCGTTGGGCTTTGACATCACCACCGTGGCCGTGGTCGAACGCTTGGACCCGGCACGCACCGTGGGCATCGACATGCTGATTGACGATGCGGCCACCAAGCGTCGCGTGCTGGCCACCAATCCAGCCACCCGAACCGACATGCGCGATGCCGCACATGCCCTGTTTGCCCGCGACGGCAAAGCCGTCTCAGTGATCCGGGACAGCGGTGGCTTTGTCACACAACGCGTGGTGGCCACCATCGTCAACATCGCATCCGATATGTGCCAGCAACGGATTTGCTCACCAGAGGACCTGGAAACTGCAGTCACCCTTGGCCTGGCCTACCCGCTCGGCCCATTGGCCATGGGCAACCACTATGGCCCAACCAACGTGCTCGAAGTCCTGTTCAACCTGCAAACCGTCTACGGTGACATGCGCTATCGCCCAAGCCCTTGGTTGCGTCGCCGTGGCGCCATCTGCTTGTCCTTGATGCACACCGAAGAATGATGATTTTGCGGGTCAGATCTTTTGCGCTGTCCCGAATTGATGACTTTGTGGGACAGATCTTCAGCTCTGTCCCGAATTGATGACTTTGTGGGACAGATCTTCAGCTCTGTCCCCAACTGATTAAATAAATGACTGCACAACTGCTCAGCACCAGCGAAGGCCAGACCCTGATCCTGACCCTCAGCAACCCCGAATTTCGCAACGCCCTGGGGCCCGAGATGTACGCCGCTGGGGTCGAAGCCCTGAGCGTGGCCGAGTCCAGCCTGGATGTACGCAGCGTGGTCATCACCGGGGCGAACAGCATTTTCAGCGCAGGTGGCAATTTGCAGCGTTTGCAAAACAACCGTCAACTGCCCCCTGATCACCAGGCGCAAAGCATTGAAGGCCTGCACAACTGGATCGAAGCGATCCGCACCTTTCCCAAGCCGGTGGTCGCCGCCGTGGAAGGGCCTGCGGCAGGGGCCGGTTTTTCGCTCGCGTTGGCGTGCGACATGATCGTGGCCGCGCGCAACAGCGTGTTCGTCATGGCCTACAGCGGCATCGCCCTGTCACCCGATGGTGGCGGCAGCTGGAGCTTGTCGCGGGCATTACCTCGCCAGCTGGCGACCGAACTGCTGATGTGTGGTGAGCGCATCGGCGGAGAGCGTTTGCAGCAGCTGGGCGTGGTCAACCGCTTGGCCGATGCAGGACAGGCTCTGCAGCAAGCATTGCAGTTATGTAAGCAATTGAACGCCCGAGCCCCCAACGCACTGGCCAGCATCAAGGAATTGTTGTCGGACGCCGATGGCAGCACCCTGAATGCCCAGCTGGCCCGTGAGCGCGATCAATTTGTCAAAAACCTGCACCACAACAACGCTGGCATTGGCATTGCCGCGTTTTTGAACAAGCAAAAACCCGAATACGAATAAGTCGACTGGTCCCCCAGGCGACAAAAATCCAATCACCAGTCACTCAAAGGACAGAGCATGGACGAACCGATTCTGACAATGGAGGAAAGAGAGGCGATCAATGGTGGTCGCTGGTTCTCAACCCTTTCACCTTCACTTCGTCACGACATACTTCGATGCGCTTACGTCAAACGTCACAAGGACGGCGATATGCTCGCTGCACGGGGAGATCCACCCGAGCAGTGGATCGCCTGTGCCAAGGGCGCAGTGCGCGTGAGCTCGACCTCGGTATCGGGCAAACAGATCACGCTGACCTACGTGGAACCAGGCATCTGGTTCGGCGATGTCTCGATCTTCGACGGAGACCGGCGAACGCACGATTGTTATGCACACGGCGACACCACCACCTTGAATGTGGCCAAGGCCGACTTCAAGAAAATCCTGTCCCAGCATGTCGAGTTTTACGAAGCCATGCTGCGCCTGCAGTCCCGGCGAATTCGTCAGCTTTACGGCTTGGTGGAAGACCTCAACACGCTGCCCTTGCGTGCGCGACTGGCCAAACAGCTGAACCATTTGTTGCGAAGTTATGGCGTGCCGAGTTTGTCGGATGCCAAAGCAATACGCATCAGCCTGCAGCTGGCGCAAGAAGAGTTGGCTCAACTGCTGGGGGCTTCGCGGCAGCGGGTCAATCAGGAACTCAAGCAAATGGAGCGCGAACAAATCATCCGCATCGAACCCGGTGGTCTGGTGGTTCTGGACCGCGATTCGCTGCTTCTTATCGTGAACGCAGACCACTGACGCGCTTCTCCTCATATCCATCACCGCTGACCACAGCGGCCTCAGAAATCCTTCGGGTGACCCCATGAGTGCTTTTGACCATTTCGTGGGAACCCGGCCTGTCACCGGCACCCACGCCTTCGACATTTCTGCGCTTGAAAACTGGCTCAGCGGCAGACTTCCCGGGTTCCTCGGCCCCTTGAGCGTGGAAATGTTCAAGGGCGGACAATCCAACCCGACCTACAAGCTGATCACCCCATCGCGCCAATACGTGATGCGGGCCAAGCCCGGTCCGGTGGCCAAACTTCTGCCTTCGGCACATGCCATCGAGCGCGAGTTTGCCGTCATGAAGGGCCTGCATGGCACCGACGTGCCTGTGGCCGAGATGCATGTGTTGTGCGAAGACGAGTCCATCATTGGCCGAGCCTTTTACTTGATGGAATTTGTGCAAGGTCGCGTCCTTTGGGACCAATCCTTGCCCGGTATGAGCCAAGCAGAGCGCGGCGCCATCTACGACGAGATGAACCGTGTTCTGTCCGCATTGCACAAGGTCAATTTTGCAGAATGCGGCCTGGCCAGTTTCGGCAAACCCGGCAATTACATCGAACGCCAAATCGGCCGCTGGAGCAAGCAATATGTCGCCTCCATGACTCAACCGATCCCGGAGATGGACCAGCTGATCTCGTGGCTGCCGCAAAACATTCCCGACAGTGCCAAAGACGATTCTTTGGTGAGCATCGTCCATGGCGACTACCGCTTGGACAACCTCATGTTCCACCCGACCGAAGCACGCGTGCTGGCCGTTCTCGACTGGGAGTTGTCCACCCTGGGGCACCCGCTGGCGGACTTCAGCTACCACTGCATGGCCTGGCACATCAGCCCCGGCACGTTCCGGGGCATCGGGGGGCTGGACCTGGCCGCTTTGGGTATTCCATCCGAAGCGCAATACATCGCCCGCTATTGCGAACGCACAGGCTTCACCACACCCGAGGCATTGGCCAAAGATTGGAACTTTTACCTCGCCTACAACATGTTCCGCATTGCGGCCATTTTGCAAGGCATCGCCAAACGTGTCGAAGACGGCACGGCGTCCAGTGAGCAGGCGAAAACATCAGGCTCTGGTGCCAGGCCCATGGCCGAACTGGCCTGGCGCTTTGCCTGCAAAGCCTGAGCCCTTTTTCCCTCAACGAATTTCACCCTCAACTCAAGGAGACAGACCATGGATTTTGAATACACCCCCAAGGTCAAAGACATGCAGGCCCGCTTGCTGGCTTTCATGGAAGAACACATTTATCCCAACGAAGCCAGGTTTTTCGAGGAAATTGCCGAAAACCGCGCCAAAGGCAACGCCTGGGTCCCGACCAAAATTGTCGAAGAGCTCAAACCCAAGGCCAGAGCCGCCGGGCTTTGGAACCTGTTTTTGCCCAAGTCCACGCGTGCGCCCCAGGGATTGTCCAACCTCGAATACGCACCCCTTTGCGAAATCATGGGCCGCGTCCCGTTTGCAGCAGAAATTTTCAACTGCTCTGCGCCCGACACCGGCAACATGGAAACCCTCGAGCGTTATGCCAGCGAATCCTTGAAAGACGAGTGGCTGGAGCCGCTTCTTCGTGGCGAAATCCGTTCGGCCTTCCTGATGACCGAACCCGATGTGGCCTCGTCAGACGCTACCAATATCGAGTGCGAGATCCGTCGCGACGGCAATGACTACGTGATCAACGGCCGCAAGTGGTGGTCGTCCGGCGCTGGTGACCCACGCTGCGCCGTGTACATCGTGATGGGCAAAACCAACCCCGATGCCGGTCGCCACGAGCAGCAATCCATGATCGTTGTGCCCGCCAATGCGCCTGGCATTACCGTGGTTCGTGCTCTGTCCGTGTTTGGCTACGACGATGCCCCGCACGGCCATATGGAAGTTCTGCTCAAGAATGTGCGGGTTCCAGCCGAAAACATATTGCTCGGCGAAGGCCGTGGCTTTGAAATTGCACAAGGTCGCCTTGGCCCTGGCCGCATTCACCATTGCATGCGCACCATCGGCATCGCTGAGCGCGCGCTGGAGCTGATGTGCCATCGCCTCAACACCCGTGTGGCTTTTGGCCGTGAAGTGGCTCGCCAAACAGTCTGGCAAGAGCGCATCGCCGAGTCGCGCTGCATGATCGAACAAGCCCGTTTGCTGACCCTCAAAGCAGCCTACATGATGGACACCGCGGGCAACAAAGTGGCCAAGGCCGAGATTGCCATGATCAAGATCGTGGCCCCCAACATGGCCTGCCAGATCATCGACTGGGCCATCCAGGCGCATGGCGGTGGCGGCGTTTCGCAAGACTTCCCGTTGGCCTATGCTTACGCCCACCAGCGCACCTTGCGTCTGGCAGATGGCCCGGACGAAGTGCACCGCAACTCGCTGGCCAAACTGGAGCTGGCCAAGCAACTGGCCTTGCCGGGCGAGCTCAATATGCCCATCACACGCGGCAGCTGAAGCCCGATGCCCCGAAAAACGGCCTGCACAATGCAGGCCGTTTTGTTAGAATATCTGCCACCCAGCCCTAGAGACACACGCCATGATCGATCTGTACACCTGGCCCACCCCCAACGGTCACAAAATCCACATCCTCCTTGAGGAATGCGGCCTGCCGTACAAGGTGCATGCCGTCAACATCGGACAAGGCGATCAGTTCAAGCCGAAGTTTCTCAAAATAAGTCCCAACAACAAGATTCCGGCACTGGTCGATTCAGAAGGCCCGGACGGCCAACCGATTTCACTCTTCGAGTCGGGGGCGATCATGCTTTACCTGGCTGCGAAAACCGGTCGTTTTCTGCCTGACTCCGACCGCGCCAAATATGAGGTACTGCAATGGCTCATGTTCCAGATGGGCGGACTCGGCCCCATGCTGGGCCAAGCCCATCATTTCCGCATTTACGCCCCCGAAAAAATCGACTACGCCGTCAACCGTTACACCAACGAAGCCAAGCGGCTTTACGGCGTGCTGGACCAACAGATCAAGGGGAAAAAATGGATCGCGGGGGGAGACTACTCGATAGCCGATATGGCCATCTTCCCTTGGCTGCGCAGTTGGCAAAACCAGGGTATCGACTGGTCAGACTACCCGAACCTGAAAGCCTGGTTCGACCGCATGGGTGAACGCCCTGCCATTCAAAAAGCCTTGCTGGTGCTGGCCGATGCACGGAAGCCTTTGACTGACGACAAAGCCCGACAAGCCCTGTTTGGTGCTGGTCAATACAAAAAACGCTGAAAAGTGGCGCCAGACTTTTTTCCACTCAGCCATAAAACCATCGGTTTGACGGTTAGAATATTCTTTGTCGGAGCGTAGCGCAGCCTGGTAGCGCATCTGCTTTGGGAGCAGAGGGTCGCGAGTTCGAATCCCGCCGCTCCGACCATTACCCTCAAGGTTTGCTTCAGGGTTTCCAAGCAAAAAAGTTCTCTGGAACTCACCCATGAAAAAGGCCCCTCAGGGCCTTTTTTGTTTCTTGCATCTGCCCGTAGCTCAGTTGGATAGAGCAACAGCCTTCTAAGCTGTGGGTCACAGGTTCGATCCCTGTCGGGCAGACCAAACAACCCCGCCCCACGTTCAGTTGGCGTAATGGGCTCTGCGGCTGGTATCGGACAGCAAACTGGGCAGGGTTTGCCAAGCCTGCGAAATGTCCTTGATCAAGGTTTTGACTTCTTCAAGCGCGGTCAAATCATTGTGCGCATTGATGTGAAAAAGCCTGCGGGTGATGTACGCATAGAGCTCGTTCAGGTTTTGCGCCAACTCGCCACCCCGCTCAAAATCCAGTGCACCCTGCAAACCGACCACGATTCGGCCCGCACGCACCAAAGCGTTCGACTTGTCTTCAATGGCTTTGTTTTGAATGTGGCCTGAAGCAGATGCGAGGCTCTCCAGCAAGCCATCAAACAACATCTGGATCAGTTGGATATTGTCTGCCGTAGCAACGCCAGTGACGACCTGGACAGAACCATAGCTCTCAGCAAACTTTGAATATGCACGCATGAATAAAACCCCTTTACGACTTCAGTATCAGAGGAATCGGCGGCCGCCCGGAAAACTTGAGCCCGGTGCAGCTATTCAGGACAAATTCAATTCAAGCGCTGGCAGGGCCCTGCCCAGCTGCAGCAGGAATGCCAGATGGGATGTGAGCGGACTCAGGGACACCCCCAGCAGTTTCCGCTGAACCTGTCACAAGCTTGGGGGGTAAAGGCATCAACCAATCCGACAAAGGACTGCTGGCGTCCTGTTGGGTTTTGGTCAGAAGAAACTGCCCCGCTTCGTCCAGGGAGGCGCGAATGGGGCCCCAGTCAGCTTCAGGCGTTTGCGAGGCGTTAAGGCCACATTGGTACAGGGCGTTGGCTTGCGCCGAAGGCATCCAGGACTCCACGGCGCCTTTCGAGGTGGAAACCTGCTTCGTATTCTTGGGCTCGCCAGACATGCCGCGCTGCCCATCCTTGAAGCCCTCTTGGTAAAGCGCTTCCATGTGTTTGGACAAAACCAATGCGTATTGGGCGCGCAACTCGGTGATGGCCCCTGCATCAAGACCCTCTGCGGCTCTGCCCGTCATGGTGTCCCAGAGTTTTTTAGACGAAAGGCCCATGAAGGGGGCCACAGAGCGCTCTGATTTTTCGGTGATGGAAGTCATCACCTTGCGAGTTTCTTTTTCAATCGAATTAACCCTGTCAATCAAATAAATGAGAAGGATCAGAATCAGCAACATGCCGATCGCGATCAGGGCGTTGACCAAAGCATCCATGGATTCAACCAATAGCCTTTCCGTCAGAATCGCTGGCATTTTGCGGCGCATCGTTGGCAGACTCTTGCGAGGCAGCTTCAGCGGCCAACTCTTCACGCAAGAAACTCAAAACCTGGAACGGCTCTTCCAGTCGCAAATCGTAGTAACAAATTTGGTTTGCCAAGGCCTGCATGGCCTCAATCGCCTTCAAGGCGGGCAGTTCCATTTTTTGGTAACGCGCCCCAAGTGCAAAGGCCTCGGTCACATACTCTTCAGGCAGGTAGGCGTAAATATCGGATTCGCCTGCCCGTAATTTTTGAAATTTGGAGGGCACAGGGGCATCGGGTGCAGGCTTGCCAGAGCCAATGTGCATGCTCGCCAACTCTTGCCAAGCGGCCGTTTGCTCTGCCCCAGCAATGAAGGTCTTGTCCAGGTGGGCCCGGCAAAGCATGCCCATGCGCATTCGCAGACTGCGGGCGTCCCGAGAATCGGACGTCAGGGACAACACTTTTTCAAATGCTGCCACGGCACGCTTCATCTCATCTGCGGGGCTGTTGCGGTTAAAAATACTGAGCATCAGAGATTTTGGTGAATTTAAGATATTTGCAGATTTTGCCGCAATTTCTTCACCACTGCCGAAAGAATTTGACTCACCCTGGATTCACTGACCCCAAGGACCTCGCCAATTTCCTTCAGATTCAATTCTTCAACGTAATAAAGAGACATCACCATTTTTTCGCGTTCGGGCAATTGATCGATGGCCTCCACCACGGCCTCCATGAATTCAGCTTCCTCCACCATGACCTCGGGTTGCATGGAACTGTCTCCCGGCATGCTCATGACTTCATCGTTCACCACCTCCATTGAGAAGGTTTCGAAGCGTTTGGCTTGCCCACGTTCTTTGTGAAATTCCTCAATGTCCTTGCCCATGAATTGGGCCAACTCAACCTGGTTAGGCGCACGGCCCAGCTCTGCGGCCAGAACATGGACCGCCTCGTTTTCACTTTTGTTGAAGGCCACGGCTGAGCGGGGCAAGAAAGATTGCCGCCGGACTTCGTCCAGAATGGCGCCTCGAACACGGCTGAGCGCAAAGTGCTCAAACTCAAAGCCCTTGGTCGGATCAAACGAACGGGCAGCCTCAATCAAGCCCACCATACCCACCTGAACCAACTCGTCGAGTTCCATGAAAGGCGGAAGGCGTGCTTTCAGGTGAACGGCGACACGCTTGACCATGGGCATGTGGGCCAGGATCAGGGACTCATGCCGGTTCCCGACCTCTTCGTACATGGATACATTGGTGTTCATGCGCCTCACCTGCTCGAAGATACATGGAGCATGCGCTCCATGAAAAATTGCATGCGGCCCGAAGCAGACTGTATTGGGGGCAATTGATCCACCGCTTCAGCCAAGCCCCTGAAATCACGCGAGGCGGCGCTGCCAGGGGCGTAATCCAGCACAGACTGGTATTTGCGCAAAGCCTGCAATACCAGCTCATCGCCCTCAATGGCGTGTAAGTAACGGATGGAAATCCCCAGAAAACGGGTGCACACATCGTTCAGTCGGCGGTAAAGCTGCCGGCCTTCCTGGGCGCTGCCGACCATATTGGGAATCAGGTAAATTTCATCGAGTGACTGCTCGGTTGACATGACTTTGATCAGGCCATAAGCATCGGCGATCGAGGACGGTTGATCGCAAACCACCACAAATCGGCGCTGGCAGGCTGCCATAAACTCCAGCACGGCAGGTGCGATGCCTGCAGCCACATCGACCACCAGGTAATCGACCGGCTCGTCCAGGCTGTCAAAGGCATGAATCATGGTGGCGATTTGCCCTGAATCCAGCGCGGCAATGTCACGTAAACCGGATGCACCCGGCACCAACCTAACGCCCTGGGACGTGGTGATCAAGACCTCTTGCAGCGTTTTGCTGCCATTGAGAACATGGCTGATGTTGAACGGCGCATGGGCACCCAGCGCAATTTGGGCATTCGCCATGCCCAAATCAGCGTCAAGCAGCATCACCTTGTGGCCTCGCATGCCCAAGGCGACGGCCAAATTGATGGACACCGTCGTCTTGCCGGCGCCCCCTTTGCCGCTGGCGACCCCGATGACCTGAGGAAAACTTTTTTTATCCATGAGCAGCCTTGGCAGACGACTTGGCCGTCACAGCCCGGGGCTTCACAGCGCGGGCCTTGGTTGAAACTTCAGGGACCAACGCCAACTGTTTTTTGGCGCGGGGGCTGCGAACCGCCTTGGCAGGCTGGGTCGCGCCGGACAGATGACTGATTTCGGGCAACAGGGCCTGCAAAGGCTGAATGGCCAAAGCCACCAAGCGCCCGGCGTCAAAAGAGGAGGCAGACGCATTGATTTTGCTGTCTTCGGCCATGCAGGAAACAGGCAAAGACTGGTCGCACAAACCTTTGATCAAGGGCCAAGGATAGGCGGCTTCGTCCACTTTGGTAAGCATCAGGGACGACCAGCGAATGTCTGGATTTTGGAGGATTTTTTGCACACTGGTCACTGTAGCATCAACAGGCAGCACAGCATGGAGATTCACCCCGAAATGTGCTTGAAGAATTTGCTGTGCGTGGGCTGCGAAATCGGTGCCAGGCGTATCAATCCAAACCGTTTTACCCTGCAAATCATCAAGCAATGTTTGCAGCATGGCCACATCAGCAGCCCTGTAGCAGGAAGCGCCAGCTTGTGAAGCAAGCAACTGAATTTGTGACCAAGCGCCAGGACGCTGGTCGCCAAAACTGATCATGATTTGCTGATCGGCACCGTGAGCCAGCGCTGCAGCGTAAGCCAAACGCCCCAGCATCGAGGTTTTGCCGGCACCGGAGGGCCCGCACAGGGCGTGCATGCCCGAATCGGGCACCTTCGCCGTGGGTCGGCTGATGGCATCCACCAGCAAACGCTCAATCACAGGCCAGGCCTCCTCCAGCGTCTCCATCTGTTGAATGCTGTCTGTCAGCAAGGAGCGCAAAGCCACAGGCATTCCCACTTCCTGCATCGCCATCGACAACTTCTGAATATCTTCCGAAAGACCCAGGGTTTGCTGCCAGGGCTGCATCTGACGAGACAAGGCAAACTCTTTTCGCAAAGCCGCCATTTCCTGACGCAACATGTCGACAATTTCGTGATTTCGTTGCTGCTCATAATGCCCAGGCAATGCATCGTGTCCCCCGGCCGAACTGGCAGTGCGCGGCGACACCATGGCAGAAGCCGTTGAACCGCCCTCTTGTGGCGAAACCATCACGCGCGACATCAAACCGGCTTGAGCGGTTTGGAAATCCCCCTCTTTCAATGCTTCGCGTTCGCGAAGCGGAAGAGTTTGGGCGTTGGCATTTTGAAAAACCTCTGCGAAGGGCACAGACGGGTCGCTGTCCGTCTTGAAATGATTCACCGCAGCATGGCTCAAGGCCTGCGCTGCTGTCTTTTGCCCTGAGTCTGCTGCGCCAGTGTCGACAGACGTGCTGGCTACATCCACTGCCACGATCAATTCGGTCTGTTGATCGACCCTTTGGCTCGAAATGATCAGGATGTCCGAGCCATACAACTGAATGGCTTTTTCATTGGCTGAGCGGCTGTCGCGGGCAATGATGCGTTTGAGTTCCATGATTTATCAGGCCTTGGAGGTAACAGAGGGGTTGTTGCGTGGATCGGCTTGCACGGTGTTGATCACCTTGACGGCCTGGTCATCCGGAATTTCGCTGTAAGACAGCACCGTGAGGTCGTTCACGCGGTAGCGAACGGCACGGGACATCCAGGGCCGAATCGCGGGTGAAACCACCAAGACAGCAGGAAGACCCTGCTCTTCTGTGGCCCGTGCGCTTTCACGCAGGGCCGCAAACAGACTTTCTGCCAAACCAGGCTCCAGCACCATTCCGGCGGAGTTGGTGTTTTGCTGCAGCACGTTGTGCAACAACTGCTCCAGCTGGGGGTCAAGTGTCAAAACCGACAAGGTGTCACGGTTTTCAGTCAGGCTTTGCACAATCATGCGGCCGAGTTTCGGACGGACCAGCTGGGTCAATTGGTCTGGGTCTTGTGTGCGGCCACAAACTTCGGTCAAAGCTTCAACGACCGTGCGCATGTCACGGATCGGCACCGACTCCAGCAACAGGTTCTGCAAGGTGCGGGTCACCACACCCAATGACAGCTTGCCGGGCACCAGTTCCTCAACCAATTTAGGAGATTTGGCGGCCAGTTTGTCCAGCAGTTTCTGGGCCTCGTCGTGGCTCATCAACTCGGAGGCGTTGTCGCGCAACACCTTGTTCATGTGGGTGGCAATGGCTGTGCTCGGGTCCACCACCGTGTAACCCAAAGCCCTGGCCTGGTCACGCAAGGCTGGCTCAATCCAGACAGCTTCCAAGCCAAAAGCAGGCTCTTTTGTGGCCAAGCCGTCGATCTTGCCGTAGACCTTGCCAGGATTGATCGCCAGCTCGCGACCCACTTTGACTTCGCCCCGACCGCGCACCACGCCATTCAGAACGATGTGATAAGTGTCAGGCTCCAGGTTGAGGGCATCGCGGATGCGCACTGGCTGAACCAGAAAACCCAGCTCAGCCGACAATTTTTTGCGCACACCTTTGACGCGGGTCATCAGCTGACCGCCCGACTCGACGTTGACCAGGGGAATCAGGCCGTAGCCGATTTCAAGACCGATCAGGTCCACCTGCTCAACATCGTCCCAATCCAGCTCTTTGGGCGCTTCGTTCACGGGCAAAACAGGCGCTGCCGCACTTTGCTCCAGCACCATCTGTTTGCGCATGACCATGAAAGCCACGCCCGCTGTGGCAGCGGCCAAGGTCAGAAAGACCAGGTGCGGCATGCCTGGCACCAAGCCCAAAATGGTCAAAATACCTGCGGCAATGAACAAAGCCGGGACATTCGACAACTGCGAAGTAGCTTGCTCGGTCATCGACTCGGATGTGGTCACCCGGGTCACGATGATGGCGGTGGCCAGCGACAGGAACAAGGATGGAATCTGGGCAACCAGGCCGTCACCAATGGTCAACAGCACATAAATGCGCGATGCATCGCCCACGGCCAAATTGTGCTGCCCGATGCCAATCGCCAGACCACCCACGATGTTGATGATCAAAATCAGCAAGCCCGCCATGGCGTCCCCGCTGACAAATTTGGAAGCACCGTCCATGGAGCCAAAGAAATCAGACTCCTGGGCCAGTTCTTCCCGGCGCTTTTTGGCGGTTTCCTGATCGATCACACCCGCGTTCAAATCGGCATCGATCGACATTTGCTTGCCAGGCATGGCGTCCAGGGTGAACCGTGCATTGACCTCAGAGACACGACCCGCACCCTTGGTCACCACAAAAAAGTTCACAATCATCAAAATCACAAAGATGATGAAACCAACAACGTAATTGCCGCCGATCACGAACTCACCAAACGCAGCAATCACCTTTCCCGCAGCCTCGGGGCCTTCGTGGCCATTGACCAGGACGACCCGGGTGGAGGCCACGTTCAAAGCCAGCCGCAACATCGTGGCAAACAACAAAACCGATGGAAACGAAGAAAACTCCAGAGGCTTTCGGGTTCCGATGGCGATCATGATGACCACCAAGCCGATCATGATGTTGAAGGTGAACAGGATGTCCAGCAACAAAGGGGGCAGCGGAACCACCAGCATGGCCATGATCAACAAGACCAAGGCGGGCAAACCCAAACCCGCCAAATCGAAGCGCGAGAAATTCTGTCGGATCGCGGACAGGGTCAAAATGTTCATGGTGAAAGGGCTGCTGGCAGAGTGAACAGAGGGTTGGGGGTGTAAAAGTTTCAACACCAATCAAGCAAGGTGCATGCCAAACGGTTTGACACCCCCCATGACGGGCCAACCCGTCAACGCCCTGAAAGCTGGTGCGCAAATTGCTTAATCAGGTCATTCCACGATGGAGCGGCAATAAATAACCGCTTTTTCTGGACCGTTTGACCTGTCAGAACCACACAGAAGATGCCAAGCCCATGACCATTGCATTGATTGACAAACCCAGTCGCGCAGGCAACAGCCTTAAAACCGATACTTTGGAATCCAAAAATGACAAAGACTCGCGTTCGCCAAGCTCAGAGTTTGGCCAAGTGATGTCTGTTGTGATGACCCCCGACGGCGCGCAAGCCCCATCGGGCATCTCCAATGAAGCCACTCTTGCCGCCGGGCAGCAAGCCATTGATGGGCAAGCGCTTGCCGAAGCCACACCAGGCATGCCCGGGCTTTTTGGCCCATTGGGTGGCGATTTTTTGAAAGCCTTTCACCTCGGCCCTCACTTGAATGTCATCACGCCAGAGTCGGCCGTGCCGGACGAACAAAGCCTTGAAGCCTTTGCAAGGTCACAAGGTCTGGACGAAACAGCTGTTCAATGGCTGATGGGCTCAGCCCCCAGTGCGACAAGCAAGCCCCTGGGACTTTTGTCCGAAGCTTCGGCACTTTTGACGAAAACGCCCGCCTTGGGCATCGCGGCCAATGGGGCAAGCAGTGGAGCCCCAGGGACGGTTGGCGCTGTTGGCACCATCAGCGTCTCAGGCGCTACGGTAGCCATTGACACCTCCGGTGCCCTGCGAAGCATTGGCGCAGAGGGCATTGTGGGCACCTCACCCATCACCACAGACACCAGCAGTTCGCCAGCATCCTCCGCAGCCACACCGGGCGATCTCGTCAAAGGTGCTGCCGCGGTCAAGCCCGACCTGCCAATCACCAACAGCGTGTTGAACAGCGCCGCACTGTGGGCCATGGCCCAACAGACAGAAAAAGCCCGCACGGCCAGTTCTGCCCCGGACGCCCTGACAGAGGCAGCACAAGTGCAGGTCAACCTGATGCCCCCGCCATCACCCGCTGCCATCTGGATGCAACGCAATGCCTTGGTCATCGCATCCGCCAAAGAACCGGTGGCCACCAAGGCTGGCGTGTCTTTGAGCGAGCTGGACTTGACGCAAGCCGCCTCCCCGGAACTTCTGGAAAGCTTGGCCCAGGAACTGACTGAAGGCGGCGCCGCGGCATCATCGGGCACCCACCCCACCCCTTTGTCAGGCCATGCGGGCCATAAACCGGACATGCTGGCAGCAGCACGCCTGGATGTCCAGAATTCAGACGCCAACCCTTCAACGCCCGATGCTGCGACCGCGCAACGCAGTGAAAACATCCAGAATCTGGCCGAAAAGATGGGCCAGGCCGTCGGGCAGCGCATACTGTCCGAAATCGAAAAGGGCCAGTGGCACCTTAAAATCTCGCTGCGTCCCGCCACCCTGGGCCACATCGAAGTAGAAATGAGAATGCGCAGCGGCGAAATGGATGCGGTCTTCACGGCGCAGAACGCCGTGACCCGGGAACTGTTGCAAGACGGCATGTCCAAGCTCAAAGACACCCTGAGTCAAGTGGGCATGGATGTTGCTTCAGTCTTGGTAGGCGATGGTCAAACCCAAAAACGTGGCGGAGAGTCGACACCGGGTCAAACAGGAAAATCGACAAATGCCAATACTGACGATTCAAAATCCACTGCGTCACAATCCGTCAGCGCTCCACGCATGAAAATGGGAGAAGACGGCTGGGATGTATTGGTTTGACACGCAAACTACCAAGGAACGAACATGGCAGACGAAGAAATTGAAGTTGAAGGCAAGAAAAAATCACCCCTGATCAAAATTGTGGTGATCGCTTTGGTGGCCATCTTGCTGCTGGTCGGAACTGCCGTGGGCACAATGTTTGTCACGGGCTTCTTCGACAAAAAAGACACCCAGGCAGCAGAGCAGGCCCTGAAAAACCTGGAAGAAGGCACAACCGACAGCAAAGCGGCTGCCAGCGAAGCCGCGCCTCAAAAGAAGGCAAAAGAGTCACCCGAGCTGCAGCGCTTTGAAAACAGCTACATGGAGCTGGAAAAGCCTCTGGTCTCCAACCTGACCAACACACGAAAAGTCATCCAGCTCAATCTGGCCATCATGACGCACTACGACGAGCGCGTTTTCAAGAACGCCAAGAAGCACGAGTTCGCATTGCGCTCAGTGGCCCTTGATGTGATGCGCCAAATGACCGAAGCTGATTTGGTAAAACCTGAATTCCGAAAAGAACTGGCCTCCAAAATCCGGGAAGAAATGAACAGCGTCCTGCAAAAATACGAAGACTTCGGTGGCATCGAAGAGGTGTACTTCGCCAGTTTTGTGGTGCAGTGAGCCCGCACACCCTTGAAGAAAACCTTTGACCATGGCTGAAAACCAACCCTTGTTGTCCCAAGATGAACTGGCCGCCCTGTCGGCCAGCATCAGCGATGGCAGCCTTGACGTTGACACGGGCTACAACCTCGATGCCCAGATTCGCAAGCACGACCTGGCGGCAGAAGACAGCAGCTTGGGTGTCAACGTTTCTTCGCTGGATATGATCAACGAACGCTTCATTCGCATGTTCAGACTGGGCATGCTTGAAGTTCTGCGCACCAGCCCGAGGATCAACCCCAGCCGGGCACAGATTGTCCGCTTCAGTGACTACCTCAAAGACCTGAAGGCCCCCCTGTCGGTCAACATCATCCGCATGGCCCCTTTGCGTGGGTACGCCATGGTGGTGATTGAACCCACCGTGGTGTTCAGTTCGCTCGACAGTTTTTTTGGTGGCTTTGGCCGCGGTGTGGGCCAACTGCCTGCGGGTCGGATGTTCACTCCCACCGAAGCCCGCATCATCAAAATCATCTTGCAGGTCTTCTTCAGGTCATTCAAGGAAGCCTGGTCGCCAATTACACCCATTGATTTCGAACATGTGAGTTCCGAGATCAACCCCCAGTTTGCCCAAATTGCAGATGAAAACGATCTGGTTGTACTCAGCCGTTTCGAGTCAGATGCCACCACGCAAGGTTCGGGCTTCATCGACATGGTCATCCCTTACGTAGCGCTCAAACCCGTGCGCGACTTGCTGCGCAGCCGCGTTCAAACCGGTGACGGCAACGAAGAGTCCGACAAGGTTTGGCATTCCCAGCTGACCGATGCCGTGCGCGATGCAGAACTCGAAATCCAGATCCTTTTGGGCAAGCTCAGTTTGTCACTCCAGCAGCTGCAAACCATGCAGCCCGGTGACGTATTGCCCTTTAAAAAATCCGAATCGGCCAGAGCCCTCATTGAAGACATGCCCGTATACGATGTCGAAGTGGGCGCCTTGGGCAGCCAGGTGGCGGTCAAAATCGTCCAGGCCATCAGCCCATCCGTGCAAGCTTGACACCCCCACACAGAGGAACGCTTATGAGCGATACGACCACCACCGCCGAATCCACCCAGGAAACCGGGGAAAAAGGCCAAATCCATTCGGATGTTTTACAAAACATCCCAGTCACCTTGTCGATTGAGGTTGGCCGCGCCGTGATCAAGATCCGTGACCTGATGCGCCTGACCCAAGGCAGCGTGGTCGAGTTGGACCGCATTGCCGGAGAGCCTCTGAATTTGCTGGTCAACAACACCGTGGTCGCACAAGGCGAAGTGGTATTGGTCAACGACCGTTACGGCATTCGGCTGACCCGCGTGGTGCCAGCCTCGGAACGGCTTGACAACCTTTAATCCAGAATGGCCAGGCTATGAACTCGGTATGGACTTTGGGAGACTGGCTGCAATACCTGTTCAGTTTCATTTTTGTGATCGGTTTGTTGCTGGCTCTTTTGTGGACCCTGCGCAAATTGCAGGGCGGCTCTTCGCTGCTGGGCAAAAATACCCAGCGCATGCAAACACTTGAAACACTGTCGGTCGGTACCCGCCAAAAGATCATGCTGATCCGGGTCGATGACCGGGAAGTCCTGATCGGGGTCACCGCCCAAAATATGAGCGTGCTGACCCCCTGGCCTGACGCTTGCACCCCTGACGCCGCATCACCTGAAAATACAACACCATGAAGCGTTCCGTCACCATTGGCCTGATCCTCACCGTGCTGATCGGGCTGCTGCCCGTTTTGGCGCAAGCCGCCCCGGACATGCCGGCCATCACAAGCAGCAACACCGGCAAAGGCACGCAGTACAGCATCACGCTGCAATTGCTGGCCCTGATGACGACCCTGTCGGTGCTGCCATCCCTGCTGCTCATGATGACTGCTTTTGTGCGCATCGTGATCGTCATGTCGATCTTGCGGCAAGCTTTGGGCACGGGTCAGACCCCCCCCAACATGGTCATCGTCGGGCTGTCGCTGTTCCTCACACTTTTTGTGATGTCTCCCGTCCTCAACGACGTTTACCAAAACGCTTTGCTGCCCTATATGAACCAGGGCATGGCGTTTGACAAAGCACTGGCGGCCGCAGAAAAGCCGATCCGGGCTTTCATGCTGCTGCAAACCCGTGAAGACGACATCGCCATGTTCATGGAAATAGCCCGCAACAAAGCTGTGACCAGTTCGCAAGATGTGCCGTTTATGACCCTGGTGCCCGCGTTTTTGACTTCTGAATTGAAAAGCGCTTTCACGATCGGCTTTTTGATTTACATCCCCTTTGTCGTGATTGACCTGATCGTGGCCAGCGTCTTGATGTCCATGGGCATGATGATGTTGTCACCCATGATGATTTCGATGCCTTTCAAGCTGATGCTTTTTGTGCTGGTTGACGGCTGGAGCCTGATCATGGGTTCTTTGGCCGGCAGCTTTGCCATGCCTTAAAGGAGTACATCATGGACACCGCCATGGTCATTGATTTGAGCCGTCAGGCTTTGTGGACCGCCATGCTGGTCTGTGCGCCTTTGCTGCTGGTGGCCTTGGCCGTGGGCTTGTTCATCGGCATCATTCAGGCCGCCACCTCGGTCAACGAATCGACGCTCAGCTTCATTCCAAAGTTGATCGTGATGGGGCTGGCCTTGTTGGCTTTTGGCAGCTGGCAACTGGTCACCCTGATCGACTTCACGCGCAGCATTTTTCAGCGCATCCCGACCTTGTTCACCTGAACACGGACCCTGCCCGCCATGAATTTCCTCGCAGCCGACATCATCGAAAGGTTTTATACCTTTTTGTGGCCCATGCTGCGCATTTCTGCATTGATGGTCACAGCCCCCATTTTTTCGCTCAGCGCATTCAACCTGCGCCTGCGGATTTTGATGGCCCTTGTCCTGGCCTGGCTGGTTTACCCATTGCACCAGTGGCCTGTGCTCGACCCTTCCACCGCACCCGGTCTGGTCGAGGTCTTCAACCAGATCATGATCGGGGCCGTCATGGGCCTGATCCTGCAAGTTGTGGTCGCAGCCATTGTCGTCGGGGGGCAAAGCATTGCCGCAGCCATGGGTTTGTCCATGGCCAACATGCTGGATCCCAACATGGGCAGCGTGCCGGTCATCTCACAATTGCTGATCATCATGTCGACCTTGATTTTTGTCGGTTTTGGAGGGCATGCCATCTTGCTCGGCTTGATCTCTGAATCCTTCAACTCACTGCCAATCGGCACCTCCATCCTCAACCAAAACGTCTATGGGCGCGTTCTGCAGTGGAGTTCCATGGTGTTTTTGGGGGCGGTTTTGATGGCCTTGCCTGTCATGGTCTCGCTGCTTTTCATCAACGTCGGCCTGGGCATCGTCACACGGGCTGCGCCCAGCCTGAACATTTTTGCAGTCGGATTTCCTGCCATGATCATCGCGGGCTTCCTGATCTTGATCATCTCGATGGGCAGCATCGGGACCCGTATTGAGTGGCTCTGGGTGCAGGGCTTCACTGTTTTGCGCGACGTGATGGGGGTGCCCAATGTCTGAAGCCACAGGTCAGGACAAAACCGAAGAGCCAACGGCCCGAAAACTGAGCAAGGCGCGCGAAGACGGGCAAGTGGCACGGTCGTCAGAATTACCCGCCGCTGTCATTGTCATTGGCGCGCTCTTGATGCTGTTGATGACGGGCGGATGGCTGGTCACACGCATGGCCAACGTTTTTGCCAATGGCTTTGTGTTTGACCGCACCGCCATCAACAAGCCCCTGCTGCTGCCCGCGATTTTTGGCGACCAATTGATGGCGTCTTTCATCACCGTGATGCCCATCATGGTCTTTACCGTGGTTGCGGCCATCGTGGCATCTGGCATGACTGGCGGTTATCTTTTCTCAATGCAGGCCGTTGCCCCCAAAGGCTCAAAACTCAGCCTGATCAATGGCCTCGGCCGCATATTTGGAAGCCATGCGCTCGTTGAACTGGGCAAAGCCCTGCTCAAATTCAGCCTGGTTGCAATCGTCTTGTGGTGGTCACTGATGTCCAACATGGACGGACTGATCCGCATCGGTCAGATGGGGCTGGAGCCCGCCCTTGCCGCTGCAGGCGTCATGATCATGCAATCGGCCTTGTGGGTGGCACTGAGTCTGGCAGTCATTGCAATGATCGATGTGCCTTACCAAAAATACTCGTTCAACAAGCGCATGCGCATGACCAAGCAAGAGGTCAAAGACGAGTACAAACAAATGGAAGGCAGTCCAGAGGTCAAAGCCCAGATCCGCAGGCGCCAGCGCGAAATGGCCAACTCACGCATGATGCAACGGGTCAAGGATGCCGACGTGGTGATCACCAACCCCGAGCACTTTGCCGTGGCGCTTGAATACGACCCCACCGGAGACGGTGCCCCCATCATGGTCGCCAAAGGCTCGGACCACATGGCGGCAATGATTCGCGAAGAAGCCAAGGCCCATGGCGTTCATTTGTTTGAAGCCGCACCCCTGGCCCGCGCCATTTACTTCACCACTGAAGTTGAGCAACAAGTGCCGGAAGACCTCTACCATGCCGTCGCCCAGGTCATTGCCTATGTCTTTAGCCTAGAGGCGGCATCACCCATGAATCCGCCCCAAGCCAAACCCAAAGTCAAAGTTCCTTCAAGGATGCTTTTCAACCCCGATGGCAGTCGGCTTGAGAAAGCTGGAGCCAGCGCATGAACACCCAGATCCACCCTGAGACCACCGCCTTGAATAATTTTGTCTTTCGAGCCGCTGATCGCATGCGGATTGACGGCTGCGCCAACGCCGTGGCACGCGAGGGCCTAAGTCTGGCGCTTTACTGCCCCTTCGAGGCCCTGCTGGACCACTACGTCAATTTGCTTTTGGCCAGCTTGCGCCAGCAAGCGCCTGAACACCGGATCGAGGTGTACTTTCCAGCCAGCACCGAATCCTTGCTGGACCGTTTCAACGAAGTGCTGGCCACCCAGTCGCTGAACCAGGCCGTCAAAACAACATCGAGTGTGAACCAGGCCCAAATCTGGGTGGTGCACGATGCCCAAATGCTGCCCGAGACCGAAATCCAGTTGCTGGCACGCTTGATCCAAAATTTTCCAGGTGCCAATATCAGGGCTATTTTGCTGATGTCTGGCAACTACAACCCCAACAAGGCGCCCTTGTCGGCTTTTGGCCGGAAAATTTTGCGCTGGGACATAGAAGCACCTACCGAAGAACAAGCGCAAGCTGCGCTCGATCTGGCCCGTCACGAAGGCCGTTTCAATTCGGTACAACAATTGATCCAGCGCATCCAGCGCAAACAGTTTCCCGAGCTGGACATGCCCTTCAGTCCCACCATTCAAGCTGCTGCCATGACCAGCCTCGAACCGGCTCCAGCCCCAAGGTCCACACTCAAAAGCAAGCTGCACGCATTTCAGCAACACGGTGCTTCAGCCTTGCAGGCATTTCGGCAAACTGGCCAGAGTGTCAACAAAACCGCCTTCTGGATTCGGCAGAACACCAAGTTGGCTTTGGGCATTGCCTTGGCCTTGTTCGTGTCCACGCTGACGATGCTCTGGATTCAGCCTGAGGCGTTTGGCATCAAGCCTGCCAAACCCATTGCGGCCGCACCCCTCAAGAGTCCGCAACTGGCGTCTCAAACGCCGGCAACGGCACCTGTTGTGATCGCAGACGAGCCCCCTCGCCCTGTGGTGGCTCCTATGGCCAAGACGCCGACAGAGTCAGCCATCGAGGCGCCTGAAGCCACGCTGGATGCCCAAGCCTGGATCAAAAAACTGGATGCTGGCAGCTTCTTACTGCAGCACGGCACATCAAACAGCTACGAAAAAGTACTGGACATTCAGCGCAAATTTCCTGGACTGAAACAGGCCCAAATCGTTGCGGCCTACCGCCCCGGCGAAAAATTGGCGCATTTCGTGATCGTGTCAGGCCCATTCAGTGAAGTCGGACAAGGTTATGAGGCTTCCAAACGTCCCGGTATTCCGAAAAGCTGGGTTCGCCCAACCCGCAGCTTGCAAGATCAACTCAAGAGCCCGACCTGAGCGATGGAAGCCATTCGATGAAAAAAAACACCGTCATCCGCAACGACTCACCTCACGCCGTTAAGTTGCGTGAAGGCTCCAATGTGGCCGAACGAAAGGTCAAAAAAGTCGCTGTGGCCAAAGAGGACGCGGCCAAACCCGATGTCAAGCTGATGGCCAAACTCGCGACTGAAGTCAGGCCAGTTGCAGCCAAAATGCCCAAACCTTCAGCGGCCAAAGCCCGACCGAGTGTGCGCCTGAAGTCACCACCCACACCGGCTGCACCCGCCCCTGCAGCGATCACAGCTCCGACCATCCTGGACGAAGACGCACTGTGGGAGCAAGACAATCCTGTGAAAAGCCGTTTGGCACAGCTCAGGACACGCAACGCACTTTTGGATGAACAACTCCAAAGACTGAAGTCCCCCATTCATGCCCGAGGAAACAAATCATGAACGAGAACACATTCACGCCCGCCGCTGAGCCCCAGGACAACGGGCACGCCGAGGCCAGCCCGGAGCAGCCGTCCTCAGTGTCTGCACCGGATAACCTGGTGACCCACCGAGAGGTGCCCCATGCGCCGGCTCCGGCCCCTGCACAACATGTGCACATGGGCGTTTCAGTTGACCAACGTGCCTACCAGCAATACCAGTCGCTGGCCCAAGTGGTCCTGGACTCGGCTGACCTGGCGACCAAATCGGCAGAAGCCGCCGCCAACGCCAGCAGCCAACTGAGACAAACCACGGCAGACTTCAAGGACCTGACAGAGGCGGGTCACAAAAAGGCCCAGCTTTTGTTGGCCATCACGGGTGGTGTATTGGTCATCAGCCTGATCTTTTTCCTCATCATGGGCGTTCGCTTGGTCAGCCGCATCAACCAGCTCGATGCCATGCTGATGGCCGTCGGTAAACGCGTGGTGGAGCTCAACTCGGGCATGGAATCCCTTGAAGGCGTCAACCAAAGCGTGAAAGAGCTGGCCTCCCAGCAAATGGCCTTGACCAAATCGCAGGGCCAGATTGAGGGCCGGATTGATGCATCCCTCAAACAGTCTGAAAGCCTGGTTCAAAAAGTGCCGAGCGAGACCGCCAAACAAGTGGCCGCCAGCAGCGACTCGGTGATCCGGCAAGTTCAGGGCATCAACGCCAAATTGCAAACGCAAGCCAATGCTGTTCAAGCCATGGGCAACGAGGTGAAATCCCTGAAAACAGCTGTCGGCAATGTCGACGTTCTCAAGCGCGATGTCGAAGCCTTGGTCACGCTGCAAAAAGAACGCTATCTGGAAACAGTGCAAAAGAACACCGCCACCGCATCACGCGAGCGGGCAGTGCAGTTTCCCCGCTATGCAGCCCCTAAACCCGGCGAGACCAGTAGCGCTGCACCCGCCCCCGCAACATCGGCTACAAATCCAGGCAGCGCGGCTTTGCCGCCCACCAAACCCTGAGCGCTTCACGCACAAGTTCAACGCGCATTTGACTCGCTTCTGACGCGCAGGGGGATTTTCAAGGGGCTGGAACAGTCTTGCTTTGATGAACTTCAGATACTGGCCGATTCAGGTCGGCCTGGGGTTCACTCAATGCAAACGGCGATGTAGGTCAGCACAAAAACACCATTCGGTGGGATCTTTCTCCAATACCCCATCTCGTTGACGGTGAAGATTTTTTGACCCGTCATTTTGGAGCCTGAATAACTGGTCACCTGCCCCAAGCGGTGCATCTTGTAATTGCAGTCGTACTCGTTCAGGTAACGCCTGGACAAGACCCCATCGGCGTCAGCGACCTTCAGGTCTTGCATTTCCCACACCCTGCGCACAGTTTCTTCTTTTTCAATCGAGTTCCGATTGACATAAAGCGTCACTTCAGCCGTTTCACCGATTCGGGTCCAGGCCCATGCAGAGACTGGCGAAAGGCCTCCAAGCAGCAGCAAAAAGCCCAGGCTTCCCAGCAAAAATGGTCTCATTGAAAACACCCGAAAAGTCATTTTTTCTCTCAAAAATATGTGCCGGCCAGAGTCACCGCCCGACCTCCCGTGCCCAATTTGAAGCGGGAAATACCTGGCAAATCGTGGGTATTGATACCGCCCAAATCGAGAACCTCCACACCGAGCTCTTGCAGATACACCATCGCTTTCCACATCAATGCATTGTGTGCATTGAGCTGGCGGCCCTCGTCATCAGCCCAACTCATATGGTAACTGGCGACATGCCCATGAATCAAGAACAGCATCGCAGCCACCGTGTTCTTGCCCAGCTCGGCATATGCCACGGCAAAAGTCTGGCGAGGATCCGCGTTGGCTGAGATATAGGCCTGCACAAAATCGGTGGGCAAACCATGGAATTTTTTGGCTTCGCGCTGGTCCATTTCCTTGCCCAGCAACCACTGACAACGCTTCAAGCTGGGTTGCACCTGAACCCTCAGTTTTTCGTTCAACAAGACCTTGTTCAATCGGTTGCGCCATTTGCCCTCCAACCCCTCCTTCAGGCTCGTCAAGGGGCTGGTCAAATCCAGCTGCACGGTGGAATAACCAGTCATCACCCGAGACATGCCCTTGATTTCGACAGCGTCCACCTCGGGCCGCGCCCGGTCCGGCGAAAACAGCAACACCTTGAGGCGAGGCAAAGGGATGGACTGACGCAACAGCCGATAAACCAGGGCGCGTTGCGCGGGCGTTGCATCGGGGTGCCAAACAGGCCCGCGCGTGCAAGAGGCCAGCGAAACATAGCCCACAATGCGCTTGCACATGAACTGTGCGAGGGCCACAAGTTGGCCGTCATCCCAGACCATGGCACGGTGCATGACCACATCCAAGGAGGTCAAAGCGTCGCCATACGCCCAGGCCTGCTGCAATGCGCCGTGCTGTAAGGCATGGAATTCCTCCCACTGTGCCTGCGGTAAATGGTCCCAACTGACTTTCATATTGTCATAATAGGTAAATTTTTTGATTTCAACTCAAGATCCACCATTTGAAACCGATGAATACAGGCGTAATTGGAAAAAAGACCATGTCTTCGCCCAAACACCCGCCCATCCTCGGCCATGACATTCCGAAAGCCCGTTTGACGCTTTCTGGCTGGGCATGGGCCGGGCTTTATTTGGGATTGCCCGTCATCTTGCTGGGCAATTTGATCGACTTCATTTTCCAATGGACACTGGGTTGGTGCATCGGCATCTGGTGCATTGTCTAGCTTTAAAGGGCCACCATGTTTTTCTTTATCGGTTTAGCGGTTGTTTTTGGCGCTGTGTTCGGCGGCTACGTTTTGGCTGGCGGAAAGATGGCGCCCATCATCAAGGCCGCGCCTTTCGAGTTCATCATTATTGGGGGGTCGGCCATTGGCGCGTCTTTGGTGGCCAACAGCTTTCCGGTGTTCAAGGCGGCCATGGCCGGTATCGGCCAATGCATCAAAGGCCCCAAATGGCACCAGGCCGACTACCTGGCCCTGATGCTTTTGGTGGGCAAACTGCAAACCGTGATGAAAAAAGAAGGCGTTGTCGCTCTCGAATCTCACGTGGAAAATCCTGATTCAAGCCCCATTTTTGGCGAGTTCCCCAAACTGGCCAAAGACCATTCCATCGTTCAGATGATTTGCGATCCCTTGCGCCTCATGGTCATCTCTCAAGGCAACCTGGATGCGGATGCTCTGGATGATCTGATGAAAAAAGCCATCAAGGTTCACCACCACGAAGCCCTGCTGGCCCCTGCCGCTTTGGCGGGCATTGCCGGCGGTTTGCCAGCGCTGGGCATTGTGGCCTGCGTGCTGGGTGTTGTGAAAACCATGGGGGCCATTGACCAACCCCCACCTGTGCTGGGTGCGCTGATTGGTGCTGCTCTGGTGGGCACGCTGATGGGTGTGTTTTTGGCCTATGGCATGTTTGAGCCCTTTGCCGGGCGTCTCACCCAAATCATCAACGAAGATGCCCAGGCCTTCGATGTGATCCGCGAAATGATCGTCTGCAACCTCAAGGGTCACGCCCAGCCACTGATCATTGAGTCGGCCCGGGCCTGCATCTCGCACCACAGCCAACCCAGTTTCTCTGAAGTCTTTGATGGCATGCGAGGCTCCTGATGGCCGAGGCAGAAAAACCAGCCGAAGCCGCGCCGGACGATGCGGCAGCTTTGGCGGCTGCAGCAGCGGCGGCGGCCGCAGCGGAGGCCATGCGGCCCATCATTCGCAAGATCATTGTCGAAGATGGGCATGCAGGTGCCCACGGTGGCGCCTGGAAAATCGCACTGGCCGACATGATGACGGCCATGATGGCTTTCTTTTTGCTGATGTGGCTGTTGGGTGCCAGCACCGAAGACAAGAAAAAAAGTGTCGCTGACTATTTCCGGCCGACGTCACACAGCCAGATCGCATTTGGCGAGTTGGCTGGCTCCAACGGTTTGTTTGGTGGCAAATCCGTCATCGATACCGACGGGTTTCCTTTCACTGCAAAACAAAGTGCCATGTTGGAGCGCTTGACGCCGCAGGCTCAGGGTGGGCCGGCTGAAAGCTTTGGGTCGTCCAAAGAAGAAAACAACAAAGATGGACCCTCTGAGCAAGACCCCGGCAAAGAAAGCGGCTCAGGCACGCCCGCCCAGAAACAGGACAAGGAAAACTTCGACAAGCTCGAAAAAGAGATCAAGCAAAAACTGTCGGAGAGCAAACAGTTCGAAAAAATCAAGGACCAGGTCAGCATCACCCGCGACAAAGAGGGTTTGCGGATCGAGGTCATCGACAAGGCCGATTTCGCCATGTACGGCTCGGGTGGTGCAGAAATGGGATCCAAGGCCGCTGCCTTGATGTCCGAGGTGACCAAAACCCTCAAGCCCTTGCCCAACAAATTGGCCATTCGCGGGCACACCGACAGCACGGGTTTTCCACCTGAAAGCATGCGCAACAACTGGTCCTTGTCGACCGAGCGCGCGGATGCCACGCGCCAGTTCATGCAAAGCCAGGGCATCAATGCCAACCGGTTTTCACGCATCGAGGGTGTGGCGGACACCAACCCCAATGTGCCAAACAACCCGGCAGACCCACGCAACCGCCGAGTCAGCATCACCGTGCTCAACCAGTGATCCGGGCTGATGGCGACCACAGATGCGTTAACCTATGGTTCATGGCCACATACTGCCACCCAGTCCCCAAGCGAAAGGTTTATCCATGTTGAAAAATATTGCCATCGGTGTAGCGATAGGGGTTTTGGTGATGGGCGGCATCTGGGGTCTGGTACACGTCATGGGCGGTCCAGACAACGCCTCCGCCGAACTCAGCATCGATGACACCATGCCCGGTGGCAACAAAGGCGTGCTCAACCTGATCTGTGAACTTGACCTCGACTTGGACGGTCAATTGGCTTTGGGCATCAAGGAAAACGAGCCCACCCGAATCACCATGGCTCAGATCGATTTTGAAAAAAATTCGGGCTGGTACCAAGGCAAAATCGCCATTTCCGAAAGCCGTGCAGGCACCCTCACCCTCATGGGCACCCGACTCAAAGTCAACCGTCCGGCCATGTTTCAGCGTTTTGGCGTGATGATCGCTGGTGAAGAATTCGTGGTGGACCGCAAAACAGGCAGCTTTGTGCAAACACTCAGCCTGCAAGATGGCCGCAACGTGAAATTGATCAAAGGCACTTGCGCCAAGGTCATCAAACCGCCGTTTTAAACGGCTTCTCCTGCAGCCCGATGGTCTGGCCTAGGCTTGGTCAAGGCCAACGTCAACGTCAACGTCAACGTCAACCCACCCCACGCAAATCGTATTTGTTGATCTTTTCGATCAAGGTGGTTCTTTGCAACTGGAGCAACTTGGCCGTCTGAGAAACATTGCCCTGCGTTCGGGCCAGCGCCTGTTCGATCAAGCTGCGTTCAACTTCCACCAAGTGCTGCTTGAGCGACATCCCCTCTGGCGGCAAAGTCTGAATGCCCTGGGCCAGCAAGATGGCTTGCTCCACCTCGTTGATCTCATCGTTGGAGGCAGCCAAGGGTGCAGGATTGAAGGACTTTACGGGGAAGCTGAAAGAGCCCCCTGCCCCACCCAGCAGGTGCGCCATCGGGTCGTCATCGCTCTCAAAAGGGGCCCCGCCCTCCTGGCCTAAGCCACTCAAGGGGCCTGTCAAAGCAGTATCGAGGCCGGGCACGGCCACTTGAGACACCGCCACAGTAGAAGCGCTCAAGGCAGGCGGAAAAGTCACCGTGGTGGACATGCCGCGCTGCCCCATCCATTCGGCCTGCAAGGCGGCCAAACCGAGCGGCATCATGCAAGCAGGTATGGTCTGAACCTGCAGCAATTGCGAGGGGTACAGGGTAGAAAATCGGTCTACCAGATTGGACAACTCGCGCACATTGCCAGGCCAGGCGTAATCCTGCATGAGCTGCATCATATCGTCCGAAAAAACGATAGCCTTGGTCTTGGGCAAGGCGTGTTTGCCCGCGTAAAAATTCAGCAAAGGGGCGATGTCTGCTGTGCGCTCGCGCAAAGGTGTGGTGACCACCGGCAATACATTGATGCGGTAGTACAAATCTTCCCTAAAGCGGCCAGCTTCGACCTCAGCCTCGAGCTTTTTGTGGGTGGCAGCCACCACACGCACATCGATGGGCACCTCTCTGGAAGCGCCCACCGGCAAAATGCAGCGCTCTTGCAACACACGCAACAACTTGACCTGCATGTCCATCGGCAAGTCGCCAATTTCATCCAGAAACAATGTTCCGCTGTGGGCCAACTCAAAGCGGCCCAAGCGATCGGCCACCGCGCCGGTAAAACTGCCCTTTCGGTGCCCAAAAAGCTCGCTTTCAATCAAATCGCGTGGGATGGCCCCACAGTTGATCGGCACAAAAGGCCCCGATGCACGCGGCCCTTGCATGTGCAGGGCTTGCGCAACCAACTCCTTGCCAGTTCCGCTTTCTCCGGCGATGAGCGCGGTCGAAGACGATGCCGACAAGGTTTTGATCAACTCGCGAAGAAACAAAGTCGCTTGACTCTCGCCAATAATGTGGGGGTGGGAGTTGGATTTCATCCGCAAAAGACCATGGGTTTGTCGATCACCGGCACGCTCAAAATCAACATTTGCTGACAAGACGCTCAGTTCGAAGTTGCTATTAATATGACTTATGATGGTTATAAATGATTTTCCACCTTCTAGGCAAGCAAAAATGATAACTTTAGGGGCAAATCGACAAAATTCCCAATACTGTTCATTTTTGGGGTCTGTCCACAGCCCACACCCCCGATTCTCATGCCTTACTCGGCGAGTTCGCTCAAGACTTTCAAGCTACTGCCGATACACCATGCATGACAAATCAAATTGGTCAGCCCATTTCAGGGCTGGGCAGGCTTACCTCTGGAGTTTAAAGATGACCTTCAACCGATCATTGGCCGCAAGCATGCTCGCCCTGACAGCCTTGGCTGGGTGCGAAAGCATTCCCTTGAATGGGCTGTCCTCTGGCAGCCAAACTGGCCCTGCAGCGCCCGTGTCCATGATCACGCCCATGGTCGAAAAGCGCGAAACACTGGTGGCCACAGGCTACGCCGTTATCAGTGTCCAAAACCACAAAAATTCAGCACAGCAACGCCTTCTCGCCATCCGGGCCTCCAAACTCGATGCCTACCGCTCACTCACCGAACAAGTTTACGGCCAGCAACTGGACGCCACCACCACCGTGGCCGACATGACCGTCATGAGTGACACCTTCAGGGCCAAGGTCGAGGGTGTGATTTATGGCGCCGTGCTGGTCAACATTGCCCCCGTGGGTGAAGACACCTACGAAACAACCCTGTCGCTGGACCACCATGTGGTCAGAGATCTGCGCAGCTTGTACCTGAGCCAATTGACCGCGCGTCGGCGCTGAAACCATGTTCAAGCAAACGGCACCACAGGTCTGCGGACCAAAAAGCCCGGGCGCTGAATTCAAGCGCTTGGGCCAAGCTGCGGTCTTGGTGCTTTTAGCGATGGCTTGTGCAGGCGTGCAGTCGCAAAACGCCCGCCCTGCCAATCGGGGTGATGCCGTTGTGGACACGGCCAGCCCTTCGCCCAATGCCCAAGTTGCGCGCACGCAAACGCAAACGCAAAAACAGCACGAAGCTCAGCTGAGTGCGATCCGACAAGCCATTTTGCAAGCCACCATTGACCGCCCGACCCGGGTGCTCAGCAGCGCTTGGATTGACGACAAAGGCGCGCTGCACGAAAGCGCCCATTTCCAGTCCGAAGCGCAGGTTCGCGGTGTCCGCGTTCTGTCCTACCTGGAAGACGAAAAAGATGCCGCACCCCAGGTCAGCGCCGAGGTCTTGCCTTGGGGCTGGCGTGCGGCACAGTCCAAGGCCGCGTGCACGCCACCGCCTCGCCCCTGGCGCTTGCCCCTGGTGCTGCAGACCCGCATAGAAAATGGTTTCACAGGCACACAAAATTTTGCCAGCCAATCCTTGCTGAACATCGCGAGTCAGGCGTGGTCTGAAAAAATGCAAGCCTCGCAACGCTGGCGCGCCCAGTTGAAAGAGTCACCCCCTGAAAATGCCTACATGCGGGCCTTGACCGGTCCCAGTGAAAGCCCGACCGGCTGGACTGCCGAACTGGTGCTCAAGCCACACGCCCCGGCTGCGGCCATGGGCTTTCAAAAAGCTTGGCACGCCGTGAGCAAAGACGAAGCCGACTGGCGCTGGACATTGAGCTTCACACTGGGCGAACGCCACTCGCCCACAGGTCCGATCGAGCCCCATTGGCAAATTGAGCACGTCATATCGATTGATCCCCAGGCTTTGGGCCAACACCCCAGCGCCTGGATCCACCCCTTGAAAGAACAACTGCAAAGTCAAATTCAGGCATGGGTCAAACAACTGGACAAGCGCTCCGAATGCGCACCCATCCAGTTTCATGTGCGTCGCAACGGCCAGGACGGCCTGCAACTGCAAGCGGGCTTTGAAAGCGGCTTGCGCGCAGGTGACCGTGTCTTGTTGATGAACCCCAGCCACGTGCCCAGCCAAATGCTGGAGCCCGGTGCCACCCAGCATCTGGCCTTGGCGCAAGTGGTTAAAGTGGGACCGAACCGCACCGAACTCCAACAACTGGCCGGCCCTGCATTGGCCGTCCAGGGGCACTGGATGGCTTTGCCACTTTGAACCAGCGTGATGAGCACACTTATGCAAAAACGACACATGACCGCCCTGCTTGATGCTGCACACAGCGGCGCTTTTTCGATTCGCCATCGCATGATGCTCGGGTCAGGGCTCGTTTTTCTAGCGATTGCAATCTTGAATGTTTCACCTGCCAAGGCGGCCGAAACCTCTGCAGCCGCAGCATCAGCGCTCAAAGTATTGGCGATGCCAGCGAACGAAGCCAACAACACGAACCCTGCAGCAGCCACAGCCCATGCTCACAGTGGGTCGACTGCCAACGCGCACAGCATCACAGTTCAAAAAGGCGAAAGCATCGATGCCGTGATCCGGCGGGGTTTGCCTGGCTTGGCTTTGAGGGATGACTTCATGCGCCAGGCTTTGGCCAGGGCCAATCCCAAAATTTTCCCCAAAGGCCAGACTTATCCCGTCAAGCCCGGCACAGTCCTGACGCTGCCTTCACACGAAGAGTTGCGACAACACCTCTTGTCGCAATACCCCGCCACAGTCGCCTTGTTTCAAGCATCGCCCGCAGAAAATTTGGCCAACGACCAGGCCTCAGGCCCGGACAAACGCCGCTGGGTGCGTTTCCCCTAAGCCCGAAGCAGGCAGGTCCATATGATCACGGGGGCTGAAACAGCCCACCTGACCCCAAAAACGCCCACCATTTACCTGGACGGCAAATTGCCGCTGGTCATCGCCAAGACCGCAGCAGAGTTGGGCTTGCGTGATGGGCAAGTGATCCAATCCACCGTCGAGTCCAAACTGGACGCCTTGCGTCTGAACCTGCAAGGCCCCCAGCAAGGGCAGTTCATTGACCTGCCCAAGGACCTGCCCGCAGGTCTGCGACTCGCCTCAGGCGACACCGCACTGTTCAGGGTTCAAGTGATGGCCAATGGCAGCATCGTGCTGCGCCCATTGCAAGCCGCACCAGCACCAGCCAGTCCAACGCCAGCAACGGCCGCAGCACTGCCGGGGAGAACAGCGCAATTGGGCTTTCGGCCCCCGGACATGCAGGCCTTGGCACAATTGCTCAGACCAGGCGTGCTCGACAGCATGCTGCAAGGCCTGCCTGCATCTGCACCCGAATTGGGGGCCCTTCAGCAATGGCTTCGGCTGCGGCCCGGCATGGCCCAACTCACCCCCGAAAAGCTGCAGCAAGCCATTCACAGCAGCGGCTTCATGACCGAAAGCCTGCTGTCCCAGGGCCTGGGAGCCGGCCTGGTGGACCTGAAAAGCGTCCTGCGCCAATTGCTGCGCAGCGGTTCCGCCACCGACAAGGACAGCCTGATTGGCGACAGCCTGGACGACATCGAGTCGCACCAAATGACGGCCCAAGAAACCATCAATGGCCGCGAATGGGTGTTTTCAATGATGCTGCCTTTTGCCGATGCCAAGCCGGTGAACCTGCGCTTTTCTCGCAGCAGGCGCCAGCCTGGGCAAGACAAACCGCCTTTTGTCATCCACCTGCACACCCGCAACCGTGACCTGGGCGAAGTCTGGCTTCAAACCCGCATCAGCGACCAGACCGATGTCGACATGGTGATGTGGGCGCTGCGCGAAGACGTTGTGTTGCGGGCCAAGGCCCTTGCCAACAACCTCGAACAAGAGCTCGACAGCGCAGGGCTGAACATGACCCGGCTACAGATCATCCATGGTGCAGGTCCGCAGCAACCCATGCCCTATGGTGCCCCTGACACGGGCAGTTTGCTGGACGTGCACACATGAAAGCCCCCCTCAAAGAAGCCATCGCGCTGGAATACGGCGCCCGCAAAACACCCGTCATCAGTGCCAAGGGGCAAGACGATTTGGCGCAAAAAATCATTGATGAAGCCCAGCGCCATGGCGTTTATGTGGCGCAAGACCCGCAATTGCTGGCCTTGCTCAGCCGGGTGGACCTGGAGGCTGAAATACCGCCCGAGATGTACACGGCGGTGGCGGTCATTTTGTCGTGGGTTTACTGGCTCAAGGGCATGCGCCCTGGCGATGAGAAAAATACCGGATAAAACGGGTGACTGCTTTGGTCAATACCGCCCTTGAGGTCGCCCCTCAAGAAAGTAGCTTCAGGCCAGTTGGTAGCCCCAAGCACCTTGCCGCCTGGCAAGCTGGCCCATGCGGTTGTACAAGTCGACAGTGGGGGCCGACTCGCCCTGCAAAGCCTGCAAAGCGCCTTTGACAGCCTGTAATTGACGCTGCAACAACTGAATATTGCGCAAATGGTCTTGCTTGCACTGCTGCAAGCTGTCCTGGATCTGTTGCCAAACAACCGGCAAGGGGTTTTGGGATGCAGCCCATTGCGCTGTCACCGCCAAACCTTCCAACAACAAGGTTTTTTCTACCTGAAACGCCTCAAAAGCCACCAAATCGCGCGTTTTGAGGGCTTCAAACTCCAAGCTCAAGATCTCCGCCAAGCGCAAAGCAGACTCAGGCGCAGCCAACAAAGCAGCCTCCTGGTCCAGAACTTCGGAGTGGGAAGGGGTGAGCTCGTTCATGCCTTGGTCAGCCTTTGATCATTTTTTCGATGGCCACAAAGCTCTCGGCGATGCGTCGGGGATCCATAGAGTATTGACCCTGCTGGATGGCCGTCTTGATGGCATCCACCTTGGCACGGTCAAACTCAGGCTCTTGCATGGCCTGACGGGCCACACTGCTCAAGCGCAGTTCGTCTGTCGGAGGCGAAGCAACTTGCGCTGCCGCCTCGGCGGTTGGGGCAGAAACGCGCGGTTCACCCTTGGCCACCGTCTGCCGGTTGCCGGATTCTATTTGGGCCTTGCGGCCAAAATGAGAGATGGGATCTGTCATGTTCGTTCTCTTTTCTGGTCTTTGGACAAAGAGCTAAGACCTCGCTCGAATATCGAATCGGCACGAAATGTTGCAACTTGAGCCCAATGAGCGATTATTTTAATTTTTTACCATGCAAAATCATCAGACTTAATTCGGCTTGCCGCTGTCACAGACCGACCACCTGGTTGGGTCCTTGCACTCGGCCACTCAGCTCACGGCCGGAATCGCGGTTTTTGAGCTTGATCTGCTCGCCAAAGCGCCCATCCTGCATGGCCTCCACCCGGGCGGAGATCTGGAAACCCTGGGTCTGCCCCACTGACAAAAGAACCACCTGGCCCCTTTTCACCAGCACGGCGGGTCGGATGTCGAAACTGCGCAAAGGCACGCCGGGCCGCACATCGCGAACCACTTCGGCGTAGACCACTTCGGAAGCCAGTTCAAGCACATTCACCGGTATACCCAAAGTATCGACCTGAACACGCTCAACATGAGTCTCATTGAGTGTCATGCCCCGCTGCAAAGGCACGCTGGCCACCAACACCCACCGTTTTGGCGGCTCTTGGGGCTTGTCCAATTTCGGCGGAGCAAGGCTTACAAGGGCTTTGCTTGGCAGACTCACACGAACATATTGCTGCCAAACAGGCTGGTTGCAACGCACCCTGACAGTCTCGGGGTTGGGAAATGGCAGGTCAATGAGCAAGGCCTTTTCGCAACTGCGCACCTTCATGCGCGCGTCCATGGGGGCCAGCGTGACCTGATCGGCAGGCACTTTGGCAGACTGGGCGACCCAGTTTTTCACTGCCGCTTGAAGCACATCGCCTGGCAACGCCGCTGCGCTTGCGGGATTGGCATTGCCTGCGGCAAAAGATGCAGCACTGCATAGCCACAGCGCCAACCCCAGCACGAGCCCACGGGCGATCAACTGATCCAAAAATCGGCAGAGCATTTGCGGAGAATGTTTCATAGGTGTAGAAGTTTTGACAGTCGGGGTGACTTTCAAGGTGTTAAGCAATAACAGGACCAACCCCGACAAGCCCCCTCTGGCAAGGCATTGGGCTTGAACATCTGCAAACAGACCCGCTGGGTCAACCAACTGCATCCCAAGCCCATCGGCCTGAAAAAAAAGTCCCACCGGCTAACTCTTGCCGCCAACGACGAGAAATTGCCGCTTGGCCGATGGCAGGCCTGTGATTGCCGCTTCACAGACCCCACAAAAGGTGACAGAAAAAGTTGGCACAGCTTTTGCTGCATTCGACACGAGGCCTCTCAACTTGAGCGGCCAACGTCAAAAGACCGACGAACCTTGAACATCGAACCCACAACAGTTGCCCAGGAGTCCAGATGAATTTGTTAAACCAAGCACTTGGCGTGCACGAACAAGCTTTGCAAGTCAAAAGCCGACGCCTGGAAGTGTTGGCGCAAAACATCGCCAACGCCGATACCCCCAACTACAAAGCACGTGACATCGATTTCAAGGCCGTCTTGGGCGCCGCTCAACAACAAGAAACCGCCATGACCAGCACCAGCGCCGGTCACTTTGCCGCCGGCCAGGAACTCAGCCCGGACGGCATGCGCTACCGCACCCCTTTCAACACCTCGTTCGACGGCAACACGGTAGAGATGAGCGTTGAGCAAGCCAACTACGGTAAAGCTGCGGCCGATTACCAGGCCACCTTGAACTTTTTAGAAAACCGGGTCAGCAGCGTGCGCAAAGCCCTGCGAGGAGATTGAACATGAGCATGGACAATATTTTTGGCATTGCCGGCAGCGCGCTGAACGCGCAACTGACCCGCATGAACGCCACCGCCTCCAACCTGGCCAACGCCGGCACGGTATCCACCACAGAAAAAGAAGCCTTCCGCGCCAAACGCCCCATTTTCAAAGCATTGGTCGATGAGCAAATGACCAACGCCGGCGCGCCTTATGTGGGCGGCGTGAAGATTGACCGCATGTCGGACGACGGTGCCACACCCGTTCGCGTGTCAGACCCCAAAAACCCGCTGGCCGATGCGCAAGGCTACGTCTTCAAGGCCAACATCAGTGAAGTCACCGAGATGGTGGAAATGATGGCAGCGGCTCGCTCTTACCAAAACAACGTAGAAGTGATCAACACGGCGCGGCAACTGATGATGCGCACGCTGGACATCACCAAGGCCTGATCCGAAAGCACCCTATGGCAACCGACTCCGTCAATTCTTCCAGCCTGCTCAAAAACGTCACACGTTACGAAGACGTGAAAGACCAGGCCAAGTCAAAAACCAGCGAAGAAATGGGCAAGCAGGACTTTCTGACCCTGTTTACGGCACAGCTGCAAAACCAGAACCCGCTGGAACCCGTCAAGAACGAAGCCTTTGTGGCCCAGCTGGCGCAGTTCTCGCAACTCGAAGCGCTGACCAACATGCAAACATCGCTGGACACTTTTGTGACCTCCATGTCGGGCGAACGCATGCTCAACAGCGCCTCACTGATCGGTAAAAAAGTGGCCGTCAGCGACTCACTGACACAGTTGACCAAGGGCGGCACCATCGACGCCAACATCGACCTGCCAGAAGGCGCTGCAGGCATCAAGATCAATGTCACCGATGCCCGGGGCAACCTGGTTCGGGAAATGATCGCCGGCCCTCAAATGCCTGGCACCACCCCCATCCAATGGGACGGCAAAGACGCCATGGGCAACCCTGCCCCTACAGGTTTGTACCGCCTGACCGCTGATGCCGTGATCAACGGCAACACCGCCAAAGTCGCGGTCAGTGCCCTCTCCACGGTTCGGTCCATCGTGACCAATCCGTCTGACGGCAGCGTCAGCGTAGAAATCGATGGCGGCAAAGTCATCTTGCTCACCGATGTCAAACGCGTGGGCATGTAAGCCAACGCAAAACGCCCACCCCCTGAATAGACCCCACACCCTTACGCATCACAGGAGCCTTCCAGCATGTCGTTCTATACCTCGCTCACCGGACTGAACTCTGCCACCGCACAGTTGGCCGTTACATCCAACAACATCGCCAACGTGGGCACATCGGGCTTCAAACGCTCGCGTGCCGACTTTGGCGACATCTTCTCGACATCACCGCTGCAAAAATCTTCCAGCAACATCGGTCAGGGTGTGTCGCTCAAACAAGTGAGCCAGGAATTCAGCCAGGGCAACATCTCCACATCGGGCAACTCACTCGACCTGGCGATCACCGGCGACGGATTTTTTCCACTGAAGTCAGCGGATGGCCTGCAAGAGGTTTACACCCGCAACGGCTCCTTCACGCTGAACGACCAGAACAACGTGGTCAACTCCACTGGACAACGGCTGCAAGCCGCCTCGGTCGACTCGTCCGGCAAGGCCGACTTGACCAACCTGTCTGCGTTGACGATTCCACCCAAGACCTCCGGTGAGGCGGTCGAGACCACGCAAATTCAGCTGGGTTTGAACTTGCCCGCCGACTCTTTGGTGATCACCGCCGACTTTGACCGGACCAACGCCAGCACCTACAACAAAAGCACCGCACTGACGGTATACGACAGTGGTGGTAACGGCTACCTGGCCACGGTGTATTACGCCAAAACACAAAACGCCAGCCAGGACAGCCCGTTCTCCAAATGGCAAACCTACTTTTTTGTGGGCGATACCCAAGTCAAGCCTGCACTGCAACAAGCCACCGACAACGTGAGCAGCGCTTTGTTTGTGAACAAATACGGCGATGTTCTTCCTAAAAGTGACACACGCGTTGTGCCCAGCTCGGGCACGACCGAGATGTACACGCTGGACCAACTGCAAGACATCCGCGCATCCTCCCCCGCCACAGCCATTGGCAGCGGACTGACAACAGTCAACTACAACAATGGCGCTTTGGTCGGTGCCACCACGGGAACCCTGAGTTTCAAAATCCAGGTTGACAACTCGGGCGTATATCGTGACGTCAACTACGCCCTCACCGCAAGTGACTTCGACCCCGAAGTGCTGTCGCGCAACGTTGAAATCGCCATCAACAACGTGCTGGGCACTGTGGCAGACACGCCTGACGATGTCTCCACCACCGCCGTCAATGAATTCAAAAGAAATGCCAGCTTTGGCATCACGGTTCAGTTTGACCCCGATGCGGCCAAATTCTCCATCGCCTCTGGTACCACAGGAGACGCTTCCAGCATTTACATCACATCCGCCAATGACAAAGCCATCGCCTTGATGGGGCTTGCAGATAATGCTGAACTGGTTGTGGAGGCCTCGCCCTCTGAAGCCTTGCGCGGCAAGGCCAGTGAACCGGCAACGCTGAGGGGTGAAACCATGACCATCAACACCACCAAAAGTGTGTTGGTGACATCCGCCAACAAAGACTTCTTTGTTTCAGTAGACGGGATCGCTTCCAAAATCGAACTGCCCTATCCCACCACCTATACCAACATCGATTCGTTTGCCAAAGCGCTGCAAGACAAAATCAACACGGTGGTGGACGTGGAATCTGGTCGCAAGGTGACAGGTGTGACCGTCAGCTTCGACCCCAAAACCAAACAACTTGAGTTCATTACAGGCACCACGGGGGACAACGCATCGATTCAGGTGACCGGTCCCGCTGACTGGGGCTTGTCCGACACAGAAATGCAGTTTGGCGCCACCACCGAGTGGAAAAAACTGGCGCAATACACTGAAAACGGTGCCCTGCAATATGTCAAAAATGGCAGCCAGACCGAAGACGCCACCGGGATTTCTACCAAAACCGAATGGTGGCCCGTCTATCTGGACCGCGGCGAGCTGAGTTTCGATTTGACCGGTAAACCCGTTTCGCCCCTGACAGGCATGCCTTTCGAAACAGCCTTCCTGCAAGGCGGCAAGGGTGCGTTGAACATGTCCATTGACTTCACCAAGTCGACCCAGTATTCGAGTGCCTTTGCGGTGCTGTCGCAGTCACAAGACGGCGCACCTGAAGGTGATCTGATGGGCCTGAACATCGGTGTCGATGGTCTAGTCAATGCCACCTATTCCAACGGGTCCCAGAACTCGCTGGGCAAGATCACCTTGGCCAACTTCTCCAGCCCCTCCGGTTTGCGCCAGGTGGGTGACGCCAGTTATCTGGCATCGGCCACTTCGGGCATCGCCAAGATTGGTGAAGCTGGCTCAGCCGGCTTTGGCTCAATCCGCGCTGGCGCTACAGAGCGTGCCAACGTCGACTTGACACAAGAACTCGTGGACCTGATCACCGCACAACGGAACTTCCAGGCCAACGCCAAAGCCATTGAGACCAGCAGCACGATGACCTCCGCGATCATCAATATCCGTGCTTGATGGCTTGAACTGCTTAACCCACTGAAAGCCACGCCATGGACCGCCTTATCTTCACCTCCAACGCCACCATCAAGGAAATGGCCACAGCCCGCCAGGTGTTGGTCAATGATCTGGCCAACTTATCGACGGTGGGTTTCAAAAGCAGCTACGACGTGGCCCTGAAATCAATCAAAGTGGAAGGTCCAGGCTTTGATTCACGCTTCCAGGCACAGGCCGTCGCCCGTAATTCGATACGCATGACACCAGGCTCCGTCATGGCCACGGGTAACCCCATGGACATTGCCTTGGCAGAAAAAGCGGTGCTGGCGGTGCAAGCCTCCAACGGCGAAATGGCGTTCACACGCCGAGGCGACCTGAAAATCAACCCGCAGGGACAACTCGAAAACGGCTCGGGCCATCTGGTGCTGGGCGATGGCGGCCCCATCACCATTCCCTTGGGCGTGTTGATCAACATCAACCCCGATGGCACGATTTACGGCAAAGACCCGGCCCAAACTGGCGCCGAACCTTCCGTACTGATCGACAGATTGCGTCTGCGTGACAGCACAGATGTCACCCTTGGACGCCGCCTGGATGGCTTGTACCAAATCGACGGCAAGGATCCCGGTACCGACATCGCTATCGGCACCACCCCCCTGAAAGTAATACCCCAGGCGCTAGAAGGCAGCAACGTCAACGCCATCGAGGCCATGACCCGACTGATTGACCAGTCGCGCAGCTTCGAAACCCAAATTCGCATCATCAAGGAAACCAAAGGGCTGGACGAATCCGGCGCCTCCTTGATGAAGCTCGCATGAAGAAATAACTGGAGAACACCATGGATGCATCGATGTGGATTGCCAAAACCGGCCTGGACGCGCAGCAAACGCGCATGTCGGTTATTGCCAACAACTTGGCCAACGTCAACACCACCGCCTTCAAACGTGACCGTGCTTCATTTGAAGACATGCTTTACCAAAATCTGCGCCAGCCTGGTGCCCAAGTGGGTGCCAATGCACAAGCCCCTACCGGCTTGATGCTGGGTACTGGTGTGCGCATTGTGTCCACTGAAAAAACACACACCCAAGGCAGTTTGGTCAGTACCAAAAACGCTTTGGACCTGGCCATTCAAGGCGAAGGCTTCTTCCAGATCACCCAGGCAGACGGCACCACAGCCTACAGCCGCGATGGCGGCTTCAAATTGTCTGCAACAGGCCAATTGGTCACGGCCAACGGCGCAGCGCTGCAACCCGCAATCACCATTCCCCCCAACGTCGCCAGCATCACCGTGGGCCAGGATGGCACGGTGTCGGTAGAGACCGCAGCGGGCGGTGGCAGCCAGGTGCTTGGGCAGATCCAGACTGCCCGTTTTTTGAACCCCGCCGGCCTGCAATCGATTGGACAAAACCTGTTGAAAGAAACCACCGCCAGTGGTGCACCGCAAGTCGGTCAAGCCGGTGTGGCAGGTGCAGGCCAACTCATGCAAGGCGCACTGGAAGCCTCCAACGTGAACGTGGTGGAAGAAATGGTCAACATGATCGAAACCCAGCGTGCTTACGAAATCAACTCCAAAGCCATCTCGGCCGTGGACGGCATGCTGCGCTTCCTGAACAACAACATGTAAGCGTCTGATGAAAAAAACAACACCTTCTTTTTACACTTTGGGGCTTGTCATGACTTTGGGTCTGGCCGGTTGCGCTGCGCCCAATGCACCCATGGCGCACTCCCCTCAATTTGCCCCGATCTTGCCGGTCGCCCTGGAAAAACCCCGCATGGCGACAGGTGCCATCTACAACGGGCGCCAAAGCGACAACTGGTTCGGTCGGGTCCGCACTTACACCCCGGGCGATGTCATAACCGTCCTGCTCAATGAATCGACCCAGGCAGGTCGTCAACAAAGCAACAATCTGAAACGCGCATCCACCAACGATGTGGTGCCAGAAGGTCTCACCAGCAAGGCATTGCGCCTACCTGGCAAAATTTTTGGCAGCAAGGGTGAAGGCGCTTTGGACGGTGTCAACCTGAACAGCGCCACCATCGAAAGCACTGGCACAGGCCAGGCCGACCAACGTGCCAACCTCAGTGGTGCCGTGTCTGTCACCGTGGTCGAAGTTCTGAGCAACGGCAACCTCATGGTGCGCGGCGAAAAACAACTGGCACTGACCGAAGGGGCCGAGATCATCCAGGTCAGCGGCATCATCCGTCCCGAAGACATCTCGCCCAACAACACCGTGCAATCAAGGCGTTTGGCGAATGCACAAATCGCATACCGCGGCACCGGCGATATGGCCAACGCGACCAAAGCCGGTTGGGGCACCAGTGCCTTGATGAAGCTCTGGCCCTTCTGACGCAACCCCATGCTGGTGAACCCCATGAAATCTGCCCTCTTCTCACTTGTTTTGCTGCTTGGCTTGTCGGGCGCTGCCTGGGCCGATCGCGTCAAGGATTTGGCGTCTGTGGCCGCAGGCCGAAGCAACCAACTCATTGGCTATGGCATGGTGGTCGGTTTGCAAGGCACAGGGGATGGCGCTGATGTATCTTTCACGGCCCAAAGCATGAAAGCCATGCTGGCCCGCCTGGGTGTGGGCATTGATGGCCCGCTGTCAGACTTTGAGCAAAATGCCACCAGCGGCAAGATCGACATCAAGAACGTGGCCGCGGTGATGATCACCGCCGAATTGCCTGGTTTTGCCAAACCTGGCCAAAAAATTGACATCAATGTCTCGGCCATCGGCAAGGCCACCAGCCTGCGTGGCGGCAGCCTGCTGTTGACCAGCCTGCGCGGTGTCGACGGCGAAATTTACAGCTTGGCCCAAGGCGCACTCACTGCCACAGGCATTGATACCAGTGCTGCAGGCTCTAAAGTCAGCATTGGTGTGCCAACTTCAGCCCGCATTCCAGGTGGCGCCACCGTTGAGCGCATGGTCGAAACCCCGTTTGAAAAGTCTGACCACGTGGTCATGAACGTGCGTGAATCAGATTTCACCACCACCACAGCCATCGTCAATTCGATCAACAAGAATTTTGGCCAAGGCACCGCGCAAGCCCTCGACGGCATGTCGTTTTCGATCAAAGCGCCCACCGACATGTCACAGCGTGTGGCCTTCATGAGCATGGTCGAAAACCTCGATGTGGTGCCTGGCGAGCCACCGGCACGCGTGGTGATCAACTCACGCACCGGCACCGTGGTCATCAGCCGCAATGTGCGTGTCACGGCAGCGGCTGTGGCGCACGGCACCATCTCGGTAGCGATCGCCGCGACCAACGAAGTGTCTCAGCCCAATGCTTTGTCACGGGGTCAAACCGCTGGGGTTCAAAACGCCGACATTGCGGTGTCCGAGCCCAAAAACCCAATGTTCCTGTTCCAGCCAGGTGTTGACCTGCGCCAAGTGGTGGATGCCGTCAACCAGGTCGGCGCCACACCTTCGGCACTGATTGCGATTCTGGAAGCACTCAAAAGTTCAGGCAGCTTGCGTGCCGAGCTGATCGTGATCTAAAGCAAAGCAAAGCCATGAGCGACGTGTCCAACACCACCCCCAGCAGCTACCTGGACTTCAACGCCCTGGCGCGCCTGAAGGGTGAGGCCGCGCGCGACCCTTCCAAAGCCGTTCGCCAGACCTCTGAACAATTTGAGGCTTACTTCATTCAGCAGATGATGAAGACCATGCGCGAGTCGATCGAAAAAAGCGATTTGGTCGAAGGCGGCAGCATAGACATGTACCAAGACATGATGGACAAAGAAATCTCTTTGCAAATGGTCAAGCGCGGCGGCATGGGCCTGGCCGACATGATGGAACGCCAGATGGTCCGGGCGCAAGAAATGAGCACACAGGATGCGCTACAACTGCGTCAACCCGAGGCAAAGGCCATGCCACTTCACGCCCCGCGTGAGGCGATGTCCCTCAAGCCAGAGGCCATCAAAGCCTATGAACTGGACCGCACCACCAGCTTCAAGCTGAACGGCGCCACACCGGGGGCTAAACCATGAGTGACTTGCTCAGCATTGGCAGCTCGGGTGTGGGCGCCTACCAGCGCGCATTGGCCACGGTGTCCAACAACATTGCCAACGTCAGCACCGATGGCTACACACGGCAAGATGTCTCGCTGAGCTCTAACCAGCCTCAACAAGTCGGCAACAGCTATTTAGGCACAGGGGCCCGCTTTAATTCGGTGCAAAGGCAATACGATGCTTTTGTTGAATCGAACCTGCGCAACAGCAACAGCGATTTGGCAAGCCAAAAACCCCTGCTGTCTTACGTCAACCGCCTAATCGATGTGATGGGCGATGAAAGCATTGGGCTGACCACGGCAGTCAACCAGTTTTTTGAATCGTCCAGAGACCTGGCCAGCGACCCTGCGTCGATGGTGTCACGCGGCACTTTTATGCGCGACGCCGACGGTTTGGCGGCACGCTTTCAACAATTGGCCAGTCAGTTTGAATTGCTCGACAACGAAACCCGCCAATCGGTTGAAACCGATGTGGGTCAAATCAACTCTTTGACACAGCAGCTGGGTTTGCTCAACAAGCAAATGCTCAAAATCAGCTCTGCAGCCAGCCAGCCCTCGGAGCTGCTGGACCAGCGTGACCGTTTGTTGCGCGAATTGTCAGGTTTGATCTCGGTCAAAACCAAATTTGAGCCCAATGGTGCGGTCCTGATCAGCGTGGGCGACACCTTGGACCAAGGCATTTTGGTTCAACAATCGACCACGCGGGCCATCAGCGTGTCCCAGTCTGCGATTGACAGCAACAAGCTCGAGTTTGTCATTGATGCCTACGGCAAGCCTGAAACCATGCCCGGCATCAGCAGCGGAAAAATCGGCGGTGTCATGAATTTTCGTGAGCAGGTCTTGAGCCCGGCCACCAACTCTCTGAACGACTTGGCCCAAGTTATGGCCCATGAAATCAATGCCGTTCACCGCGATGGCGTCGATGCCGAAGGCCTGTTGGGAGGCGATCTGTTTGGTTTCAGCGCAGACAAGCCATTTCAAGCCGGCGGCATGATCGTGCTGGTGCAAGATGCCAACCGGGTGGCTGCTGCCGGGCAATTTAGGGTGATTGACGACCCGCTCAACAGCGGCACGGCGCAGGCACGCGTGAGCTATACGGCACCCGATTTTGCAGGCCCCACCGCTTTGTACGGTGATTTGGGACTGGCGCAAACACCACAAGTGGGCGCACTCACGGTCACCACCAGCGTCAGCGAGCCCTTTGCCAGCCTGGGCCTGGTGCCTGTTGGCACCCAAAACCTGTCGCTGACCCTGCAAAACCCGGGGCCCAACCAATCTTTTCAAGTGCTGACCCGAGATGGCCGCCACCTTCTTGGCCAGACCCTGAATGCCAATGAACAAGCCCTGCTGATCAAACCGGGCAACGGCATGGAAGCGGGGGCCACCTACAGCTCGGCCAGCCTCAACGCCAGCGGTGCATCGAGCTACCTAGCGATGGACCTTTTTATGGGCGCCAAAGCCGAGGTGGGTCTGCTGCAACAGTTCAACACCACCACCGGTGATTTGCTGCCCCCCCTCAAGACAGCCGCCGTGCTGACAGGCAACACCTTTGCACCTTCTTCTACGGGCATTGCTGCCGGTGCCCTGACCCTCAACGGTCGTCCGCTCACTGAGCTGGCAGGGCCCTTGACTTTGACTTCGGTCGTCAGTTGGCTCAATACCGAAACTGCCAACACCGGCATCACGGCCAGCCAATCCAGCGGCAAACTGGTGCTGTCACGCGCCAGCGGCAACACCACCGACGACATCCGTCTGGGCATGGGCAGCAACGGCACGCCTGCAGACCTCGGTCGTCTGGGCTTTGACACCCGCATCTCCATCCAGGGCGCGACCAAAGATGACTTGCTGATTTTTGTGACCGATCGCAGTGGCGTAGCGAGCAATGCCACCGTCACGGCGCAATATGATGGGATCGCAGGCAACATGAAGCAGACCTTGCGGGCTTCACCCTTGCAAGTCACCTTCACCTCGGACACCACTTACAAAATTGTAGACACCGGCACCAACCCCGGTACCGTGCTGGCTGAACGCACATTGCAAGCCAACCCGAACTCGAATGTCCCCAGCTTGAGTTACAGGGGCTTAAAGCTCGAATTTTCGACCGCTCCAAAATCGGGCGACATCTTCTCCATCGACGGCAATGCCGATGGCATCGGCAACAACGAAGCCATGCTGCGCATGGTCGCGCTAGAAGACAAAGCCGTCATGCCCGGTGGAATGACCATGACCGAGGCCTACATTGAGCGCGTCAACCAGGTGGGCAATGTCGCACGGCAAGCCGCCATTGCCGAACAAGCCCTGACCGTGGTCTACAAGCAAGCCCAAGAAGCGCGTGACAGTATTTCTGGCGTCAGCCTGGACGAAGAGGCCTCAGCACTGGTCCGCTTTCAGCAAGCCTATCAAGCCAATGCCAAAGTCATGCAAGTGGCCATGGCCTTGTTTGATTCCATCCTGCAAGTCCGTTAAACAGGGGCCCCCATGAAAATATCTACCTCCTTCTTGTTTGAGCGCGCCACCGAGCGCATGAGCACCATTCAGAACCAACTCGCCGCCACGCAGGCGCAGATGGCAGTGAGCAAAAAGATCCTGGCCCCCAGTGACTCGCCAGACCAAGCCGCGGCCATTCAACGCTTGAAGGGTGAGATTGAGCGGCAAGGCAGCCAGCAGCTGTCAATGAATGTCGCGCTGAGAAGGTATACCGCAGAAGAATCGGCGCTCAAATCATCTGTCGATTTGTTAACCCGCATCAAGGAGCTGGGCATCAAGGCCGCCAACGACACACTGGGACCCAGTGACCGCAAAGCCATTGCGGTAGAAATGCGATCCATCAGGGATCAACTTTTGAGCACAGGCAATTCACAAGACGACAGCGGCAACTATATTTTTTCGGCCACCCGCGTGAACACCCCCGCTTTTGCAGAGGACAGCAACGGCAATGTGATTTACCAGGGTGACCAGACACAGACCAATATCCCCGCCGGTGTGGAGCGAACGGTGAAGTTCACCCGCTCAGGCACAGACATTTTCAGTCGGGTCATACGTACCGACTCAGCAGGCAATGACCAAAGCGTTGGTTTCTTCAAAGCCATTGATGAAATGGTCGATGCCGTTGAGGCCAGCAACACATCCGGCATACAGCAAGGCATCGGTGATGTCGCCCAAATGTTCAACAGCGTGACTTTTGCCCTGGCGCAGACAGGCTCTGACCAAGTGGTCGTTCAGTCCCAAATCGATGTGCTGGACGAAACTTCCTTGCGCTTGAAATCCACCCTTTCAGATGTTCAAGACCTGGACTATGCAGAAGCAGCCACACGAATGAACAAAGAAATGATGGCCCTTGAGGCCGCCATGAGCAGCTTTGCAAAAATTTCAGGTTTGAGCCTGTTTGACTACATCCGGGGCTGAGTTCGAGATGGAAACTCAAGTTATAGCCCTGACACCCGATTCTTCAATCAACCAACTGTAACCGGAAATCACTACCATGGCTGTCAACTTCGTCAACGCCCTTGGGGCTGGATCTGGCATTGACACCAAATCGCTGGCCGAAAACTTGGTGGAAGCCGAACGCGCGCCTCGCAAAGAACGGGTTGACGCCAAAATTACCAAATCCGAATCACAGATATCGGGTTATGGTGCCTTGAAATTTGCACTTGCAGATCTGAAAGCTGCCTTCGCAAAAGTCAACGACCGCACTGAATTCAGTTCCATCAAACCTGTCAACAGCCAGCCCACGGCATTTGGAGTCACGGCATCGTCCGCAGCATCAACGGGCACTTACAGCGTGAAAGTGGAACAAATAGCCCAAGCCACCCGGCTTGGCACAACCTCATTCGTGGCCAGCGACACCCCCATCAATCCGGATGCCCAAAAAGCCGGCCAGGAATTTACACTGACATTTAACGTAGGGACCAGCACTGTGCACAAGATCACCGTGCCCAAAAATATGGCAACGCCAGCAGGCATGGTGAGCACGGTCAACAGCCAAACCTCCACGACAGGCATTAGCGCCCAACTCATCAACACCGGCAGCGGCTACACCGTTGTGTACACAGGCGAAACAGGCGCCGCAAAAAAACTATCAGTCAGTAGCACCTCCATAACATTGCTCGACGACCCCTTGCAAGTTGAACAAAACGCCAAACTAACGATCAACAACCTGGACATTGAGCGCACCAGCAATCAAGTCAGTGATGTGATCGAGGGTGTCACCTTTGACCTGTACACCCCGACTTCGGTGGCTGCACGGGTCGACATGGGCCGCGAAACTACGGGTGTCAAAGAAAACATCAAGGCCTTGGTGGATGCTTACAACAGTTTTGAGGACAGCGTTCAAATTCTTTCCGACCGCGACAGCAAGGTTGAAGAGTTTGGTGGTGTGTTGGCAGGCGACAGCCTGATCCAGTCGGTTCGCTCACAAATGCGCACCATGATGACCGCCGACTACAAGGTTTACACAGATCCCGATGTGCCGGTCGATCCCCCCTTGAACCCCAATATTTATGCAGCCAGGCATGTTGGTATTTCTTTTGACCGTCTGGGTAAATTGCAACTGGATGAAGCCGCGCTGGACACGGCGCTTCAAGCCAACTTTGGAGAAGCGGTTCAACTTTTTACAGCCAACTCGAACAACCTGAGTGTTTACAGCAGCTCACCAGGTGGCTTGGGTGGAGCGGTTTTCCGCAGCATCGACAAAATGCTGCGCAGCACGGGGGATATTGAAATCAAGATAAAAGGCACCACCGACAAGATTGCGCAGTACAAAAAAGATCTTGTCACGCTGGAAGACCGCATGGCCAAGTTGCTCGCCCGTTACACAGAGCAGTTCAGCGCAATGGACAGCATCGTCGGTGAAAGCACCAGCACCAAAACCAACCTCAAGAGCAGTTTCGAAGGCATGATGGCCATGTATACAAAATAATTTGTAAAATTATTTAACAGCATAAAAATAGCTCATAAAAATATTTCGCACAATTATTCAGCGATTTATTCTCAAGTTTTCCCCAGCGGTACCGATTCATCAATCGACACCCCCTGGATTGGGCAATCTGTAAAAACAGGTTGCCCTGCAGTGCCATCAGCGAGGAGATCGCTGTCAGGGGCATTTGCAAAGGAAACGATCATGAACAACAGCATCAGCCCGACAGCATCCAGCGTTCAACTTGCTGGTAGCCCCCCATTGCGTGCGCCTTCAGAACCGCCCAAGGTGGAGAACGGTCAAAAAGAAGCATCTCCCGGGTTGCAAACATCACCCGTGGCGGCTGCACCGCCACAGGAAAAAAAAGCGCAAGAAGACAACTTGCGCAAGGCCATCGACCAACTCAACGAACAAATGAGTGACTCTGGGCGCAACCTCAATTTCAGCATTGACAAGTCCGTCGACAGAGTGGTCATCAAGGTCAGAAACTCTGATACTGGTGAAGTGATTCGACAAATCCCAGATGAAGCCTTGCTGCGCGTAGCACACAACCTCAAGGATGTGCGAGGCATGCTGCTGAATGAAAAGACTTGATTTAAAAAAATTGAATCAAGCTTCTCAAGTTCCCGATCCAACAGCCGATTCATCAAGTAACAGGAAATCAATTCTGACTTTCTGTGTATCCAGGCAGGTCCTACTCCCTTTGGTTCCTGCCGACCGTTTGAAAAATCTCTTCAAGGAGTAAGACCATGTCCTCTGTTATCAATACAAACGTCAAGTCCATCGTTGCCCAAAACGCCATGTCGGTGAACAACCGCAGCATGTCCAAAGCCATGGAGCAGCTGTCAACCGGCAAGCGCATCAACACCGCAGCCGATGACGCCGCCGGCTTGGCCATCGCCAACCGCATGACATCCCAGATCAAAGCCCTGAACCAGAGCGTGCGCAATGCCAACGACGGCATCTCCATGATGCAAACGGCTGAAGGCGCGACCAAAGAAATCACCAACATGCTGCAACGCATGCGTGAGTTGTCGGTGCAAGCTGCAAACGACACCTACGGAACGACTGACCGTGAAGCAATAAAGACTGAAATCGATGAACTGGCATCCGAAGTGACGCGGATTGCTGAAAATACACAGTGGAACGGTATGAGCATCCTTGGTGGTGGTGCATCTTACGATACGATGACTTTTCAAGTTGGCACAGAAGGCGATTCGACTTCATCCATTACTGTCGCATTTCAAGCGATGGATTCCACGGCTCTCACTGTATCTTCTTTGGACGTTTCATCGAACTCCGATGCACAAGCATCTGTCATTGACATAGACGCGGCCATCACTGCCGTGGACCAATTCCGATCTACCCTCGGTGCCAAAGTCAACCGCATGACCTCCGCCGCTGACAACCTGGCCAACGTGGCCATGAACACCAGTGCATCGCGCAGTCAGATTGAAGACACCGACTACGCGCAAGCCACCACTGAATTGGCCCGCACGCAAATCATCCAGCAAGCTTCAACCGCCATGTTGGCCCAAGCCAATCAGCAACCTCAGTCGGTCTTGTCACTGCTTAAGTAACGCTGATCAGTAAGTACTTCCCCGGCATCGTCCGGGGCGTTTTTGTTGGCATGCGTTATTGCCCCTCGTGTTGATTGAACTGTTAACAGTTGCATTAATGCACGCCCAGATTACGGACCAAGCCCTGCAGGAGTCTGCCCATGACGACCATCAATACGAATCTGCAAGCCCAACAAGCTCAAAACTCGCTCTCCATCAATGGCCGCAACCTGCAACACGCCATGACCGAACTGGCCACAGGCTTGAGGGTCTCGAGCGCAGCCGACGACGCAGCGGGCATGGCCATTGGCAACCGCATGCAATCCAGAATCCTGAGTCTGAATCAAGCAGTCAGAAATGCCAACGATGGCATCAGCATGATCCAAACTGCCGATGGTGCTGCACAGGCTCTGTCCAACATGTTGACACGCATGAACGAGTTGGCCATTCAGTCTTCCAACGACACCAATGGAACGACCGACCGCACAGCCCTAAACAGCGAGTTCATAGAACTGCAAGCCGGCATGAGCACGATCATTACATCCACCTCTTGGAACGGTAACAAGGTGCTTGACGGAAGCTTGAGCAGTCCTGTCAACTTGCAAATTGGCGCGTCTGGTGAGAGCAGCGATGCCATGCAGGTCACTTTCAGTGATTTCAGCTCACTGGGAGCATTGACAAGCAGCGGAGTTGGCACCACGGCCAATGCCAGTTCGGCACTGACAGACATCAAAGCATCCCAGACCAGCATTTTGTCGGCACGCACGACATGGGGTGCCGCCATGAACCGGCTGAATTTTGCCGCTGACAACTCTGCCAACGTGTCCATGAACATGAGCGCGTCCCGAAGTGGCTTGATTGATACCGACTATGCCAAGGCGACGGCAGATTTGGCCAGAGCCCAGATCATTCAAGAGGCAGGAACGGCCATGCTTTCGCAAGCCAACCAGCAACCGGTCATGGTTTTGCATTTGCTGAGCTGATCGCGCCACGCGACAACATATCCGACCTACAGGCACCTGGCCTGACTATTGCTTATTAATGCTTGCGCCCAAGAGGTCGGCAAGCTTTTGCCGCTTGGCGCTGACAAGGATCACACCATGCTGCAAGTTACCCACTCACAAAACTCCGCCTTTGACGCCACGTTCAAGGCAGACCACTTCGCCCCGGCCAGTTCACCCGCTGACGTGCGCGAGCTCGCAGCTAAATTGGTGGCATCAGACCGCCTGCAGGATGCGGTCGAGTTGATTCAAACCGCATTTCAAGAATACCCGGACAGTGAAGATCTGCTGGTGACGCACATTTTGCTCAGCGAGATTCAAAACCATTGGTCCGAGGCAGCCAAAGCTTTGGAAAAACTGGTCACGCTACAAGGCACTCAAACCACGCTGGAAACTTGGCGACACTGGGTACGCGTGTTGCGCTGTGAAGGCGATCACTACCGTGCCCACCAAGTGACCTTGAGGGCGCTGAAACACCACGCTCGCGACCCCTTGCTATTGTCTGAATTGAGCGCACTGGAGAGCATCCTAGGTCCGCAAGTTCGGAAGATTGCAGCTTGATCAAAGCTTGGCCTGTAGGGACGAATTCGAAAATGGAGTTTGAAGATGGGACAACCCGTTGCTTCTCATGAGCGCAATGCTTATTGGACAGGCCGTGCAGATCAGTTGTACCAAGCCAAAAAATATCGGGAATGTATCGTTGCTTGCCAAGCGGGTTTAAAACGCACACCTCATGAAATCAAGCTGCATGATTTTTGTGCCCTGTCGTATTTGCAGACAAACCAAGACCAAAAAGCCATCGAAAGTTATGCACAAATCTTAAAGTTCAGTCCGCTGCACTGCTTGGCCAATCTGAACATTGCGAAAATTCACTTCAAGCACCAGGCCCATGAGTTGGCTTTGCCTTTTCTCAAAAAGTGTCAAACGGCTGCTGAGCAACCAGAACTCGTGCATTTGTTGACTGGCCGTTGCCACGAAACCATGGGCGCTTATGCGGAAGCGGTCAACAGTTATGCCGAACTCTTAAGCATCGACCCGCATAACGTCACGGCTTACGTCCGCATGGCCACCAGTTTGAACCTGCTCAAACAGACCCAAGGCGCTGTCGACCTTCTAGACATGGCGATAAAGCTTATTCCTGACAGCAATGATCTGCTTTTTTGCAAAGCCCTTCTGTTGATGGAGCGAGGGCTTAACGTATCTGCCCTTGAAGCCTTCGAAGCACTCCATGCCAACGGCAAGGCGACGGCTCACCAACTGTGCGGCCATGCTGAAGTGCTTTGCCGAATGAAAAAGATGGATGCAGCCATCGAAAAATACGAAGAAGCTCTGCAACTGGAGCCCAAACGCGTTACAGCACTGATTAATTATGGAAATCTTTTGTCACGGCTCAAACGCATGGACGAGGCCATCGACAAGTTTGAAATGGTTTTGACCATTGATCCAAAAAATAGCATGGCCTTGGGCAATATCTCCACCGCTATGCTCATTAAAAGAGATCTGAACAAGGCCTGGGAGTATGCGGAGCGGGCCTGCGAGGTGAACCCATCGGCATCAGGCTCATTCCTTTACACCATGTGCTTCCATTGCGATTGGGCCAAATACGACGCCACACTTGATGTCTTGAAAAATGATGAGAAATGCGAGTACTCGGGCCCCTTCGTACCCATCATTTTTTCGAATGACGCTGAAGTGCATCTCAAATACAACCAGAGTTGGGCGAAGAAAGTAACCGCGACGGGTATTTTGGGGCCTTTGAAAAAATACCAACACCATTCAAAAATAAAAATTGGCTACTATTCATGCGATTTTTTCAACCATGCAACGGCCATGTTGATAGAGGGCATGCTCAAAGCGCACAACCGTGACAAATTTGAACTGCACGCATTTTCATTAGATGTCAGTCGACAGGATGAATACACCGAGCGGCTGCGACTTCTGTTTGACCATTACCACGAGGTTTACCATTACAGTGATCGTGCTGTAGTCAACTTGTCACGCGAACTGGAAATTGACATTGCGATTGACCTAAAGGGGTACACGGAAGGCAGCCGCCCAACTATTTTCGCTGAGCGCGCAGCACCGGTTCAAATCAATTTTCTGGGTTACCCAGGCACCATGGGCGCAAGTTTCATCGATTACATCGTGGCCGATCACACCTTGATCACGCCAGACAATCAGGAGTTTTTCACCGAAGAAGTGATTTATATGCCTGACTGCTACCAACCCAATAACAACGGCAGACCAAAGCCCGACCTGACACAAGCTAGGCCAAGTGACCTTCCAGAAAATAAATTCGTATTTTGTAGCTTCAACAACGCCTACAAAATTACACCTTCACAATTCAAGCTTTGGATGCGCATTTTGCGACAAGCTCCCAACAGCGTATTCTGGATGTTGAAATCTACAGAGCGGGCTCAAAGCAATTTGCTTCGCTATGCTGCAGAAGAAGGCATCGATCCAAACAGGATTATTTTCGCCTCATTCTTGCCTGAGGCTCAACATTTGACACGTTTGTCACATGCAGATCTCTTTCTCGACACCTTCCCATGCAACGCACACACTACGGCATCGGATGCGCTTTGGGCAGGCGTTCCATTGGTCACCCGCGCCGGACAAACATTTGCCAGCCGAGTCGCCAGTAGCTTATTGCATGCAACTGGTCTGGCAGAGCTGACGGTACACAATGAAGAAGACTACGAAGCCTTGGCGCTTCGCATTTACAACGATGCTACTCTTTTACGAAGTTTGAAAAATCGAGTCAAGCACGGTATCGATAACGGTCCACTTTATGACACACCATTATTTACGCGTAATTTTGAAACCGCTATTGAGAAAATATACCAAGGATAAAGGTATTTTGAACGTAGTTGATTTTAAGTTTCAATCAATAATATCAAGCACTCAATAGAGTTCTATTTAACAGGCTGCTGAAATACTCCCATGTTTAGGTCCACGCCGAGCCCCTGAGAAACGTTAATTGTTGAGCAACTACACGGACACATGATGCGCGGCGCTGACACCTTCACCGAGAGCCTTTTCACGATGCG